>CAZNRD010000058.1:0-15840 GCA_964575425.1 uncultured Anaerolineaceae bacterium | reverse complement strand
CGGGTAGCCGTACTTGTCGATGGCGTAGAGCCAGCAGCAGTTGATCCTCATGTGGAGGCCTCCTTGAGTGATGGGCCGGGCGTGCCGGGGGCGCGGATGGTCGGGATGCTGCGGGCGCCGCAGGAGCGGCGGATGACCAGCTCGGGAGTCAGCGTCATGGTCCGGGCTCTGGGAGGCGATGAGTTCTCGACCATCTCCAGCAGGCGGAGGGCCGCGAGCCGGCCCATCTCGGCCTTGGGCTGCGCCACCGTCGTCAGCGGGGGATCAACAAACGCCGCCAGATCAATATCGTCGAACCCGACGATCGCAACGTCTTCCGGGACGCGGCACCCGCGCCGGTGGACCTCCTCTATCGCGCCGATCGCCATCAGGTCGTCGAAGGCGAACACCGCGCTCGGCGGCCGCTTCAGGTCGAGCAGCGCGGCCATGGCTTGGCGGCCGGCCGCAATCGAGGCGATGCCGCCAGCCACCAGGCTTGGATCGAACACTATCTTTCGGGTCGCCAGCGCCTCGCGGTACCCTCGCAGCCGGCTGCGGTGCGAGAACGACCCCGCCGGGCCCGCCAGGTAGGCGATGCGCCGGTGCCCGAGATCGAGCATGTGCGTGGTGGCCCGTCGCCCGCCCTCTGCGCCATCGACGACCACAGCGGCAGCCCGCGGGTGGGCCAGCACACGGTTGACCAGGACCAGGGGCACTCCCTCGCCAGCCAACCCCTTCAAATAGCCCGACGGAACGCGCGAGGCACAGAGGATCAGGCCGTCAACCTGCTTCTCCAGCAGGACAGAGATCACCGCACGCTCGCGGGTCGCGTCTTCATCCGTGTCGCAGAGAATCACATTGTACCCCCGGGCGGCCGCGGCGTCCTCTACCGCCCGGACCAGCGGCGGAAAGAAGGGATTGACGATGTCGGCGATCACCAGACCGATCGAGCGGGACCGTCGCGTGACCAGACTCCGCGCAAGCGCGTTGGGGCGGTAGTTCAGGCGCCGAATCGCGCGCGTCACCCGACGCCGGGTATCATCGTGCACATACTCTTCCCCGTTGATGACCCTGGAGACTGTCTTGATCGAGACGCGGGCGAGGATAGCGACCTGCTTGATGGTAGGTGGGGGGTTCCGGGTTTCTCGCGGCACTGCATCCTCCGGTTCCTGACAGCGTTTACCGTACCAAGGAGGGATTCCCCGGCGGCGGCGCGCTTCCCTGCCGGCAGGAGTTCCCATGTCAGAGGCGAAAATACCTGCGGCGCTATGCTAGCGTTGTCATGTCCGGACCTGCGGCCGGGGTAATGCTGCGTCGGTCGGCGGCGCTGCCGGGGCATTAGGAACCGAAAATGGGAATTGCGGCCGGGGGCCAGGCCATGAGACCGTGTGACCGGGTACGGATGACGCTGAGCCAAGTTGCTCCCGACCGTCCTCCATTGGATGGAGCCTTCCGCCCGGAAGTATGGAGGAGTCTTCGTGCCTACCTTGGCATGCACGACGATGACCAGATCAAGGACATGCTCGGCTTCGATTTCCGCCAGGCCGTCATCGAGCCATCTGCCGAATTCGCTTCCACGGCGGTGCCCGGCCCAGTTGAGGCCTACGTGGGCGTCGGGTCGCGGGACCTTGTTCGGATCTTACCAACCGGCGAGTTCGAAGATGATCGCGGCATTCGCCGAGTCATAGATAGCACGAATACCTACTTCAGATTCACTCATCATCCCCTCCGGGGAGCCGAGAGCCCGGACGCCTTCACGTTCCCGAATCCTGATCTCCCTGAGCGATACGCGCATATCTCCGCTCAGGTGCAGCGGTTCAAGGATCGCTACATGGTTCAGGTGGAGACCGGGAATATCTTCCGTGATGCGTGGGAGCTGCGCGGATTCGAACAATTCCTGATGGACACGCGCCTCAACCATGCATTCACCACACGGCTGCTCGACCGCATCACCGACCACAAGATCGCCGACGTGAGCCGAATGATCCAGGCCGGGGCCGACATCATTCAGATGGCCGGCGACATCGCAAGCGGTCAGGGCATGTTGATCTCGCCGGCATGGTGGCGTGCTGAGATCAAACCACGTCTCGCACGGGTGATCACCGCAACGCGTCGCCCTGGTATCTACTACTACTTCCACAGCGACGGTGCCATGCAGACGGTGATTCCTGATCTCATTGATATTGGCTTCGATATCATCGATCCTCTGCAGCCGGAATGCATGGACGTCTTCGCACTCAAACACCAGTATGGAACCCACATAACGTTCCGTTCGACGCTTTCCTCACAGCGCACCCTGCCATTTGGAAGCGTCGAGGATGTGCGGGCTGAAGTCAGAGCGCGCATAAGAGAGCTGGGACACGACGGCGGCCTGATCCTGGCCCCGTCTAACGCCGTGCAGCCTGATGTGCCGCTGGCGAATCTATTGGCGGTCTATGATGAGACCCTAAAGTCGGTAGGAGCCATGTGATGTCCTTGGATGATGGCGCACGGCTGTCGAAGCATCACCGCGAAATCGCAGTGCGGGGAGGAATCGCGGCATGCCCCCATTGGGCCTAGAGGCTCTTTCCGTCGCCATCATAGATGGCGATCTCGCCCGTACGAAGGGACTCGTCCAGAGAGCTATCGATCAGGGGACGCCCCCGGAGGAAATCGTGAGCCGCTGGATGGTGCCGGCCATGGCCGAGGTTGGCGCACGGTTCGAACGCCAGGAATACTTCGTGCCAGAGATGCTGGTGTCAGCACGGGCGATGCAGGCGGGCCTGGCCCTGCTCAAGCCGCTGCTCACCCAACGCGAGGTGAGGCCGGTGGCTACCGTGGTCATCGGAACCGTCAGGGGAGACCTCCACGACATTGGAAAGAACCTGATCGCCATGATGTTAGAGGGCGCCGGGTTCCAGATTGTGGACCTGGGGGTCGACGTACCGGCCGAGCAGTTCGTGCAGGCGGTGCGAGAGCACCAGGCGGACGTTCTCGGACTCTCGGCCCTGCTTACCACAACGATGCTCCAGATGGGTGTGGTGATCCGCGCGATCGTCGACGCAGGGCTTCGCGACAATGTCAGGGTGCTGGTTGGTGGCGCGCCGGTAACGGCCCGGTTCGCCGCCGAGGTTGGCGCCGATGGGTATGGTGAGAGCGCCGCCGTGGCGGTGCGGATGGCCAGGAAGGTCCTCGCCCTGGACTCCGCGGCGCCGTAGGAGTGCACGCATCGCCCGGTGCCGGGTCTGTTCGTGCACGCACTCTTCCCTGATGGTTGGTGGAGAGTCCCGGGTTCCTTGTGGCACCTTACCCCCCGGTTCCTGACAGCGTCTACCGTACCAGGGAGGGATTCCCTGGTGGTGGTGCGCTTCCCCACCAGCAGGAGTTCCCATGTCAGAAGCGAATTCCACAGTAATGTCCTGCCAGCGTTGTCATGCTCGGACCTGTGGAGGCAGTGACAGCCCTGGGGCGGTCGGGAGGGAACGGCGTGGCAGGCGTTATCGATACCGCAACGCTAGGCACCGAGGACTATACCTATGCCGCCTACCGGCGGGTCTTTGACACCGCCTGCATGGCGATGAGCCTGGTCAGCGTCCGTCCCGGCTCCGAGGTCCCAACGCACGTCCATAAGGACGAAGAGCAAGTCTACTACATCTTGCGGGGCCACGGCGCGGTGACCCTTGGGCAGGAGCGCCGCGCGATCGGGCCCGGCCACGCCGTCTACATTCCCCTCGGCACGCAGCACGGCGTGTCCAACGACAGCCCGGCGGATCCGCTGGAATACCTCTACGTCGTGTCCTACGTCAGGCCGGAGAGTGGGGCGGGCACCGGATAGGCCACCGCCTTCCTCCCGGCACTTTGGAGAACAGGGGGGATTGCGATGCGCACGCGACAACCTCGCCACCCCGGCATCCTGGGGTTGTGCGTCCTGCTGGTCGCCGGCCTTCTCGCCGTGGCACCAGCCTATGGTGCGCCTACCGTCCGGCTGAGCCTCTGGGGCGGCTTCCCGGAGATCGGCCCCTTCTATGAGAGGATGGCTGCGGACTACCGCCGCGCCAATCCAACGGTGGAGATCTCGATCCTCACGCATCCGTTGCGCGACTTCGAGCGCAAACTGGCCGCGACTATCCCTGCCGACACCGCGGCCGACATCCTCGAGATCTCAACCTACGCACTGCAGCGGTTCATCGAGGCGGGGTTCATCCCGCCCAACCCGCATGCGCAGGAAACCTTCCTGCAGGGCAAGGCGTTCCCGGACGCCATGCGCATCATCAACACCTACCAGCGCAAGACCTACGGGGTGCCGTTCTTCCAGGGCCGCCAGGTGTTGTTCTGGAACATCAAGATGTTTCAGGAAGCCGGGCTGAGGCGTGCGCCCCAGACGTGGGACGAGGTCATCGAGTACTGCCAGAAGCTCACCAAGCGGGACGCGACCGGCAGGATCGCGCAAGGGGGTATCGGGCTCAGACTCTTTGGTGGTGGCAGCGGCGTGGGCGAGAAGTGGTGGTTCTGGCTCTATCCGGCCGGTGGGACCATCATTGAAGCTCGCCCCGGTGGGAAGTATCGAGCCGGCTACAATAACCAGGCCGGACGCGACGCGCTGAAGCTGTATGTGGATCTCGTTCACAAGTACAAGTGCGACGACCCCACGCTGAAGCGGGATGCGGAGGCCTTCGCCCTCGAACAGTCAGCCATGTTCACCCGGGAATCCTGGGTGATCGGCTTCCTCCGCGCCAACAATCCGGGCCTGCTCTACACGACGGCTCCGCTGCCTCGCCATCGGCGGGCCGGGACCATCATCAACTCTGTGAACCTCTTCGTGACCCGGTCGGCGAAGAATCCGGAGGTGGCGTGGGACTTCGTCAGTTTCATTATGCGCCCGGAGAACCAGCAATTGCTCCTCGAGATGGTGGGCTGGATGCCGGCACGGCAGGACGTGGACTACACCGCCCAGATCCGGAAGGCGCCGCAGTTCAAGGCGTTCTTCGAAGCCCCTGAGGGATTCGAGTTCTACTGGTACCTCCCGATCGGCCCGTTCGACGAGATTCTGACCAAGCTCGCCGCGCGGCTGGAGCGGGCGTTCGCAGACAAGTCGCTGGTGGACAACCCGGCAGGCATCGCCAGGTTCATCGAAGAGGCTGCGAGGGAGACGAACGACATCCTGCGAAGAGAAGGGTTGCTCGCCGAGTAGCAGGGCGGATGTCCGCGCGCGACCCCATCAGGGGACCCGGCCCCAGCAGGGGCCGGGCCCCGGCGCCCAGGACATCAGGCTACAACGCAAGACATCGGGCGTCGGTGAAACCGTGCGAGAGCTGACTGCGAACGCGCAATGGCTCTATCGAGGCGTCAGCCGGCGGCAGCTCGGGATCTACCTGTTCTGCTACCTGGGCCTGGCTCCGACGCTGCTCCTCTTTGCCTACCTGCGCATCGTCCCCATCGTTACGACGCTGGCGGCCAGCCTGTACAACTGGGACATGATCCGCCCGATCCGCATCTTCGTCGGGTGGGGTAACTACCTGGAGTTGATTCGAGACGCGAACTTTCAGACGGCGCTCGTCAACACCAGTGTTCTCGCCGCAGGAAGCGTGATTCTCGGAACGGTCCTGGCGCTGCTGCTGGCCGTGACCGTGAACGCGCAGGTCCGCGGCGCGCCGATCTACCAACTCATCTACTTCCTGCCGGTCGTGACGCCATGGGTCCCTGTCACGGTCGTCTGGAAATGGATCTACGATACCCGGTACGGGCCACTCAACCAGGCCATGGTGGTCCTCGGACTTGCGCCCCAGGCCTGGCTCGTGGACGAGCGGCTGGCCCTCATCTCGATCCTCATTGTGATGGTCTGGAAGACTCTGGGTTACAATCTCATCATGTTCCTCGTCGGCCTCAACAATATCCCTCAGGAGTACTATGAAGCAGCAGTGGTGGACGGCGCCTCCGGTTCGAGAATCTTCCGGCACATCACCCTCCCCCTGTTGCGGCCGATGATCCTCTTCGTCGTGGTGATCTCGACGATCAACTCCTACAATGTATTCACGCCGGTCTTCATGATGACCAGCGACATTCAGGGGGCGGCCGCGAGGTTGGTCCGCACGCTCGTCTACGACATGTGGGAGAATGGATTTCGCTACTACAGGGTGGGATACGCCTCTGCCGAAGCCGCAATTCTCCTGGGCCTGGTGCTGGTGTTGACGCTGATGCACATGCGGTTGTTCCGGGAAGACCGCTAGCCGTGGCGACTGCCCGCGTGGTGCTCCGGAGCCTGGCCCTCCACGGCATCCTCCTGGCCGCCGCAGGTCTCATGCTGCTCCCATTTGTGTGGATGCTCACAACGTCGCTCACGCCTTCGGCGGAGATCCTCAACCCTTCGTTGCGGCTCTGGCCTGCGCATCCAACGCTTGCCCACTACGCCGATGTGGTGCAGGCGGCGCCGTGGCTACGGTATGTCTGGAACACCGCGGTCGTCTCGACGGCCTCCGCCCTCGCGATCCTGTTCACATCGTCGCTGGCCGGGTTCATCTTTGCCAAGTACCGGTTCCCCGGACGGGATCTGCTGTTCATCATCGTGCTGGTCACTGCCATGATCCCCTTCGAGTCCTACATGGTGCCTTTCTACCTGCAGATCAAGGCGCTGGGGTGGATCAACACGTACCAGGGCATCGCCGCGCCCCTGCTGATCATGAGCTTCGGCATCTTCTTCATGCGCCAGAGCATCATGACGATCCCCGACGAACTGCTCGATGCCGCGCGCATCGACGGCGCGACGGAGTTCTACATCTTTCGACGAGTGGTACTGCCGCTCTCCAAACCGGCGCTGGGAGCGCTGGCCATCCTGGCCGTCACCAACGCCTGGGCCTTCTTCATCTGGCCGATGATCGTGACCAGCGATCGGACCCTGTTCACCATGGAACTGGGGCTGGCGATGTTTCAGCGGGCCTTCACCGTCGACTACGGTCGGATCACGGCGGGGTCGGTCCTCACGGTGGTCCCCGTGCTGATCGCGTTCCTTATCCTACGCCGCAGCATCATCCGCGGGGTGACGCTGGCCGGCATGAAAGGATAGGATGCCCATCCGCTTTGCGATTGTGGGCTGCGGCACGGTCGCTCCCTTTCACGCTGAAGCGATTGGGCGGACCGGCGGGGCGACGCTGGTAGCCGTTGCGTCGCGCCGACCCGAGCGCGCGCAGGCCTTCGCCGCGGCGCGCGGCCTCGACTGGGCACCTGATCTGGATGCCCTCTTGCGCCGCCCGGATATTGATGCCGTCGCGGTCTGCGCCCCCAGCGGCCTGCACGCCGAGATGGCGGTGGCCGCGATGGAAGCTGGCAAGGACGTGGTGATCGAGAAGCCGCTGGCGATCACGCTGGCGCAGGCCGACGCCGCCATTGAAGCCGCGCGCCGGACCGGCCGGACGCTGGCGGTCATCTCGCAGCTTCGTTTCGCGCCGGACGTGGTCGAGGTGAAGCGCGCGATCACCGACGGCCGTCTGGGGCGGCTCCTGCTGGCCGACCTCTCGATGAAGTACCTCCGGTCGCAGGCGTACTACGACTCCGCGGGCTGGCGCGGCACCTGGGCCATGGACGGCGGCGGAGCGCTGATGAACCAAGGCATCCATGGGGTCGACCTCTTGCTGTGGCTGGCCGGCGCGCCCCGGACGATCTACGGGTACGCGCGCACGCTGGCCCGGCAGATCGAGGTCGAGGACACCGCGGTGGCCGTGGCCGATCTCGAAAACGGCTGCCTGGCAACCATCACCGGCACCACGTCGGTGACGCCGGGCTTCCCGCGGCGCCTGGCGCTCCACGGCGAGCGCGGATCGATCGTGCTCGAAGAGACGCGCGTCGTGAAGTGGGAGATCCAGGGTGAGCCCGAGCGGGTCACCGCCGACGCCGCGACCATCGGCGCCGCGAATGCGCCCACCGCCCTCGGATCCCAGGAGTTTGCCAGCCAGTACAAGGCGATTGTCGACAGCCTGCGCGAGCACCGGCCGCCGCCGGTGGGCGGTGAGGAGGCACGCCGCGCGGTGGCCGCGGTGCTGGCCATCTACGAGTCGTCGCGGTCGGGACGGCCTGTGACGATGTGATGTTCCGTCGGGCAATCATCACCGACGAGGTTTCACAGGATCCAGCCGACGCAATCGGGCTGGCACGGCGGTTTCGTCTCGACGGCATTGAGATCCGGTCGGTCTGGGAAAAGCGGCCGCACGAACTCTCCCGTTCTGAAGTTCGCGCGCTCCGGGGCATGGCCCGCACCGCGGAGCTTGCGATCTGTGCCGTCGCCACACCGGTCTTCAAGTGCGAACTGGACGACCATCGGCAGGTGCACGAGCATCTCGAGACCCTGAAGCGCTGCCTGGACGTGTGCTGCGAGCTGGAGACCGGCCTCGCGCGGGTCTTCACGTTCTGGAAGCCGCGCGCGCCCGGAGCGCCAGCACTGCCCGGCGATGTGCTGGCTTGGCGCGAAGTCGCGCCTGCCATCGCGGATCATCTCGCAGAGGCCGCGGATGTCGCGCTGGACTTCGGCTGCCGGCTGGGCGTGGAGAACGAGCCCAGCGTGTACGGGTCCAGCTGCAAGAAGGTCGCGGATCTCCTGGCACGCTTGAAGCATCCGGCGCTCGGCGCGGTGTGGGATCCGGGAAACGCGCTCTACGATCCCGTGGGCGAACAGCCGTATCCCGACGGGTATGAGGCGGTGCGTCCGTACATCCTGCACGTCCACATCAAGGACGCCCGCAGGGATCCGGAGACCGGGAGCATTGCCGCCGTGGCGCTCGGCGATGGGGAAATCCCCTACCGCGACATCTTCGTGCGGCTGCGTCAGGAGCAGTACGTCGGATACATGGCGCTCGAGACTCACTACCGCGTCACCCGCACGTTGAGTGCCGACGCGGCCCGGCTGCCCGCCGGGACGGGCTTCTCTGAAGGTGGGCTCGAGGCCAGCACAATCTGCCTCGACCGGTGGGACGCAATGCTCGAGACGCTGGACAACGGCGAGCACGCAGGAGAGCGCCCGTAGCATGTCGGATCTCGCGCTGCTAGGCGGCACCCCCACGCGGTCAAAACCGTTCCCCACATGGCCGCAGTTCGGCCCCGAAGAAGAGCAAGCCCTTCTGGGAGCGCTGCGCAGCGGGCACTGGGGCCGCACGACCGGGCGCCTGAACGACGAGTTCGGGCGGCGGTTCGCCGCCTACCAGCAGGCCGCCCACGCCGTCACCTGCGTGAACGGCACCGTTGCGCTGGAGCTGGCGCTGCGCGCCGCCGGCGTCGCTGCCGGGGACGAGGTGATCGTTCCCGCCTACACGTTCATCGCTACGGCCAGCGCGGTGCTGCACCTGGGCGCGGTCCCGGTCTTCGTGGACATTGACCCGCAGACGTACAACATCTCGGCACAGGCCGCCGCGGGCGCGGTCTCGCCACAGACCCGCGCGGTCATCCCTGTCCACCTGGCCGGTGCTCCTGCAGACATGGACGGCATCACCTCGCTGGCCGGGACACAGGGAATCGCCATCATTGAGGACGCGGCTCAGGCCCACGGGGCTGAGTGGCGGGGAAGGCGCGTCGGCGCCATCGGCGATCTCGGGACCTTCAGCTTCCAGTCCACCAAGATCCTCACCGCCGGCGAGGGCGGCGCGGTCGTAACCAACAACGCGGCGCTTGCCGACACGGTGTGGTCGCTGCAGAACGTGGGGCGCATCCCGGGCGGGGAGTGGTATGAACACCACCGCCTGGGCTGGAACCTGCGCATGACGGAGTTCCAGGCTGCGATCCTGATTGCGCAGATAGACCGCCTCGACGACCAGATCGCCCTGCGCGCCGAGAATGCCGCGCATCTCGATGCCCTCCTCTGCCAGGTCGAGGGCATCGAGCCGCTCGCCGCCCCCCCGCAGGTCACCCGGCACGCGCGCTACCTGTACGTCTTCAAGCACAGGGCCGAGGCGTTCGGAGGCCTGCCAAAGTCGCGATTCATAGAGGCGCTCGTCGCCGAAGGGATTCCCGCCATGGCGGGATACCCTCCTCTGCACACGATGCCAGCGATCCGGCGGGCGTTCGAAGCCAGGGGCTTGTCCCTGCGCACGGTCCCCGAAGGCGACGGGCTCCCGCACACCGAGCGGGCCTGGGCCCACGAAGGGATCTGGCTGCCCCAGTACGTTCTCCTGGGCACACACGAGGATGTTGCCGACATCCAGCGGGCCGTCGCAAAGATCGCCCGCCACCACAGGGAACTCCTGTAGGAGATCCTCCCCCATGCGCGTGGGTTGTTCACACGCCACGATCACCCCTCCGCCCGGAGCCTTCCTGGCCGGGTTCGGGGCCAGGGAGGAGCGCGCCCGCGGGGTGCACGACGACCTGCACGCGCGCGCGCTCGTCCTTGAGCACGCAAGGGAGCGCGCAGCGCTGGTGGTCTGCGATCTGTGCGAACTCGACGCCGGGTTCGTGGCGGATGCGCGCCTGCGCATACAGGCCAGGACTGGAATCCCAGCGGCATCGGTCATGCTCGCGGCCACGCACACGCACGCCGCGCCCGCGACCTTCGCGCTCTACAGCCCTGCGCCCGAGCCCGCGTGGCTCAACGGGCTCGCGGACAGGGTGGCCGATGCGGCGGCCGGGGCAGTGGCGGACCTGGCGCCGGCGACGCTTATCCTGGGACTGGGACGCGAGGACACGGTGGCCAGGAATCGCAGGCGCGCCAGCGGCCCTGTGGATCCCACGGTCACCGTGCTTGGGGCCCAGCGCACCGGCGCGCCGCCGGTGTTCCTGCTGCACTACCCATGCCATCCCACGGTGCTGGGGCCTGACAACCTGCTGGTCTCGCGCGACCTCGTGGGGTTCGCAGTAGACGCCCTCGAGCGCGCCACCGGCGGATGGGTCCTGTTCGCGAACGGGGCGTGCGGCGACATCAACGTCGGACACCCGGCAGACAGATCGGCGCTCGGGCTGCCGATCCCGGGCCGCACATTTGCCCGCGCCGAGGAGCTGGGCCTGCGCCTGGCGCGCGAGGCGCAACGCGCGCTTGAGCGTTCGCGCCCGGTGGAAGCCGGCCTGCTTGCAGCAGACCGGCGGCACGTAGCCATCCCGCTCCGGTCAGGCCCCTCGCCGGAGGAAGCGCTAGCGGAGGCGGAGGCCTGCCGCGATCGCCTGGAGGCACTGGAGGCCGCTGGCGCCCCGGAGGAGACCTTGTACGCTGCCCGCCTGGACCTGCTGTACGCGCGGCTCGGTCTGGATTGGGCGCGGCAGTACGCCGGGCGCGCGGGGGCAGTGGCGTCGGAAGGCGTCGAGGTGGCGGCCTTCGCGATCGGCGACATTGCACTCGTCGGGCTGCCGGGCGAGTTCTTCGCCGAATCAGGCCTGCGCCTGCGGAGCCGGTCGCCCTTCGCTCACACGTGCGTCATCGGGTACGCGAACGGCGGGATCGGGTACGTCCCGCCGGATGCGGCCTTCGCCGAAGGCGGATACGAGACGCGCCTGGCGCCCTGGAGCAGGGCAGCGCCCGAGGCCGAGGGCCTGATCCATGCCGCCGCCGTGCGCTTGCTCGACGCTCTTCACGCGCGCACGCGCTAGGGTCCTGCGCGGCGGCAGGATGGACCTCGGCGCTGAGGAAACCCTACACCAGGAGGGAGTGATCATGAGGACGAACCGGCTCTTAGTGGCATGGCTGTGCGCGTGCGTGGCCTTCGCCGTCCTGGCGGCGATGGTCCCGGCCACCGTGGCCCAGGAACCCCGGGTGGTCGTCTACTCATCGGCGGGCGCGGAGATCGGGGAAGAGCTCGCGGCCGCGTTCATGAAGCGCAACCCAAGGATCAAGGTCGAGTCCATATACGCCGGCACCGGCGTGGTCTGGACGCGCGTACGGGCCGAGGCAGCCCGGCCGCAGGGCGACGTCTGCATGTGCGGCGGCAGCGAGAACTTCGACATCAACTACGAGTTCCTCGAGGCCTACCGCAGCACCCAGGACGCCGACATCCCCGCGGAGTACAAGGACGCCCGCGGGCCGCGCTACTACGGGATGAGCCTTCCCATACAGGTGATCATCATCAACACCAAGCTCGTCGCGCGCCGTGACTACCCGCGCGGCTGGAGGGACCTGGCCAATCCCAAGTGGAAGGGCAAGATCATCTGGGCCAACCCGCGCATCTCGGCCTCGGCCTACGCGCAGCTGTTCCAGCTCGTCAAGATAGGCGGCTGGGACCTGGTGAAGGCGGTGCTCGCCAACGCGGTCATCACCCCGTCGTCGGGGTTGGCCTATCAGGGCGTCGCCGATGGCGAGTTCGCCCTCGGCATGACCGGTGAGGGCAACGTCTACGACTTGCGGAACAAGGGCTACCCGGTGGACGTGGTCTACCCCATCGAGGGCACCGGGCTGCGCTTCGACGCGACCGGGCTGATCAAGGGATGCCCGAATCCCACGTCGGCGCGCCTCTTCTACGACTTCGCCAACAGCCGCGAGGCGCACCTCATCTACGTGCGGACCGGGAGCCGCCGCAGCGTACGGCCCGACGTGCCGACGCCGAAGGGCATGCCCCCGACCTCGGCCATCAACCTAGTCCCCTACGACGCGGTCAAGGCCGGGAAGGACAGGGGGATCAACCTGATCATCTTCGACGAGATGCTGGCCAAGCGGTGAGCACGCGGCCCGTCAAGCTGGGGGTCGAGGGGGTCCGCAAGGTCTTCGGCGAAGGCCCGGCGCAGGTGGTCGCCGCCGACGACGTCGGGTTCGAGGTTTCGGACGGCGAGCTGTTCACGCTGCTCGGACCCAGCGGCTGCGGCAAGACCACCACGCTGCGCCTGGTAGCCGGCCTGGAGCATCCGGACGCCGGCCGGATCGTCTTCGAGGGGGCCGACTGGACGCCGCTGCCACCCTTCCGGCGCAGCATCGGCATGGTGTTCCAGAGTTACGCGCTCTTCCCCCACATGAGCGTCTTCGAGAATGTGGCCTACGGGCTGCGCGTGCGGCGCCTGGCCCGGGTCGAGGTCGCGCGGCGGGTGGAGGAGGCGCTCGAGCTCGTGGGGCTGGCCGGGACGCGGGCCCGGCGGCCCGCCCAGCTCTCGGGCGGGCAGCAGCAGCGCGTGGCGCTCGCCCGGGCGCTGGTCTACCACCCCAAGCTGCTGTTGCTGGACGAGCCGCTCTCGAACCTGGACGCCAAGCTCCGCGTCTACATGCGCGGGGAGGTCAAGCGCATCCAGCGGCAGGCCGGGACGTGCGCGGTCTACGTCACGCACGACCAGGAGGAGGCGCTCTCGATCTCCGACCGCATCGCGGTCATGGCTGCCGGGCGCATCGAGCAGGTGGGCACGCCCTCCGAGATCTACGAGAGGCCCACCTCCACCTTCGTCGCCGACTTCGTGGGCAAGGCGAACTTCCTCGAGTGCACGGTCCTGGGTCACGACGGCGATGAATGCGTCATCCGTTGCGGCAGCGCACGCCTGCGCGCCAGGACGGCGGCGGGCTCCTCCCGCATCCCTGAAGGCGCCGACGGTCTGCTGTTCTTCCGACCTGAGCGCGCGGCGATCGCGGACGCGCGCACGGGCGCCGATGGTCTGCCGGCGCGCATCCGCGATGCCGAGTACCTGGGCAGCCTGGTCCGCTACACCCTGACGGGGGAGGGAGACAAGACGGTGCTGGCCGACGTGCCGCCGACAGGCGGCATACGGCGGGCCGGCGAGGAGGTCTTGGTCACCCTGACGCCTGAGCAGGCACAGGTGTTCCCGAAGGGCACGCGCTGATGGAGACGGTCGCTGCGCAGCGGGCGCGGCCGGGCCGCGCCTTTGATCCCGGCACCGCCCTGGTCCTCGTGATGGTGGCGGGCATCCTGGGATTGCTTGTCGCCTACCCGCTGTCGCGCGTGCTGCTGCAGAGCTTCATCAAGCCGGGCGATCCGACCTCGCTGGCTCACCTCACCCTGGCCAACTTCTCGCGCTTCTTCACCAGCGGCCTCTACCAGAAGGCCCTAGTCAACTCGCTGGTGGCCAGCGGCATGACCGTGCTGGCAAGCCTCGTGTTGGGGGTTCCGCTCGCATACGTCCTGGCCCGCGTCAGGGTGCCCTTCCGGGAGGCGCTCATCTCGCTGGCGACCCTGCCGCTGATCCTCCCGCCCTTCGTGGGCGCCTACTCCTGGATACTCCTCCTGGGCCGCCAGGGCGCGCTGACCTCGCTGATCCGGGACGGCCTTGGGATCCATCTGCCGAGCATCATCGGGCCGTTCGGGGTCATCGTGACGATGTCGCTCTCCTACTACCCGTTCGTCCTGCTGCCGCTGCTCGGGGCCCTCTCCTCCGCGGACCCGCACGTGGAGGAGAGCGCGCTGACGCTGGGCGCCTCGCCGCTGCGCCGGATCCTGACGGTCACGCTTCCGCTGGTGCTGCCCACAATCGGCGCCGGGGCGATCATCGTGTTCATGCGCGCGATCGGCAACTTCGGGGTCCCGGCGCTGCTGGGCGGGGAGTTCTACGTCCTGCCCACCCTGATCTACTTCGAGGTCACCGGCTCCTACAACATGCACGGCGCCGGGGCGATCGCGCTTGTGAGCACCCTGTTCTCCATCGGGTCGCTGCTGGCGCTGCGGTACGTCACCGGCAGGGGCGGGTTCGTCACGATCACCTCCCAGGCGCGCCAGGTGGCGCAGGCCAGCCGGCCCGCGGCCCGATGGCTGGGCTTCGGCTTCGCCGCCTTTGTGATCGGGGTCTCGCTGTTGCCGCACCTCACCGTGCTGCTGGCGTCGTTCGCCGAGCGGTGGGCCGGCACGCCCCTGCCCACCATCTACTCGCTCGTCAACTACAGGAAGGCGTTCACCCTCTCGATGGACGCGGTACGTAACAGCCTGGTGCTGGCCGTCGGGACGACCGCGATCTGCATCGTGGCCGGGTCGCTGATGGCACACACGGCGGCGCGCAAGCGGATTCCGGGCAGGTGGCTGATGGATGTCACGATCATGCTCCCGTTCGTGCTCCCGGGCATCATGGTGGGCGTGGCGATCCTTTCGGCGTTCATCATCCCTCCCTTCGAGCTCGCCGGCACCGGCACGATCCTCTTGATCGCCTACTTCATCCGGCGTCTGCCCTACACTTTCCGGTCGGCGTACGCCTCGCTCACACAGACCGACATCGCGCTCGAGGAGGCGTCGCTCGTCTGCGGCGCCAGCCAGGGGGCGACCTTCCGTCGAGTAACGCTCCCGTTGATCACTCCCGCGGTCGCCGCCGGGGCTGTCATCACGTTCGCCACGCTGCTCGGGGAACTGACCACCACGCTGCTGCTGTACTCGGCCCGGTGGAAGACGATCTCGGTGAAGATCTTCGAGTTCATCAGCTACGACCAGACAGGACCGGCCTCGGCCCTGGGCGCCCTGCTGGTGCTGGCGGTCCTGGTGACCGTCTACGCCGCCAACCGTCTCTCGGGCAGGAACCTGACCTCGGCTTTGGGATAGGTAGAAGCGCATGAAGGCGGATCTTCTCCTCTCATCGTCCGCGTTCCGGCAGGCGCCGGGAGAGGTCGCGGCGTACGCCCGCGAGCACGCCTACGTGGGCGTCGAGTGGTATCTCGACCTGCTACGCCTGCCCATCGCGCCCTCTGCCAGGGCGAGGATGCTCGGGCGCATGCGCGGGGACGGGCTGGGCGCGCGCTTCCACGCGCCCGCCGCGGACGTGGAGTTGGGGCACCGCGACCATGGCATCGCGGACGCGTCGCTACGCTACTTGTTGATGTACATCGACCTCCTCGCCGAGGCGGCGCCCACGATACTGACAGTGCACGTCGGCTCGCGCACGATCCCGATGGAACTGCTTGTATGGGAGCGCACGATTGAGCACCTGCGTCAGGCCACCGAGGCAGCAAGGGAGCGCGGGATCACGCTCTGCCTGGAGAATCTCAAGGCCGGGTGGACCAGCGATCCCGGG
>CAZNRD010000057.1:0-15960 GCA_964575425.1 uncultured Anaerolineaceae bacterium | reverse complement strand
GAAGGATACAGCACATGACCCTCGATCACTGTCTACACCTTTACGAAACAGTACACACTAGAGAGGTATAGAAGAGGAGCGCCGCCCAGATCAAGGGCAACAGGCAGAGCAGGATCACGGTGGCGTAGGCCAGCGAGACCGCTAGATTGACAACGCCATAAAGCCCGACCATCACCACCCAGGCGATCAGGAACCCGAGAGCGTTCGCACGCCACATTCGCCACACCTCGCGGAACCAGAAGCCGGCCGCAAGGCTGCCTCTAGCGGCCACGTGCGCCACCGCAGCCGGGAGCGGGATCGAAAGACCAACAAGCAGGAGCAACCCGACGGCCATGGCCAGGAAGAGAACCGCTATGGCCAGCATCAGCACCATCACGGATACAGCCTCCGCCTCGGGCGTCGTTGCAGCCTCAAGGCTGATCATGGCGGGGATATAGGCGGCGAGATACGCGATGAAACCGGCCATCAAGGCTGCCGTTCCCGGAAGGGTGTAGCAGAACCCCACCGCGAAGAATCGGAAGCCCTCCTTCAGCAATCCGCCCCAGTCGTCCCACGGCTGCATCGAAGGAGGCCCGCCTGCGATCGTGCGGCGCATCACCCGCACCGCATAGCCCAGTGCGGACAGCGTTGGAACGATCGGGATCAGGAAGCCTGCAAGCATCAAGACGGAGCCCAAGAGCAGATGCCTACGCGCCTGAGGGTCCGCCAGGGGAAAGAGGAAATGCGGCTTGAGCGCGCTGATGGATGCCTGGGATGCCATCTCAGCCTCCTTGTCATGGAATCTAGACCGATCCCTTACCAGAATCAACCCATCCCGAGCGTGACTCTCCTGCCAGCCGCGGTGAGCGCCTCTGGTTCCGCCTGAGCCAACTGTCCTTCTTGCGCCTTCACGGTGAGCAGTGATCCACAGGCTATGGCCATCGGCCTTGGAAGCAGCCGCCTGCGGGCGATGCAGCAACCCTGGGCCTAGGCCCAACCTCCGAGGTTCGCATGGCGCTTCTAACTCCGGTTTCGGCTCGCGTTTCCCGGACCTCCCAAGATCTCGACGTCCTCCCACCCCAGCACGCGCAGCCGTCGCCATTGCTGGGGATCGCGCACCCGCTCGGCGAAGTCCAGCCACGTCGTCTCCAGGTCGCGCCAGCGGCGCCGAGGGATGATCAGCCACAGGTGCAGCACACGCCCGAGTCGCTCGCCAAGTAGCGATCCCAACGCCAGCGTCCGAGCCAGCTGATAGTGGCGGGCACAGGGCGGAGGCCTTCCCCCCGGCGCAGGCCGCGGTCCGAAATCAAGAAACGCGGAGAACCGTGCGCCCGGGACTGACCAGTATCGGCACGCTTCTCCCGTATCCACCTCTTCGGGATGCATCTCCGGGCATCGGTGGTTCGCGTAGCGCTTGCACCGTCCGGCCGTCGTCAGGTGCTTCGCCTCGACCAGGACCAGCGTAGACGCCCCCAGCAGGAAGATGTCCACTTCGGTCTGAATCCCCGGGCCGTCGAGGCGTTCCAGGCAGTCATCCAGCCCTTCCAGCCTTCGTCCATCGACGCTGTAACCCCAGAAGTACGGCACGAGGGCGTCCTCGGGCGTCTCGAGTCTGGCGGTCCCCCACAGGGGAGGCAGAGCCAGCCACTCGCGCAGCGACAGCGCGGGCTGTGCCCGTGGGTAGACCATGTTCCAGACCAGCGCGTTCTCCGAACCCTGGCGCCTCAAGTTCGCCAGCACGCGCTCGGGCAACACGTTGAAGATGCGTTCGCCGGCGCCTGCCAGCAGCCGTCCGGCGCGCGTGCCGAGGCGTCGGCGGGTGCTCACGCGTCAGGGGCCCTCGCCGCCAGAGCCGGCGGCAGCGGCCAGCGCGCCGAGGAACTCGAGGAGGCGCGCTGGACGATCGAGGTGCAGCCCATACGCTGTTCGTCCTGCGCCGTGGAGCGCCTGCAGGTCCCCCAGGGCCTGCGCCATGCGCAGAACACCGAAGGTGTGGCCGGTCCCCGGAACCGGGATGTCCCGCCGAGTCTCGCAGGTGACGATGAGGTAGGTCGAGCCCGAGGGCCCGCCCTTGTGGAGCTGTCCGGTCGAGTGGAGGTAGCGGGGGCCGATGCCGGGCGTGAGAACCACGGACCGGCGATCACGGATCACGCGCCGGAGGCGAGCCAGGGTGCGCTCGAGTGTTGGGCTCGGGGTGAGATAGAGCAGCAGCACCAACGCCTCGCCCGGCTTCACCTGGTCGAGGAGCCAGAGGGCCATGTCGGTCCTCGACGCGCTCGTCGCAGGACGCTCCCGCACACATTCGCCGAGCAGTCGAGCTCCGTCGCCTTCCCACAGGACGGGCAAATCGGGGAGAGATCCCTTGCGGTGGTAGGCCTTGAGCAGTTCGGCCGTCCTGGTCTTGGCGCGCTGGACGTCGGGCTGATCAAACGCGTTCACGCCCATCCGATGGCAGGCGATGGCCGTCGCCACTTCCCAGCGGAGGAACTCAGCGCCCAGACCCCCCGGGCCGTCCTCGACCTCGACCACGATGACGGGCAGGCCGGCGCGCATCCAGGAAGAGGCACGCGCGTCATGGCGCCCGTCTCGCCGGAGGTACAGCATGATCCTGGGCTGAGAACGGTAATACGCGGGCGGGCCGGGAGGTTCGTGGACGACGGCCAACAGCCCGCGACCGTCCTTGCCGCTGCTCTCCGCCAGAAGCTGTTCGATCCAGTCCTCGAACGGATCAAGCCCAGGGTCCGAGAGGAATGTCACCTGATTGAGGCCGCGCGCTGCCCCGGCGGCGAGCGCCGCGCCCAGGAACGCGCCGAGATTGAGGCCGGGCTCCACGCCCGGACGGCAGGAGTGAGCCATGCGCAGCGCGCCCTGGAGCAGGCTCTCAAGATCGACTCCGGCCAGCGCCGCCGGGAGAATCCCGAAGGCAGTCAGCGCGGAGTAACGGCCTCCCACCTCCTCTGGGGTGCTGAAGACTCTCCGGAAGCCGCTCTCTCGCGCCAGCGATTCGAGCGGCGTCCCCGGGTCGGTAAGGACAGCGAAGTGGCGGCCCGCCTCGCGTCCAAGCCGGCGCAGCGCCTGTTCCCAGAAATGCTCCAGCAGCGCCAGCACCTCGACCGTTGTCCCGGACTTGCTGGCCGCCAGGTACAGAGTGTCCTGCATGGGCGCAAGGCGGTGTGCCGCGTGAATGAGGTCCGGGTCAGTCGTGTCCAGGACATGCAGGCGCAACGCATCGGATGCGGCGAGGGTGCGGCGCAGGACGTCGGCGGCCAGCGACGATCCCCCCATCCCGAGCAGCACGACGTGACGAAGTCCCTCGGACCGCACTATGCCAGCAAACTCGAGAAGATCGGGCAAGAGCGCAGGAGCGTCCGCCGGCAGGTCGAGCCATCCCAGCCGGTTTCGGATTTCGTCCTGTGCTTCAGGCTGCTGGCTCCACAGCGACGGGTCTTTCTGCCACAGCCGCCGGACGACCGAGTCCTCCTGCATCTCCCTGAGCGCCCGGCTGATGTCTTCGCGCACAGGCCCCGCTTCTCTACGCAGGGCCTCGAGCTTTAGGCCCATCGCGCGCAGAAAGGCGGCAGCCTGCCGCTGGCCGGCCCGGAGGCTGTCGCGCTCGAGACGTTGGACGATATCTGCGAGCGAAATCCCAAAGTGCAACAAGCCGTCAACCTGTGCCCGGGCGATTGCTAGGTCGCCGTCCTGGTCTATGTCAAGGTGGATGTCGGCAGTCGGGTCGAGGAGTGTGGAGGCAGGCACGGCGAGGGCCGTGTGTGCTGCGACGTAGGCCGCAGGGCTGCCTGCAGAAGGCACATGCCAGACAAGCAGCGGCGGCTGCGCCCCTACGGCCGCCAGGCTGCGAAAGCGTTGATCCTCGACGGCCGCGCGCCACTGGGCATAGATCAGTCGCGAGATTGCGTAGGCCGTTCGGCCCCGCAGCGCGGCGAAACGGTGCGCCTCGTTTGGCCGGGCGGCCGCTGCCTGCTGGAGAACCTCCTCGGCCTTGCGGGCCACCGCATCCACCCCGGGCGTGAGAGCAGCGGCCACATGATTGATGGCTGCACCCGCGTCCCTGCGCCTCTCCAGGGCGCGCAGGAACATGTCGAGCATCTCGGCCACCCGTTCCAGCGAGAAGATGTCGGTCAGATGGATGTTGAGGCCGCAGCCAAGAGCCGTCTCCGACGCCTCCAGGGAAACCGCGTTCGCCGGCAGCCGCAGTACCACATTGGGCCGATTGATGCGGCTCCACAGCCGCTCCAGCGCCTCGAGGTCCGGCGATGTGGGCGCGACCGACACCCAGCCCTGCCGGCCGCTGCTGCGCTCATAGAGAGGCAGGAAGAAGTCTGCCGCGAGGCGCGCCTCGCCTGCGGTCCACACCTCAAGCGCCTCCAGGTCTGGCAGGCCGGACTGGACCAGCGCGCGAAGTCGTGCCCGGCTCTGTCTTGCCTGAAGTAGTTCCGCATGCTCCACTGGCGGCAGGAGGGCGCCGCCGACGAGGCCCTGCGCGACCGCCTGGCTGACTCGCGCGGAATGGAGCCAGGCCTGTGTCGGGCCCTCCACCCACGCGATTGCGTCCGCTTCCCGGAGTCGCGCCGGCAGCCTCATGTCGGACCGCTGCCGCTCTCACCTTTCTCGAGGTCCAGGATCTTCTTCAGCCGGCGGACGTGCCGCTCCTCGCCGCTGAAGCGCGCGCCGAGGAAGGCGAGCACGACCTCGCGCGCCACTTCCGGCCCGATGACGCGGGCGCCGAGGGCCAGCACGTTGGCGTCGTCGTGCTCCACCGACTGGTGCGCGGTGTAGGTGTCGTGGCACAGGCCAGCGCGCACGCCGCGCATCTTGTTGGCGGCGACGGCCGCGCCGACGCCGGAGCCACACAGGAGCACACCGCGGTCCGCCTCGCCGCGCTGGATCGCCCGGCCGACCTTTGCGGCGAAGTCGGGGTAGTCGACGGGGGCGTCGGAGTCGGTCCCCAGGTCGATCACCTCATGGCCGGCGCGGCGCACGGTCTCCACCACGAACTCTTTCAGCGGGAAGCCTGCGTGGTCGCAGGCAACAGCCACCTTCATGCTCGCCTCCGAAGGGCGCGCTTTGGCGTGGGCACTTTGTGCCCGTTGGTCATCAACTTGCGCGCGGCGCGAACCACGGCCTCCGGCGTGAGGCCATACTGACGATAGAGTTCCTGGTGGGGAGCGGAAGCCCCGAAGCGGTCGATGCCTATGACGATGCCGCGGTCGCCCACCCAGCGCTCCCAGCCCAGGCTTCGGCCGGCTTCGACCGCCACACGGGCCGTGACCTCGGGAGGCAGGACCTTACGCCGATAGGCTGCCGACTGGCGAACGAACAATTCCCACGACGGGAACGACACCAGCCGCACGCGCCGCCCCTGAGCGGCGAGCCGCCTGCCGGCCTCGAGGATGATTGCCACTTCCGAACCGGAGGCCATCAGGACTGCTTCTGGCCTGCCCCGCCCCAGGTCCGTCAGGACGTAAGCCCCGCGCTGCAGGCCATGCGCGCGGGAGAGTTCGCGGCGGTCGAGGGTGGGGACGCCCTGGCGGGTGAGGGCAAGGGCGGTCGGCCCCTCCTTGTGGTTCAGGGCGAAGAGCCAGGCTTCCCGCGTCTCATTTGCATCGGCGGGGCGGATGACGGTGAGGTTGGGGATGGCGCGCAGCGCCGCCAGGTGCTCGACCGGTTGGTGGGTTGGGCCATCCTCGCCCAGGCCGATGGAGTCGTGCGTGAAGACGTAGATCACGCGCAGGCCCATCATCGCGGCCAAGCGGATGGAGGGCCGCATGTAATCGGAAAAGACGAGGAAGGTGCCGCCGTAAGGGATCAGGCCGCGGTGCAGGGCAATGCCGCTGAGGATGGCGCCCATGGCGTGCTCCCTCACACCGAAGCGCAGGTAGCGGTTGGCGCGAGCATCAGGGCCGAAATCGCCCTCGCCCTTGATGGCCGTCAGGTTGGAAGGCGTCAGGTCAGCCGAGCCGCCCATCAGTTCGGGGAGCCAGGGAGCCAGGGCGTTGAGCACCTTGCCCGAAGCGGCGCGGGTGGCGATGCCCTTGAGGTCGGGATCGAACGGCGGGACGTTGAGCGACACGTCGTCGGGA
The DNA here is from genome assembly GCA_964575425.1 of uncultured Anaerolineaceae bacterium. Taxonomy (GTDB): domain Bacteria; phylum Chloroflexota; class Anaerolineae; order Anaerolineales; family E44-bin32; genus DATEAV01. Next base: position 9,880 of record CAZNRD010000057.1, on the reverse strand, counting down.
AGGTCGCCGGCCTGAGTGCGGTCGAATTGGACGGCCAGGTCTGGATGCGTCTGGCGGTAGCGGGCCATCATTTCCTGCCAGGCCTTGTGCGCCTGGCGCCCGCGCTCCGCCTGGCCCTGCAGGTGCCGGCGGACGTCGTCAGGGACGAGGAAGCGAGGCTCGGCAGGCCAGCCGAGTTTCGCCTTGGCACCGTTGAGTTCCTCATCGCCGGCGGGTTCGCCGTGGGCGGCGGAGGTGTCCTGCTTGGTCGGCAGACCGAAGCCGATGTGGGTGCGGCAGACGATGAGAGAGGGCCGGGGCTCGGCTTTGGCTGCTGTCAGGGCGCGGTCGACGGCCTCGATGTCGTTGCCGTCGTCGACATGCAACACGTGCCAGCCGTAGGCACGAAAGCGCGCCGCCCGGTCCTCGGTGAAGGTGATGTCGGTGCTGCCGTCGATGGTGATGCGGTTGTCGTCGTAGAGGTAGATCAAGCGGCCCAGACGGAGGTGCCCGGCGAGCGAGGCTGCCTCGGAGGCCACACCTTCCATCAGATCGCCGTCGGAGACAATGGCGTAGATGTAATGGTCGACGACGGGGTAGCCCGGCCGATTGTACTGAGCCGCCAATCGCTCGGCGGCGATGGCCATGCCAACCCCATTGGCGAAGCCCTGGCCCAGGGGGCCGGTGGTCGTTTCGACCCCGGGGGTCAGGCCGTACTCAGGATGGCCGGGTGTCTTGCTGCCCCACTGGCGGAAGCGCCGGATTTCGTCGAGCGGCAGATCGTAGCCGAAGAGGTGAAGGAGCGCATACAGCATGGCCGAACCATGGCCGGCGGAGAGGACGAAGCGGTCCCGATCCGGCCAATCGGGGTCCGCGGGATCGAACTTCAGATGGCGGGACCACAGCGCGTAGGCCATGGCCGCCGCTCCGAGGGGAAGCCCGGGATGCCCGGAGCGCGCCTGCTGGACGGCATCGGCGGCGAGGAAGCGGAGAGTGTTGATAGCGCGGTTGTCGAGATCGGTCGCGGGCATCGGTCGCTCCTCAGGGATGGGAAATATGACACAGGGACGCAGGCGGAAGCCATCCCTGGTGATGGCTTCCGTCAAGATTAGCTGCCGCCCATATGGGATGGGATCGAACCATGGTTGCGAGTTTTCCGGCGCCGAGGGTGGCCCTGTCCAGGACGAGACTGGACAGGGTCGGTGCACCGGCTGATAGAGATGATATCACGGAAGTAAGCGCGGGCGCTGCCGCTCACTCCTCGCGCGCCTTGCGTGCTGCCCTCGACACCACCTCGAGGGCGGCAAAGATGAGCACCAGGAGGCCGATGCCCAGGCCGCTGCACAGGAGCGCAGCGCGCCCGGCGGCATCGCCGTAGATCAGCCACACCAGGCCGTCGCCCACCAGGAAGACCAGGAGAAGCCCACCGAGGAGCAGCCGGCGGGTCGTGCTCTGCGCGTAGCGGCGAAGGTCCCGCACCGCCTCGTCTCAGCTCGCCGGCGAACCCACGGCGCGGCGCAGCGTCCGGGCCAGTCGGCGGGCGGGAGTGAACAGCGCGCGAAGCTCCGGCAGCGCCGCCTGTGCTGCCCGCTCGCCGATGGCCGCCGCCTCCACGGGCGAGACGTCGTCGAAGAGGCCGATGTGCCACACGGCCGGGCGGATGACAAGGTCAGGGCGGGTCAGCTTCAGGTGGAGCTCGGTCATCGCCCGGGACGAGATTTCCAGCGCGCGCAGGAAGACAGCCAGCGCCTGCCCCGGCCGAAGTCGAGACAGCATCTCGAACAGCGGCAGCGCGCCGAGCGGACTGGGAGAACGGGCCTCGGCCCAGAGCTCGGGCGAGGGCGAGAGCGCCACGGCCACCACCGGTGCCGGGTACAGCCGGCGCGCCGGCTCCACCGGCACGGGATCGACCATGCCGCCATCGACCAGGCGATGATCCCCATGGACGGCAGGCGGGAAGATGCCCGGCAGGGCGATCGTCGCCAGGACGCCCTCCACCACATCTCCCTCCGTGATGACCATCTCCTGGCCGGTCTCGAGGTTGGTGGCCGTCAGCGCCAGCGGGATTCGCAGGTCGGCGAAGGTCTTGCTGCCGAGGTAGGATCGCAGCGATTCGGTCACGCGGCCAAGTCCGACGAGCCCCGCACCTTCGGGCCGCGCGCGCAGAAGCGCCGTGAGCGACATCGAGGAGGAGCGCTTGAGCATATCGTCAGGCGAATGGTCAGCGGCGTAGAGGGCGGCGATCACGCCGCCCATGCTCGTGCCGGCAATGGCCCGGATGCGGAATCTCTCCCCCTCCAGGACCCTCAGGACCCCGACGTGCGCCAGCCCTCTGGCGCCTCCCCCACCCAGTGCAACACAGATGTCCATGGTGCCCCCCAGGTGCCTTCGGGTGCGAATCTCTCAGGTTGGCTGCCTCACCCCCCAGCTTGCTGGGCGTGCGCCGCACAACGCTCCTCGCGGCTGGGGCAGCACGCGGTTCCAAACATCGCCTTGATGCTACCACATCCTGTCCCACACTCCATGCGGAGGCCCCCAAGCGAGGGGCGGGGCGCCCGGTCCGGTCCGATGGTATCATGGCGTCGTTCGCTCTGGAGGCATGGCATGCGCTTTGCCGGGAAGGTGGCACTGGTCACTGGCTCCGGCCGCGGCATTGGCCGGGCCATCGCCCTGCGCCTGGCTCAAGAAGGGGCCGACGTGGCGGTCAACTTCTTCCGCAACCGCGCCCCTGCTGAAGAGACCGCGCAGCAGATACGCGAGTTGGGCCGCCAGGCACTCGTGGTGAGGGCCGACGTGGGAGACCTGGACGGCATCGCCCGTCTGTTCGACACTGTCGAGCACGCGTTCGGCGGTCTCGACATGCTTGTCTGCAACGCCGCCTCCGGCTACAACCGCCCGGCGCTGGCGCAGAGACCGAAGGGCTGGGAATGGACGATGAACATCAACGCCCGCTCGCTGCTCTTCTGTGCCCAGCGGGCAGCCCCCTTGATGCAGCGGCGGGGCGGCGGGGCCATCGTCAGCATCTCCAGCCCCGGCTCGTCTCGCGTGCTGCCGGACTACGTCGTGGTGGGCGCTTCGAAAGCCGCTATCGAGGCTCTGACGCGCTACCTGGCGGTGGAACTGGCGCCGCTCGGGATCGTCGTTAACGCCGTCTCGCCGGGCATCGTCGCCACCGACGCGCTGCGCCACTTCGACGCCTTACGCGACGGCACTGTCCTGGCTCACGTCGCCCAAGGTACCCCCGCCGGCCGCCTGGTGACGCCGGAGGACGTTGCCGGCGTGGTCGCCTTCCTGTGCTCGCCGGAGGCGGCCATGATCCGCGGCCAGACGATCGTCGTGGACGGCGGTTACCTGCTGCCGGCCGAAGGGATTCGCCTGAGCAGCGAAGGCTGACGTCAGATCGAAACCTGCAGCGTCTCCCGCTGGATGTGATCGAAGAACTCCTGCCGCGTCAGATGGCGGTCGCGGAAGGAGCCGGTGAGGGCGCTGGTGACCATCAGCGCGTGCGCCTTCTTCACCCCGCGCATCGTGGCGCACAGGTGCCAGCCCTCGACGACCACCGCCACACCCCTCGGATGCAGAGCCGCTTCGAGGAAGTCGGCGATCTGGCGCGTCATGCGCTCCTGCACCTGCAGCCGCCGCGCGAACAGATCGACGACGCGCGGGATCTTAGACAGGCCGATGACCTTCCCCGCCGGCAGGTAGGCGATGTGCGCCCGGCCAAGGAAGGGGAGCATGTGGTGCTCGCACAGGCTGTAGAACTCGATGTCCTTGACGATGACCATCTCGTCATAGTCCACGTCAAACAGGGCCTCGTTGATCATCGCATGGGGGTCCACACGGTACCCGGCGAGCAGCTCATCATACATGCGGGCCACACGTGCGGGAGTGTCATGCAGGCCCTCGCGCGAGACATCCTCCCCAACGGCGTTGAGCAACTGGATGACGGCCTGTTCGACCTCGGGTCGGGCCACGCCGACGCCGCCCAGGAGCTCCGCTGCAGCCTCGATGTCGTGCATACCCACCTCCCTGTAACCCTGTCAGGCGCCATCCTACCATACGCTCGCCCGCGTCGGCCAGAGACGGACGGGGGCCGGGGGGAGGGGACTTACAGCCCCCTCCCCCCGTGCCCCCTCTCACCCCCTCCCCCCTCCTTCCGTAAGCGGCGGTTGACGTAGTCTTCAACCCCGCATCCTCGATCCGCCGCGCGAGCGCCGAATCCTCTTACGCACCCACCGGCACTTTGCGCCTTTCGGTAGTCTGCCCTCCAACCACGAGCGCAGGATGAGGCCAGGTGCTGACCCCCGAGAGTTGGACATGCGAGTAATGTGGGGTTGACCCTGATGGAAGGTGGCGTAGGCTACGGCCAGGCCTGTGCCGAAGGGAGGCAGAAGCCATGGCCAAGAAGAGGTGCTCGCCGAAGGTGAAGTTCCAGGTGGTGCTCCCGCAAGGACATCCCGCAGCAACACCGGGACGGTGTCGGGACGATGTGGAGGCGCTGGCGGGCGAGAAGACGCCTGGGCAGATCGTCAAGCAGTACGGCATCCACCCCAACTCGGTGGGGCTTTGGAAGAAGGAGTTCCTCGAGCGCAGGGCGGAGCTGTTCTCGGAGGATGGCACGGTCCAGGAGTATGAGCGACGGATCCGGCAGTTGGAGCAGCTGGTGGGCAAGAAGGAAGTGGAGATCGCGCTGTTGAAAAACTTCGGTTCTCCTCCGAATAGTGTGGGTAGAGGTTGAGGGCTTATCACGGGGAGAGCCCGCAGGGGGCCGCCTGTTTGATCTTCAGGGCGAAGTAATCCAGGTCGTGGAAGCCGTAACAGCAGCGTTTGATCACTTTGATCTTGTTATTGAGGCCCTCCAGCCTGGCTGTGTTGATCGGATAGTCGCAATGGTTGAACAGCCCGTACGAGTACCGTTGGAGCATCCTGGCCAACGTACGCAGGGGCTCGATGTGGCTCTGCTCGGCGGCTTGTGTCCACTCGTCCAGCACCCGCTTCGCGTCGTGGCGATCGTCACAATCCCACAAGCGCTTCAAGTCATCCTTGAGCACATAGACCATGTTCGGGTTTTCGTTGAGAGCCAGAAGTTCCCGCAGGCGGCTCTCCTGCTTGTCGGACAAGTTCCCCCGGTTCTTCAGCAGCAAGTACTTGGTGCCGCGCACGACGGCCTTGCCTTCGGCCCCGGCCTTGTTGAATTCATCCAGCCGCACTCGGTCGATGACGCGGGAATAGTAGCGGATGACGTGAAACTTGTCGAAGACGATGGCCGCCTGCGGGGCCTTGGCTTGGATGGCGGCGATGTAAGGCTCCCACATGTCGATGGCGATCGCTTCCAGGCGGCTGGCCGCCCCCGGGCCGATTTCGTCGAAGAAGGCTTCCAGCGTGGCCCTGCCGCGGCCTTTTGCCACCCAAACCACGCTGGTGCGCTCCACATCCAGCACGACCGTCAAGAACTTGTATTTCTTCTTGTAAGCGATGTCGTCGATGGCCAGCAGTCGCAGGCCAGAGTAGTTTGGGACGGCGAACTGTCGCTCCAAGGCCCGCTTGTCGATCTCCTTGACGGTCTTCCAGTCCAATCCCAGCAACTCGGCCACACTGGCCACAGGCATGTGCTGGCACAGTCGGGCGACGTAATCCTCGAAACGGCGCGTGCAACGGGAGTGCGGCGCGGCGAACCCGACATCCTCGACCCTCACACCGCAAGAGGGGCAGTTGAGGCGCCATTTGTCCAGCAGCAGGTAGGTATAGGTCTCAAAGACGTTCAGGTCCCGGATGCGCTGCCTGGTTCGGTCATAGCGCTCAAGGCTGAGCTGGCCGCAGCCGGAACAGGTCAGGAGCGGTGGCTCGCGTGTGACGATCAACTCTGTGCAGCGGTCGCTTATCAGGACATCCCGGACTGTGGTGTAAGGGAGATTCAGCCAGCGGGTTACAATGTCGATAGACACCTGTCGGCTCCTCTGGTGACAGCCGGAAACCGTCTGTTGGTCTAGCCGGTTCCCAAGCTACCACGGCCGGCAGGTGTCGATCCATATTCAAGTTATGTCACCTTTCCACACTATTTGGAGGAGAACCGTAGATTCCTCTTCCCCGACCATTGCTTGGAGAGCCTGCCAAGCATGTACGCGAACGCGATTCAACGGATCGGCATTCATCGCTCTCACCTGCTCGAGGGAAGCCTCGTCGCCTAACTGGCCGAGCGCGAAGCAGGCCCAGCCTCGGACGCGGCTGTCCTTGTGGATGAGAAGGGGGCGGATGCGGTGCTCAAAGCCCTTAGCCTTGCGAGAACCGTTGTAGAGAAGCCCCCGCCATATCGCGTCGGGATGGGCTGCGGGGTTGAGGTTTTCTGGCCAGAAGGAGAGGCCCCCGTAGGCTTCACCCATCCCAACGATTGCCTGTGAGAAAGCCGGCTTGGCGAATGCGTCCATGTGGAGCTTCCCCTGAACGAGGGCCGGCTCAGGTCCGGAGCCGGACTGCGATTCTACTCACTCGGCGATGGAAGAGCCACTGACGAGGGCGGCGTCGCGGAATCGCCCCGCGATTTCTGCAGCGACCGGCCTGACCCGCCGCAGGTTTCCGGAACTGACCGGGACTGGGGCCGCAGGCCTGCTCGTCGGCTGGCTGATCCGGCGGCCCGCGCAAGCGATCCACACCGCCGGGCAAGACCTGGGGCTGCTCCACCGTCGCTGGAGCACACCGGGTTACAGCGACGCGCTCAGCGCCGTGCTATGCTGGGGTCGCCGGCCGCCTCTCTACAAAGACAACGCCTGGGCCGAACGTCGGCCACTGCCACAGGTGGAAACGCCACCGGCGATGCCGCTGGCCGAACTCGCAAGGCTGCTGTATGGCGCCAGCGGGACATGGCGCATCAGGGCTGAACCGAGGCCGGCGACACAAACAGGTCCACGGAAGGATAAACGCGCTCCGCGCCGGTGAGAAGATACTGGAGGTTGCTGACGAGAACCCAAGTTACATTCCGTCTGACTGTTCTGGCCCATCTGGGCGCGGGGGTCTTTCCTATCGGCGGCTTGGTGCCCGGCCTGACAATGATGGAGCCGCAGGTGCAAGCGGCCCAGGGCCAGCCGCCGCCGATTCACGTGATCGAGATCAAAGGTGTGATCAATCCGCTCACCGCGCGCTATCTGAAGCGGGCGCTGGCCGAGGCCGAACGTAAGGGGGCCGGGGCGCTGGTGATGCGGCTGGACACGCCAGGCGGGCTGGACACGGCTATGCGGGAGATGACGCAGGCCATGCTCGCCGCCCGCGTGCCGGTGGTGGTGTACGTCGCGCCGCCCGGCGCGCGTGCCGCTTCCGCCGGAATGTTCCTGACGCTCGCCTCGCACGTAGCCGCCATGGCACCCGGCACGAACATCGGCGCGGCGCATCCCGTTTTGCTTGGCGAACAAGTCCAGCCGGACGAAACCATGTCCAACAAGGCCGCTCAGGATGCGGCGGCCACGGCGCGCGCGCTGGCCATCGAGCGGGGACGCAACGCGGAGTGGGCCGAGCAGGCCGTGCTGGAAAGCGCCTCGCTCACCAGTGGCGAGGCGCTGGAACACAAAGTGATTGACATCATCGCCGTTGACATGAATGACCTGCTCGCCCAACTGGATGGACGCGTGGTGACGACAGCCGCCGGAGAAGCGACTCTGCGCACACGCGGCGCGGCGATGGTGGACGTGCCGATGAATTTCGCCGAACAGTTGCTGCACATCATCACCGATCCCAACATCGCCTTTCTATTGATCACGCTGGGCCTGTATGCGCTGCTCATCGAGTTTCAGGCGCCGGGCTTTGGGCTGCCGGGCGCGGTGGGCATCATTGCGCTGGTGCTGGCCTTCGTTGCCTTCGGCAGCCTGCCGCTCAACTGGGCCGGGCTGGGACTGATTGTATTGGGGATCATCCTGCTCGCCGTCGAGGCGTTTTCGCCCGGCTTCGGCGCACTCGGCGTCAGCGGATTGGTGATGTTCGCTCTCGGCGCTCTGATGCTGTACCAGCCCTTTGGCGAGGCGTCGCCCACACTCCCGGCGGTCGCCGTCAACCCGTGGCTGGTGGCCGCGATCACCCTCACTACGGGCGTGCTGGTGTTCTTTGCCGTGGGCAAAGGCCTGCAGGCGCAACGCGCCCCGGCCATCAGCGATGTGCGCCACCGGCTGGTGGGCGCGATGGGGCAGGCCACAACCAATTTCGCCCCGGCGGGGACGGCGCAAATTGGGAGCGAATTGTGGACGGCTATAGCCGACGACGGGCAACCCATTCAAGCGGGTGAGAGCGTAGTCGTCGTCGCCGTCGAAGGGATCACCGTGCGGGTTCGCCGCGTGGTGTAGAGACGTTCCACCGGAACATCTCTGCAGGAGGCAATGACGTGTTCAACTTGACGCTGTACATCACGATTCTGTTCGGATTGGCCCTGCTGGCCCTGTTGCCGGCGGCGGTCAAGATCGTGCCGGAGTACAAACGCATGGTAGTGCTGCGGCTGGGCAAGTCCATCGGCGCGCGCGGGCCGGGGCTGGTACTGCTCATCCCGTTCGTAGACCGGCCCATCTGGCAGGACTTGCGCGAGTTCGTCGTCAACGTTCCGCCGCAAACCTGCATCACCAAGGACAATGCACCGGTTTCCATTGACTTCTTGATCTACCTCAAAGTGATTGACGCCGTGCTGAGCGTCATCGAGGTTGAGAGGTTTCGCGACGCGGCGCAGGGCATCGCCATGACCACCCTGCGCGCCGTGGTGGGCGACCTCTCGCTGGACGACGTGCTGGCCAGGCGTGACCAGATCAACCAGGTGCTGCGCGTCAAAATGGACGAGGTGACGGCACGCTGGGGCATCAAGGTAACGATGGTCGAGATCCGCGAGATCCAACCGCCGCGCGACGTGCAGGAGGCGATGACGCGCCAGATGGCCGCCGAGCGCATCCGCCGGGCGACCGTCATCGAGGCCGACGGCAAACGCGAAGCTGCGATAAAGGTTGCTGAAGGCCAACGGCAAGCGGCTATACTGAAGGCTGAGGGTGGCCGGCAGGCGCAGATTCTCACCGCCGAGGGCTATGCCCTCCCGCTGGAGAAAATAGAAGCGGCTGCAAAGGCTGTTGGCTCCAAGACGATGAGCCTGCAATACCTGGATACCCTGCGCACACTGGGGGCCGGCCCGGCCACCAAGTTCGTGCTGCCGATGGAGTTTACGGCCTTGCTACGCCCACTGGTGGCTCACGCCGAGCAAGCTGGCGACGACGCCAAGTGATAGCAGGAGGTAACCATGAGCAAGAACCTCTTGCCGGCAAGCGACGGTTCGGCTTCATCGGAACGGGCCGCAGATTTTACGGCCTCACTGGAGCCTGTTGCATAAACCCCTCTCGACTCGCGCGTGAGGAGGCCTGGCTGTAGAGATGGGTGGAGTTGCCCCGATTTGGTGGACAGGCGACGGCTGGGGCGACTCAGGTGGCATAGGCATGTCCCATCTCGTATCGTGCAGGCGATACGTAGTGAATGGCCGAGTGCCGACGATGCGGGTTGTACCACCCCTCGATCCCGAAGGAACACCGGACACACTTTGTCAAGAGACGATTTTCCCCAGGGGCGCGCAGTGATTCCGGACCCTCAAGGCTTCTTTCGGGACCGTGAGCTCCTGGATGTATCTGGGCAGTAAGGATCTCCGTCATCCCGATCTTGCCCAGCCAGCCGCTCGGCAATGACCGGACCGTCAAGGCGTGGGTTGACTTCGCAGGATTCTCTCTTGATGGTGGTAGGCCTCGTCATAGGGCTGGTGCGTCTGCCACAGTTTCCAGGCGACACACAACCAGCGATTGGCCAGGCGACGATAGGCCTGGTTCGCCAAACGGCAGCGTGGCCGCACCTGTGAGTAGTACGCGCACGCCCAGGGCGATGTCTTCAACGAGGCCCGCGC
>CAZNRD010000056.1:0-16248 GCA_964575425.1 uncultured Anaerolineaceae bacterium | reverse complement strand
ATCTTCAGCCCGTCCGTCGTGTAGATCTCCACAACCCTGCCCGGAACCGCCAAGCACATGATCAACCTCCATCGCCCGAACGCTCAGCCTGCGCCTTCCCAGGGACCAACCCGAGCCGCAGCCGCGCGGCCGCCACCGCCCCCTGCCCAAGCGCGAGGCCCCCGTCATTGGGGGGGACCTGGCTGTGCTGATAGACAGCAAACCCGTCACTAAACAGCAGAGGCAGCGTCATGCCCAGCAACGTCACGTTCTGCCACACACCGCCGCTCAATGCCACCTCGTCCACACCGTGCAGCTGCCGCACAGTCCGACAGACCTCCAGGACCGCGTTGGCCAGCGCCCGGTGAAAGCGCGCCGCGATCCGGCCTCGAGCCAGCCCCGCCCGGAGGTCTGTCACCACCTGCCCGATGAGCCGCGTCGCCTCGAGCGCGGAATCCGTGAGGACGAACTCGTACGATTGCTTTTCGTCCGGATCGACGAGGGCCTCAAGCTCGATGGCTGCCTGCCCCTCGTAGCTGACCACATGGCAAACGTCGAGCAGGCTGGACACAGCATCGAACAGCCTCCCGACGCTCGTGGTCCTTGGCACCGTCAAGGCAGGTTGCTCCGTGCCCAGCATGCGCTGGACGACTCGACGGGCTGCCTCTGGCGTGAGGCGGACTGGCGCCAGGTCCTCCCCCAAACCCACGCCGGCGCGCCAGAGCCATGCCAGCGCCATGCGCCACGGCTCACGAATCGCCCGGTCGCCGCCTGGGAGCGCCACTGCCTCGAGATGGAAGAGCCGACGATAGCCCTCGTAGTCACACAGCAGGATTTCCCCGCCCCACGCCTCTCCATCGCCGCCGTACCCGGTGCCGTCGAATGCCACTCCCACAACGGCGCGCCCCGGTGCGATCCCGTTTTCGGCCATGCAGGAGGCGATGTGCGCATGGTGGTGCTGCACCGCGATCGCGGGGGTCCCCTCCCCCCGGCCACGTTCGAGGGCGTAGCGCGTCGCCAGGTAGTCTGGATGCAGGTCATGGGCGATGACCTGCGGCTCGACGCGGAAGAGACGCTCGAAGTGACGGATCCCTTCCTCGAAGGAGCGCAGCGTCTCGTAGTTCTCCAGATCTCCGATGTGGTGACTCAGGAAGGCGTGCTCATCCCGCATCAGGCAGAAGGCATTCTTCAGCTCGCCGCCAACGGCAAGAAGCGGTGGAGCCTTCCACGGCAGGCGGATGGAAAGCGGGGCATACCCGCGGGCACGTCGGATCGGCGTGATCGCCGGTATGGCCGTCGGGCTGGTGGCGGCCGCCAGCCGCACGACGGAGTCGTCGCAGCGCATGTGGATGGGCCGGTCGTGCAGCAGGAAGCAGTCGGCCAGTGTCTCCAGGCGCTCCATTGCCTCGTCGTTGTCGGTGGCAATGGGCTCTTCGCTGCGGTTGCCGCTCGTCATCACCAGCGCTTCCGGCATGCCTGGCGCCGGCTCCACGAGCAGGTAGTGCAGGGGGGTGTAGGGCAGCATGACGCCCAGCGTGCGCTGGCCGGGGCCGACGCCCGGATCGATGGCTGATACCTGCTGCCGCCTCGCGATCACGATCGGCCGCTGCCGCGACTGCAGCAGTCGACGCTCGTCGTCCGAAAGATGACAGTGGCGCTGCACAGCCTCGACGTCAAACAGCATCACGGCGAAGGGCTTGCCCACACGAAGTTTGCGCCGCCGCAGCTCGGCGACCGCGTCGGTGTTGGTCGCGTCGCACGCCAGGTGAAATCCACCCAGCCCCTTGACGGCGAGGACCTTCCCTGCTCGCAGGCGCAGGCGCGCCTCCTGGATTGCCTCTTCGCCCGCCGCCACGCGCCGATTCTCCTCGACCAACCACACTTGCGGGCCGCAGTCTCGGCATGCCACCGGCTGCGCATGAAAGCGCCGGTCTCGTGGGTTCTCATACTCGGCCGCACAGCGCTCGCACATGGCGAATCCTGCCATCGTGGTGTTGGGGCGGTCGTAGGGCAGGTCCCGAATGATGGTGAAACGCGGGCCGCAGTTTGTGCAGTTGATGAACGGGTAGCGATAGCGGCGATCGTTCGGATCGAACAGCTCGCGCAGGCAGTCCTCGCAGATCGCCATGTCGGGCGACACGGGTTGGAATGCCTGCGAAATTGACTCTGACACGATGATCTCGAAGCCCTGATAGCCATTCGCCGGTCGCTCATGAACCGCGATCTCATCGATTCGCGCCAGCGGCGGAGCCTGGTCCTTCAGCTCCCTGAGGAAAGCATGGAGGCACTCGGGCGAGCCGTCCACCTCGATGTCGACGCCGGAGGTGGTGTTGCGCACCCATCCGGCGAGGGCATGACGCAGCGCCAAGCCGTAGACAAACGGCCGGAAACCCACCCCCTGCACCACGCCCCGCACGTGGATGTGAGCCCCCCGCACTTCAGGCATCGTTCTCCCGAGGCATGCTCCTCGCTCGCACACGCTGCCGCACCCAGGCCAGCCAGGCGTCAAGCCCCTCTCCGGTACGGCACGACATCGGGAACGTCGCCAGTCCCGGGTTCAGGATCGCCGCCCCGCGCAGGAAGTGGTCCATGCGAAAGGACACATATGGCAGAAGGTCGATCTTGTTCACCACCAGCACATCCAGGCCGCGATAAGAAGAGGGATACTTGTACGGTTTGTCATCGCCCTCCGGAACCGAGGCCACCAGCACGTTCGCGTCAGTCCCCAGGCGAAACGCCGCCGGGCAGATCAGGTTCCCTACATTCTCCACGATCAGCAAATCGACGCCCGCGAGGTCAAGCTGATCCAGCCCGAGGCGCAGCATCCGCGCATCGAGGTGACACTGACCGCCGGTGTTGATCTGGACGGCGCTTGCTCCCGCGGCGGCGGCGCGCTCTGCGTCAAGGCTGGTGGCGATGTCGCCGTCGACCACAGCCACGCGCATCTCGTCAGCCAGAGCGCTCACCGTCCGCTCCACCAGGGACGTCTTCCCGGCGCCCGGAGATGCCATCAGGTTCAGCGAGAAGACGCCAGCCTGATCCAGGCGGACCCGGTTCTCGCTGGCCACCGCATCGTTTTCCCCCAGGATGCTCTCGACGATCTCGACTCGGCGGATTATGGCGTCCTCCTACGGGCCTCCAGACTCGAGGCCCAGACTCTCCAATCGGAATTCGCCCCCAGCGGTCACCCGGACCCTGGTGCCCCCGCAGCCCGGGCACGGCGCGATGCCCTCCGCAATGCGATAGCGCTCGCCACACTCGTCGCACGTCAGCTCCGCCGGCACCCGCTCGAAATGGAGGCGTGCCCCCTCACATACCGTCCCCCGGCTGACGAGATCCCAGTAGAACTGGACCGACTCGTCCACCACCGAGGACAGATCACCGATCACCAGATACAGGTCGGTGACGCGCTTCGCGCCGGCAGCCACTCCGTGGCGGGTAGCCAGGGCAAGCAAATTCTCCGTGATCCCCAGCTCATGCACTGTCACCTGCCTTCCCCGCGCCGCATCGCCTCCGTCGGCATATTCTACCCAAACCCTACCCTTTTTGCCCGTGTATTCCGTCACGCCGCCGAAGTAACACTAGGCCGGCATAGTGCCTGACGCCAGCCGCCAGGCTGACAACCATCGAGGGGCATCGTTCACACGGCTTGGTGACCTGTCACTGCCCTCCGAGCCTGAATGCCGAGGATACCATGACAACCGAGCTGACGAGTGATGTCTTGCTGGCTGCAGATACGCCTGCTCGCGCCCAAGGCGCGGATCGTGGAGCGCTGATCGTTCGCCCCGCCTATTGAATCATCGGCCTGCGAAGGCCAGCCACCCCACCCCGACCCCCGCAATCGCGACCATGCGAGGGGGGCTGGCATCCTGGCTACGCCGGCGCCTCCAGGCCGTGCGCCTCCAGAAGCGCCGACTGGGCCAGGATCTCCTGCGTGGGGCCGTCCGCCACGACCGCGCCGCCATCCATCACCACCGTGCGCGGGAGCAACTCGGCCACCATGCGCATGTCGTGCGTGGCGACCAGCATGGTGAGGGGAAGCTCGCGCAGCAAGTTGACCAGGCCCCGCCGCGCGCGCGGGTCCAGGCCAGACGTCGGCTCGTCCAGCACCAGGATCTCTGGCTCCATCGCCAGCACCGTGGCGATCGCCACCCGTTTCTTCTCCCCCGCGCTCAGGTGATGCGAGACGCGGTGCATGCGGTCTTCCATCCCCACAGCCCTCAGCGCCGTGCCGACCCTGGCGCGCACCTCCGGCTCCGACAACCCCTGGTAGATCGGACCGAAAGCCACGTCGTCGAACACCGTCGGTGAGAAGAGCTGGTCGTCAGGATCCTGAAAGACCAGGCCGACGAGCGCGCGGATGCGGGCCAGGGACTCGTCACGAAGCGGAAACCCGGCAACGCGCACCTCCCCACTGCCCCGCAGCAGACCGTTGAGGTGCAGCAGCAACGTCGACTTGCCCGCGCCGTTCGGCCCGACCAGCGCCACCTTCTCCCCCGGCGCGATCCTCAGGTCGACGCCGCTGAGCGCGGCTTTGCCGTCGGGATAGGAGAAGGACAGGCCGCAAATCTCAACCGAGCAATGCATCCCGAGGTCTCATAGCACGTAGGACAGGGCCAGCAAGCCCGCCAGCAGGGCCAGGCCGCCCAGCAGGACGATCGCGTCGCGCAGCCGCAACGACGGCACGGCCAGCAGCCGGACCTCCCCATCGTATCCGCGCGCTAGCATGCCGGTGTAGATGCGATCGCTCCGCTCGAACGCTCGCAGGAACAGGCTGCCCGCCATCCCGCCCGCCACGCGCGCCCGCCAGATCAACGTGCCCCCGGGCCGGACGCGTGGATCGGCTCCATCCAGAGCCGCAGCGCCAGACCGAGCGCTCCTCGCGCGCATCAGCCGGAGAGCCTCGTCAGCCAGGACAAACAGGTAGCGCCACATCAATCCGAAGACGCCGATGATCAGGCGCGGCAACCTCACGGCCCGCATGGCGCGCAGCAGTTCCGGAAACGGCGTCGTCGCTGCCAGAAGCACCGCCGCCTGGATCGACAGCCACGACTTGAGCGCCACGCTGACGAAGCGCTCCAGCCCCTCCATGGAAGCCGTCAACGACCAGCCCCCAAGCCCCAGTGTGAAGAGGTGCCTTCCCTCGATCGTGAACAGCAGCGGAAATGCGGCCAACACGAACGGCAGCGCCAGGTTGGCTCGCTTGAGCACGTAGCCCACTCCCAGCAGCGACAGGACCTCGGCCGACAGGATGACCGCCGCCAGCAACAGGTATGCGGGCCAGGCGCCAAAGGGCATCAGCGCGGCCGTCAGCACGAAGGCCACGCTCAGGATGAACTTCACCCGGCTGTCGAGGGCATGTACCGGGCTCGGTCGCGGACGGTAGGGCTCCAGGAAGTGGACGTGCATTGCTACACAGGTGCCGCCGGTTCCCTGTCACCCAAATGCCGGCGGCGCCCGCCGAGCCGCCCGGCAGCTCAGGTTATCCCGCTGGCTTGCTGCGGCGTGCGTAGGCCACCCCCAGGGCCATGCCGAACACCAGCAGCGTCCCCAGGATTCCGGCGGCGATCGTCGCCAGCGCCTCGTTCGGGATTCCCGGCAGGATGTAGTCTGGAATCAGATTGTACACCGGCGGACGGGCGGCGTGCAGGAAACCCTGCCGCTCCGCCACCCACTCCAGGCCATCCGGATGGGCCGAGGCCAATGGCGAAAGGATGGCAAGCAACAACGCGATGCCCAGGCCAAGCGCCCAGACAGCCACGCCGTCTCGCACTTCGGCTCGCTCAAGCCCCAGCAGCTCCTGCCGGCCGGTATAGAGGAAGGCGAGCGCCCCGACCGTGATCAGCGCCTCGCCCACGCCGATGAGGCCGTGGATGCCCCCCATGGCAGGGACGGCGACGTTGGCTGGCAAGGTCCCCGACACGGCGAGTTCGAGCGCGCACGCCAGGGCGGCGACCATGATCGAAGCCCACCCAGCAAGCGCGCCACCCGCGAACACCGCCCACGGCTTGCTCCCGGCGAGGCGGCGGATGGACGTGTAGACGAAGTAGGCCACCGCCACGCCCACGATCGCCATGTTGAACAGGTTAGCGCCGAGCGCCAGCAGCCCGCCGTCCTGGAAGATCAGCGCCTGAATGCCCACGACGCAGGTCATGACGACGATGGCTGCCCACGGACCGAGCAGGATGGTGGCGATGGCAGCGCCCAGCAGATGCCCCGATGTCCCGCCTGCGACCGTGAAGTTGAGCATCTGCCCGGCGAAGATGGCAGCCGCCAGCACACCCATCAGCGGCACCTGGCGTTCGCCCAGATCCCGACCGACGCGGCGCAACGCGAACCCCACGCCGACAATCGAAACCACCCACAGAACAAGCGAAACGATGATCGAGAGAAAGCCATCCGGGATGTGCATGGCTGCGGGAGAGAAATGCATGTCAGAGCCTCCTTGAAGTGGAATCCCCAGCGGCCCTCTGGCAATTGGAGCAAAGGCCGGTCAGCGTTAGGTGAGCGAGGTCCAGCGCAAAGCCGTGGCGCCGACCGAGATCGCCTGCCAACGAGATGAGCAACGGCATTTCGACCTCCACCACGACCTGGCAGCCGCGGCAAATCAGATGCCCATGCAGGCTGCCGGGGTCGCGAATCGAGCAGCGCACGAGGCTGTCGACTCCCTCCAGCAGGTCCACCAAGCCAGCGTCGCGCAGGGTGTCAAGCGTGCGGTAGACCGTGGCGATGTTGAGCCCCGGCAGCCGCCTGCGGGCCGCCTCAAACACTTCCTGGGCGGACGGATGGCCGGGCAGGTGCGCGATCGTCTCCAAGATGACCCCCCGCTGGGGGGTCACGCGAAACCCAGACACACGGAGCTCCTGACTCAGCTTCGGACCGCAGGCCATATGCAACTCCTTGCAACTGCATTCAATCGCAGCAAGTCTAGCCCCAACCCACCGTGGTGTCAAGCGCCACGAAGGCCTTCACACCCCTTGCCCAGCGCGCCTGCGACTTTCCGGCCATCTTCCCCCGTCGGCGGTACAATTGAGCGGCGCAGGGGTCGCCGGGCGGCATGAAGCGCGTCAACGCCTACAAGAAGAACATCGCCTGCCTCGAATCGCTTTGGGACTCCGACGTCGAGGAGCCCCTCAGCGTCGTCCCCATGCTGGAACTGATCGCCAAGCTCAACGATGTGCGCTTCACCCACCTCACCTGCAATACCCTCGAGGAATTCAAGTTCAACCTGCGCAAGCTCCCCAAGACAGGGGCTTACCGAGTCCTCTACTTCGCCTTCCACGGGACGCCCGGCCAGCTCGAGCTGCCCGACGGCTCCATCCTGTCCCTCGACGAACTGGCGGCCCTGCTGCGGCGCCGCTTCTCCGGGTGGATCGTCCACTTCGGCACATGCGCCACTCTCTCCGTCCCCATGTCTCGCTTGAAGCGCTTCCTGGACACCACCGACGTCGCACTCATGATCGGCTACCGGAAAGGCGTCGACTGGGCGGAGAGCGCCGCCATGGACCTGATCGTCCTGAACTGGATCCAGAACTACAAGAACATGCGCTCCATGTGGAACAACGTCAGCACATCGTACAGACAACTCGTCAACCTGACTGGCCTCCGCATCTACCCGACTCACTGACCGCGCGCAGCGGCTTCATCCTTCATGGCCCTCGACCATTCCCCAACCCCAGCCACCGTGCAGGCATCTTTCCCCCGCTCCGGCGAACGCGAGAAGATCCGCGTGGCGCTTTCCTCGGTCTTGGCCGCGGTCCTGCTCACCGCCATGAAGCTCATCGTGGGCATACTCACGGGCAGCCTGGGCATCTTGAGTGAGGCTGCCCATTCTGCCCTCGACTTGGCGGCTGCCGGCATGACGTTCTTCGCCGTGCGCATCTCGGGCCGCCCCGCCGACCAGGACCATACCTACGGCCACGGAAAGATCGAGAACCTCTCTGCCCTTTTCGAGACTGTGCTCCTCCTCGTCACCTGTGCCTGGATCGTGTACGAAGCGATCCAGCGGCTGTTCCTCAAGACGGTGGAAGTCGAGGCGACGCTGTGGGCGTTCCTGGTCATGGGTGTCTCGATCGTCATCGACTTCGGCCGTTCCCGTGCCCTGGGCCGTGCCGCCCGAAAGTACAACAGCCAGGCTCTCGAGGCGGACGCCCTCCATTTTTCCACCGACATCTGGTCCTCCTCGGTGGTGATCGTCGGCCTGGCGCTGGTGCGACTCAGCGACGTCACCGGCTTGAGCTGGCTGGCAAAGGCGGACACGGTGGCGGCAATCGGGGTGGCCGGCATCGTCACCTACGTCAGCCTGCAGCTTGGGCGCCGCACGGTGGCGGCGCTGCTCGATGCCGTCCCCGCCAGCCTGCACCACGAACTACTGCAGGCAGTCCGTGTGCCCGGAGTGCTCGAGGTCAAGCGCGCGAGACTGCGACACAGCGGCGCCGAGAGCTTCGCCGACGTCACGCTGGCCGTTGCGGAGGACACGCCTCTGGAGAGCGCCCATGAGATCGCAACCCGGGCGGAGGCCGCCGCGAGGCAGGTTGTCCCCGGCATCGATGTCGTCGTCCACGTCGAGCCCGGTGGAGGCGGTGAGAACGGGCTGCTGTCTCTCGTCCGGTCCCTGGCCGCGCGTCATGGCCTCAGCGCCCACGCCATCAGCGTCTACGATGTCGCAGGAAAGCACTCCCTCGAACTACACCTGGAGTTGAGCGAGAGCCTTAGCCTGGAAAAGGCACACGCGCAGGCCTCCGCGTTCGAACAGGAGCTGTATCGCGCGCTCCCCAACATGGAGCGCGTCGTCACCCACCTCGAGCCGGTGGGCGAGGGCTCAATCGAGCGCAGCGCTGCGCCCGCGGATGACCTCCTGGTGCTGAGAGCCATCAAAGCGGTGACTGCCAGACCCGGCTTGGAGTGCCGGCCACATGAGGTCTCGGTTCGCCGCGTGGGCCGAGAGCTCTTCGTTTCGTTCCACTGCGCCCTCCCGGCCGACACGGACATTGCCGCCGCCCATCTGCTCACCACGGAGGTCGAGCGCTCCCTCCGCTCGCTCCTGCCAGGCCTCGGCCGCGTTGTCATCCACGTCGAGCCGATCGAGGCGGCCACATGACCGTAAGCCGAGGCCTGAAGGGGAACCGCTTGCGACCCTCGCCCGGCCACTACCCCAAACCCAGTCCCCTGCGCTGGCAGAACTCGAAGCGAGCCGCCCTGTCAGCCTCTGGAACAAGCCCTCGCATCTCGGCCATCGCGCGGAGACCTCACACACCCCCCACCTCCCGTAACAACCCGCTCACTCTCTGCCCTTGAGCCCTGAGAGAACAGCCCCGCCTGCAGGCGCAGAGGACAGGGCGCAGCACATGCGGCTTGCCATTGCACGCGCAGCTTGCACCAGAAAGTGAGTTGAATAGCCGCCGTTCGGCCCCCGAGCAGACGATGCTATTCACCGGTGCCAGCAGTCCATCGTCGTCACCTCCTGTGCAGCCGAAGATTGCCTGCTCGAATGAAGGCATCCCGAGGCCGTCGACCGGCATCCAGGCCTTGCGGCAATGCCAATTGCAGGGCCGCTTCGCTCGCCCTATACCATTCACCTCGCTGGCTATCCGCACACCGGCGCGCGACGCCTATGCACGCGCCCATCGGTCGTAGGATCCGCGGACCACATCCCCTTGTCCAGGGTATAATCTGCTGCAGAGCCCCCGTAGCTCAACGGATAGAGCGCCTGACTTCGAATCAGTAGGCTGCGCGTTCGAGTCGCGCCGGGGGCGCTGTTTCGCGGGGAGTGCTGCCCGCGTTTGACGACATCTTGGCGCCGCTCGCTCCGACAAGACGAGCCCTGGCAGGCCCTTTGCCTGGCCGCCAGCGACAGAGCATCGTCCGAGGGCAGAGCCTGGTCCCGGCGAAGTGCCGGAAGGAGAGGTCTACGCCAGAGAAGGAAGGATGCGTGAAACCGGCCCGTGGTCCGATTGTCGAATCGCCAAAGCCGGAAGCAGTTTCTGCCGGAGGGCCGGCAAAGGAGGTGCCCAGGATGCTTGCTCGCGTGGGAGGCGCTGCACCGGATTTCGAGGTCAACGCCTACATCAAGGGGAAGGGGTTCTCGCCCGTCAAGCTCTCAGACTACCGGGGGAAATGGATTGTCCTGTGCTTCTACCCCGGGGACTTCACCTTCGTTTGACCGACTGAACTGGCGGCGGTCGCCGCCCTCTATCCTCAGTTCCAGAGCCTTGGCTGCGAAGTCCTCGCCATGAGCACCGACAGCCGCTTCGTGCACAAGATCTGGCAGGAAGAGGAGCTCGCGAAGATGCTCGACGGCGGTGTCCCCTTCCCCATGCTGTCGGATGCAGGAGGCAAGGTGGGAGCAGTCTACGGCGTGTACGACGAGGCAGCCGGGGTCGACATCCGCGGCCGCTTCATCATCGATCCCGAATTCGTCATTCGCGCGATGGAAGTCCTGACCCCCGAAGTGGGCCGCAACCCCGAGGAACTCCTTCGGCAGCTGAGAGCCTTCCAGCATGTGGCCAAGACCGGCGAGGTTACCCCATCGGGCTGGCAGCCTGGGCAGAAGACGCTCAAACCGGGGCCCGACCTCGTGGGCAAGGTGTGGCAAGTCTGGAAACCATGAGCGCCGGTGGCGAACCCTGCCGGCGCACCTCGCACCAGAAACGAAGCAAGAAGGGGCCGGGCAGCAAGAGCTCCCGGCCCCTTCGATATTTCCGCGGGCTTGCGTGAGATGAGCACTCCGGGCTTGCGAGGGCTAGCCTGTTTTGGGCCACGATCAAGCCGCGAACAACCCGCAGAGCGATGTAAGCCACCACTACCGCGCGCCCTCTGTTCGGTCGTCTCGTCCAGAGTTGCTAGCCTGGTGTTGGTGTCGGGGTTGAGCTCTCGGTGGGAGTTGGAGTGTCCGTGGGAGACAGAGGCAAGGTTGGGGTGGCGCTTGGTGTGGCGGTGGAGGGTGTGGAGGTTGGGGTGGGCGAAGGGGCCGTGGCGGTCAGGCAGCACTCAGCAGCGAACGTTGCCGTCGGTCCCAGAGCGGGGTTCAGCTGAAGGTTCAGCGACGCCTGGTATTGGACAACTGCTCCGCAGACGTCCTCGGTCGCCAGGAGCAGGTGTCCGTAGTTCATGGCAGCGACCGCGTACTTGCGGCATGAGTCCCAGGTCCCCCCTGCACACAACTGGGCGAAGTAGTCGGCTGCTCGGGGCCAATCGAGGCCAAAGTACGAGTTGGCAACCAGATAGAACTGGGCAGTTCGGCGCCAAGAGGCGGCCTGGGCATCGAGGGGCCCGAAGCGCTCGGCGAGTGCTAGATCATAGAGGCCTGGCTCGAGGAAGCCCTGCAGGATCTTCTGCACTCCCCGATTGCGCAGCGTCCCCGCCATCAGAGCGTTGACTTCGGAGAGCCTGTAGGCCGGGTCTTGGGCTCGCATCGCGAGCAGCGCGTGGAGCGTCCGCGACCAGTCGCCCGCCGCGAAAGCCGCCTGGGCCTGGGCGAGCAGGCCGTCGAGTGAGCTCAGGTCCAGGGTGGCCGTTGGGGTGGCCGGGACGGGCGTGGGGCTTGGTGTGGAGGTGGGGACGTTGAGAGCGTTGAGGGCTTCGGCCAGCAGCTCCGCCGCCCCCGGGTAGTTCGGGTCAAGCGAGAGAATGTACTCGAAGCGCTGGCGGGCCAATTCGTAGCGTGCTTCCAGCAGGTCCTGCACCCCGAGATCGAATTGCTCCTGGATGGCTGCCCCCGTATCCCGCGTAGCGCGCTGGGCGATCTCACCCCGGCCCGCCTGGAAGCCCGTCAGGGCCGCTGCTGCGCCCACCAGGACCAACGACAGCGGGATGGCCAGAATCCAAAGCCAGGAGCGCCCTGAAGGGCTTGTGGCGGCTGAGCGGCGGACGGGCTGGGTCTCCAAGGTTTCCTTTCGTGTCGGTCAGGGCGTGGTGGGGACCAGGGAGTCGATGCTTGGGGCCAGGGCGCTGGTGTCGACGAAGAGTTGGTCCCGCAGCAGCCGGATCTGGTCCGGAACTGGCCGCAGGACGTTGGCGTTGTTGGGCAGCGTGTGGAAGCCGACCATGTTCGGCGGAGCGATCACGCCCGAATGGATGCTGTCCCGGGGGATTTGATAGGCCGTCCACGCGAGGGACACCATCTGATCCAGTGACAGGTTGGTCTGGACGCCGCTCGAGAGCTGCTGGTAGAGCGCCGGTGCCCGCGCGAAGAGCCTGGGGATGACATCAATGCTGAGCAGGCGGTCGAGTATGGCCAGGGCGACCTGCTGCTGGCGTCGGGCGCGGGCGAAATCGCCCTGGGGACCGCTGCGGGCGCGAGCGTAGGCGAGGGCCTCGGCACCGTCCAGGTGATAGGCCTTGGCCTCGAGCCACAGGCTCTGGCGGCCGATGGGCGAAATCTTGATGCGCTCGGGCACAAGGACGTCAATGCCCCCGATCTCATCAACCATGCGCTCGAAGGCAGAGAACTGGATGATCATGTAGTACTGGATCGGGACGCCGATAACGCTCTCGACCGTCCGCATCGCCAGGGCCGGGCCGCCGCCAGGCAATCGGCTGGCCTCTCCCCTCGGGTACGCGGTGTTGATGCGGTCGTGACCGAATCCAGGGATTTCCACGTACAGGTCTCGCGGGATTGAGAGCATCGAGCCCTGCCGTGTGAGCGGGTCGTAGGATACGACCATCATGGAGTCGGTGCGGCCCGGGCCCTGGCGCACCACGAGATCCCGCTCGTCAAGGCCCATGATCAGAACGGTGACACGCTCGTAGCCGCTCCATGGCTCAGGCTCGACCGCTGGCAGGGATGGGGGCTCCGTCCCCGCCGGTTCCCCGCCAGGGAGCCGTGTCGCGGCGGCGCCACGAAATCGAAAGGGCGTGATCCCCATGCCGGTCCAGGCGGCCGTGAGATCGCGGACGATAAGGTGGACGGCAACGCCGAAGACCAGATTGGCGACCAGGAAGCCAGCCACTAGAGCAGCTCGCACGAAACCATCCCTAGGCTGGCCGTGCTGCCCTGCTGAAGGCGGAGGCGTCGGCACGGCCGCGCGACCCGTCCGCCGCAAGGCCGTGTGCGGCTGCGTGCGGTCTGCATCCTCTCCAAACTTCTCGCCTACATGTTCGCTTTCTGGCACGAGTGGGAATTATACCCCTGGTGCCGCCACTGCTCCCTTCAGCGTGAGCCGGGGCGGACCCTGACACCAGTGACCGGTCCCGGTGTCAGTAGGAACTCGTCTTGGCTATGCGCAGTGCGGCCTCCGCCTCCACTTCCCCGCAAGTCTCCGGCCAATGCTCCCATTCCACATCGGCGCCTTTCATACTTCGTGGAAACTTCGCCTGCCCCCTGCGCGATCGACACCCCTTGCCCTAGCCGCTGGACCTTCGGCCCTCTGGCGGTGAACCCGGCATTCGGGTAGAGTCTGGTCAGGAACCGGCGCTCGGGAGCGTGCACTCGATGCGCGTCTGCGATTATTGCGCTCAGCAAATCCAGGACGAAGCCGTCTACTGCCGCTACTGCCACCACGACCTCCCCCCCAACGACGCCCTCGCTGGCAAGAAGCGCTGCCCTCACTGCGCCGAGTGGATCGAGCGGGGCGCTGCGCTGTGCCCCTTCTGCGACAGGGATCTGACCCCCGGCGCTGCTGCGCGCCGGGTCGGACCCCAACCGGCAGCATCCGAGCCTCGCCTGCGCCGCGTCCCCCCACTCAGACAAGGGATCGAGCCGCCGCCCGCCGCCGAAATCCCCTTGACTCCCGGAGGCCGCTCGAGCATCCTGGGCCGCTTGGTTTCGAAGAGCAGCAAGGCGCCGCCCACACCGCCGCGCACAGCTCCACCGTCCACCTCCCGGCCCGAGGAAGAGGGCCCCCTGCTGCCTCGAAGCGGCCTGTTCATCGAACCCGCCCGAGTCTCACCAGAGACTACCCCGCTCAGCAGGATCCCCACCAGGCGCTCGCCGCTTGCTCGGCCGCTTCTCCTGCTGCTCCTCGTGGGTGCGATCGTTGCCGGCACCGTACTCGCCGTCCGCTCTGCCGGCATCGACTTGGCCGGCATGGTCGCCGTGCTCGGTCGTCCCCTCGCTCCCGCCCTCTCTGCCACGGCCACGCCGCCATCCCCACGCCCTGGGACCTCGGCCGCGCCCACCACAACGCTCGCTGACCTCCTCGACCTGACCCCCTCCCCCACTCCCGAGCCCGCCTGCCGGCTGTGGAGCGAAATCACCCTCGATCATGTGGGCCAGACCCTCTGTGTCTACGGCGTCATCTTGCGCCGCTACTCCACCGACGAGCTCCCCTATGTGGTCATCTTCAGCGAGGAGCCGGGCGCTTTCATCTTCATCGACCGCACCACCACGTACACCGACTTCCGACCGGGGATGTGCGTCCAGGCCACCGGCACGGTCGAAGCCCGTGCCCGCGCCCGACCGGCCATCGACGCCGCCGGGGCGCTGACCCTGTGCCCTTGAGGCAGCGGATCCCCTGAACCGCCGGCTCAGACGCTTCAGGCGTCGGCTAGTGCTGCCTTGGGATGCTTTCTCTCAGGACGAGGGAAAGAGCGGCTGGAACCGCTGCGCGTCCGCGATGAGAGCCCCCAGTTCCGGCGTCGACCCCAGCCCTCGCTGAGCCATCGCTCGAAACCCCGCGGCCATCCGCCTCACGAAGTGAAGCCGGGGCATCACGGTGTCGGCGTGGAAGCGCTGCAGGGCGGCGGCCACAGCAGGCGCTTCGCAGCCATGCCCCGTGATCCCCAGCCCGCATCGACATGTGCCTCGATCGCGCCTCCGACCGCCAGCATCTGCTCAAGGTCCTCCCTCTCGCGCACCATCTGGCGCTGAGACACGTCGACGCCACCAGCCACCATCTGCCTGTGGTTATGCGCCGATGAGCGGATGCTTTCAGCTGCCTGATGGCGCGCGGCCGGAATCCGACGCGTCGGCCTCATAGTGGCCCCAATAGGCCGCCATTGCGATCAGCGTCTCATAGACTTCCAGGATCTGCCCAGCGATGAGTGGCCAGGCATAGTTCTGCGCGTACTCCCTTGCCTGCCGCCCCATTCGCTCTCGCAGCGCTGGATCGCCAAGCAGGCGTCCGATCCGATCGGCAAGCGACCGCGCATCGCCAACCGGCACATGAAATCCAGTCTCCCCGTCGCGCACGAGGTAGACAAGGCCGCCCGTCTCCGAGGCCACCACCGGCGTGCCACAGGCCATGGCTTCCAGCGCCACCAGCCCGAAGGACTCGTAGTGAGAGGGCACAACGACCGCCTCGGCGGCGGAGTAGTAGTAGGGCAGCGTGTCCTGATCGCGGCGACCAATGAACGTGACCAGGCTGCGGATGCCCAGCGACTCGCGCAGGGACTGCAGGCGGCTCATCTCGGCAGTCATCTGATCTGCCGAGGCGTCGGGGTCTCCCCCGATGACGGCCAGGCACACCGCACGCTCGCCCAGGTGGCCTCTGCGGTGCAGGATGGCGATGGCCTCCAGCAGGCTGTCGATCCCCTTGAGCGGTTCGATGCGGCCGACGTACAGGAGCATGCGCTCGCCGCAGCCGACGCGCACGAATTCCCTGGCCTCGTCCATCGGGATCGGATAGAACCGGCCCGTATCTACCCCTGGCGGGATGACCTCGACCCTCTTCGTGTCCGCTTTGTAGAGCCACTGAAACTGCGCCACCTCCGCCTGCGTGGCGGCGATGGTGCGGTCAGCCTCCCGCAGCAGCCGCCGCTCAGCCTCCAGGCGCCGGTCCGGCTCGTGCTCTTGAGGGCTGCGCGCAACCCGGTTCTTCATCTCGCCCAGGGTGTGGAACATGTGGACCAGAGGCCGGCGCCAGGCGCGCCGCAGCTCCAGCCCGGCGAGCCCGGAGAGCCAGTAGTGACTGTGTAGGATGTCGTAGCGGATGCCCTTCGACTGTGCGAACTCCTTCACCCCGGCCGTGAACTGCGGCAAGTGGGCGAAAAGCTCGTCCTTGGGCAGCGGGGTCTCGGGCTCGGCGCGCACGTGCACGACGCGATTTCCGTAGCCCAGGTCATGAAGGACGTGCGGAACGTGCTCATCCTGTGAGCGGGTGTAAACGTCGACGCCGATCCCGCGCCGGCCCAGCTCGCGGGCGAGATCGCGCACATAGACATTCATCCCGCCGGTGTCTTTGCCCCCCAGGGTGGCCAACGGGCAGGTGTGATAGGAAATCATTGCCACGCGCATCGCCTGCATTATCCTCCACGGCTCTGTTCTTGCCAAGCGGTTGTACTCGTCCAGTACATATGAGACAGTCAAGCGGCCGGGGCCAAGTTGGGGAA
>CAZNRD010000055.1:0-16501 GCA_964575425.1 uncultured Anaerolineaceae bacterium | reverse complement strand
CCACGAACCGCCCAAAGGTGTTGCCGCCCAACCCCAGCACGGAGACCTTGAGCCCACAGTTACCCAGACGGCGGTATCGCATCTCATCCCCCTTTGATGGTGAATCCTCCGTAGGGGGTGATTCCACGGGCGCGCGGCGAATCATCCCTCACACTCACGCGGAGGTGCCCGATGAGCGAGATTCAACACGCGGTCCTGGCCGCGTTGACGCCTGAGGCGCTTAGCCCCAGGATCACGCGCCGGATGTTGTGGGGAGAGCGCCTCATGGTAGCCATGATCGAGCTCAAGGCCGGTGCGATAGTGCCCACCCACCAGCACGAGAACGAGCAGCTCAGCTACTGCACTTCGGGCTCGATGCGCTTCACCTTCCCGGACCGGGAACTCGTGCTGCAGCAAGGGGAGGTGTTGCTCATACCGGGCGGCCTGCCCCACAGCGCGGAGATGCTGGAGGACGTGGTGACGGTGGACTTCTTCAGCCCGCCGCGCCAGGACTGGATCGCAGGGGCAGACGCCTATCTGAGGCAGTAGTCGCCTCGCCCTTGATCCAGGCCTAGGACGCTCTCAAGGCCGGCCCGGCGGGCCGCCCTCTCCAGGGTTGCGTCCCAGCACCCTAAGACAATGGGAACGGCGAGGCGATCTCTCAGCGTGAGCGCCGGACGCACCTCCGGTCGTCTCGGGGGGACAAGCCTCCCTCTCCTGGACCATCGTCGAGCTCTCCTCGTCCACAATAGGGCTGGCCGTGGGTCAGGCGCCGACCACGCGCTCCAGCGCCTCGCGCAGGCCCTCCATCTCGCCCTGGGGCGTCGGCCTCAGCGGCAGCCGGACGTGGGGAGCGATCACGCCGCGCAGCGCCAGCGCGGCCTTGATGCGCGGAACATCGGCGCCGTTGAGCAGCATGTGGCAGGCCGCGGCCACCTTCCGGTACGCCTGCGTGACCTCCGGCCAGGATCCACGCGCTGCGGCTCTCCACAACGCCACATAGGGTTCGGGCACCGCGGCGGCGGGACCCGAGATGGTCCCTGCCCATCCCATCGCCGCCACCGAGGGAAGCATCAGGTCCGCTCCCACCAGGAGGCGGAAGTCCGACCCTGCCGCCAGTGAGGCCTGAAGGATCCCGTAGAGATCGCCCGCGCTATCCTTCATCCCGACGATGTTGGGGCGGGTACGCAGCGTTCGGACTACGTGCGGCGTGATCGGGTTGCCTGTATTCTGGGGGATGTTGTAGAGGAGGATCGGCCGGTCCGGAACCGCATCCGCGATCGCGGCGAAGTGGGCAGTCAGACTGTCCTCGCCGTGTCGGAAGTAGTAGGGGGCGATTACCGCCAGCGCGTCAGCCCCTGCGCCGGCGCAGCCGCGGGCGACCTCGATCGTCCCGGCCGTGGTCACCCCGCCCACCTGCGCCACAACCGGGACGCGGCCGGCCGCCGCCTCTGCCGCGGCCCGGACGACCGTCGCCCGCTCGTCGTCGGAGAGCAACGGACCCTCGCCAGTGGTCCCGCAGGCGAAGACGCCGTCCACGCCGCGGTCCACCAGCCATTCCACCAGGCGCCCCAACGCCTTCACGTCCACGCTGCCGTCCTGCTCCATGGGCGTGGGGAGGGCGACGATCACACCGCGCAGCCGTTCGACTGTGCTAGTCTGTGCGTCCATATGAATCCCGCTTCACGGGGGCACCTCCTGTGCGACCGCGGCCTGGGCCAGGGCCTTCACGCGCACGGCGTCGCCTTCGATGATCGCGTTGGAAAGACCCTGGAGGTCGGTCATCGTGCTCCCGGTGCGCTCGCCTACCCGTACGTGTGCTGGTTCAGCGTGACTTGGACAACCTCCTGCGAGTACAAGCAAACGCAGGAGGGCAACAACGTGGACGAGAAGCAGGGGCGGGTGCCGCACGACACCCGCGACTAGGTCGTCGATTTCGTGAAGGGCGGTCGGAGAGGGCGGAGATGGCGGCGAGACGGCTTCGTGTCGCGGGACTTCGCGGCGTTCATTCGCAAGGCACAGCTAGCCCTTGACTCTTTACTTTGGGAGTTATATTTTAAGCGGGAACCCCTAGAATAGAGGGGTAACAGCATGAAATCTAATCCGCCCAGGAATCTGTCGCCGTCCGAGGCACGAGTGGTGCTGACGCTGGAATGGGAGGAACAGGGCTTTGCCTCTCGCCAGGAGATCATCCGCCTGCTGGGCCGGGATGCCAAGGCGGCGGACCGCGTCATCCACTCGCTGCGGCGCAAGCGATGGCTCGAGCGCCTGGGCCGAGGACGCTATCGCCTGATTCCGGCGAGCCGCGGACCAGATGGTATCCCCGATGCCAACCTCCTGGTCCTAGTCGAGCAGTTCATCAAACCGTCCTATGTCGCCTTCTCCAGCGCGGCGGCGTACCACGGCCTCACGACGCAAGCGCGAGGGGTGGTGTGGGTGGCTACACTCCGTCAGCTTCGATCTCGCACCTTTCAGGGGACGACCTTCCGCTTCGTGCAGCTAGCGCCTGGCAAGTTCTTTGGGTACGAGCGCGTGCGGGTCTATGGCGCCGAGGTCTCGATGTCTGACCGCGAGAAGACAGTCCTCGATTGTGTGGATCACCTCGTCTATGGCGGAGGGGTCGGCGAGGTGGCGCGAATGCTCTCCGTGGCTTCACCCCGAATGCGCTGGGATACCCTCGGCGAGTACGCTGTGCGCATGCGCTCGGTGGCAGCCACGCAACGGCTGGGGTACTTGTGCGACCGTTTGGGCATCCGTATACCGGATGCCGTTCGTTTGCGACTCCGGTCGCTGCTCAAGCCATCATCCAGGTCGTTCCTGGACTCCGTCGCCCGGTGGGGGAAGACGGCCCGATATGACGCCGAGTGGCAGATCTTGGTGAACGTGCCTGACCGGGCAATCTTCTCGGAGCTGTGACCGGTCGCCGATGCTCAGCGCCAAGCGCGTGGACTTCTTCGCCCACCAGAGCGGGATCCGTGACCGTGCCGTGGCCGAGCGAGAGGTCGTGCTCACGTACGCTCTGCAACTCCTTGTCGAGTCAGGCCTGCACGGGAAGCTCGCGTTCAAGGGGGGAACCTGCATTCGCAAGATCCACCTGGGGGCGAGCGGCCGCTTCTCCATGGACCTGGACTTCACGGCAGTGGCGGAGACGACTCCGGAGACGACGATTCTGGACCTGATGGCTGTGCTCAACCAGGAGTATCATGGCATCCAATTCACCCTTGATGATCAATGGCGCGTGACTCATGGTGGGTTGTCGTTCGCAGTGGTTCCCACATACCGGCACGCCTGGAACGACGCCGGGGCCTTCGACCTCCAGGTGAGCCTCCGTGAGCAACCGGTCCTTCCGGTGCGCCCGCATCGCTTGATGGAACAACCGTACTTCAGAGACCTCGAGTTTATCCCATCCCCCGTGCCTTCCCTCGATTTGCACGAGGTCCTCGCCGAGAAGGTTCGGGCAATGTATCAACGTACAAAGGCCCGCGACCTCTATGATCTCTTCCTGTTTGCGAACCGACCGTTTCATCGCGGGCTTGTTCGGCGGCTCGCGGTGCTCAAGTTGTGGCAGGTGCGTGACCCCTTCGATCCGGACCGCTTCTTTGGACAGATAGGGGAGTCAGCGTACGAGTGGGAAGATCTCACTCGTCTGGTACGCGGTGGGGACAAGCCCGTCCCTGGAATGGTTGTGCAGGAGTGCCTGCGCGCGTACGCCTTTCTTCGGAGGCTGACGGCGGAAGAAGCGGCCCTAGCAGGCGACGCCCGCGCCCACAGGGAAACGGGACTTCAACGGGCTTTGGCCGACGGCGCCGTTGAGATGTGGCGGCAACCTGAAGCAGGACAGTAGTGGCAGAGGCGGTACCATGACCATTCGCGAGAAGCTCGATGCCCACCAGCGGTTCTGGAGCGGCGAGGGCCCGAGCCTCATCCTGATCCCCACGTCACAGACGGACCAATACGATACCGAAGGCTACCTCGCGCGCTTCGAGAACCCGGAGTTGATGTGGGAAGCCGAGATGCGCCGCGCCAGGCCCGTGGTGGACTGGCCGACCGACGGCATCCCCACGGTGCGGCCCAACCTGGGGGTCGTGTTCGTCCCTGGAGTGGCGGGGCTGGGCTACACGGTCCGGGAGGGACAGATGCCCTGGCCCGGGACCCCCATGAGCCGGGAGGCCATCCGCGCGATCAGGGACACGGACATCGAACAGGCCCCGCTGATGCGGCGGGCGGAGCAGTTCTACGCGATCCACCGCGCCGGCGGCGAAGGCGAGATAGCCCCCTACATGCCCGACACCCAGGGCGTGTTCGACATCGCCCACATGCTCTGCGGCACCAACATCCTCTACAACCTGGCGGACGACCCGGCGTGGATCCACGAGTTGATGGAGATCGCCCTGGGTCTCTATCTCCGGGTCTCGCATCATCTGAAGGCGGTGCTGGGGGAACCGCTTGGCCAGATGATCCACGGGCACGGCACGCAGCAGGGCGTGTACTTCCCACACGCGGGCGCGCGGGTCAGCGAGGATACGGCCACGCTACTCTCTCCCGCGATGATCCGCGAGTTCCTGCTGCACTACATCGAGCGGGCGGCGGCGCCGTTTGAAGGCTGCTTCGCCCACTACTGCGGTCGCCACGCGTTCCTGCACGAGTCGCTCTTACGTCTTCCCGGGGTGAAGGCGATCGACCTGGGCAACAGCGAGATGTACGATTGCCGGTGGATCATGGAACAATGCGCGGAGACAGGCGCTGTTCTCTACAGCCGTGTGGCGGCGCAGGAAGACGAAGGCTGGGTCGCCTACGCGCGAAGGGTCGCGGGCCTGGTCCGGCAGACAGGCGCCCGGTGCATCCTCCGCCCAATGATATTCCCTGACACGCGGGAGGAGTGCGCCGCGATGCGGGACCTGTGGCACGAGTTGACCACATGAGAGCGGTGATCCCATCGTCCTTGCCCAGGGGCATCGTGCCCGTGCTGCAGACGCCGTTCGACTCGAACGACCGCATAGATTTCCTCAGCCTGGAGCGGCTGATCGGCGACGCCATCGCCGGCGGCGCGGCCGGACTCCTGGCCCCGGCCGTGGCCAGCGAGGTGGCCTACCTCACGCGCGAAGAGCGGGAGGAGATCGTTCGCTTCGTGTCCCGCGCCATCGGCGGGCGGGTGCCCTACGTGGTGGGAGCATCCTCTGATGACATCGAGGAGTGTCGGGCGCTCGCGCGGCTCGCAGGAGAGGTGGGGGCCGCGGCGTACCTGGTGGCTGTGCCCGAGTCCTTCTACCGCCGGCCGGAGGATCTCCCGGACTTCCTGGTGTCAATAGCAGCGCGCAGCCGGCTGCCCTTGCTGCTTCAAGATCTCCAGTGGAACGGCCCCGGCCTGTCCCTGGAAGCCCTCCGGGCGTTGCGGGAGCGTGTACCCGCCCTGGTAGGGGTCAAGATCGAGACGGTCCCCGCGGGCCCAAAGTACAGCGAGGTCCGGGAGGCGTTCGGCCGGGAGTTCTTCATCTGCGGGGGCTGGGCGGTGCCCCAGATGATCGAGGCCCTCGACCGCGGCGTGGATGCCATGGTCCCCGAGTCCTCCATGGTAAGGGTCTACGCTGCGATCTACAGGCTCCACGCATCGGGCCGCCGTGGGGAGGCGCTTGTCCACTTCCGAAGTCTCCTACCGGTGCTCGCCTTCTCCAACCAGGAGATCCGGACCTCGATCGCGTTCTTCAAGGCGCTGCTGGTCCGCAAGGGCATCTTCGAGACCGATCGGATGCGCTGGCCTGGCTTCGCCTGGGACGCCCACAACCGGCGCATCGCCGGGGAACTGATCAACCTCTACCTTGAGATTGAGGCGCAAGCAGGAGGGCTCGCGCTACCGGCCGAGGCCGGGTAGGAACAGCACTATCTGGGGAACCAGGGTGATGAGGAACAGGCAGGTGATGAGGATGATGATGTAGGGGACCAGCTCCTTCAGGATGACGGCCATGGGCAGCTTCGTCAGGCCGCTCATCACGAACAGCAGCATTCCAAACGGAGGGGTCAGCAGCCCGATCATCACGTTCAGGACGAACACCACCCCGAAGTGCACCAGGTCGATGCCCAAGGCCTGCACCAGCGGGACCGCGATGGGCAGGAAGATGACCATGATGGCCAGCGTCTCCATTAGCATGCCCAGGATCAGGAATAGCACGTTCAGTATGACCAGCATCACCACCGGGTTGCGCGTGATGTCCAGGAAGAACACTGCCATCATCTGGGGGATCTGCTCGCGCGCGAGGATCCAGCCGAAGACCGACGCCGTGGTCACGATGAACATGATCATGGCGGTCTTCTCCACCACCCGCAGCAGCAGCCCGGGGATCTCCCGCGGCGAGATCTCACGGTAGAGCATCGTACCCAGCAGGAGCGCGTAGAGCGCCGCCACCGCGGCGGCCTCGGTGGGCGTGAAGAACCCGCCGTAGATGCCTCCCAGAAGGATGACCGGTGTAAGCAACGGCGGGATCGCCTCCCACAGCGCCCCCGCGAACTCGCGGAACGTGATGCGGGGCTCGCGCGGGAAGCCCCGTCGCATTGCCTGCACGTAGACCAGGGCCATCATGGCCAGGGCCATGATGAGCCCTGGCAGGGCGCCGCCCAGGAAGAGCGCCCCCACCGAAACCTGAGCGATGGAGCCGTAGATGACCATGGGGATGCTGGGCGGGATGATGGGCCCGATGGTGGAGGTGGCCGCCGAGAGCGCCGCGGCGAAGGGCCGGGGGTAGCCCGCGGATTCCATCGCCTCCACCTCCATCATGCCCACGCCCGCGGCATCCGCGATGGCCGATCCCGACATCCCGGCGAAGATCATGCTGTTGACCACGTTTACGTGGCCCAGCCCTCCGGGTACGTGGCCCACCAGGGCGTGTGCAAAACGGAAAATCCGCCGCGTCGTCCCGGTGGTGTTCATTATTTCCGCGGCCAGTATGAAGAAGGGCACGGACAGCAGCAGGAAGGAGTCAATGCCGAAAATCATCCGCTGGGCCACGACGGCAATGTTGATGTCCCCCGCCATCAGCAGGTAGATCATGCAGCCCAGGCCGAGCGCGAAGGCCACTGGGAGGCCGGAGGCGAACCCTACCGCCACCGTCCCCAGCAGGATCCATTTCTCCACTAGCGGGCCCCCCGCGAGCGCAGCAGCGCCGCCGCGTGCCCCAGGTGGTGGAGGATCATTAGGACGCAGGCCACCGGCACGACGGCCACCAGGTAGCCGGATGGCATCTCCATCCCGGGGGATGGGATGCGGTGGAAGAACTGGAAGAACTGGACGCTGCTCTTCAGGGCGTAGAGCAGAAAGGCGATGGCGCCAATCTCGTGGAGAAGCAGCAAAAGAAGGCGTGGCCGCCCGGAGATCCGGGTCGGAAGGTAGTCCATCCGTACTTGCTGGCCCCGGCGGCTGACCAGGGCGGCCCCCAGGAAGACCATCCAGATGTACAGGTACCGAGCCAGCTCATCCGCCCAGGTGGGCGGCCGGGTCAACACATCACGCATGAAGACCTGATAGATGACCACCAGGAACATCGCTGCCGCAGCCAGAGAGGGCACCACCTCCTCAACGAGGCGGACGGTGCCCTCCCACAGCCGAACCCAGGCGGAGCGTGTGCTCCCGACCCTCACCACCGGCAGCTATCGGCCCGCTGAGTAGATGGCCTCGTAGACCCCCTGACCCCAAATCCTAGCGAACTTGTCGGGGAGGCAGCGGCGGGCCTGGGCGCGGAAGGCGTCGATGTCGGGCGTGACCACTTCCATGCCTGCGGCCCTGAACTTTCCGAGCAGCTCGGCCTCGTCCTTGAGGACCAGGGCGTTGGAGACCTTACCGCCTTCCTCAAACGCATGCACCAGGATGCGCTGGCCCTCTGCGCCCAGCGCCTCCCAGGTCTTCTCGTGGATGATGGGGATGATGGGCCCTACCTGGTGAGCGGTGAGAACCAGGTACTTGGCCACCTCGAAGAACTTGAAAGCCTGGATGTTGGTGAAGGGGTTCTCCTGACCGTCCACCACGCCGGTCTTGATGGCCAGATAGACCTCGCCGAGCGGCATGGGCACTGGGGTGCCGCCCATACACCGGAGGTTCTCGATGTAGACCGGGTTGTTCGGCACCCGGACCTTCAGCCTGCTCAGTTCAGCCGGCGTCTTGAACGGCTTGTTCGTGGTGAAGTGGCGGGTCCCAAGATACCAAACGTCCACCACCCGGATGTTGATGGCGCTGGGGAGCTGCTTGAACAGTTCCTGCCCGATGCGCCCCTTCATGATCCGGAACATGTGATCCACGTCCGCGAACAGGTAGGCGGCCTCCAGGACACCCACGGTCGCTAGGTAGGGCGCCATCCAGGACGGATTGGAGAACCACATTCCCTGGTCACCGCGCATGGTGTTGATCATCTGCTCAGCCGCGGTGCCAAGCTGGTCGACCGGGAAGATCCTCAACTCGATACGGCCGCCTGACCGCTGGGCGATGATCTCGGCCGCCTTCCTGGCGCCAACGTCCACGGGGTGCCCCACCGGGTTGTTGGTGCCAAAGCGAATTATGATCCTCGGCTGGGCGCCCAGGGGCTGGGTCACCAGAAGAATGCTAAGTGACAAGAGGATCACAAGGGTCAACACGCGCCTCACACGCTGTTCCATGCCTGCCTCCTCCTTCGCGCTTTCTCAATCAAGTGCCCGCGCGGCTTCCTTCCTATTCTAGTCGTAACCTCTCGAGGATTCCCACCTCCCTGCCACGAGTCGCGCCTTCCCCGGCTTCCACGACCCGGCATATCGCCAGCAGGTTGTTGACCCGTTCGTCGGGGGTGTCGGCCTGGATGTCGGCCATCACCACATCGCAGGGCGACAGCCCGTCGAGGATCCTAACCATGTCCTGCCTGATCTCGTCCAGGGATGCCTCCATGAGCCTGACCGGCGAGTAGAGCACCGCGCGGCGAGCCTCCGGAAACATCTCCCGCGCCTTCCACATATCAGACGCCATACCCATGTCCAGGTATCCGACATTGGGCAACTTCCTCAGGACATCCAGGTAGGGCGTCACGCTCCAGTTGCAGGTGTGGACCCCGAAGCGCGCAAAGCTCCGTGCGATTCGCTCGTCGTAGCGGAACAGCATATCCCCGTAGGTGCGGGGAGAGACCATGTTCATGGTGCAGTTGCTCACGTCGAGCTGGTCTATGTGGAAACCCGACCGGCGCTGCCGCTCCTGGACCATCGCCGCCAGATGGATCATTGTCTCGCAGATCACTGAGAACAGATGGTGGGCCAGATCGGGCCGTTCCACCATGTCCAGGAAGATCTCCTGGCCGCGTATGTGGAAGGCGTTGTTGAGGACGCCCTGCCAGTTCAGGTAGCCGGCGATGCGGCTCCATTCGCGCTCAATGGTATCCATCTGCCCGAAGATGTCGGCCACCAGCGGGCTCTCCAGGGCCAGCGAGGGGTCCAGGCGCTCCACCTGCTCCACCGTGAGGACGCCCCCGGGATCGAGCAGCGGCCAGCGGTCAGGGACGTAGCGCATGACAAGGCCAAAGACTGCCGGGATGACGCAGATGCCGTAGCACCCCGAGAGGGTGGTCAGGTCGCCGTCCTGATCCCGGTCCCACTGTCCGGCGTTGGGGAAGGCCCGGCGCAGCTCGCGCCTCATGACGGCCAGTGCGTCGCGCCGGTAGTACGGATCACGGTGCCACCGCTCGGAGAAGTCCACGCCGCACCGGCGGTGGAACCAGGCGGGCTCGAAGCCCAGGACAACGCGCAGCGGCGACTCGGTGCCGTCGGCGGGCTCGCGCCGCGCCGGGGCGCCCATGGGGATGTAGCTGCGCAGCTTCAGGACAGACACCCGATCGCCACGCTCCAGTTCACCTGGCTCCCACCCTCAGCCGGCGCAGGCGCTTCATCACGTCGGTGCCGCCCTCGCCGAAGTGGCGCGCCAGCGCGAAGTATTCCTGGTAGAGCGCCTCGTAGGTGTGCTGCGCCGCCGGGCGCGGCCGGTAGCGGGCACGGTCGGTGCAGCCCATATGCCGGATCGCCTCGGTCATGCCGGTGTGCCCGCCGCGCTCTTCTCCTGCGGCGGCCGCTGCGTAGATGGCCGCGCCGACCGCGGACGCGTGCGGCACTCGGGCGGCGAGCACCTCCCGGCCCGTGACATCGGCGGTGATCTGCAGCAGCAGCGGGCTGCGTTCGGCCAGGCCGCCGCACGCGTGCACCTCGCCGATCATCACGCCGCCGGCCTCGAATGTGTCTATCACCCTGCGCGTGCCGAAGACCGCCGCCTCGAGCAGCGCGCGGTAGATCTCATGCGGAGCGGTGGCGATCGTGAGCCCGACGATCAGGCCGGAAAGGTCGGCGTCCACCAGCGGGGTCCGGCAGCCGTTCCACCAGTCCAGCGCCAGGAGCCCCGTGGAACCCGCGCCCAGCGCCGCGGCTTCCCGCTCCAATCGTGCAAACGTCTCGCCCTCTCCCTCCCCCCCGGTGGCATGCGTGCGCACGTACCATCCGAAGATGTCGCCGAACGACGCCTGGCCTGCCTCGTATCCGAAAAGACCGGGAAGGATCCCGTCCTCCACCACGCCGGAGATTCCCTGCACCGCCTGCCGGCGCGCGTCCACCAGCAGGTGACAAGTGGAGGTCCCCATGATGGCGACCAACTGCCCCGGCCCGCTGACGCCCACGGCCGGCAGCGCCGCGTGCGCGTCAATCACCGCCACGGCCACCGGCGTGCCCGCGCGCAGCCCGGTGCGCGCGGCCCACTCCGGGGGCAGACCGCCGGCCTGCGTCCCTACGGGGTGCGGATCGCCCAGCCGGCCGAGCAGAGCAGGGAGCGCGGGATCCAGCGATGCCCAGAACGCTGCCGCGGGAAATCCCGCGTCCTTCTGCCAGTGCGCCTTGTATCCGGCCTGGCAGGCGCTGCGCGCCTCGCGTCCGACGAGCTGCCAGACGATCCAGTCGCCGCCCTCGATCCAGCGGTCCGCCGCCATGGCCAGGTGCGGGGCCTCGGCCAAGAACTGCCAGCCCTTGGCCCAGGACCACTCAGAGGAGGTCTTGCCGCCGTAGAGCTGCAGGAACTCGCCCCCAGGAGAACCGGCGGCGGCGTTGATGCGGTCGGCATAGGGCTGCGCCGCGTGATGCTTCCACAGCTTGGGCCAGGCGTGGGGCTCGCACCGGTGCTCCTCAAGCAGGCACAGGGGCGTCCCGTCCGCGGTCGCCGGCAGCACGGTGCACGAGGTGAAGTCAATGCCGATGCCGGCGATCGCATCAGGTGGCGCGGCGGCCGCCATCGCGCACAGGAGAGTTTCCAGCGCCAGCACCCAGTCGCCGGGATGCTGCAGCGCCCAGTCAGGCGGCAGCCGCTCGCCGGCGGGCAGCGCGCGGTCTATCACACCGTGGGGATACGCGAATGTGGAGGTGGCCGCCAGGCGGCCGTCGGAGGTGCCGACCAGCACCGCGCGCGCCGACTCGGTTCCGAAGTCAATGCCGATGGTGTACCGGTTCATAGACCTACGCGAACACCCGGCAGTCCATCCCCAGTATCTTGCTGATCCAGACCAGTTCCTGGACGTAGTCCCCGTATACCCCGTGGATGTGGTTGCTGTCATACTCGGACAGGAACTCGTCGGCGCCCACCTGGAACCGCGCAAAGGCGTGCGGCCACTCCGGTGTGGTCGCGGCCGCCTTCTGCCAGGCCACTTCCTCCGGAAACTCGACGAACTCGGCGGGAACGATCGCCATCCAGTACTTGCCGTTGCGCCGAGCGAGGCGGGCCAGCGTCACCTGGCCCGGGGCCGCGATGTGCGCCACCGACGCGCCGCCGGCCGGGAAGTAGATGATCTCAGGGTAGAAGCGCACCTTGGGCAGGTTCACCGCCGGGTCGAACGACCGGCCCGCGAAGTAGGTGGCGTGCTGCCCGGAGTTGCACAGGTCCCAGACGTTGTCCGCGGCGTCGTAGTGGCGTACGTCCGCGAACAGCACCGGCGTGTTGGCGATGTGCTTGAACAACTCCATCGTGAGCGCGCCGTCCATGTCGGCCTCGGTCGCGCAGACGATGGGATCGTGGGGCCCTTCCCAGTCGTAGGGGTCGTTCAGGAACGCCTCGGCCACGTCCATGGTGGCGAAGTGATCGGTCATCTCGGGCTGGCCCTTGATGCCGCAGAAGTCCAGGCGCCACTCGTCAACCAGGTCGCGCACCGCGTGGTAGGAGCGGATCTGTCGCTTGAGCAACTCGGGGGTCAGCTTCTTGCCGTCGTAGTGGATCTGTCCCACGTGCTTCTCGAGCCAGCGGAAGCCGGCCTCCACGCGGTCCTCCGGCACCAGCTCCGAGCGCCGGACGATCTCGAACTGATCAATGTGCTCGACGTCAATGCCAAACTGCCGCCGCCACTGGTCCAGCGGGCTCTGCGCAGTATACATGCCCATGGAGCGGCCGCCGATCAGCCCGTAGGTCTCGCCGCGCAGACGATTGGTGGCCGCGGCCGCGCGCAGGAACTGTACCAAGCGGGCAAAGACGGCGTCGTCGCCCACATCTCCAGAGACACGCCCGCAGAACACGCCCACCTGATCCAAAGCGCCGGCGCTGGCCAGCATGCTCACCAGGCCCGGGTACTGCGGGTTGACGTTGCTGAACATCAGGAACGGACCCGGCGCGAACTGGCTGGCGATCGCCGTCAGGTGCGGGAAGCTCCAGATGGCGAAGTTGAAGATCGTGGCATCCACGCGCTCCGCGGCCAGGTGCTGCGCCTCGCTCTTGGCCAGATCCGTGGTCCAGATGATGTCGCGGCCGGTAACGACCTCCCATCCGGCCTCGCGCAGCCGCCGCGCCAGACGGCCTTCGAACTCGCGGGTCATCGGCAGCAGCTCCGAGTGCACGTGGCGCCGGCCGTCGGAGAACGTCAGAATGCCGACCTTAGGGGTGCGCATTTCCTGCCTCCCTCCACACGTGGCCAGCCGATTGTGATAACGCTCTCAGTAATCAGCGTTCGGCGGGCAGAGCGGAAATCCTGCCCACGGGCGCGTTCGTGCCCCGGTCCGCTCATGCCCCGGGCCCGGAAGGCCCTGGGGTCGCCCTTGCTCACCAGGAGGGACGTTCGCATGGGTCGAAGCCAGGGAGCGTGGTTACGATCCGCGACGTGGCCCGGCTTGCCGGCGTCTCCATGGCCACCGCCGCCCGCGCGCTGGGCGGCTACGGCTATGCGAGCGAGAGCGCGCGCGAGAG
The DNA here is from genome assembly GCA_964575425.1 of uncultured Anaerolineaceae bacterium. Lineage (GTDB taxonomy): Bacteria > Chloroflexota > Anaerolineae > Anaerolineales > E44-bin32 > DATEAV01. Next base: position 3,324 of record CAZNRD010000055.1, on the reverse strand, counting down.
GGTCGCGCGTGCAGCCAGCGCGCTGGACTACCACCCCAACGCCATCGCGCGCAGCATGATCAAGGGGCGCACCAACACCCTTGGGGTGATCGTCTCCGACAACGCCAACCCGTTCTTCGCAGCCGTTGTGCGCGGGATCGAGGACGTGGTGCTGGCGCAGGGCTACGCCATCATCCTGTGCAACGCCGACGAGGACCCGACCAAGGAGGCGATGTACGTAAGGACCATCCGGCAGAAGCGGGTGGATGGCCTGATCATCTCGCCCTCCGGCGGGGGGGTCGAGCTGCTGCGCGGGCTGCTCTCCGGCGGCATCCCGGTCGTCCAGGTGGACCGGCACCACGGCGGCCTGAAGGCCGACGCGGCCCTGATCGACAACCGTGCAGGCGTGCGCGCGGCGGTGGAGCACCTGATCCGCCTCGGGCATCGCCGCATCGGCATCATCAGCGGCCCCCGGCGCCTCTTCACCGGCCGAGAGCGCCTCGAAGCGTTTCTCGACGCGCTGCGGCGCGCGCGCATCAGGCCCAACGAGCGCTGGATCCTGGAGGGGACGTTCAAGGCACACAGCGGATACGAGATGGCCGGCCAGATCCTGCGGCTCCGCCGGCGTCCCTCCGCCCTGTTCGTGGCCAACAACCTGATGACAATCGGCGCACTGCTGCGCCTCAAGGAGGAGGGCATCGCCATCCCAAAGGAGATGGCCGTCGTGGGATTCGACGACATGGACTGGGCACCGGTGCTCACACCCCCGCTGACCGCGGTCGCTCAGCCGGGGTACGCGCTGGGCACGGTCGCGGCGCAGTTGCTCCTGCGCCGGCTGGCGGCGCAGCGCGGGGGGCCTCCACAAACCGTGGTCCTGCAGCCGCAACTCGTCGTGCGGGAATCCTGCGGCGCGGGGGCCCGCGCCTGACTCCTTGCCGCTCCTTGGCGTAACCGGGCTATCCAAGTCGTACGCCGACCTGGGGGTACTCCAGGGCGTTGCCTTCTCATTGGAGGCCCGCGAGCGCGCCGCGCTGATCGGGCGCAACGGCACAGGCAAGACAACCCTGCTGCGCCTGCTGGCAGGGCTGGATGAGCCCGACGCTGGCCGCGTGAGCCTGGCCGGTTGGGCGCGCCTCGCCTACCTTCCGCAGACCCCGGGTGGGCCGCAAGAGAGCACGGTCCTCGCGCACGTGCTGGAGGGCTCGGCCGACGTGCGCGCGCTCGAGGCGCGGGCGCGCGATCTGGAGCGCCTCATGGCCTCGCCCGAGGTGCACGGCGACACCGACCGGCTCAACGCGGTAATGGAAGAGTATGCCCGCGTGCGCGAGCACTTCGAGCACGCTGGCGGGTTCACGCTGGAGACGCGCGCCTGGATGGTCCTCTCGGGGCTGGGCTTCCGCGAGCCGGACCTGGCAAGGCCGCTTGGCGTGCTAAGCGGCGGATGGCGCGTGCGCGCGGAGCTGGCGCGCGCGCTGCTGGGTGAGCCCGATCTCCTGTTGCTCGACGAGCCGACCAACCACCTCGACCTGGCCGCGACCGAGTGGCTGGAGGGCTACCTCAAGTCGTTCCCAGGAGCGTGCATCGTGGTGAGCCACGACCGCGCCCTGCTCGATGCCGTCACCTCGCGCACTCTAGAACTTGAAGACGGCCGCGTGACCTCCTACCCCGGAACGTACTCGGCATACGCCCGGATGAAGGCCGAGCGGATCCGCCTGCAGCAGGAGGCCTGGGCCCGGCAGCAGGAGGAGATCGCCAAGCTCGAGGACTACATCCGGCGCTACAAGGCGGGCCAGCGCGCCGCGCAGGCCAAGAGCCGCGAGAAGATGCTCGCCCGCGTCGAGGCCGAGTTGATCGAGGCGCCTCGGGAGCAGCGCGGGCTGCGGGTACGGGCTACCTCTGCGCCCTCGTCGGGAAAGATGGTCGTCCGGCTCAAGAAGGTGACCAAGCGGTTCGAGGATCCCACGGCGAGCGCGGCAGGCGGCATCGAGGTGCTCAGCGAGGTGAGCCTCGAGATCTACCGCGGCGACCGCATCGGCATGATGGGGCCCAACGGCGCCGGCAAGTCCACGCTGCTGCGGCTGATCGCGGGCCTAGACTCCCCCACATCGGGTATCGTCATGCTTGGGGCCGGTGTGCGGCCCCGCTACTTCGCCCAGGAGTCCACCCAGGTGCTCGATCCCGCCAACACCGTGCTCGACGAGATCCTCTCCGACCGGCCGCTGAGCCCCGAACTGGTGCGCGCCTACCTGGGCCGCTTCCTCTTCAGCGGCGAGGAGGTCTTCAAGCGCGTGGGGATGCTCTCCGGGGGCGAGCGCCAGCGCCTGAGCCTGGCGAAGCTACTGCTGGACGAGCCCAACCTGCTGCTGCTCGACGAGCCCACCAACCATCTGGACATCCCCGCGCGCGAGGCGCTGGAGGCAGCGCTGCGCGAGTTTCCTGGGACGATGATCGTGGCCACCCACGACCGCTACCTGTTGGAGCGGCTTGCGACGCGGATCCTCACGGTCGAAGACCGCGGCATCGCCGACTTCGCCGGCACATACCGCGAGATGCGCGAGCGCCGCACCAGGGAGGCAGCACAGCGGGCGCAGAGGTCGGAGCCGCGCACGGGCAGGACTACGCGCAAGGGTGCGGCAGGGGCGCCGCCGGCCGCGCCGACCTTCGACGAGGTGGCCGCGCTGATCTCCGCTGCCGAACGCGAGAGAGACGCGGCCGCCGGGTGGCTGGGCGATCCCGACCTCTATCGCGATCCCGAGAGGGCCAGGGCGATGCGGCTGCGGTACGAGGTGGCAGAGCGCAGGTTGGAGGAACTCTACGCCACGCTTGAGCGGATTGAAGAGACGGAAAGCCAGCCCGGGCGGTAGCTGCGGCCCGGACCTAGAAGCGGTCCGGCCGGAAGGGCTCCAGCGACACCGACGGCGGCCGCCCGTCAGCCAGTTCTGCCACGAGCTTCCCTGTGATCGGCGCCTGCGTGAAGCCCAGCATCGCGTGCCCGGAGGCGATGATGAGCCCCTCGATCCGCGGCGCAGGTCCGATGATCGGCAGTCCGTCAGGAGCGACGGGCCGGAAGCCGTACCAGGCCTCGGCCTGATCCATGGGCGGTGGACTCGCCAGCACCTCCTGCCCTGCGCTCACAACGGCCTGGTACCGGACCGGGTTGATGCCTGGCGCAAGACCGGCCAGCTCGAGGGTGCCGCCGAACCGGAGCCGATCGCCCAGCGGCGTGACCACCACGCGCCGCTCCATAACGAGGAGCGGCACGCGGGGCGCGCTTGAATGCACGGGGACCGCGGGCACGGTGGCGCTGTAGCCCTTGGCTGGCTGCAGCGGTATGCGCAGCCCCAA
>CAZNRD010000054.1:0-16577 GCA_964575425.1 uncultured Anaerolineaceae bacterium | reverse complement strand
GGAGGGCGGCCTGACGGTGGGCGCCGGCGTCATCACCGAGATTCTCGAGTAGGAAGGGAGTCCGCTGCGGGGGCGAGAGCCGCCGGGCGGTTAGGGCCATGGCGAAAAGGGACGTGCGTCCAGTGGTAACCCTGGCCTGCAGCGAGTGCCAGGAGAGGAACTACACGACGGAGAAGAACCGCCGCAACGACCCGGGGCGGATCGAGTTTCGCAAGTACTGCCCGCGCTGCGGCAAGCACACGCTGCATCGCGAGACGAAGTAGGAGATGCCAGGGCGGATCTGCTCCGCCCACACAGGCCAGTAGCTCAATTTGGCAGAGCACCGCTCTCCAAAAGCGGGGGCTGCGGGTTCGAGTCCTGCCTGGCCTGCCAGAGTGCTGAAGGGAGGAGAGACGTTCGTGGCGAAAGCGCAGGTCGCCGGCAGAAAGGAACCGAAGGGCATCGTTCGCTTTGCGCGCGAGACGGTGGCCGAGCTGCGCAAGGTGAATTGGCCCACCCGGCGCGAGGCGACGAACCTGACGGTGATCGTGTTGATCTCGCTGCTGGTGATGAGCCTGGTGCTTGGCTTCCTGGATTATGTCTTCCAGCAGGTATTCAAACTGCTGGTGGGTCTTTTCTGATCAGGTGAGGAAGATGGCGGATCAGGAAGAGGTGCACGGCGAGGAGCAGGGCGAGGCGGTGGTGCCGGCGGCGGTGGAGGCCCGGGCGCCGCCGGCCGAGGCCGTGAGCCAACCCGCAAGAGAGAAGGGTGGGGTAGAGGCCTCGCCGGCTCCGGCGGCCGAAGTGGATGACGGGCGCAAGTGGTATGTCGTCCACTGCTATTCGGGCTATGAGAACAAAGTCCGCCACAATCTCGAGCAGCGCATCGAGACGATGGGGATGAAGGACAAGATCTTCGACGTCGTTGTCCCCACGGAAGAGGAGATTGAGGTCAAGGACGGCAAGCGGCGGACGGTCGAGCGCCGCGTCTTCCCAGGCTACATCCTGGTGCAGATGATCCTCACCGAGGATTCGTGGTACGTGGTGCGTAACACACCGGGGGTGACGGGCTTCGTGGGTATGGGCAACGAGCCCACGCCGCTCCGGCCGGAGGAAGTGGCGCAGATTGTGAAGCGCATGGAGGCGGAGGCCCCGCGCGTCAAGGTGACCTACAAGCCGGGGCAGAAGGTGCGCATCATCGACGGCCCCTTCAACGATTTCATCGGGACGGTGGCTGATCTCGATATGGAACGGGCCAAGGTGCGGGTGATGGTGTCGTTCTTTGGTCGTGAGACCCCTGTGGAGCTAGACTTCCTTCAGGTCGAAAAGGCCTGAGGCAGAGTGGGAGGGCGGTCCGAACTGCCCGCCAAGACCACCGAAGGAGAAAGTCAGTGGCCAAGAAACTCAAAGCCGTGGTGCGCCTGCAGATCGAGGCCGGCAAGGCGAACCCTGCCCCGCCCATTGGGCCAGCGCTGGCGCCGCACGGCATTAACCTGATGATGTTCTGCAAAGAATACAACGCCCGCACGGCGAACCGGCCCGGGGAGATCATCCCGGCCGAGGTGAGCATCTACAGCGACGGCTCGTTCACCTTTGTCCTCAAGACGCCGCCGACGCCGGTGCTGCTGCGCAAGGCAGCCGGGGTGGAGAAAGGCTCGGCCGAGGCCAACCGCCAGAAAGTGGGCAAGATCAGTCGCGCCCAGCTGCGGGAGATCGCGGAGATCAAGATGAAGGACCTGAACGCCCTCGATCTCGAAGGGGCGATGCGTCAGGTCGAAGGTACTGCCCGCAACATGGGCATCCTGGTCGAGGACTGAACACGACGTGGGAGGGCAGCCGTCCGGCTGCCCGCCAGGACCACAAGGAGCGAGCATGGCCAAGCATGGAAAGAAGTATCGGGCCGCGGCCGGCAAGGTCGAACGGGAGCGGCTCTACCAGCCCCTCGAAGCCCTGACGCTGGCTCGGGAGACATCCATCACCAAGTTCGATGCCACGGTCGAGGTGCACGTGCGCCTGGGCGTGGATCCCAAGCACGCCGATCAGCAGGTGCGCGACACAGTCCTGCTGCCACACGGACTTGGCAAGCGAATCCGGGTGCTGGCCTTTGTGGAGGGAGAAGCAGCGCGGACGGCGCTGGAGGCCGGGGCCGACTACATCGGCGACGATGAGGTCATAAAACGCATCCAGGAAGGCTGGCTGGAGTTCGATGCCACCGTCGCCACGCCTGAAATGATGGGGAAGATCGGGCGGTCGGGCCTGGGCCGCATCCTGGGCACGCGGGGTCTGATGCCAAACCCGAAGGCCGGCACGGTGGTCCCAGCGGCAGACCTGGCGCGGGCGGTCAAAGAACTGAAGGCTGGGCGCGTGGAGTTCCGCATCGACCGGACGGCAAATCTGCACGTGCCGATCGGCAAAGCCTCATTCCCGCCGGAGAACCTGTACGACAACATGGCGGCGTTGATGGAGGCGGTGAGGAAGGCCCGTCCGGCAGGCGCGAAAGGCACTTACATCCGCAAGGTGGTGGTGACGACGACCATGGGGCCGGGCATCCGCGTGGACCCCAACGCGGCCACGGCCATGGAGGCAAGGATCTAGAACGGGAGCGAGCAGACAACTTGCTTCGCCGAAGACAGCAGGCGCCCTGCGCTAGAGGGCTCAATCTCCTGCCGAGGTGAAGACGCACGCGGGATCCTTCCGCAGCGGCCCCAGTGGGCCAGGTGAGTCTTTGCATCGGCGCACTTCGCGAAGCAAAGACTCGTTTGTTGGAAGGAGGTGAGAACGTTGGCCATCACCAAGGAGGGAAAACAGGCACTCATCGCCCGGTACCAGGAGCTGCTGGAGCGCAGCGGCGGCGTGGTCCTGGCCACCTACTCGGGCCTGAGGGTCAGGGACCTGGAGGACCTGCGGCGCAAGGCGCGCGAGCTGGGAGCCGAGTTCCACGTCGTGCAGAACCGGCTGGCCAGGCGGGCCTTCACGCAGGCGGGGCTTCCGGTGCCGGAGGAGGCCCTGAGGGGGACGACGGCGATCGGCTTCGCCGGAGAAGACCCGCTGGCTCTGGTGAAGATGATCGTCGATGCCAGCAAGCAGTCGGAGTTCGTGCGCGTGAAGGGCGGCTTGCTGGGGGGGCAGCTCTACGGAGCGCGGCAGATGGAGGCTCTGGCCGAGCTGCCGCCGCTGCCGATCCTGCGGGCACGGCTCCTGGGCCTGCTGCAGGCTCCGGCTGGCCGTGTGGCAGGGGCGCTCGCCGGCTCGGTGCGCCAGCTCGTGAGTGTTGTGAAGGCCTACGCCGAGAGCAGCGCCGCTGCCTGAGAGGCGAGTGAGGGACATAGGATTGGAGAACCGCGACCGAGAAACAGGAGAAAGGATACTGCGATGGCGAATCTGGAGAAGCTTGTAGAGGAGCTGAGCAAGCTCACTGTGCTGGAAGCAGCCGAGCTGACGAAGATGCTCGAGGAGAAATGGGGTGTCTCGGCGGCAGCGCCGGTGGCGATAGCGGCCATGCCTGGCGCGCCTGCGGGTGCAGCGGCGGCGGAGGCAGTGGAGGAGAAGACTGAGTTCACTGTCGTCCTCAAGGATGTCGGCCCCAAGAAGATAGACGTCATCCGCATCATCCGCCAGATCACCAACCTGGGGCTGAAGGACGCCAAGGACCTCGCCGAGACCGCCGGGGCCAAGGTGCTGGAGCAGGTGGGCAAAGAGGCGGCGATGGACGCGAAGAGCAAGCTTGAGGCCGTCGGCGCCACGGTCGAGCTGGTCTAGTGTTGTGGCGGAAGGTGGGGCCGCAGCGGCGCGGCCCCACCTACGACGCCGTGGCTGATCGCAGTGCCGCCACGGGGAATCAATGCGCGAACGTATTCTCGTCATCGAGGACGAAGAGGCCGTCCTCCAGTTGCTACGTCGAGGCATGACTTGCGGAGGCTGCCGCGTCGATGTTTGCGCCGAGGGAGCGACCGGGCTGCAAGGGGCTTGAGAGAACCCGCCGGAGCTGGTCCTTCTCAACTGGATGCTTGTCCGGCATAATCTGGCAGGAACCGCTTCACCTCTACGAGCGCGTCTGCCGCATCGATAGTTCATGCAACCGTCTGCGCATCAACGGAACCCGGATGGGTTTGTCGATCGGCTGCTGGATTGCACACTCTCATCGGGGGGAGATGGAGGTAGCGTTGCATGCAGTGAAAGGGAAGTGTTGCTCAGCGAGTTGCCGCCCGAGGGAAAGCCGATGAGGACGGAGGTTTCATCGGACGGCGACCGCTTCGGGCAGTCGGTCTGCCGGGGCCATGTGTGCCCGAAAGCGATCCTTCAGAACGCGCAGTGCGTTAGGGGATAGATGCTGGCAGCGAGGGCTGACTTGCGGCACGCCGGCAGAGGCTTTCGCCTCCGGCAGCAAGCCACTGCCTGAGGGTGGGGCTTTCTCCGGTCCCGGCCCGAATCTCGCGCAGGATCGAAGTCCCCCACATCACGTACCGTCGGGTTTCGGCGGGCCAGCGTTCGGTGGGCAGGGCGAGCAAGCTCTGCCCACCGTTGTATGCCGCAAGGGCCAGGGCCACTTCTCCATCGGCGTGTGCGAGGCAGGCGGCCAGGTACGACAGCCCGCGACGCGCGTTGTCTTCCGGATGGAAGGGATTCTCCCCTTCGAGGAAATGAAAGGGCATGACCTGGAACAAACCTGCAGCCCCGGCGGATGACACGGCTGTGGGATCGCCGCACGATTCGATCTGCATGACCGTGGCGATCAGGTCTGGGTCGAGCTGATACCGATGGGACCACTGAAGGATTTGATCACTCCAGGCGAGGACTGAGGGCGAGAAGACGACGGAGAGTGAAGGGGACGGGGATGCGGAGCCGACCTGAGCTGCCGCGGCGGCGGAATTGGGAGACTGTGTCCGAGCGGCGCGCAGCTGCGCGGCCAGCGGCTTGGCGCAGCGCATGCTGATGAGGATCAGAAGGAGAGCAAGAGAGAGCGGGATGCCAGCGCGCAGGCTCGGGTCGCCGGCAGCCAGCCTCCCGGGGAGGGGATCCATCCCCGGGAGGCTGCGGCGGATGGAAGAGGCTCCGGTGACCGGCCGCATGGCCGACCTACGGATGGTTTGCGCGGCTGGCAGCGAGCGGCTGATGATGACCGTTGGGCTTGGGTGCGGGGCGCAGGGGCCGCGTCATGTTCTGTTCCATCGGCTCCCGCATTGTGACGGTTGAGGTGCGGAAACGACGGTCGATGGAGGGCGAGGGAGGGACCGCGGAGCGGTTCTCTTGGGTGAAGAGCCGCGCGCCGGCGAGTGTCAGGGTGCCGATCATCAGCACGCGGATGAGCCACACCAGGACGGCGACGAAGACGGGGACGGTGCTGAGGAGGGTGTCGCGGCCGAGGATCTCGTTGCCCAGGCTTTCATGACTCAGCAGTGCCAGGGAGACACCCCACCAGGTGAGGATAGCGTTCATCGTCGCCGCCAGGAACCACGCGCCCAGAAGGTACCAGACCTCTCCGGCATCCTGGCGCCCGCGTTGAGGGGTGAACAGACGGGCAATGCCGGCGAAGTCTATGGCGCAGAAGGCCAAGGCCAGGATGGTTGCCCAGCGCATTCCGGCGAAGCGAGGCTCGCCCAACAGGTCACCAAGGGCGAACTCCGTGGTGCTGTAGTTGAACAGCTCAAAGCCGATCATGCCGCCGAGGATGATCAGGCCAAAGGTCAGGCCCCTGGAGATCGAGAGGCTTGACCAGAACCTCCGCAGAGCGGCCAGTGCCGGTTTCGCGGAGATGAGAAGGGCAGGGCGAGAGCGGGCGCTGAAGGTGGACATGGCAGCCTCCTTCGGTCTGTCTAGAGTGTCAGGAGTATAGAACAGATGTTCTACACTGTCAAGACACAACCACTGGCGCCCTCGCCGTCCGGAGACGGCATCCCTTGGGGTTGTGGAGGGAAGGTTGGAGGGAAATGCATCGGCGAGCCCGCGAGCTCGCCGATGAGCGGCTGGGTCAGAGCAACAGGCGTCTGAAGCGGGGGTGGCGCAGCGCGGCGAAGTTCACCAGGTAGCTGAGCATGTCGCCGTAGGAGAGGCCGCAGCTCTCCGCCGCGGCTGTCATGCTCGTCCATTCCGAGATCATCGGATTGGGATTGACGTCAAGGACGTAGAACCGGCCGTCGCGCAGCCGGACGTCGATGCGCGCGTAGTCGCGGCAGAAGCAAGCCCGATAGACGGCCTGAGCGGTCTTCTCCAGCAGACGGTACTCCGCCTCGGTCAGCGGTGCTGGCATGAGCATGTCGATCTTGTTGAAGGGGTCAGACTCGGTCTCGAACTTGGCCTCGTAGGTGTACAGGCGCTGATGGATGTCCTCGTACGCGCCGTAGTCCATCTCGGCCGGCGGCAGCATCTGCACGACGCCATCGCCCCACAGCGAGACGAGGAACTCGCGTCCGTTGATGAAGTCCTCCACCAGTGCTGGTTGCCTGTACTCGTCGAGGATGAACTCCACCCGTCGGCGCAATTCGATCGGGCTGAGCACCACTGCCTCCGACGACACTCCATAACTAGAGTGTTCCAGCATGGGCTTGACGATGGCAGGGAAGAGCTTCCAGCCGACGACGTTGGAATCGGTGTAGATGCGCCACGCCGGCGTCGGCACTCCGGAGCAATCAAGGATTCGTTTGATTCTCTCCTTGTTCCAGCTCATTGCGATCACTTCGGGGGGCGAGCCCGTATAGGTGAACCGCAATTTTGACAGCGTCTGCGCCACGATCGCATCGCTGCGCGGAATACCCGGGATGGCCTCGCAGTAGTTGAAGACGACAAACTCGTTGGGATCGAAAGGCGCGAGGCGAGCCGGCAGATCGGGTTCACTGACAGCTACGCTCGTGATAGGGTGGCCGATTCCGGCGAGCGCTACTTCGAGCGTGCACGCGTCGGCGCGGGCCTCATTGAGGTCCTTCGTTTCCCATGATGGGTCAAGATTGTGAAGCAGCAAGACGGGCACGTCCGTCCGTTGCTTGAAGGTGGGCATGCTTCACTCCCTTCTGGCCTCGAATCCAGTGTCATGCGCAAGTGTACACGATTCTTTTGTCAATGCCAGTGCAAGAGGGATGATTTCGGCGGGTTTGTCAAGAGGGAATGACGGCCGCGAACGCGGCAGCGGGAAGGCAAGATGGTGCGGACGGACGCCGCGAAGTGGGTTTCGACACTTATCGCAGGCTAGCTGTGCTGGATGGGCATGCAGCAGAGGCGGCAGCTAAGCGAAAGAGCGGCGAGCGAGGCAGGGTGATCAGGCTGAGACGAGCCTGGAGGGGCGCCGTGTGTAGCGAATTATGAGATAAGCTGCCAACACAATGCCGGGGATGAGCACGAGCCCGGCTTCCGGGCCGAAGGCGCCGCCGGTGAGCAGCGTGGGACCGCGGACGTGGTGGCGGATGAGATGGAAGCCGTCGAGGCCGCTCACGGGGAAACCGAAGAGGGTGCCCTCGAAGAAGTTCCATCCCGTGTGAAGACCGATGGCAAGCCACAGGCTTCGTGTGCGGAGCCACGCGAAGGCGAGGAGGAGGCCGGCGAGGGCGATGCCGAGGAATGCGAGCCAGGAGGCGCTGGGATTGGCGAGGTGTGCTGCTGCGAAGAGGAGCGCGGAGGCGATCAGGCCAAGAGGCAGATTCGTGGCCTCGATGAGATTCTGCAGTTGATAGCCGCGGAAGAGCAGCTCCTCCTGGAAGCCCACCAGCAGATAGAGGGCAAGGCTCAAGAGCACGCCGCGCAGGGCAACAGGCCAGCGTAGCTGCTCCCATCCCCAACCTTCGAGGATGAGCCAGCCGGCGGCAAGGTGGATCAGGAAGATGGTCCCCATCATGCAGAAGGCGATGCCCAGGCCGACGAGAAAATCGCGCGCGCCGATGCCGTCCAGTGCAAGACCGAGAGAGCGCAGGGAGCGGCGGTCGAAGAGGCGGCGTGCAAGCCAGGTGGCTGCCAGGGTGGCGAGGCACATCGCTGCGCTGGAGGCCATCAGCAGTTCGAGGGAATCGGGACGAAGTCGCGCCGCGCCGCCTTGCTGCAATGCGACGGCGAGGAGGAGCGGAGTCAGGAGCGCGAGCCACAGGATGAGGAGCAGCGCGCCGTGCAACAGCAGCCGCCAGGCGGCTCGAGGGCGGCCGTCGCGGGAGAGGAACAGAGAGCGCAGGGCAGAGGGGCGCGGCGGATTGGGTCTGGGTGCAGTGTCCATCAGGGTGCGGCCTAGGTGTGTCCTAGCCTGTTGAGCTGAGGTAGATGCGATCGGGATCGAAGGCGCGCAGGATGCTGAGCTCTTCCGCCGTCGGCGGCGGCGTCGTCCGCAGGGAGGGAGAGAGGCGCAGGTCCCAGCCTGTATTCTGGCGCGCCTGCTCAGGGTCGATGCCGGGGTGGACGGCGGTGAGGATCAGTTCACCGGTTTCATCGGGCTCGAGCAGCCCGAGGTCGGTGACGACAGCGGCCGGGCCGCTGCCGCGCAGGCCGGCCGCCTGGCGCGAGGCTCTGCCGTCGAGGAAGCCGGCCGAGGTGCGGAAGTCACACTTCTCAGGGAAGCGGCGCTTCTGGTGCGGGGTGAGGAAGTAGCAGCGGTCGGCCCAGGCGGCGATCTCCATGCTGCCCCCCGAACCGGGCAAGCGCACCTTGGGCTTGAAGTAGTCGCCGATGACGGTGGCGTTGACGTTGCCATAGCGATCGATCTGCGCGCCGCCCATGAATCCGACCGACACCAGGCCGCGCTGCAGATAGTAGGCGAAGATCTCATACATCGAGCACACCGACAACGCGCCCGAGACCAGCGTGGGGTCGCCGATCGAGAGCGGCAGGCGGGCCGGCTGGGCGCCGATGACACCGGCCTCGTAGATCATCACCAGGTTGGGGGCGCGAGTGCGGCGGGCCAGATTGCAGGCCAGGTTCGGCAGGCCAACGCCGACAAAGACGACGTCGCCATCGCGCAGCAGACGGGCGGCGTTGACGGTCATCAGCTCGGAAGGGGTGTAGTCGGCAGTGGACATCGGCTGTCGCCTCCGCAGGGAATTCAATAGTGTCCGTAGTTGACGGGCTGGCTCCAGAGCGGTGGAACGCGCAGCCGCTGGTGAACCTCGGGCCCGAGTTTCTCCCAGTACTCCGCCCGGTCCCTGACGCCATACACCCACTCCTCGAGCCAGGCCTGCACCCGATCTCGATCGGCGCTGATCCTGTCCCATTCGAGATAGAAGGCGTTGTCCCGGTCGTAGTAGCCCTGGGTGTAGGAGGGGTGGGCGCAGTAGGGGACGTGGCACACGGCGCTGACGACCAATCCCGGGATCATGGTGCGGTTGGGATCGGAGCGGATGACTTCGGCGTCGACGATCTCCTCAGCGGTCAGGATCACCCGCCGGGCAGCGAAGGCGGCTTCCTTCTGTTCGCCGAGGATGCCCCACAGGTGGCAGTTGCCATCGGCGTCGGCGCGCTGGACGTGAACGATGGCCACGTCGGGGTGGAGAGCCGGCACGGTGATGACTTCCCGTCCTGAGTAGGGGTCGACGACGCGGCGGAACTGAGGGTTGACCCGTTCGAGGTCCCCGGCGGCGGTCGGGTTCATCGGCAGAAAGGGAAGGCCCGCAGCGCCGGCAGTCAGGCGCGTGATCATGGCGAAGTGGGAATACTCCTCCCACTCCAGGCGACCGGCCTCGATCTCGGCCCGCACGACGCGCAGCGAGCCGACGCCGGGGTTGCCCGAGTAGGAGAAGACCACCTTGCGGGCGCAGCCAGCGGCGACGATCATGTCGTAGATCAGGTCCGGCGTGGCCCGCGCCAGGACGAGGTCCCGCTTATTCTGCCGGATGATCTCATGCCCGGCGGCGAAGGGGATGAGGTGCGTGAAGCCGGCGGCGTAGACGCAGTCGCCGTCGTGAACATGCTCGGCGATGGCCTGTTGGAGGGTGGTCAGCTTGCTCATGGGCGGTGCGGCTCCTCAAGCGGCTTGGCTGGGGCCAAGTGTACCCGGTTTTGGGCAAGGTGATGGACGGCAGGCATGCCCCGGCGTCATGACCCCGAGGCGCAGCTTTCGATCAGGCCTTCCAGGGCTCGTTCCAGATTGTGAAAGGAATAGTGTCGCCGGCCGATGGCGAAGTTGTGCTCGGTCATGTTGGCCGCCAGCTGTGGGCGGCGCAGCACCTGACGCGCGTGCTCGATCGTGTCCTGGCTGATGAAGTCATCGAAGCCGATGACGCGAAAGCCCTTGGGCTGGATATCGGTGCGAAAGATCTCGTACGTGCTCATCAGGATCGGCCGGCGGTAGTAGATCGCCTCCAGGAACGCGTTTCCAAAGCCCTCGACCAGCGAAGGATAGGTGACCAGGCTACAGGCGTGATAGGCGTCTTGCAGCGAGAACACGGGTCGGCCGTCGGGAGTCTGGCCGCGAGCGTGGCCGAACAGGTCGGAGGCAAAGACGACATGCACGCCCATGAGGCGGGCGTAGTCGCGCAGGAAGGCCTGGTAGCCGGAGCCCTCATCGCCGGAGGCATGGGTGATGACCAGGGTGCTGGGAAGTTCCAATCGCCGGGCGAACTCGATGGCCAGCTCGATGCGCTTGCGCGGGACGACGCGCGTCGGCTGGAGCAGGAGAACCTCTTTGGGTTTGAGGCCGACTTCATTTCGCAGCGCCTCGACGTGCTCAGGGGAAGGCGCGGGCGGGTTCTCGAAATCCATGACGTTGGGAATGAGGATGGAGCTGGCGCCGGTGCGCAGGGCGAGCTGCCGGGCGGCAAAGGAGTTGATGACAACGTGCTGGATGGATGCCAAAACGGGTGGGAAAGCCGTGCGCAGGTAGTCGGCGGCGGCCGAGATCGAGAATCGCTTCCGTTCCCAGTAGAAATCGTGATGATGAGCGACGGTGGGGAGGTAGGTCTCGGCAATGACCTCGGTCAGCGCCAGGCCGAGGGGGATGTTCATCGGCAGGGAGAGGGCATTCTCCACGATCAACAACCGGATGTCGAACCGGCGCAAGAACCTGCGGACCTCGTCCTTGAGGTGTTCCTTCAGGTCCTGCACTTCGGATGAGACCGCCTCCGGTCGGCGCTCGCCAGAGAAGAGGACCTCCGTCAGCCACAGCACCGAGGGATCCTGGAAGTGGGCTTCGGGGACGATGTGGCTTCGTTCTGGTGGGCGGTCGCACTCGCCGGCGAGGTAGAAGCAAGTGTGGCCCATCGCCTCGAGAACCGAAGCCCACTTCGCGGTCTCCAGGGAGACTCCGTCGGTGCCGGCAAAGCGTGTCGACACGAAGCCGATGGGGCAGCCAGATATGCTCATGACGAATCCACCTCCAACCACTGCGTCTCGGCGTTGCGCGGCACAAGGTCCCACACCCGCTCGACGGGATGGTCGTTAAGCGACACCCTGATCACAGCCAGCGCGAATCCGTGCGAGACCAGGGCCACATGTCCATGTGGGTGAAGGTCGGTGATATCCCGCACCGCCGACATCAGACGGCCCATCAGGTCGATCACGCTCTCGCCGCCCGGCGGCGCGAAATGCAGGGGGTCCTGTTGCCGCTGGCGCAAGAGGTCCGGATAGAGCCGCTGGATATCGCTGAACAACCGGCCCTCCCACTTGCCCAGGCCGACTTCACGCAGGCGCGGGTCGAGGCGAAGCGGAGCGCCGGTGGCGCAAGCCAGGGCGTCGGCCGTCTCACGGGCGCGGAGCAGGTCGCTGGAGTAGATGGCATGCAGGGGGGTGCCGCGCAGTGCCTCGGCCAGTTGCCAGGCCTGCTCGCGGCCGGCGGCGTTGAGGGGGACGTCAGACTGGCCC
Source organism: uncultured Anaerolineaceae bacterium (assembly GCA_964575425.1). Taxonomy (GTDB): domain Bacteria; phylum Chloroflexota; class Anaerolineae; order Anaerolineales; family E44-bin32; genus DATEAV01. The sequence goes on along the minus strand of CAZNRD010000054.1, from coordinate 4,835 downwards.
TGGTAGCGGCCTTCTCTGTTCCAGTCGGTCTCGCCGTGACGGATGAGCAGAAGCCGAGTCATACGGTCGTGGGCAGGCTGTGCCGCGCCTGGTATTGCGGAAGTGTGGCGATGGGAGGCCGCTCCTGCTCGGCGATCTCTTCCACTTCGAGGAAGAAGCCGCCGGCCTGGTAGCGGATGAGCTTCATGCTGCGGTTGACTTCCTCGAGGAGCGGGCTGCCGTAGCGGGCCTCGAGCTTGCGCACGACCGTCTGGACGATGGCGAACGACATCTTGCTCAGCGCCTCCAGGGGTTGATTGTGATGGATGCGCTCGAGCAAGTCCACCTGGGCGATGGCCGACAGGCCGTGGCGCTCGAAGATGTCGATGAGCAAGCCCGTCTCCACGCCGTAGCCGGAGGAGAACGGGAGGTGTTCGAGCGCGCTGCGGCGGCCGGCGTATTCGCCCGCCAGAGGCTGCACGATGCCGGAGAGCTCCGGGTAGAAGAGGTTGAGCAGGGGACGCGCCGTGAGTTCGGTCACGCGCCCGCCGCCGCTGGCCTGGAGCGCCCCGCTGACGCGCAGGGGGCGGCGATAGAAGCCCTTGACGAACTGAAGGCGCGGGTCGAGCAGCAGCGGGCCAATGATGCCGTAGACAAAGCGGGGATGGATGTTGACGATGTCGGTGTCGATCCAGGCGATGATGTCGCCCCGGGTCACCAACAGGCTCTTCCACAGGGCCTCGCCCTTGCCGCAGCGGGCGTCGAGTTCAGGGAGCAGCTGCTGATGGATGTACACCGGAATTCCAAGACGGGATGCGATCTGGCGCGTGCGGTCGGTCGAGTCTGAGTCCATCAGCACGATTTCGTCGAGCAGCGGAACCTGGTCCATCAGGGCCGTCTTGATGGTGCGGATGACCTTGCCGACTGTGGCCTGCTCGTTGAGAGCAGGCAGGGCGAGGCTGATGGTGACGGCGCGCCGCTGCTTGAGCTCGAGCAGGTGACGCAGGTCAGCGAACTCGTCGGCCTGGTAGGTGTTCTCCGCGAACCACTTGTCGACCAGGATCGAGATGGCCCGCGCGCCGGCGGCTTCGCTGGGCACAGCCTCGGGCATGGAGCGCCGTGTCTTGACCACCAGCACGCCGACGGGGCTCTGCTGCAGCACCTCGCTGGCGACGGGGCCGAGGGGAGGCGCGGTGCTTGGACGCTGGGCTGTGGCGCCAAGGACGATCAGGTCGCAGCGCCGGGCCTGGCCGAGGATTGCGGCGACCGTCTCGCCGGTGACCTGGCGAATCGTTGCTACTTCTGGGAGCCGGGCCAAGACGCGCTCCAGGCCGCGGAATGGCTTGTCGTGCGCCTCCGCGCCGGGAGGCGTGAGGTGCAGCGTCGTAAGCTGGTGGGGCCGCAGGCTCAGGCCGATGCGCAGCGCCAACTCTGCATGAGGTCCCCCACGCACCGGGACAAGCACCCGGCCGGGGCTCTCGGGGACCGGTCCGCGAACCAGCACGACGTCACACGGCGGGCGGAACAGCACTTCGTCCGGGGTGATGCCGAGGGCTTCCATCTGCGCGCCCCACCCGATCAGAAGCAAGTCTGGCTGATCGGTCTGCACCACCTCGACCACTTCCTGCCAGGGTGTTGGAGAGACCCGCACACGCGCTTTGGGTCGGACGCGGTCACCCTCGGTGAGCTGGCGCAGTGTCTCGCGCACCTCGCGCGCCGCCCTCGCCGCTGCGCTGAGCGGCTCGTCGGGAGCAGTGCGCACCAGACCCAACAAGCGGACATCCGGCGCAAGAAGCCGTGCGACCCGAAGCAGATCCGGCGATGGAGAGCCATGCACGACAGGAACCAGGACGCGCCGCAGCGAGGCAAAGATGTGAGCCTTACGAGGCGGCTGGCGAGGGGAGGGGCCCTGCGACTTGGGCATCGTCAGATCACCACCTGGAGAGGACTCGCCAGGGATCGTGAGACCAGGGTGCGCAGAATACCGGTCATGACCGGACCACTTCGCTGAGCAAGGACAGAAGCTTCGTCTGGACGATGCACTGCCAGGAGTAGTCTCGCTGCGCGCGTCGGCGCATGCGGTAGGCCCGATCGGGAAGAAGCTGTGCGGCGATCAGATCGGCGACCTGTGACGGATCGGCCTGCGGCGAGAAGTACGTCGCAAGGTCGTGCGCGCTCTCGGCGAATGGCGGCAGGTCGGTGCAGAAGATGGGCAGCCGCGCCAGGCCCGCCTCCAACAGCGGGATGCCGAATCCCTCGGCCAGGCTGGGCATGAACAGGGCATCAGCCAGGCGGAACAGGTCCGAAAGCGCGGCGTCATCCACTTCGAAGGGGCGGCGCGGATCGAGCCGATACAGGAAATGAGCGGCTTCCTCCAGCCCGAGTTCGGTGCACAGGTCCAGCAGGCGATGGAGGTAGGCCTGGTTGGCCGGGGTATGAGGCCCGGGCGGGCCGGTGACGGTGAGACGAAAATCCAGCCCGGTCTGCTGGCGCAGGGCAGCCAGGACGTGAAGTGCGAACTCGATGTTCTTGCGGCGCGTGATGCGGGCGGGCAGGAGGAGCACGGCATCGGCCTCGAGCAGTCGGCAGCGCTCGACGATGGCCCTGGTGCGGTCGGTCCATCGTGAGAAGTCCGCCGGGTCGACCCCTGGGGGGACGACGCGGATTTCATCGAGCGGGATGTCGTAGAGACTGGCCAGCCGCCGCTGCTGCGCGGCGGAGACGGCGACATGCGTGGCGTCGGGCCATGGCCGGCGCAGCAGGTCCCATGGATAGCCTTCGTAGAGCAGGGCACGATCCTGCGGGCGGTCCCAGGCGAGGTCGTGATGCCAGCCGATGAGCCTGGGCAGGCGAGATGCCTGGTGGAGATCCCACAATGCAGCAGTGAGGGGCAGATTCCTGTGAAGGGTGAGCGCGTTGTGGACGATGACGACCTCCAGCTGAGCCAGCCGGGGTGCCAGGAGGTCTGCCAGGCGTTGGCGCAGGGCGTGGAATTCCTCAGGGATGAGTCCTTGCTCGAGAGCGGCGCGCAGCCGGAGAACGCGGGGGGCGCGCGAGTCCATGGCGGGCACGCGCCATACCGGCACGCGGTCGTCGAAAGACTGGCCGCGGCCGACGACCAGCACAGGTTGATGCCCTGCATCGGCCAGCAAGCGCGCGTGGATGGCGAGGGTGCGCTCGACGCCCCCGATGGTTGGAGGGCCGGTGTAGTGGAGCAGGCCGACTTTCATGGCATCACCGCTCGTCGAGGCGCAGCCAGCGCACCTGGTATGGGCCAAGGGGGATGGCGTCGAGGCTCACCTTCTCGCCGCTGACGAGGTCCGCTGCCTCCCGGCAGCCCGGGTGGGCGAAGTGCAGGAGCCGGGTCGCGGGCTCGCCGTGCACACGGACGAGGCAGAGGACTTCCTGATCGCCTGCCGGGCTTGTCCGCAGGACGGCGAAGACATCGGGGGCGAGAGAGAGCACCCGCTGCGGCCCGGCCGGATGCAGCGCCACCTGACTGCGGCGCAGGCGGAGGAGGTAGGCCAGGCCTTCGAAGATGCGTGCCGAGAGCGAGCGGCGATCCGTCAGGGCTGCCTCCAGGCTGGCGAGTGAGAGCTTCTGCCGATTCAGGCTGCGTGCTTGGCCGGTCTGTTCGTACCCGGCGAAGTCACTGCGGGAGCCGAGCAGGCTGTGGAAGTAGAGGGCAGGGACGCCGGCCAGGCAGAGCAGGATCGCATGCGAGGCGAGGAAGCGAGCGATGGCTGTGTCTGGGTCCCGCTCCACTTCGAGCGGATCGTTCAGCGCGTCGAAGTACGTGAGGTTGAGCTCGTATGGCTCCAGCCGACCGCCGCTGGCCGAACGATAGGACACCAGCCCGCGGCGCGCCTGAACGGCCTTCACGAGTCGATCGGTTTCCTCCTGGCTGAGTATACCATCCGCGGGCCGCAGGCCGATGCCATCGTGCGAGGCGAGGAAGTTGAAAAAGCAAGTTTCATTGTTGGGGGGCTTGATGTCAGAGAGCCATTCCGTCAGTTGGGAGGCGCTGCCGCTGAGGAATGTGTGCAGGATGAGTGGGGGCAAGGTGAACTGATACACCCAGTGGGCCTCGTTGCCGCCGTCGCCGAAATAGGAGATGTTCTCGGCATGAGGGACGTTGGTCTCGGTGAGCAGCCACACCCATGGTGCGACAGTGTCCAGCACCGTGCGCACGACCTGGATGAGGCGGTGCGTCTGGGGCAAGTGGACGCACGAGGTGCTGGGCTGCTTCCACAGGAAGGCAGCGGCGTCGAGCCGAAGGACCTGTGCCCCGCAGCGGACGTAGTGGAGCAAGACGTCGAGCATGGCGAGCAGGACGTCGGGGTTGGCGTAGTTGAGGTCGATTTGATCGGCGCTGAAGGTCGTCCAGATGAAGCGCGGACCGGCGGCGGTTTCGAAGGGGGTGAGGACCGGGGTGGGCCGGGGTCGGACGACGGCCGTCAGGTCGGTCTGCGGGTCCAGGGCGATGAAGAAGTCCTTGTAGGATGGGTCGCCGGCAAGGAAGGAGCGGAACCAGGTGCTGGAGGCCGAGATGTGGTTGAGGACGACGTCGACCATGAGGCGGTAGCGAGAGGCCAGGCGGCCTACGAGGTCCCATGTGCCGAAGGCGGGATCGACGGCGTGGTAGTCGATCACCGAGAAGCCGTCGTCGGACGACGAGGGGTAGAAGGGCAGGAGGTGCAGGCCGCCGATTAAGTCGGACAGGCGCCGGTCTAGCCAGTCGCTCAGGACGTCGAGGGGCGGCTGGCACGGGGCCTGGATTTGGCCCGGGTAGGTGATGAGGAAGACGTCTTGCTGCGAGAGGGGGCGGGATGGATCCGGGCGAGGGAGAGGCGATT
>CAZNRD010000053.1:0-17475 GCA_964575425.1 uncultured Anaerolineaceae bacterium | reverse complement strand
CATCCCGGGATGGCCCGAAAGCTTCGACTGTCTCATATCTGTTGAACCCATACACGAGGTTGCACGGGCTCCTGTTTGCCGCTAGAATCGACTTTGGGAACTAGTGCCTCGCAGTCTGGGGGCCAGCGCATGCATTGGGGGAAGCCCGCGCCAGGGGCGTGGCTTCGGTTGTCTTCTTTGGCCTGTCACAGAGGACCAGCCACGCTCGTTCTCAGGATAGAGGATTCCGGACCTTTCGCTGGAAGGAGAAAACGATGAGCATCAATCCGCGATACGGTGGGCGGCCGCGGATTCGCGCAGCGGGTGGGGCGCTTGTGGCGGTGCTCGCTGCAGCGGTCCTGGCGTGCGACTTTCCGCTGCGTCCCCCGGGGGGACCGGAGATCGAGATGAAGGAGACGCCGACGGCGACGAGCGCTCCTGCAGACACGCCGACGCCGAGCCCGGCGCCGCCAACCGAAGCCCCGACGGACACGCCAACGGCCACCCTCACGCCGACGTCAACGCTCGGCCCGCCGGTTTTCACCACAACGACAAATGCGAACTGTCGCGCGGGGCCGGGCATGGTGTACGACATCGTACGCGTGGTGCTGGCGGGGACGACGGAGCCGATTGTGGGGAAGGATGTGACGGGGACGTGGTGGGTGGTGCAGGGGGGTGCGCGCTGCTGGATATCGAACATCACGGGCATGGCGAGCGGGGACCTCTCGGGGGTGCCGGTGATCCCGGCGCCGCCGACGCCGACGCCGAGTCCGACGGCGACGCCGACGATCACACCGACGCCGACCATGCGCATCATTATCCCGCTGACGCCTTTCATCCCAATCCCGCGGACGCCTTTCATCCCACTCCCGCCCATCCCGCATGTGAGCTCCGCCGCGGTTACGGTGGACCGGACGACGTGCATGCCCTGCCGGTGCCGGGCCACTTGGTCCGGTTCGATCACGGCCACCGGCGCGCTCACCGCAAACTACGTGTGGGAGACCAGGCTGGATGCCGGACCATGGACGGAGACTGCACTGTCTGGGAGCTTGACCTTCAGCGATGCGAGGACGCTCAGCACGGTTAGCTACTGGCAGGAGGTGCCTGCAGGCACAAGTGGCTCCACAATCACAGCGCGTCTGCACGTGACCTCGCCCAACAGCGTGTATTCCAACGAGGTGAGCGTGAGGTTCTGCGCGCCGTGAGACGTGCGCAGGCCCGATGCGGTGACAGGCGCCGCCCCACGGGAGGTGGGGCGGCGCTTCGCGTCAGCGGGCTGGCCGGCGGCGGGTTGGGGCGCCGCGGAAGGCGGGGGCGGTGATGGCGTGGATAGTGCAAAGGCGCGCGTCGAGCATGCGGGAGCGCAGCCGGGGATCGATCTCGTCGAGCGGGTCGGCGGTGGTGATCACGGTGGGCAGGCGGGCGTTGTAACGGTGGTTGAAGAGCTGGTAGAGCTTTTCGCGCACCCAGGGCGTGGTGGCCTGAGTCCCCAGGTCATCGAGCACGAGCAGCGGCGAGGAGCGAACTTCCTCGAAGCGGCGGTCGTAGGAGATGCTGCTGGAGGGGCTGAAGGTGGCGCGCAGGTGGTCCAGCAGGTCGGGGACGACGACGAACATCACCGGGTGGCCTTCGCTGGCGCGGTAGTTGGCGATGGCGGCGGCGAGGTGGGTCTTGCCGCAGCCGTAGGGGCCGGTCAGGACGAGCCAGCCCTGGGGGGATTCGGCGTATCTGCGGGCGGCGTCGAAGGCGCGTTCCAGGCTCTTGAGGTCCCCCGGGGTAAGTTTTTCCCCCTTGCGCAGGTTGAAGGTGCCGAAGGTCTGCTGGCGATGCAGGTCGAGGGAAGAGAGTTCGTGCTGGGCCAGGTCGTCCAGGGGGCGGCGGTAGTCGGGGGCGAGGATGTAGATGACGGTGACGAGGCCGGCGTCGAGGAGGCGCGAGCGCATGCGCCCGTCGATTTCTTCCAGGGCCAGGTTGGTGGTGACGACGGTGGGCAGGCGATTGAGGTGGCGGTGGTTGAGGAGTTGGAAGAGTTTCTCGCGCGCCCATTCGGTGGCGCTGTGCGTGCCGAAATCGTCGAGGATGAGCAGGGGCGCCTGGCGGATCTGCTCGAAACGCTCTTCGAAGCTGGTGTCCTCGGCGCTGTAGGCGAAGCGGAGCGAATCGAGCAGGTCAGGCACGGTGAGGAAGAGGGTGGGCACGCCGAGGGAGACGGCCTCGTTGCCGATGGCGGCGGCCAGGTGAGTCTTGCCGACGCCGTATCCGCCGCGGATGAGCAGCCAGCCGTTGAGCGAGTGGGCGAAGGAGCGAGCGGTCTCGTAGGCCCGTTCGATGGAGGCCTGCTGCTCCTGGCCGAGGCCGAGGCGGCCGCGCGGCTGGAACGTCTCGAAGGTCATGCTCTTCAGTTCGTCGAGGCGGCTGAGGCTGAAGAGGCGCTGCCGGATCTGGGCGCGCACCTCGGATTGGCGGCAAGAGCAGATTTCCAGGCGGCCGAAGTCCGGGTGGCCGGGCGGAACGTCGGCGCGCAGGTAGCCCAGCCCCTGGCAGAGGGGGCAGTTCAGGTCGCCGGGCAGGTCGTCGTCGGGTCGGCGCGCGGAGGCGGCGTCAGTGTTCGACGAATTCGGCGAACTCGCCTTCGACGTAGCGGCGGCGAGCTTTTTCAGAGTCTCCTCGATCTTCTCGTTCATCCCTGCCTCGGGTGTGCCAGTCTTCGAGGATGGCTTCGACGTAGCGCCACTTGCGCACGTTGTTTTCGACGGCGATGCGGATGGCGTCTTCGATCCAGGCGGCGGGATAGGCTTCCTGGGCCTGGCGCAGGACTTCGGCGATCATCGGAGTGAGGGGGCCGATGTTCTGTTCGTAGAGGCTGAAGAGGTTGGGCCGCTCGATCTCGAGCTCGACGGGGGCCTCGGGGAGGCCGCTGGGGTGCCAGGCCCCGCGCTGCAGCGCCTCCAGTGCGGCCCGGCCCTTCGGCGAGTTGAGGAAGTAGAGGCGCTCGTTCTCGCCTTGCCCCTCGAGCCGGGCGCAGAGCAGCGTGCCCCGGGCCACGGCGCGCTCGAGCGCCTCGTCGAGGACCTCGCGCGTCTCGCGGCCGGAGGCGGAGAGCCCGGACATGAACAGGCGGTCGCCGGCGATCTCGGCCCGCGTCAGATAGCGGAACCTGCCCTCTTTGCGCGCCAGCGCCCACAGGGCATAGAGCGTGAGCTTGAGTTCCGGCAGGTTATCAATGGAAGGCAGCAGGTCCGAGAAGAAGAGGTTGGGAATGGGCGTGACCTTGAGCTTGCCTTCGGGGAAGCCGGGAAAGCCGGAGAGCGGCCTGGTGGGCATCAGGAGGACTCAACGGGGGCGATGCGGCGGGCAGCGTTCTCAAACTTGGCCAGCGGGCGGCGGAAGACCAGCTCGACGCTGCCGACCGGGCCGTTGCGGTGCTTGGCGACGATGATCTCGGCGATGTTCTGGCGCAGGGTATCGGCTTCGTACTGGTCCGGCCGGTAGATGAACATGACGACGTCGGCGTCCTGTTCGAGGCTGCCCGATTCGCGCAGGTCGGAGAGGACGGGCCGCTTGTCGGAGCGCTGCTCGACGGCGCGGGACAGCTGAGCTGCCGCCAGGACGGGCACCTTGAGTTCACGCGCCAGGACCTTCAGGTTGCGGGAGATGTAGGAGACCTCCTGCACCCGGTTGTCCATGCGCGTGTCGCCGGACATGAGCTGCAGATAGTCGACGATGATCAGGTCGAGCCCGACTTCCATGTGCAGGCGGCGGCATTTGGTGCGCAGCTGGAGCGGGGTGATGGCCGGGGTATCGTCGAGGTAGATGTGGGTGGCGCTGAGGGCGCTCACCGCCTGAGTGAACAGAGGCCACTCGTCGTCGTTGATATCGCCCAGGCGCAGGCGCTGCGAGTCGATGCCGGTCTCCTGCGCCACCAGCCGCTGCACCAATTGCTCATTCGACATCTCGAGAGAAAACAGAGCGACGTGCTTCTTGTGGAGCTGGGCGGCGTTCTTGGCGGCCGAGATGCAGAAGCCGGACTTCCCCTGGCCGGGACGGCCGGCGATGATCAGCAGGTCGCTCGGCTGCATGCCGCCCAGGAGTCGATCGAGGTCGATGAACCCGGTGGGTGCCCCGATGGTCTCGTCACGGTGCCGCGCCAGGTAATCGACGCGGTCGTAGTACTCGCTCAGGACCTGCTTGATCGGCCGCAGCTCGTGGGTGAGGCGTCGTTCGCTGACGGCGAAGACGGCCTTCTCGGCGTCGTTGACGACCTCTCCCAGCGGCGAATCCGACTGGTAGGCCAGGCGGGCGATCTGGTTGGCGGCGTCGAGCAGACGGCGGCGGGTGGCGCTCTCTTCGACGAGATGGGCGTAGGCCTCGGCATGGAGTGAGGAGGGGACGCTGTTGATGAGCGCCGTCAGGTAGGCGGGTCCGCCGACCTCCGCCAGCCGGCCCTGGCGATCGAGTTCCTCGGAAACGGTCAGCAGGTCGATCGGGAGTCGCTGGTCGTGCAGGCTGACGAAGGCCTCCCAGATCCAGCGGTTGCGGTGGAGGTAGAAGTCTTCGGAGGAGAGGAAGTGAGCGACGTCGTAGTAGGCCTCGGGGTTGACCAGGATGGCGCCCAGCACGGCCTCTTCTGCCTCGCGCGGAAACGGGAGGGGCTGCGCCGTCCGCGAGGCGGCAGCGGAGACACGAGGCTCATCCCCCACGGGAACTTCAGGGGGAAAGAAAGGCGCATCCGTCATGCGGTTGTCCGGCAGTGTGTGCTGCGGGCCAGGACCAGGCGGCGGCGCGCGACGTCACTCGTCGCTTTCCTGATCGGGCGAGTCGATATCGTCCAGGTTCAGCTTACCGACAAAGTCCTTGAAGACGGCCAGTCGCTCATCGTCGGGAGACGTCTCGGAAGGCTCGCCGCTCCCGATTTCGGCTTCGGGCTTGGTGGCCGCCTCGCGCATCACCTTCTCGTCGACGTAGATCGGCACGTGGACGCGCACGGCCAGGGCCAGGGCATCCGAGGGCCGGGAGTCAATCTCCAGCTCGCGACCGTTGACGCGCAGCACGATCTGAGCGTAGAAGACGTCGTCGCGCAGGTCGACGATTTGAATGCGCAGGACCTCGGCCCCGAGCGCATGCAGGACGTTGCGGAGCAGGTCGTGGGTGAGGGGCCGGACGACTTCCATTTCCTGCAGGCTGACGGTGATGGCTTCGGCTTCGAAGGGGCCGATCCAGATGGGGAGGAATCGCTCCGAGTCAACGTCCTTGAGGATGACAATGCGATGCTGCGACATCAAGCTGACGCGGATGCTGTCGATCGAAACCTCGACCATGCCCGGCCTCCAGCAGCGCCCGAGTACCATTGCCCATTCTAACACACGCAGCGGAGAGGTGCAAACTGCCGCCTTTCTACGAGTGCAGAAGAACACCGGGAGCGGCTGCCGATGCCAAACGGATTGCTTCCGGTATGGTGAAAGCCTTTGCACTCAGTTCCCTCGACCCCTTTGGCCCGGCACCGGTCTCGGATCGACGTGGGCCGTCTGGAGTCTCGCTCTGCCGTTACAATCGAGATGCGGTTCCGAGTCAACCAGGAGAGAAGGCGCATGCTGGAAAACTTCTTCGCCCCTCGCGGCGTGGCCGTGATCGGCGCCTCGCAAAACCCCGCGAAGCTCGGCTACGGCGTCGCCCGCAACCTGGTCATCTCCGGATACGCGGGAGCCATCCACTTCGTCAACCCGCGCGGTGGCCGTCTGTTCGATCGGCCCGTCTACGCTGACGTACGAAGCGTGCCCGACCCCGTCGACCTGGCGATGATCCTGATCCCCGCCACCTCCGTTCCGCAGGTCCTCGAGCAGTGCGGGGACCGGGGAATCCGCGCGGTGATCATCGGCTCCGGCGGCTTCCGCGAGACCGGCGACGCGGGCCGTCAGCTCGAAGAGCAGTGTCTGGCCATTGCCCGCCGCTGCGGGATGCGCATCCTGGGTCCCAACTGCATCGGCCTGCTCGACACCCACCTGCCGCTGGACACCACATTCCTGCCGCTGCCCGGGCCACTTCCCGGGGACATCGCCTTCCTCTCCCACTCGGGCGCCATCTGCGAAGCGGTCATCGACTGGGCGCGCGGACAGGGCTTCGGACTTTCCCGCCTGGTCAGCCTGGGAAACCAGATGGACCTGACGGAGGCCGACTTGCTGATCCCCACCATTGCCGACCCCCACACCCGCGTCGTCGCCATGTACCTGGAAGGCGTCGGGGATGGGAGAGCATTCCTGGAGCAGGCCTCGAAGGCGGCGCGGCAGAAACCGGTGATCGCCATCAAAGTCGGTCGTTCCCGCAGCGGGCAGGAAGCGGTGGCCTCGCACACAGGAGCGATAGCGGGGCGAGACGCCGCGTACGCGGCGGCGTTCCGCAAGACCGGCGTCCTTCGCGCCGAAACGACGGAGGAGGTCTTCGACTGGGCTCGGGCGCTGGCCTGGTGCCCGCTGCCGCGCGGGAACAGGGTGGCGGTGCTGACCAACGCCGGAGGGCCGGGGGCGATCGCGGCGGACGCGCTGGAGGCGAATGGGCTTGAGCGGGCCCCGCTGACAGAGGCGACACGCACGAAGCTGCATGAGTTCCTGTCCCCGGCCGCCAGCCTGCGCAACCCGGTGGACATGCTGGCCGGCGCTGGCCCGACGGAATATGCCGCAGCCCTTGGGTGCCTGCTGGCCGACGAGGCCGTGGATGCGTTGATGGTCATCCTGGTGCCACCCCCGATGACGACGGCAGCGGAAGTGGTGGGAGCCGTCATCCCTCTCATCCGCTCGGCGGCGAAACCCGTCGTGATGGTGCTCATGGGCGAGGACCTGATCAGCCATGCTGTCCGGCTGCTGCGTCAGGCGCACATCCCGGACTACCGCTTCCCGGAGCGAGCCGCCTCCGCCCTGCGCATCCTGGCTTACCGGGCGCGGCAGCTAAGCATGCCGACGGAGGCGCCGGCGAGCGCTGCGGAGATACACCTTGATGATGTTCGCACTTTGCTTGGGCGTGCGGACGTGACGGCCACCGGCCTTGTCGATCCGGCCACGGCGGATGCATTGATGAGGCGCATCGGGATCGCGGTGCCCAGGTCGCAGGTCGCCGTCAGCGAATCGGAGGCCGCCGAGGTGGCGGAGCGCGTCGGATGGCCCGTTGTCGTCAAGCTGATCTCGCGGGATCAGTCCCACAAGTCCGACGTGGGTGGTGTCCTTGTGGGCCTGCGCAGTCGGGACGAGGTGCGCCGCGCCTGCCGGACCATTGCAGACCGGGCTCAGGCGGCCGGCTTTCGCTTCGATGGAGTCTTGGTGCAGGCGATGGCCGAGGAGGGACAGGAAGTCATCGTCGGCGTCGTGCGAGACGAGCAGTTCGGCCCTCTGGTGATGTTTGGTGCCGGGGGCATTGAGGTCGAGGCGTCCAGGGATGTGGCGTTCGCGCTGGCGCCGCTCTCACGGCGGGAAGCGGAGGGACTGCTTGACGATACGTGGGCGGGTCGGCGGCTGCGGGGCTACCGCTCGGCCCCGCCGGCTGACCGCGAGGCTGTGCTGCAGGCGGTGATTCGACTGGCGCAGCTGGGAGTGGACATTCCGCAAATCGCCGAGGTGGAAATCAACCCTCTGCGCGCCTTGCCTGAAGGGCAGGGGGCAGTGGCGCTCGACGTGCGTTTGCGGCTGACGGCCGGGCTCAGCGGTGGCTGAGGGCGCGGGCAATCTGAGCTGCCACGCGCACGTTTCGGCGAAGCAAGGCCTGGTTGGCGCGGAGCGTCGCCCCCTCGGTGGTTTCGGCTAGGCGCGCCAGCAGGAACGGAGTCACGTCTTTGCCGCGAACGCCGGCGCGCTCGGCGCGGTCGAGGGCTTCGGCCAGCGCTGCTTCGACGAGGCGCTGCGGCACGGCCTCAGACTCAGGGCAGGGGACGGCAATCACAAGCCCCGTCTCGAGTCCGGCTGACCAATGGGCCTCGATCACGGCGGCAGCCGCCGGCGCGTCCTCGACGCGGGCGCTCACCGGCAGGCCGCTCGTCGCCGTGAAGAAGGCGGGGAATTCGTCCGTCTGCCAGCCGAGCACCGGCACGCCCGCCGTCTCCAACCACTCCAGCGTGCGCGGCAGATCCAGGACGGACTTGGCGCCGGAGCAGACCACGGCCACCGGCGTGCGGGCCAGCTCGGGAAGGTCGGCCGAGATGTCGCCGGAGGGGCCCCGATGCACTCCGCCGATGCCGCCGGTGGCGAAGGTCCGGATGCTGGCCGCGTGCGCCACGTGCATTGTCGCCGCCACCGTCGTGCCTCCATCGAGGCTGCGGGCGCGCGCCACGCCCAAATCGCGGCGGCTGACCTTGACGACGCCAGAGGCCGCAGCCAGGTGCTCAACCTCGGCAGCGGTGAGCCCCACCCGAACCTTGCCCCCCACAACCCCGATCGTGGCCGGGACCACCCCGGCGAGCCGCGCCTCCTCCTCCAGCGCTCTCGCGATCTCAAGGTTGATTGGACGAGGCAGGCCGTGTGTGATCACCGTCGTCTCCAGAGCGACGACGGGAGCGCCAGCCCGCAGGGCCTGCTCGACCTCTGTGGAAACATGCAGCCACTCTGGCATCGCCGCACCGCTCAGCGTAGCTGTTCGTAGAGGAGTTCGAGCGAGAGGTCGGGTACGACCGTACCGCGCGTCCGCAGGGTTAGGGCGGCGGCCGAGACGCCGAGGCGGACCGCTTCGTCGATGGGGACTTCGTTGAGCAGGGCGAAGATGGCGGCCGCCGTCAGTGCGTCGCCCGCGCCGGTGGGATCCAGGATCTCCGTCCGGACGGCAGGGACGTGGCCGCTCTCGCTGGCCGTTGCATACCCGACGCCGAACTCGGCCATGGCCACGATGGCAATCTCGACGCCCATGGAGACCAGGTGGCGGGCGCAGTCGATGGCGCGCTCAACGCCCGTCCTGGGTGGAGGCTGCCCACACAGAGCCTCGGCCTCGGCCTCGTTGCAGGCAAGCAGCCACAGGCCGTCGACGTGTGGGAGAAGGCGCGGGGCCAGGTTGATCGAGGTGGGATCGGCGGCAACCGGCACGCTTTCGGCGCGCGCCAGGCTGACGGCTGCTGCCAGGGTCTTCGGCGCGAGGTTGGCGTCGACGAACAGGGCCGACGCCTGCTGAAACAGCGGGCGGTGCTGGCGCAGATGCTCCGGCGTCAGGTCCTCGATGACCCGCATGTCGTCCAGGGCCAGGTGCAGGCCGCCTCGGCCGTCGAGCACGGCCAGGTAGCAGCCGGTGGGGTGGTCGGGTGAGGTGAGGACGTGGTCGATGGCGACGCCTGCTTCCGCAGTTTGCGCCAGCAGACGGCGGCCCTCCGGGTCATCGCCGACCGCGGTGAGCAGGCTGACCTCGGTGCCAAGGCGCGCCAGGTTCTCCGCGACGTTGCGGGCCACGCCGCCGGGTGAGGCGCGAAGCAGGCCCGGGGCGGAGGTGCCGAGGGAAAGGTCGGTTAGGGGACGGCCGACGATGTCTGTGCCAGCGGAGCCGATCACCAGCACCGGGCCGTTCGAGGCGGATGGTGCCGTCATGCGCCTCCCCCTAGCCAGTGTGGGCTGATGAGAGAAGTGAGGTGGCGCAGGGCATTCTCCATGCCCAGCGGCTTGCGGGCCTGCGGGTCGTTCTCGAGTTCCTCCTGCATGCGGGTAAGCTGCTCACGGACCCGGCTCAAGAGCTGGAGGCAGGCCGCCTGAGTGTCCTGGCCGCCGTCGCCTTCCCAGGCCTCGATCCACTCGGTCAACAGGCTGGCCGCATAGTCGCGGTAGCCACGGGCCTGCTGCCGCTCCAGGTACTCGGGCGAAGTGTAGAGGGCGAGGCGCTCCTTCTCGCGCCACCCGCTGATCAGGGCCTGGCCGACGCCGGCGTCGTCGCTGCGGCCGGGCCGGTCGTGCACTTCCCACGTGCCGACGCCGACCCAGTCGAGTTCCAGGCCAGCCTCTTTGAGGCGCTCGACTGCCTGAGGGGTGTGGAAGCGCGCCGTCAGGGCGTGGCGCGGGATGTGGAAGGCGCGCCGTTCTTGCCCTGGCGAAGGCTGCGGGCGCAGCGCGAGGAACTCCTCGAGCGTCAGTTCCGAGACGAACCGCTGGATTTCCTGCCGAACGCGGTCGGGGAGGGCCTCCGTCCACCGGCCGCGGCCGTTCTCGTCCACCGGCTGGGCGTACACAAGGCGCCGCACACTCGCCTCATCGAAGGGATACGGGTTCTCCAGCGTGCGCTGGAGCCCACGGCCGCGATAGACGCGGAACACCATCTGCGCCTCGCGCGCATACACCTCGATCCCGTCTCGTGTCATCGCGTGCACCAGGTCGGCCTTGGCTGCTTGATCGCGCAGATCGACGACGTCCCGCAGTCGTTCGAAACCCTGGATGAACTGGAGCGGGGAGGGGCCATAGACTCTGGGACGGCCGTCGATGCCCTCGAAGACGGCAGCATGCCCGAGGTGGACGCGCACGTACCCCGGCCCTCCGATGACGACCAGCGGGTGGTCCGCCTCGATTTGCTCGAGGTCGCCCGTGCTCACATCGAGCCTGGGGTAGGAGACCGGGTCCAGGCCGAAGAGAGCGGGCCACAGGTAGCGCGAGGCAATCGCCGGATCGTCCAGCTCGTAGAGGTCGGCCAGGTAGAGAGCGGCGACGCGGAAGCCGAGCCACAGCCCAAAAGCCACGGGGAGCAGGTGGACGAGGACGCGGGGCGCGAAGAACATCGAACCTGTCTGCGCGACGGCGTCGAAGGGGAACGGCAGCCACTTGAGCCAGTCGGGGAGTGCCGGGAGCTGGAGGCCGGCATGGAACACGAGGAATAGCCAGAAAAGCCCGAAGGATCCCCAGACGAGGACGAAGCGCACGATGGGCGCCGCTGCATCCCGCCCGAGGATCCAACGTTCGAGCCAGCGCACGATGCTACGGGTGGAAGGGCTGGAGGGGAGGCTGGCCATCGGTCAGGATGGTGAGCCGGGGCGGGGCGGCTCGCAGTCGCCCTCGAGGGCCATGACTTCGGAGCGGACGCGTTTCAGGTGAGCGGCCAGCGCCGGGCCTTCGGGCATCATCTGGCGGCGGTCGCACAGGCGCAGGGCGTCGAGCAGGATGGCGGCAAGGGTATCCCGCCGGCTGGGAGGCTCGCCCTGGGCCAGGCGGCTGCGAAGGTCTCGCGTGAGCTCATCGCTGAGCTCCAGCACGGCCTGACGCCGCCCGGCGCGGCGCCGCTCCTCGGCCCGCTGCTCGGCGTCCTGGAGCACCTCGCGCACTGCGCCGGACCACGTCTCGCGCCAGCGCAGCAGGTATTCCTGGCGGACGTCCTCGGGCAGGACAAGGTCATGGATCTCGACCTGCAGGACGCGTATGCCGCGATCGTGAAGGAGATGGAACTCGCGACTTGGCTTCCACTGCACGCGCCCGTCGGCGCCCTGCGCGGCGTAGTTCGGGGAAGTGAGGCGAGCAAGGATCGCCTTCTGAATGTCTTCCAGCGGCGGCGTGTCGCGCGGCGAGGGGCGAATCAGGTCGAGCAAGGCCCGAGCCTTGACCTCCTCGCGCCACAGGTCCACCACCAGGAGCAGCGGGAGGCGAGTCCAGGGGACATCATGCTGGGCGCCATAGGCGTGGCCGTAGACGGCGCGCCCGGCGGCAATTGGGTGGAAATCGTACGGCGGTCGGTTGGGGTCGCTGCCGAGGCGCGGCTCGAGCGTGCGTCCCGGGTGGAGCATGAAGGTCACGCGCACCTCGGCCGAGATCGGGATGCCGTCGCGCGTTAGGGCCAAGGATGTCTCCCGCTGAGTTTCGGACTCGGCCTGGGTGATGGGCCTGGTGGCGGGGAGGGTCCGGACCTGGAGCCGCAGGTCAAGAGGCTCGGCCAGGCGCTCGCCGGGGGCGGTGAAGGTGAGTCCCGGGCCGACGGCGCCCGTGAAGCGGACGTCGGTGCGGAGCACGGCAGCGCTGGCATGATCGACGAGGAGAACTCCCGGGCCGCGCCGCTGGGCCTCGCGACCGGATTCCTTGGCGCGGCCGCTGTGGACGAAGGCGACAGGCCCGCTCAGCCCGGCCAGATGCCGCAGCAGCCGGCCAGCGACGGTGGCGCGTTCGATCGAGGTCCGCACCGGCAGGACGAACTGGGCGGCGAGGGCAGTCATCAGGAGAAGCGTCGTGACAAAGAGGTCGACGTGAATCAAGGCTGCCTGCGCTTCGGGCGTTCCCTGGGGCCGGAAGGCCCAGAGGTGGAGGAGGATCCAGAGAAGGACGACGAGGAAGCGCAGCACCTCGCCGGGGTAGGCGGCGAGCTTTCGACCTGGAGGGACGAGCTGACCGAAGGCAACGAGCAGGGCCAGGGAGGCGAGCGCCCCGGAGACGGCCGCAAGAGGAATCGGGAGCGGCTCCGGTGTACCTGCGGCGCGCCGGAGCATGAGGTACGCTGCCGCCCACACAGCGATGCCGACGGCGGTGTGAAACGCGGGGCGACGGTAGAATGGCCGGAAGTCCATCGCCGTCGGATTGTATCCCAAACAGAGAGATGGGCCAATTGGCGTCCGTGTGCGACAGGGGATCTCCTGCCTGGAGGGGACCTGGGGGCCCTTGCAGGGGTGAGCGTGTTGAGATACGCTTGCGCCATCGACGCCGGAAGCGGCGGCCACCTCGGAGTGCACTCTATGGTCACTCGTCAATCGGAACTCCTGCGCGTGCTGGGACGGCTGGCAGAAGAACTACCGGAGCCTGAATGGGTCGCCCTCGTGGACAGCAACGGGCTGATTATGGCCTGCGTCCCCAACGAACCGGCGGTGGACACCGATCGCATCTCGGCCATGACGGCGGCCCTGGTGATGATGGGGGATCGCGTCCTGAAGGAGATCGACGGCGGGCCGATGCGCTTCGCCAGCATTGCCGGCTCGGTGCGCCAGCACCTCACCGTCGTGCTGAACAAGGACCGCCTGCTCTCGATCGGGCTGAAGCCCGATGTTCCCGCCCACGCCACGTTCGCCCCTGTGGGGCGCTGGGTTCCCGAACTGCTGCGCGCGCTGCACATGCGCATCCGGGCCGCCTAGGCTGCCATCGGGCACGGCAGCCACCGATTCGGGGGATCGGGCTGCTGGCCTTCTTCCACTGCCGACACAGACTCCAGAGGAGGTGGAGATGGATTTCGACCTTAGCGGCCGGGTGGCGATCGTCACCGGTGCTTCGCGGGGGATTGGCCGCGAGATAGCGCTGGCCTACGCCCAGGCTGGCGCCAGCGTCGTCGTGGCAAGCCGCAAGCAGGAGGGGCTGGAGGCCGTTGCGGCAGAGATCCGTCAGCGCGACGGCGAGGCGCTGCCGGTGGCGGCGCATGTCGGAGAGCCGGAATCGGTGGTGGCGCTGGTGGAGCGGACAGTTGAGGCCTTCGGCGGCGTCGACATCCTGGTGAACAACGCCGCCACCAACCCGCACTTCGGGCCAATGATGGAAGCCACGGTTGGCCAGTGGGACAAGATCATGGAGGTCAACCTGCGGAGCGCCTTTTTTCTCATCCAGCAGGTTGTGCCGCACATGCGCCGCCGCGGTGGAGGGAAGATCATCAACATGGCCTCGATCGCCGGGCTGCGGCCCTCGCCGGCCATGGGCATCTACAGCATCTCGAAGGCCGGTCTGATCATGCTCACGCAGGTGATGGCCAGAGAACTGGGGCCGGACAACATCCAGGTCAATGCGCTGGCGCCGGGCGTGATCAAGACCCGCTTCAGCAGCGCGCTGTGGGACTCCCCCGAAATCAGCGAGCGCATCGTCCAGGCGACGGCGCTGGGTCGGCTGGGCGAGCCGGGGGATGTCGTCGGGGCCGCTTTGTTCCTGGCCTGCTCTCAGTCGGACTACATCACCGGAGTCACTCTGCTTGTCGATGGTGGCATGGGCCTGGCGGGAGGGGTTGCCTGAGCAGCCGCGGGCACCGCTTGACGCAACTTCGAGATTCCTCAGGGAGTTCACCCCGAACCATGGACCGCATCTTCTACCCGAACAGCATCGTCATCATCGGGGTATCCGAGAAGCCCGACAACCTGGCCCGCAATATCGTGGCCAATCTGAAAGCCTTCCACTACCGCGGAGCGATCTACGCCGTCGGTCGGCAGGCGGGCGAGGTGCACGGCGTGCCCATTGTGACCTCGTTGGATGAAGCGCCCGACGGCCTCGACCTTGCGGTTATCCTGACGCCGGCGTTCCTTGTGCCGGACCTGGTCGAGGCGTGCGGACGGAAGGGCATCCTGCGAGTGGTCATCGAGTCTGGAGGCTTCGGCGAGTTCTCGCCGGAGGGACGAGAGCTCGAGAAGCGTCTGGTGGAGGTCGCCCGGCGCCACGGCATTCGCTTCGTCGGGCCGAACTGCATCAGCGTGATCAATCTCGAGAACGGCGTGTGCCTGCCGTTTGCGCCGCTGTCTCCGGCGGACGCGCGACTCGGCCCGGCTTCGGTCATCGCCCAGAGCGGCGCGATCTCGGTGACCTACGTGCACCGGCTCAGCCTGGCCGGGGTCGGCGCCAACAAGGGCGTCAGCATCGGCAACAAGACCGACCTGGATGAGACCGACTACCTCGCCTACCTGCTGGACGATCCCGGCACGGAGATGGTTTTCCTCTACCTGGAGTCCATCAGCAACGGTCGCCGCCTGATGGAACTGGCGCGCTCAAGCGACAAGCCGGTGGTCGTTCAGAAGGCGAACCGGGGCAAGGCCAGTCAGTCGGTGGCCTTCTCGCACACAGCCGCCCTGGCCGACGACGACCGCATCGTCAGCGCCGCGTTGCGTCAGGCCGGCATCCTGCGGGCCGAGAGCTTTCGCGACATCGTCGCTTTCGCGCACGGGCTCACCCTGCCGGCTGTGAAGGGCAGGGATCTGGTCGTCATCTCGCGTTCGGGCGGCCACGCCGTGGTGGCAGCCGACGCCGCCGAAGGCCTGGGATTCCGCCTGCCGCCGCTGCCCGAGCCTTTCGTGGAGGCGGTGCGGGGATTCTTCCGGGCCGATGTCATCGCGCCCACGAACCCGCTCGACCTCGGGGTGATCTTCGACTTCGACCTGTACGCCCGCATCGTCGAACACACTCTGCAGGCCCTGCGCCCGCACGCCATCCTGCTGATCAACACCTACGGTCCGAGCGAGGACGAGGGCGCCAGGCGGCTGGCACATCGGGTGCAAGAGATCATCGCCGAGACCGGAATGCCCATCGCCTTCTGTGCCTACGCGCGAGGCGAAGAGAGGGAGAAGCTCCAGGCCGAGCTGAAGATGCCAGTCTTCACGGAGATTGAGGAGGCGCTGCGAGGACTGGCGGCGTCGCGCGACCGACACGCCTGGCTCTCTAGCCGGCGCTCGGAGGCGGAGGGAGTTGCTGAGACTGCGCCTCCTGCGCTTGCTGGCGCAGGCGTCCTGACCGCGGACCAAGCCCTCGAGGTCTGCGCCGCATGCGGCATTCCTGCAGCACCCTGGCAGAAGGTGGGCGACGCCGCAGCCGCGCGGCGGGCAGCGGAAAGGCTCGGGCTGCCGGTGGCGCTCAAGGCGCTGGCGGCTGACCTGACTCACAAATCCGATGTCGGCGGCGTCGTGCTGAACCTGGCCCAGGCGGACGAGGTCGAGCAAGCGGCGCGCCAGATGCTGGCGCGCTGGAACCGACAGGGCCTTCCAGTGGGATTGATGGTGCAGCAGATGGCAGGGCCTGGGGTGGAGGTCATTCTTGGCGGGCGCCAGGATCGGACGTTTGGGCCTGTGGTGATGTTCGGCCTGGGGGGCATTCACGTGGAGGTGTTCGACGATGTGGCCTTCCGGGTGGCGCCGCTGACCCGCCAAGACGCCGAGCAGATGATTGAGGAAGTGCGGGGAAATCGCCTGCTGCTCGGGGGTCGGGGTCGACCGCCAGCAAATCGCAAGGCGTTAGTGGAGGCCATCCTGGCGGTCTCGCGCCTGATGTGCCGTCATCAGACGCTGAGCGAGTTCGAGATCAACCCGCTGCTGGCGACCGCAGACGGCGTCCTGGCGCTGGACGCGCGCGGCGTGGTCAGCAGCTAATCTCAAAGCGGAGGCGACGAGACGAGAATGGCCAGGACCAAGATCGTATGCACGCTCGGGCCCGCCAGCGAGGATCCGCAGGTGGTGCAGAGGATGATCGCCGCAGGCATGGATGTGGCGCGGATCAACTTCTCGCACGGCGACCGATCGTCGCAGGAGCGGCAAATCCGCCTCGTGCGCAGGCTCGCAGCGGAAACAGATAGGCCCGTGGCGGTGATGGCGGACCTGCAGGGACGGAAACTCCGCCTTGGCGCGCTCTCAGGCGGACCGATGCGCCTGACGGCAGGCGATCGGGTGGTGCTCTCGTCAGGCGAGGAACCGGATGTTGGAGAGATACCCTTGCCGCATCCAGAGCTGACCGAAGGGGTGCAGCGTGGTCAGCGGCTGCTCCTCGACGATGGTGCCCTGGAGCTGGTGGTGGAAGAGAAGGGGAGCTCGTGGTTGGCGTGCCGCGTGGTGCGCGGCGGCGAGCTGCGCTCCAGGAAGGGGATCAACGCGCCCGGCGTCCCCTTGAGACTCCCGCCGCTGAGCGACAAAGATCGCGAAGATGCTGACTTCGCCATCGGGCTGGGGGTTGACTATCTGGCCCTTTCGTTCGTGCTCAGCGCGCAGGACATCGAAGCCCTGAGGTCCCACCTGGGTTCGCGCGCCGTCCCGATCATCGCCAAGATCGAGAAAGTTGAAGCGCTGCAGGCGTTCGACGAGGTCCTGGCGGCGGCGGACGGCATCATGGTGGCGCGCGGCGACCTCGGGGTGGAGACGGCCCCAGAAGAGGTTCCCCTCGCGCAGAAACGCATCTTGCAGGCGTGCAACCGGATGGGCAAGCCAGGGATCACAGCCACGCAGATGTTGCAGTCGATGATCGATAGCTCGCAGCCCACGCGGGCCGAAGCCAGCGACGTCGCCAACGCCGTCCTCGACGGCAGCGACGCGGTGATGCTTTCGGGCGAGACGGCAGTGGGCGCGCACCCGGTGGAAGCCGTGCAGATGATGGAACGCATTGTGCGCATCGCGGAAGAGCACCTCGACCCGGAGACCTGGATGCGGCGCGCCGAAACCCCCGACACCGCGGCCGAGGCCATCGCCTGCGCCACGGTCACCATCGCCCGAGAGGTGAGGGCGGCGGCAATCCTGACGTCTACCATCTCGGGCGCCACCGCCAGGCTTGTCGCCCGTCACCGGCCGAACGTCCCCATCGTGGCGGCCACGCCTTCCGAGAGCACCTTTCGCCGCATGGCGCTGGTGTGGGGCGTGAGCCCGCTCTTGGTGCGCGCCTACGACAGCACCGACGACATGTACGAGATCACCACGCGCGCTGCGGTCGAGGCCGGGGTGCTGAGACCCGGCGACGTCGTCGTGATCACGGCCGGGGTCCCTGCCGGCGGCGAGGGCGGGACCAACATGCTCAAGGTCCACGTCGTCTGAACTCCGCCGCCTGCGTTGCGGCGGTTGAGAAGACCGGGCGCAGTTGCCGATACCAT
>CAZNRD010000052.1:0-17706 GCA_964575425.1 uncultured Anaerolineaceae bacterium | reverse complement strand
GCTGAGCAGATGTTCGAGGCGGGCCAAGAGTGAGGGTTCGCGCTGCTCGCCGTAGAGAAAGGCCAGGTGATCGGCGAGCCTGGTGCGTGTGGGGGGTGGGAGGGAGAAGCATTCCATTTCTAGCACTGCCCTCACCACGCACTCAGCCAGGGGTGTGCAGGCTGGCGGCCTTGCGGCAGAGTCGGCCTGCGAGCCCACCGCCGAGCAGGCCAAGCCCATCGGTGGTCATGTAGTGGCTGGCAGCGGCGTCAAAGAGGACGTGGGCTTTGGGTGGAAACTCGTCCTCGCCGGGCCACAGGACGGCTGCCAGGCAGATGCGCGGCAGGGGCTGGAAGGCGAAAGCATAGGAGGAGATGGCGGGAAGGGGCCAGCCACCGAGCGAGCGGCAGGCGGTGTTGAAAGCCTCCGGATCGCTTCCGAAGGTCTGGGCCAGGCGGTCGCCGCTGTAGCGCTGATAGGCCAGCACGTAGAACGTCCCGCCGGGCAATTCGCGAAAGCTGATCCAGCGGTCGGCCATTGGCGTGCCGTCGGCGCGGTGCAGGTAGTACAGCAGCATGGCAGCGTCGAAGGCCGGGCATGGCTGGCCGTCATCAGCCCAGCGCGGGGCGAGGTCCGGCCAATCGAAAGAGACGGGGCGGCCCCAGTAGTGGAGCGAGAAACCGCGGTCTGTCAACTCTGCGCCGGAGAGCAGGGCGACCTGTTGCGGCGGGCGAGTGCGCACCTCCTGGCGCAGGCTGTCGATTTGCTGCAGCATGCTGTCTTGCCAGCGCCGCTGCGCGTGCTCGATCTCCTCGCGCGCGGAGAAGTGATCGCCGGTGGCCTTGTCGGTGAGGCCGGTCATGAGTGCGGCTCCTGGAGGCAATTAGGGTGAGCGTTGATGGAAGTCAGCGCCGTCCGGCGCTCGCGGGGAAGGTTGTTGACGACGTTACACTCCCATGGGTGTTCACCGCCCAAGCATAGCACAAGCGACCGACTCCATCGAGCAGTGTCGCCAATCCGTCAAGGCAGGAAAAGCGGTTTCGGTGAGGCGATGAGGGTGATCCCGGCTGTCTGGGTCCGGGGCAGGCTGTGGAGCCACGCTCTCTGGAACATGGTATGGTGTTGAGTGGGGAGGGGCCTTTCCTCCTGCTCCCGTGCCCTTCTGTGACCACAGCCTGGGGCAGGGCTCCCCTGCTGAAGCCGCAGCGGGCGGGCTGGCGGTCGCTGCCAGTTGGCCAGGCTCGAGCCTGCTGTCCGTCGAATCTTTCGCGCAGGGACCGGTCACCGCGCGTGGTCAGCGGCAGCAGCAGGCGGAGTATGAGTGCATCACCGTTGACCGAACAAAGGTCCGCAGCCCCTTGCGCCGCTGGAAAAGGTTCTCCACAGCCGCGATGGGGCGAGAGGCCGGAACCGCGCATTGGAAAGTTGGTGAGGCCGTGGTCTGGCAGCACTGCTGGGCCGACGGGCCAAATCCGTCGATTGGATGTCCTCCTCGCGGCAACCTGGCAGGGCCTCCCCGAGGCGCCATCAGCGCGATGGCTGCCGGGTCGTCGTCTTCGGGACAGCCTGCGGTGTGGCTTCGATCAGCCTCCGACCGAGCGTCTCCAGAGCCTGGTAGTAGGGCTCGATGCTGGGCACGAAATGGCGTTCTTCGGCGGCGTGAGGCCCGATGCCGGACTGACCCCAGACGATTCCCTGCCCGCCGGGGGCGAAACGGGCGCTCGTCGCGGGCAGCTTGCGACTTATGGACGGCTCCACACCGCTCGCCTGGCGCAGGGCCTGCAGCAGGTGCTGCAGATACGGATTCTGCGGGTCGCAAGCGATGCCGTTCTCGGATGCGATCACATGCATCTGAAGCTCGACCTGCTGGCAGTAGGCGCGGATTTCGCTCAGCAGCCGGTCAACGTCGTCATCAGGGATCGGGCGCAGCTCGACGCCGAGCACGCCATCTTCAGCCGTGATGTTGAACAGGCCGGGCTCACCGAAGTGCATGAAGGGGAAGTGGATAGTGGTTCGCCAGGGTCCATCTCCTTCGAAATGAGCCAAGGGAGCGAGGCGGCGCAACAGATCGAGGCGTGCCTGGAGCAGGCGAGCGCCCAGGTCCACGCCGCTCGATGCCAGGCCGGAGTGACCTCGGCTGCCACGGGCGCGGAGTTCGAGGCGCAGCAGCCCTCGATTCTGCAGACAGATGCTGCCGAACTTCTCATCGCCTCGCTCGCCCGTGCGTTCGCCGGCGATCAGCAGGCAAGGCGCAGCGTTTCCCTCTTCCTCCAACTTGCGCAGGACATGGGGTGTGCCACAGGGATCCGACTCACCAGTCTCTTCATTGCCCACCAGGAGCAGACCGATGTCCGGATAGGGAGCCGCTCGACGGCGGACGTCTTTCATCCAGACGAGGTACGTGGCGACGACGGTCTTCATGTCGCAGGCGCCGCGGCCCCAGAGGTAGTCTCCGTCGAGCCGCGGCTCGAACTGGCTGTCGTCGGGCTCCGGCTCGACGACGTCGTAGTGGCCGCTGAGCAGGATGGGTGGAGAGGCCTGGCCCGGGAAGAGGGCCAGGACGGCGGGGTAGGGGCCGCGGTCGAAGCTTCGTACCTCCAGCCCCGCCTGGCGCAGGTAGTCGAAGACGAAGGTGGCGGCGCGGCGGACCTCGTCGAGGCGCTGGCCGCCGGGAGCGGCGACGCTGACAGAGGGGATGCGGATCAACTCGCGCGCGAGATCGATGACTTCGCTGGCCTTGTCGGGGTAACGGATCTCGATAATTGCGCCGAGTGCTGGACGGAAGCGGATCGGCGCGGCCGGTTCGTGACGGGCGTGGTCGCGCGCCCGGCCCCACAGCTCGCGCAAGCGCGCCCCCTCCTCGTCCAGGGCCGGCAGATCGGCGGCGATGCGCTCGATGTCGGCTGCCACCTGCTGTTCTCGTTCCTCGGCCAGGAGGCGTAGCAGTTCCGCAGGCACGATGTCTTGATCGCCCAGCTCGGCCCGCAGGCGGGCGCGCATACGTTCGGCAGTGTTCGGGGCTTCATCGGCCATCTCCCGCAGGGGAGCCAGCAGCGCATGCATCTCGAGGGCCTCGGCCAGAGGTGAGACCTCCGCCAGCGTCCGCTGCAGGAACTGGCGCATGAGAAGCGGCTTGCCGCTGAACGGGTCTTCGATTTCACCGCGCAGGCCGCACTCGGCTGCCCGCCTCTCGTTGCGGCGGGCACGGGCGATATCTTCGGCGTCGTAGCGGAAGGCGCGGGCGTACTTCGGATCACCGTAGAGGCGCAGGAGGAGCAGCTCGCGCAGCGCCACGTTGGCGATCTCTAGGTCAAGCGGGTGGCCGCCCTCGTCGGTGCGGATCTCGACCCGCGCCATGGGCAGGTCGATGCGGGCGCGCAGGTTCTGCATGACGATCTGCTGTGCCATGTCCTCGAGCGAAGACGGCTCTCCGGCGGCGTACAGGCCGCTGCGGTAGAGGGCGCTGAGTTGATCGCTGCTGATCGAGATCAGGCGCTCGACCGGCTCGACGAAGGAGCGGGCGCGAGTGGGGGTCCAGTTGTTGTTGCCAAAGCGGATGCCGCGGCGGACGAGGTCGTAAGAGAGGTGCAGGTAGTCGGCGTGGGAGCGGTAGAGATCGGGCAGGTCGATGTCCTCGGGGTTCGGGAAGGTGAGGCAGCGGACCGAGTCGAAATTCGTGAGCACGACGCAGGGGCGTCCGTCTCGCTCCTGAGGTTGAAGTGGGGTGCTGGCGGAGGTGGCGATGAAGAGCGAGGCGAAGGCGCGCAGGAGACGCGCCGCCTCGACGTAGACGCGGTTCTTGTAGCTGTCGAGGTGGCCGTTCTCGCGCTCGGGGGGTGCGAGGTGCATGAAGTCCCAGGTCAGGAGCGGCTCGGGCAGGGAGAGATTGACGTGGAGGCCGGCGGTGGCCAGGGTGGCGCCGTAGAGGTCGACGCATCTCTCGAGGTAGCGGCGCTTGGCCAGGTTCCAGCCGCCGGGGATGGAGGCGTGGTCAACCTGGACAGTGCTGAGGAGGTTGCCGTGGAAGGCGTAGAGGCGCTCGCCGAAGGCCTGCCCGGCGCGAGCCAGAGCGTTGAGAAGACAAGCTTCGAGCAGCCGGGCTTCGTAGACGGTGACCAGCGGCGAGTAGTGCGGCCGCGTCGTCCACTCGATCATCCAGTGGTAGACCTCGAGCTGGGTGCGTTCGGCCAGCCAGGGGGGCAGGAAATCGTCGCGCAGCACGTCGGCGAAGGAGCGCTGCCCGGGGCCGGCGCCCACGGTCTGGAGGGGATGGAAGCGCGAGTCGAGGAGGTTCCATTCGAGCTCGAGCCCGCTGGTGCCGCGCTGGGGCAGCTCGGCCATCGCCGCCTGGCGGGCAAGCCGGACCTTTTCGGCGAAGCGCTCGATCTCACTCGTTGACCAGGGCATCGAGACCCTCCAGCAGACGCCTGGCCGCGCCCAACGTCTTCTCGACCGGTGTGGCATAGGAGAAGCGGATCCACTGCCCGCCGAACGACGAGAAGAAGGCGCCGGGGACGATGGCCAGGCCGTGCTGCTCTGCCAGGTACTGTCCGAGTTGCTCGCTGTCGGCCCAACCTTTGCGCTGAAGCCACTCGCTCACGTCGATGAAGGCGTAGTAGCCCTTCCCCAGGATGGCGCGCAGGTGGTGCTGCTCGATGAATGCTTTCAAGGCCTGGCGGCTGGCGTTGGTGGGTTCGACGATGGTGCGCGAGGCGGCCGCGTAGCCCATCTCGTAGGCCGCCATGGCGACGGCCATGGAGTAGAAGGAGGGGATGACCGTGTGGGAGGCGCGGGCGACGATGTACTTGATGACCTGCTCCGAGGCAATGAGGTGGCAGTTGCGGATGTTGGAGGCGCCGAGGGACTTGGTGATCCCGTCCAGAAACATCAGCCGCTGGCGGTCGGCGGGCTCGAAGGCCTGCAAGAAGGAGTTGAGGTCGTTCGGGGCCTCGTCGGTGACGTAGTGGTACATCCAGTCGTAGAGCATGAAGGCGACCCCGAGGCGCAGGGCAACGTGGCCGAGGGCGATCTGCTGTTCGGCAGAGAGGGTGTTGCCGGTGGGGTTGTCGGGGCAGGTGATGACTAGGCCGGCAATCTTGCGCCCGCTGCGGGCGGCGAACTCGACGCAGGCAGCCAACCCTTCCTCGCTGTAGGCCCAGCCGTCGTCGGCGCGACCGGGGGCGAGCAGGACATTGGCCCCCACGCCGTAGGGTCCCCAGTTGTAGGAGATCCAGGGCACGCGGCTGACGATGATCCAGTCGCCGGCCCGCCCGTGGCCGAGGGCGAGCATGGCGCTGTAGGCCTTCATTAGCCCGTCGCGTCCGCCGACGGTGGCGATGACATTCCCCGGGCCGAGGCCGGTCGAGGCATCGAGGTGCCAATAGTCCTCGAGCACGGACTTGCGGAAGGCGTCGCAGCCGTAGGGCATGTCGTAGGCGCTGCCGTGCTGGCGCTGAAGCTCGGCCGCCCGGTCCAGGATTTCGAACGGAACGCCGGGCAGGCTGGCGCCGCCGTCACCCTGGGAGGCGTCGAAGGTCTCACCCTCGGGATGACGCTGTCGGTAGACTGCCAGGCTCTTGTTGATGAGGAACATGCGGGAGGGCGGGATATCGGCCATCTGGCGCAGATGCTCACTCACCGGGACCAGGCATGGCTCCGGGACGACGGTGGCGGGTGCATCATCGCTCGTGCTCATGGGTGACCTCCTTGGTGAGCAGGCAAATGAAAAGCCCCAGCCGGAGGCTGGGGCCTAGTTGCTGGGAGCGCGGCGGACCCGCTCGCACGCTAGCCAGACCCTCCGGCCAGTCTGGGGCCGCTGGGATTGTTGGCATCAGCGTTGCGCGTGTGAGCGTGGCGGTGACTCATCACGTAATATTCTAGCATACCTGTCAAGAGGCTGCGCGGAGACTGTTGAATAACGCCTTGCATCTTAGACATCGCGCGCGGGCCCTCACAGACCCCCACCCCCAAGCCCCTCCCTGTCCTGCTCAGGAGAAAGGGAATGGCCCCTTGGCGGCCAGAGGAAGAGGCCACATCGTGTGGCGCCCACTCAGGGGAGTTGGCCAAATGGCAGTCGTTGTCCGGCGATTTCCGTTGACATAACGCAAGGGTCCAACGCCAGCCGGGCCTCGTATGGCCCCAGCGATTCTACAATTTGCTGATTGACAAGAAGGGCTATGCGCGTAGAATAAAGATGGGTATCCGCCCCAGTGTTGGCCCGCCGACGCTGGGAAGTGTATCCGCAGGCCACTCTACAAGAGTGGCCTTTGTTCTAGAGGGGGGACCCATGCAAACGCCAAGGATAGCGATCTTCATCGACGGAGGATACCTGGACGCCGTTGTCAGGGAAGAGTGCGGCGGCGCCCGGATCGACTACGGCAAGCTCGCGCAGAAACTCGCTTCCGGCATGGATGTTCAAGGGTCGCCTACCTGCCAGGGTGCGCCATGATGAGGCGACTGCTACCTGGGTCGCCGGCCTTCTGAGCCACTGAGCTCGGGGGCGACTGCTGGCGTCCTTCGAGGGTCTCGAGGAGAGAGGCCAAGGGACGGCCGGCATGGGTCGATCTAGCCTGGCCTGAGCGGCTGGAGCGGCAGCGTGGCGCCCTGCTGTCTCGGGGCCTGGCCTCGCTCCTCCTGCGGGCACCCACTCGTGCCGAGGACTTGAAGGGGAAGTGTGGGTTGGGTACATAATAAGGTGGTGCAAGCGAATCGGCGGGGCGCTGCTGGATGCAGTCCCGCTGGGCTCGAGCACGGTTCACTTCAGTTGACGGTATGGAGGGCGGGCAGGCCGTCAGAAGGCGCTGGTTTCGTTCTCGTCGTCGGGCGGGCGTCTCCCTAGGAGGTGTCGGAGGGTGCGAAAGCGCTGGGCTTCACGGCGCTCGAGGCGCGCGGCGCGCCGTCGCAGGAGCAGGCCGAGAGCACTGACGGCCGATCCCCCGAGGAGGAGCAGGAAATCGGTCGTCCCGGCCGAGAGCATGATCACGAAGACGGCCAGGGCGATGAGGCCAATCAGGAGGAGAGCGCTGCCGAATCGTGCGGCCATGGGAAGAGGTAGGGGCGCACCGACGTGCGCCCCTACGTTCATCGCACGAGCGTCTGGATCTGCTCGCGCAGGTAGAGCTGCAGGTAGTAGTGGCCGCCGGCGTTCCTGCCCGAGGAACCGGAGCCCTTCCAGCCACCGAAAGGCTGGTAGCCGGGCCAGGCACCGGTGGTCGAGCCCTGCGGCCGGTTGGCGTAGGTGACGCCGGCCTCAATGTGATCGAAGAACCAGGCTGCCTGTTCGCGGCTGCCGTAGAAGCCGGCGGTCAGTCCGTACAGGGTGTCGTTGGCCAACTGCATGGCCTGATCGAGGCTGTCGAAGGGCGCGACGGTGGTGATGGGCAGGAACATCTCGTGCTTCCACAACCGGTGTTCCAGCGGGAGGTCCGCCACCAGGGTCGGCTGGCAGAAGAACCCCTTGGCGAAGTCGCCGTCGGTGAGGACTTTACCGCCGGTGAGGACATTGCCGTCCTTGTTAAGCTCTTCGCAGAACTGCTTGTAATCGCGGTAGGAGCTCTCGTTGATCACCGGGCCGAGGAAGACGCCGCGCTGGGTGGGGTCGCCGATGGTGAGTTTGTTGGTCGCGTCCACCAGACGGGCGACGAGCTTGTCATAGACCGGGCGCTCGATGTAGGCGCGGGAGTTGGCCGAGCATTTCTGGCCCTGCAGGCCGAAGGCGGAGCGCACGATGCCGAGGGTGGCGCGCTCGAGGTCGGCCTGGCGGCTGACGATGCACGGGTTCTTGCCGCCCAACTCGAGGATGCACGGTCGCGCGTAGCGGCCGGCGGCGAAGGTGCGGAAGATCTGCATGCCAATGTCGTAGGAGCCGGTGAAGGTGATGCCGTCGACCTCGGGGCTGTCGATCAGCGTCTGGCCGAGAGTGCTGCCGGGGCCGGTGACGTAGTTGAAGACGCCATCGGGCAGGCCGGCATCGCGCAGGGCCTCCGCGATCAGGCGGACGGTCCAGGGTGTGTTCGTGGCCGGCTTGATCACCACCGTGTTGCCGGCGACGAGGGCCGCGCCGACCGGCCCGCCGGTGAGGGCGCAGGGGAAGTTGAAGGGGCTGATGACCACCCAGACGCCGTAGGGGCGCAGGACCGAGACGTTGGTGATGTTGTATCCGGGGATGGGGTCCTTGCCCATGGGGACGATGAAGCCCTTGTTGGCTTCCATCTGGTCGCAGGCGTAGCGAATGAGTTCGGCGGTTTCGGCGGCGTCGCCCAGGGCTTCGCTGCGGTTCTTGCCGACCTCGAGGGAGAGGACGGCGCCGAAGTCGTAGATGCGCCTGTCGATCAGGTCGGCGGCCTTGCGCATCAGGCGGACGCGTTCCTTCCACGAGAGGCGCGACCAGGCGGGGAAGGCCTTGCGGGCGGCGGCCAGGGCCTGGCGGGCGTGCTCGGCGGTGCCCTTCTGGAAGACGGCGAGCAGCCAATCCTGGTTGATGGGAGAGCGGTGTTGGAATTTCTCATCCGAAAGGACCTCTTTGCCGCCGATGATCATGGCGTACTCGCGCCCGAGAGAGGCCTTGGTGCGGGCGAGCGCCGCCTCGTATCGGGTGTGGAACTCTTCGGGCGGGCTGAACATCGTGGCGTAGGTCAGCTTGAAGGGCGGAGCCTTCTTGGGCGCGGGCTTGCGGGCGGGCGCCTTGCGGGCGGCGGCCTTCCTGACAGGGGTTTTCTTCTTCGGAGCGGGTTTGGCGGTCTTGCGTGGGGGCATCGGTTCGAACCTCCTTGTTGTGGGGTCTGAGAACGTGGCTCTGGATGGTTGAGCCAGCGCCCGGAGAGCGGGCGAGGCTGCGACGCGAAGTATATCCGCGAGTGAGGCCGCGGTCAAAGGGACAGATTGGAGGAGGTTGAAGAAGGGCGCGGCCGCCGATACCATCCAGATCAGGCTGCGCGTGCGATGGCGAGAGGCCTCCCGTTCACCTTCCTCCCCTCGCCGTGGGCACCGAGGGATGGGGCGTAGGGCCCCTTGGTGCCCAAGGGGTGGGGGCGTGTGAGGGACTCGGCGCATGGTACTATTGTCTTGAGAGCGTGTCGTGGAGATGTCGATGAACCCTCATGATGATGTCCTCATCATCGGCGGCGGGGTCATTGGGGCCTGCGCCGCGTATTACCTGTCTGGCAAGGGTCTGAGCGTTGCACTCATGGAAAGGGATGAGATCGCCTCGGGCTGCTCGGGCGGGAACGCCGGATTGGTGGTGCCCAGTCACAGCATTCCGCTGGCGGCGCCCGGGGTGCTGGCCCAGGGACTGCGTTGGCTGCTGGATGCGAGAAGCCCTTTCTATGTCAGGCTGCGCCTGGACCGCGATCTGTCTGCCTGGCTGTGGCGCTTTCTCCTGGCGGCCCGTGAGGCGCGGGTGCGCCGAGGCACTACCGTCTTGCGGGACCTGCACATGGCCAGCAGGAACCTCTTCGACGAGCTGGCGGCCGGCGCTGGCCTGGAATTCGGCTACCGGCAGGGCGGAGCGCTGCTCGTTTGTATCTCACGGCGCGGCCTGGAGAAAGCGCAGGAGGAGGCGCGCCTGCTGGGCGAGTTCGGTGTGGTGACGCAGGCGATGGATTCGGCCCAGGTGCGCGATCTAGTGCCCAATTTGCAGCCGGCTGTCGTCGGCGGCGTGTACTACCCGCAAGACGCTCATTTCGATCCCGCTCTGTTTGTGCAGCAGATGGCGGCCAAGGCGGAGGAGGCGGGCGCGCGCATCTGGCGGAAGACCGAAGTGCTCGGCCTTGAAGTGGATGGCAAGCGCGTGAGGCGGGTGAGGACGACGCGTGGGGACTTCTTTGCCGACACCGTGATCCTGGCTGCCGGTTCCTGGTCTCCGGGCGTGGCCCGAGGCCTCCAACTGCGACTGCCGATTCAGGCTGCCAAGGGATACAGCCTGAGCATAGCGTGGCGAGAGCGAAGCCCGGCTGTGCCGCTGCTGCTGGGCGAGGCGCGTGTTGTGACCACGCCGCTCGGCGGTGTGCTTCGCCTGGGCGGGACGCTCGAGCTGGTGGGGATGGACCTGTCGATCAATGACCGCAGGGTGCAGGCCATCCATGAGGCAGCCAAGAGGTATGTGGGGGGTTTGGAAGCGATCGACGTGGTGGAAATCTGGCGGGGCCTGCGGCCCTGCGCGCCGGACGGGCTGCCGCTGATTGGGCGGACACGGGCCTACGAGAATCTCATCGTCGCGACGGGTCATGGAATGCTGGGCATGTCGCTGGGGCCGGTTACGGGCAGGCTGGTGATGCAGTTGGTGTGCGGCGAGGAGGCGGATGTGGACCTGGCGCCGCTGTCACCGGACAGGTTCTAGAGGCGGGAAGTCTTTTTCGTCGGATCATTGCTTCTGACACCTTCATTGCCGCCGAGCCGCGCTTCCAGATGAAGACGCTTTCAGTATCCCCTGTCGGATCGTTGCTTCTGACACCGCTGTCCTTCTCATAGAGGGCGCAGAGCTGGCCGAGCTGGGGCAGGGTAGCGGTCCACACCGAGCCGTCGAGCAATCTCTGCCTGCGTCAGCCCCTCAGGGTGCGCCAGGAGGAGCATTTCGATTTGTCTCAATCGCTGGGCACGGGCGGCTGTTCTCGACATGCCTCCTCCACAATCACCGTGGTCTCGTTTTCTCACGTTTTCACGAATGTGTTGCCTCCCCTGCAACAGGCGTGTTGAATTCTGGGACATATGAGGGCACGTTACCCTGCGGCGCGCGGTGTATGTCGCGGGGGAGCTGTCCGAAAGGGGGCTTCGATCGAGGGACGAGCCAGGGGCGGGAACCGGAGCGGCTCCCCCACTTCCGTCGGCGCCTGGGAACGCCCTCCGGAAGGAGAGAAGGATGCTTCGGGGATTGCCGGGGAGCCATATCCCCCTCAGCCTCGCCGATGCCTGGTGAGTATAGGCTCACACCCAGGCCGGGGCAAGGCGAGCACCGGCCGTTCGGCCGGGGTTCTGTAGCGTGAGGGGAAAAGCCACCGGATGTCTTCCGGGTCCTGGGGGGCTATGATAAGCAGTTGAGGAGGCGTAGCGATATAGACAAGCCCGAATCGGACGAACCCGTTCTCTCCTCGGGTTACCCCGAGATCGACGTGGCTGCTAGGCGGCTCTACAAGGCTCTCATGGCCAACAAGTCCAAGCCGCAGACGAACAAAGCCCGCGCCGGGGGACGGCGGAAGCGAGAGCCAGGACGGTCCAGGAGAGCCAGGGGAGTCGGCATAGCGGGGGACCTCAAGGACGGGGCCGCGGGCTGAAGGCGCCATGCTGTTCGACGACGCCGTCTTCATCGGGATCGACCCCACCGCCGGGGACCGCCCGCTGCACTACGCTGCCCTCGACGCCGACCTGCGCCTGGTGGCCCTGCGGCAGGGCACGGCGGAAGAGGCCCTGGCCTTCGTCGCCGGTTGGGAGCGGGCGGTCGTTGCCGTCGACGCGCCGCAGTCCCCCAACCGCGGGTTGATGATGCGGCCGGAGGTACGCCGCCGCTTCAACCTCGCCCCAAACAGCACGACCTGGGGTCGGTGGAAGGTCTGCGAGTACGAGCTTCGCCGGCGCAACATCCGCCTGTACAACACCCCGGAGGACGAGAGCCAGGCCCCGCGCTGGATGCGCACGGGCTTCCTCCTCTACCGACGGCTGAGGGCCCTGGGCCTCCGCTTCTACCATCCGGGCGAAGAACCCGGCCCGCGAGTGATGCTCGAGGTCCATCCCCACGCGTGCTTCGCCGCGCTGCTCGGCCGCAGGCCTTTCCTCAAGCAGACTCTCGAGGGGCGGTTGCAACGTCAGATGGTCCTCTACCTGCAGGGCCTCGATATCCCCGATCCCCTGAAGGCGTTGGAAGAGATCACCCGGCACCACCTGCTCAGCGGGGAACTTCCCCTCCACGGGCTGCTGGCTCACGATGCGCTGGACGCGCTGGTAGCCGCCTACACCGCCTACCTGGTGGGCCTCAAACCGGAGCGCACGTCGCAGGTGGGGGACCGCCAGGAAGGCTCCATCACGCTGCCCGCGGCTCAGTTGAAGGAGTTCTATCCCTAGGGGTGTTGACGTCATCCTGGACTCATTCGCCGAAAGCCTGAAGGTCCAGGTTAGCGGGTCGACTCCAGGCCGTCCATAAAGACGAGGCGGCGGACGCCGCTGCGGGTTCCTGTCGGCTGGTCGCAGCCCGCCCTATTACGAGCCGCACGGCCGGTCAGCGCTTGCCGCCATGTGATGGGAGCCGGTAGCCCAGAAGAAGAACGGCGCGGGAGGACCAGGAGATGGGTTAAAATGACGGCCGAGAGACTTGACGGATATCACACTGGCGAATCATTCGGGCGGTGTCGCGGGCGAGACACGGGTGGATGACCGTTGGTGTCTGCCGAGGCGCGTTGGGAGGCGCCGGGCTTCTAGTCTCGGGATTTTTCGGCTTGCCAGGCCGCTGCCCTGAGGTGTTGCCGATGTTGCCGGAGGCCCTTCGCGCTCATGTCAGGCTGGCACTTGAGGAGGATCTTGGCGCGGGGGATATCACCACCGCGAGCATCGTCCCGGAAGACGCACGTGCTCACGCCCGTCTGGTCGCCAAGCAGGACGGGGTTGTCGCCGGGCTGGGTGTCGCCGAGGCCGTCTTCCTTGAGGTGGACCGGAGCGTGAGTTTCAAGGCGTTGGTCCCCGAGGGGAGCCGGATCTGCTGCGGCGAGGTCCTGGCCGAGATCGGCGGCCCGGCCAGGGCGATCCTGATGGCGGAGCGCACGGCGCTGAACTTTCTCGGGCGCATGTCAGGCATCGCCACCCTCACCCGTCAATTCGTCGATGCGGTGGCAGGCACCCCGGCCAGGATCCTCGACACGCGCAAGACGGCTCCGGGGCTGCGCGCTTTCGACAAGCTGGCCGTGCGCTGGGGCGGGGGAGAGAACCACCGGCTTGGCCTGTACGATATGATTCTGATCAAAGACAATCACATCGACTTCGCCGGCTCGCTGGTGGAAGCCGTCCGCCGCGCGCAGGCGGCCGGCAGCGGGCTCGAGATCGAGGTCGAGGTGCGCAGCCTGGAGGAAGTTCGGGCGGCGCTGCAGGTCGGCGCCCGGCGGATCCTGCTGGACAACATGGACCTGGCGAGGATGAAGCAGGCCGTGGCCGTCTGCCGCGGCAAAGCCCGGCTGGAGGCCTCGGGCAACGTGAGCCTGGAGAACGTCCGTGAGATCGCGCAGACAGGGGTCGACGACATCTCCGTCGGCGCCCTGACGCATTCGGCGAAGGTGCTGGATGTGAGCCTGGAGTTGACCCGCCAGTCTGCCCCAGCGGGGACGGCACAGGGAAGCGGCGCGCGCCGCGGAGGTGCATGGTGACCGTGGGGGGTTCTGTCGAGGATATCTACGCAAAGCTCACGGCGATGCTCGGGGGACACGCTCCCGACGTCGAGCTGCGCTACAAGGCCGAGCTGGCGGCGCAGATCATCGAGCTCAAGCGGGAGAAGGACGCCGTCATCCTCGGCCACAACTACATGGAACCAGCGCTGTATCACACGATCCCGGATTACGTGGGCGACTCGTTGGAGCTCAGTCGGAGAGCCGCCGCCACGGACGAGGGCACGATCGTCTTCTGCGGCGTCCGATTCATGGCGGAGACGGCGAAGATCCTCAATCCGCGGAAGACGGTGTTGCTGCCCTCGGAAAAGGCCGGCTGCTCGCTGGCGGCCAGCATCACCGCCGAGGACGTGATGGCCCTGAAGCGACGGTTTCCGGGCGTCCCGGTGGTGAGTTATGTGAACACCTATGCCGAGGTCAAGGCCGAGTCGGACATCTGCTGCACATCGAGCAACGCCGCGGCGGTGGTTGAGTCCTTGCACGCGCCCACCGTGATCTTCCTTCCCGATGAATACCTGGCCCGCAACGTGGCGCGGGAGACGGGGAAACACGTCCTCTTCCCCAGCCTTCTGCCGCCCGGGGAGGCTTTCGACGGAGGCGAAGTTCAGCTGATCGGATGGCATGGCCGGTGCGAGGTGCATGAGAAGTTCACCGTCGGCGATGTCGTCGCCATCCGCCGGGAGTATCCCGATGTCGTGGTCCTGGCCCACCCGGAGTGCCCACCCGAGGTCGTGGCGGCATCGGACTTCTCGGGGAGCACGTCGGCCATGATCGAATACGTGGAGCGCACTGCGGCGCCCCGGTACCTGTTGCTGACCGAGTGCGCCATGGCCGACAACATCGCCGCGGCCAATCCGCAGAAGGAGATGCTGCGGCTTTGCAGCGTCCGCTGCCCACACATGAACCAGATCACGCTGGAGGAGACGCTGGCCTCGCTCGAGCAGGGCCGGTATGTCATTGATGTCCCGGAGGAGGTGCGCCTGCGGGCGTCGAGGGCGGTCGAGCGAATGCTGGCCGTGGGACAGAAGGACTGAGGAGGGACTCCCCTGATCCAGACCGACGTGCTGATCATCGGGACCGGCATTGCCGGCGCGACAGCGGCGCTGCGCCTGGCGCGCAACCCGGCGCGCGACATCGTGCTCCTCACGCGTGACCCCGATCCGGAAGAATCGAACACGCGCTATGCTCAGGGGGGGATCGCGTCGCTGGGGACGGGAGACGATCCGGGGAGCCTGGTCGCCGACATCCTGGCTGCGGGCGCTGGGGCCAGCGCACCGGCGGCGGCGCACCTGCTGGCCGAGGAAGGACCTCGGGAGGTGGAAGAAGTGCTTGTCCGGGCGGCCGGGGTCAGATTCGACCGCGGGCCCGATGGAGAACTGGCCTGGGGCAACGAAGCCGCCCACTCGCGCCGGCGCATCCTGCATGTGGGCGATACCACGGGCCGGGCGATCGCTGCCGCTCTGATCGCCCGACTGCGGGCCAGCCCCAACATCCGGCTGTTGACCAATACCACGGCCATCGACTTGGTCACATTCCCTCACCACAGCCGCGATCCTCTGGCAGTCTACCGGCCGATCTCGTGCCACGGCGCCTACGCGTTCGATCGCGCGGAGCAGACCGTCCACCGTTTCATCGCCGCGGCGACGATCCTCGCCACGGGCGGCCTGGGGCGGATCTATCGCAACACGACCAACGCGGCGGGCGCCCGAGGGGATGGGCTGGCTATGGCGCACCGCGCCGGCGCTCGCATCGCCAACGCAGAGTATGTGCAGTTTCATCCCACGGCTTTGGCCGCGCCGGGGGCCGAGGGGTTCCTGATCAGTGAGGCGGTGAGAGGAGAGGGCGGTCGGCTGCTCACCCCGGATGGGAGGCCCTTCATGGAAAAGTATGCGCCGGAGTGGAAGGACCTCGCCCCGCGTGACATTGTCGCCCGCGCCATCCATTTGGAGATGGAAGCCCAGGGATATTCGCACGTGCTGATCGACTTGGCCTCGGCGATGCCTTCCGAGGCGATTCGGGCGCGATTCCCGTCCATCTATGAACGCTGCCTGCAGGCCGGTTTCGACATCTCGAGGGAACCAGTGCCGGTCGTGCCTGCGGCGCATTACTTCTGCGGCGGCGTGCTGGTGGACGAATGGGGCTGCTCGAGCATCCAGAATCTGTATGCGGTCGGCGAGGTGAGCTGTACCGGGCTGCACGGCGCCAACCGTTTGGCATCCACCTCCCTTCTGGAGGGGCTTGTCTGGGGGAGCCGGGCCGCGGCCCATCTAGAGGATTGCTTCCGCCGTGGGGGGATCGCCCGTCCGACCTCAGGCAATGACGTCCCCCGCTGGGACGAGACGGGGCTGCTCGCCGAGCCGGATCCGGCACTGATCCAGGGCGACATGCAGACCATTCAGAGCATCATGTGGAACTACGTCGGGCTGGTGCGCAGCTCGGAGGGACTGTCCAGGGCAATCCGCGAGCTGCGCCACATCTGGAACGAGATCGAGACCTTCTACCGGGCGACGAAGTTGAGCGATGGCCTGATCGGTCTGCGCAACGCTGTGGAAGCAGCGCTGATTGTGGCCCAGGCGGCCCGCCACAACCGTCAGAGTCGCGGCTGCCACTTTCGGCGGGATGCGAGCGAGGGTGGGGGGGACCGATTGATCTGAAGGCTGAAACGTGCTCTCCATCAGCACCGCCCTGTGCGTGTCCCCCTGCCGCGTTCGGGTCCACCGGCGACTCCGCCTCCATCCCCAGACGAATATCGCCACACGCCGGGTCATTGACTTCTTGCGTCAATTGCGGTGGAGATGGCCTGGGGGTTCCTGCAGGCCGAGCGTCTGGCCAACGCCCCATTGCGGGAGCATTGCGCGTTGACGACAACCACGCGTCATCGTGGCTGTCGGCTGCAGAGGCGCCAACTCCTGCTCCGGTCCTTCATCCGCCACAGCCCGCTTGCTATGGGCCTAAGGCGCAAGCTTCCGCCATGCCTGGCAGCGGCTGGCGGCAATTTCCAGCACCCGGCACTCAGTGCCCGTGCCCGTAGGGCACATGGTGGCCGAGCGAGCCGCCTGTGCCTGCGCCACACGTTGCAAGCCGAGGCTTCTGCCAGGCTCTCGCGCTCTGGTCGCAGCCGCTTCTCTCACCCGGGCGAGGAATTCGGCCCGCGGGTGATGCCCGAGTTCCATCCGCACGGGCGCTTCGTCGTGCGGCTGGAACGGAGGCCCTTCCTCAAGCAGACCCTCGAGGGCCGACTGCAGCGGCAGATGGTCCTCTACCTGCAGGGCCTCGACATCCCCGATCCGCTGAAGACGCTGGAAGAGATCACCCGACACCACCTGCCGAGCGGGGAACTTCCCATGTGCGGGCTGCTGGCTCACGATGAGCTTGAGGGGCTGGTGGCTGACTGCACCGCCTGCTTGGTGAGCCTCAGACCGGAGCGCACGTCGCAGGTGGGGGACCGCCAGGAGGGCTGCATCACGCTGCCGGTGCCAGAGCTGAAGCCGTTCTACCGGTGGATCCTGAGCGAACTGCGGCGCCACGGCTGCCCCACCCCACAACACGCCGGAGGACGGGCCCTGAGGGACGGCCGCGCTCTCAGCCTGAGGCTCGGGTTGTGGATCTACAGGCCCTTCGCCCACGGCTCCCATGGGGACCGCCGGCAGGCCGCCGAAGAACAAGGTCGAAGGCGTGCGCGTCGGCGCGGGCGTACGGGTCGGAGTCACGGCCGGTCGGGAGGTGGCGGTGGGCGCAGAGCCAGGGCCGGAGCCCAGGGTTCCGGGCCGTGACGGGGCGGCCGCTGGAGGCACTGCCTCGGCGCAACCAGCTGCACGCTCACGCTCGTGTCGGTGCTGTTGCCGGCGACGTCGCTCGCCGAGAGGGTAAGCGTGTGTGTCCCCGCACCGAGGCCAGATGCATCCCACGAAAGGCTCTCACTGGCTGGAGCGGTTCCGTTTGAAATGCCAATGCCATCGGCCGTCAGGCTCCACCCGGCAACGCCGCTCCCGCTGTCGTGGACATCGAGCGCGACCCCCATGGTCTCGCCGCACCCCGGGCAGAACGACCCACCCACGGCGAGGTTGAGGTCTGGCGGCTGCGTGTCCACTCGGACCGTGAGACTCTCCGCCGCCACGTTCCCTGCGGCGTCGCTCGCCCTCAGCTCGAGGGTGTGCTCGCCGTCCGAAAGGGTGACCGGCCCACCATACGGTGCCCAGCCCCCGCCGTCAAGGGCGAGATCGAAGGAGACGACGCCGGATACCGCATCGCCAGTGCTGGCCGCCACCGTCACTTCCGAGACGTACCAGCCGTCGTCCCCCACTGTCCCTGCCACCTTCTATGAGAAGGCCTTGTATGTCAAGGTCGACGTGGCGACCGAGCGCTCGTA
>CAZNRD010000051.1:0-17746 GCA_964575425.1 uncultured Anaerolineaceae bacterium | reverse complement strand
GAGCGCTCGGTCGCCACGTCGACCTTGACATACAAGGCCTTCTCATAGAAGGGGTCAGGGGTGGGGGAGAGTGAGGGTCTCCGTGCGATGGCCGAGATCCGTCGGGTTTTTCAACAGCCTCGGATACACGGAACGCACAATCTCCAGCCACTTCCCGGCAACGGGGCCCTGCATGGGCACTTTCGCCCCGATCCGCGATCCCTCAGGCTGGTGAAAGGGCGTGCCCGTCGAAATACAGGCGAGTCACGCGGGCCGAGAGGCCACAAACGACCTCGTAGTTGAAGGTCCCCCAGCACTCGGCCAGATCATCGACCGTGATGCGGCGGCCGCCCTGCTCCCCAATTAGCACCACCTCGTCTCCAACCCGAGCCTGGGGCACTGCGTCCAGCAGGACCATGATCTGATCCATGCACACGCGACCGACCACTGGTACCTCGCGCCCGCCGACGAGAACCCGGTTGCCGGGCACGCGGCGATAGCCGTCGCCGTAGCCCACGGGGGCAACGCCGATGCGCTCCTCGCTCCGCGTCACATAGGTGTGGCCGTAGCTCACGCCCCGACCGGGCGGCGTTCGCCTGATCTGGGTCAGGACTGTCTTCCATCCCAGCGCCGGACGAAATCCCTCCGGCAGCCGGCACTCCTGCGAGGGGTCCAGCCCATACAGGGCGATGCCGACCCGCACCATATCGAACCATGCGCTGGGTCGTGTCAGGCCGGCGGCGGAGTTGGCAGCGTGGATCAGCCGGGGCCGCAGGCCGCCAGCCTGGAGACCGTCGATGACCTCGCGGAAGAGAGCCTCCTGCGCCGCGGTCGGATGGGAGTCGCGCTCGTCGGCGCGGGCGAAATGCGTGAAGATGCCTTCGAAGTCGACCCCTGGCGCGGCCGCGATGCGGCGGGCCAGGGCGACAGCGCCTCCTGGTTCGATGCCGAGGCGAGTCATTCCGGTGTCGACCTTGAGGTGCAGCCGCGCTGGCTGCCCGGCGCGAGCGGCCGCCGCCTGCGCACCCTCCACCTGTTCTGCCTCCCACACCGCCATCGACACCTGCGCCGCGACTGCCTCTTGCATGCGACCGAGGGGAGTCGCCCCCAGGACCAGAATCGGCCCCTCGACGCCGCCCTGACGGAGCTCAAGCGCCTCGTCGATGCGCGCCACACCGCACCAGCCGGCTCCCGCCCGGCGCGCGGCGCGGGCCACCGGCACCAGTCCGTGGCCGTAGGCGTTGGCCTTCACCACGGCCATCACCGCGACGCCCGTTCGCTTCAGGCATTGGCGGGTGTTGTCGGCGATGGCGGTCAGGTCGATCTCGAGCCAGTTCGAGTAGTGGTTGTTGGGAAGCATGAGGCATGCAGTATAAGCCGCTGGGCCGCGCGTGGCAACGGCGATATCCGGAGGGTATAATCGCCAGGTCATGACTGTCCCCGAGCTCCTGCTCCTGCTCATCTTGCTCGGCGCTGCCGTCCTGTTCATCGCCACTCGTCTGCGCCCGGATGTCGTCGGGCTGCTCATCCTGGTGGCCCTCGGCCTGAGCGGTCTGGTGGCGCCGGAGCAGGTGTTTTCAGGGTTCGGCGCTTCGGCGGTCGTCACCATCCTCTCGATCTTCTTCATCTCTGAGGGGCTGCGGCAGACGGGCGTGACGCACGTCATCGGGGGTTATCTTCTGCGCTGGAGTGGAGGGGAGGAGCGGAGGGCGGTCCTGGTCACCACGCTTGCAGCCGCCACCCTGTCCCTGTTCATGAACAACATCGCTGCTGCTGGGGTGCTTCTCCCGGCTGTCATCAGCCTATCGCGCCAGAGCAGGATCGCCCCCTCCAAGCTTCTGATGCCGCTGGCCTTTGGCACGATCCTCGGCGGCATGGCCACCCTGCTGGCCACAGCCAACATCATTGTCAGCGGCACACTGCGGCAGGCCGGGCTTGCACCGTTCAACCTGCTCGACTTCTTCCCGATCGGATCGATGGTGGTGGTGGTCGGGGCGGGCTACATGGTCTTCTTCGGGCGGAGGCTTCTTCCGGCTCGCGACCCGGCGGGGCTCTCCGCTCGCGCCGCTCGCCTGCGTGCAGAACTGGCGGGGCTGTACGGCCTGGAGAAGAGCCTGTGTGAGGTCGTCGTCCAGCCCGGCTCGCCCCTGGCGGGCCTCAGCCTGTGGCAGGGTGACTGGGCGCAACGATGCGGCCTGTCGGTCGTGGCCCTGGCGCGCAACGGGCAGGTCGTCGTCGCCCCGGCGCGCGAGGAGATCGTGCTCGCCGGCGATGTGCTGCTCGCCCAGGGAAGCCCCAGCCCCGAAACCCTCGCCGAACATGGGCTCAGGCTCCTCGCCGAGCCGAGCATTCCCCTGGAACTCACCGACGCCGCCCATGTGCTCGGCGAAGTCGTCCTCTCTCCCCACGCGCGCATGGCCGGCAAGTCGCTGAGGGACCTGCACTTCCGCGAGAAATACGGTCTGAACGTCCTGGCCCTGTGGCGGCAGGGGCAACCTATCCGCGCAGGGATCTCGGATTTGGCCCTTCAGCCGGGTGACGCGCTGCTGCTTCAAGGCGCTGCCGATCGTTTCCGCTACCTGCGGGACGAGCGGGACTTCATCCTGCTCGCAGAGGACCCCGACGCCGTGCTGCGGCCGCGTAAGATGCGGCTGGCGGCCGCCATCGGGCTGCTCACGCTGACCGCCGCCGCGCTTGGCTGGGCGCCCATTGCAGTCGTCACCATGTGCGGCGCGCTGGCGCTGCTGCTGACCGGCTGCCTGACGATGGATGAAGCCTACCGCGCTGTAGAGTGGAAGGCCATCTTCCTGATCGCCGGCGTGTGGCCCCTGGGCATCGCGCTCACGGCCACAGGCTTGGCCAATCGATTGGCCGAGAGCATCTCGACACTCTCCTTGCGCGCAGGTCCGCTCGGCGTGGCGGCGCTCGTCATGGCGGCCGCCACGCTGCTCAACCAGCTCCTTGGAGGTCAGGCCATCGTGCCCATCCTGCTTTCCCCCGTGGCGCTCTCCCTTGCCGACGCCTCCGGGGCGGATCCACGCGGCATGGCCATGGCTGTCGCCCTTGGCTGTTCGCTGGCGTTTCTCACGCCGGTCGCTCACCCGGTCAACACGCTCGTCATGGGCTCGGGCGGCTATCGCCCGCGCGACTACGTGCGCGTCGGCGCGCCGCTGACTGCGCTGACCTTCATCGTAATCCTCGTCGGGCTGCATCTCTTTTGGAACCTGTGAGCGCGGCGATGTTCTCCTTCGAGGTATTGGCGCGCGACGGGCGCGCCCGCGCCGGCCTGCTGCAGACCCCCCACGGCAGCCTGACCACGCCGCTCTTCGCGCCGGTTGGCACGCAGGCCACGGTCAAGGCCCTCACCCCCGACCAGCTCGAGGCGCTTGGTGCCACCCTCATCCTGGCCAACACCTACCATCTTTACCTGCGCCCTGGCGAGGACATCATCTCCTCGGTTGGTGGACTGCACCGCTTCATGGCCTGGCCTCATCCTCTGCTGACCGACTCGGGCGGCTTCCAGGTCTTCTCGCTGGTCGCCGTGCGCCAGGTGGACGACGAGGGCGTGACCTTTCGCTCTCACCTCGACGGTTCCCTGCACCGCTTCACGCCCGAGAAATCGATCGCCGTCCAGGAGGCGCTGGGCGCCGACGTCATCATGGCCTTCGACGAATGCCCTCCGTCCCTCGACCGCGCCGCATGCGAGCGGGCCCTGCGCCGCACGCACGCCTGGGCCGAACGCTGCCTGCAGGCAAAGACTCGTGCCGATCAGCCTCTGTTCGGCATCGTCCAGGGCGGCATCTTCCCCGACCTGCGCGAGCAGTCGGCGCGCTTCATCGCCTCCCTGGGGTTCCCAGGCATCGCCATCGGCGGCCTCTCGGTGGGCGAACCCAAGGAGCAGACGCTTGCCGCCCTCGACCTGCTGGCGGATGTCCTCCCGCTCGATCGCCCACGCTACCTGATGGGCGTTGGATCTCCGGAGGACCTGGTCGAAGCCGTGCTGCGAGGCATCGACCTCTTCGACTGCGTCCTGCCGACGCGCATGGCGCGCAACCACGCCGCGCTCACACGCATGGGGCGGATGAACCTGCGCGCCCGCGCCTACGCTGCCGATCCCCGCCCACTCGACCCCGACTGCGCCTGCTACACCTGCCGCACCTTCACCCGCAGCTACCTGCGTCATTTGTGCACGGCCAGTGAGATGCTCGCTGCCACCCTGCTCTCCATCCACAACCTCACCACCCTCATCCGTCTAGCAAGCGATCTGCGCCAGGCGATCCTCGAAGGTACGCTGGAGGCCTTCGCGCATGCCTTCCGCGCCGCGTACCGGAGGCACCGCCTTGCAGACGAAGACCGAGAGATGACCTCGTGAGCCTGCTGCAAGCCCTCGTCCTGGGCGTGGTTCAAGGCGCCACGGAATTCCTGCCAATCTCCTCTTCGGCACACCTGGTGCTTGTGCCCTGGTTGTTGGGCTGGCAGTTCGAGGCCCAGGCGGCCTTCGTCTTCGATGTCCTGGTGCAGTTGGGCACTTTGATGGCCGTGGTGATCTACTTCGCGCGCGATTTGTGGCGCTTGCTGCTGGCGGCGGCAAATGGCCTCCTGGGAGGAAGGCCCTGGAGCGATCCCGACGCCAGGCTGGCATGGCTGGTGCTCCTGGCGACGGTGCCGGCCGCGTTGGCTGGGGTGTTGGCCAAGGATTGGGTTGAGGCGACGTTCAGCCAGCCCCCTCTTGTCGGTGCATTCCTTCTGGTGACGGCTGCGATGCTTTTCCTCGCGGAGCGCGGCGAGAGGAACGGGAATTCCCTCGCCTCCCTCACGCTGCGCGATGCTCTTTGGATTGGCCTGGCACAGGCCCTGTCACTCTTTCCGGGAATCTCGCGCTCAGGCGCGACCATCGCCGCTGGCCGAATGCGCGGACTGCGCCGACCGGACGCGGCCCGCTTCGCCTTCT
Organism: uncultured Anaerolineaceae bacterium; assembly: GCA_964575425.1. Classification (GTDB taxonomy): domain Bacteria; phylum Chloroflexota; class Anaerolineae; order Anaerolineales; family E44-bin32; genus DATEAV01. The sequence continues at coordinate 12,816 of CAZNRD010000051.1, read as the reverse complement.
GGATGGCTGTGCCAGTGATGATCGGCGCCGGTCTGGTGGCCAGCGCCGACTTTGCCTCCCTGCCAGCAGCCAGGGCGTGGGCGTCTCCGCTTTTCGTCGGCTTCCTGACCGCGGCAGTCAGCGGGTACCTCGCCATCCGCTGGCTCCTCCGCTTCCTGGCTCGCCGCCCGCTCACCCCCTTCGCCATCTACTGCGCCCTGCTCGGCCTGGGCACTCTCCTGCTCAGCCTGGTTCGCCAGGGACCTTCGGCCTGGCTCCCATGACTCGAATTCCGTCCTTGCGACTCGTGCAACTGGGCTGGCTGATGGGTATGGCGGCAAGCATCGCGCTGCTAGTGGGCTGCTCGCCGGCACCGGAGCCGACCCTCCCGCCGCCCGTCCCGCAGGTCGTCGTCTCGCCTTCGCTGGAGGCGACCGTGGCCCCGTGGGTCACCGCGTACCGCGAGGCGGTCGGGGTGCCGGACTTTGACCTCGTCCCGATGTCCGATGACGTGGCATTCGATGTTGTGGCTCAGCGGGAGGCAGTGGTCGCCATCACAGCGCTGGAGCCGCCGCCGGGGTGGTTCGCCACGCCTCTGGGGCGCGAAAGCCTCGTGGTCGTGCTGCACCCATCGAACCCGGTGCGGGGTTTGAGCCTCGAGGCGCTCACAGACCTGTTCACCGGCCGGGCCGCTGACTGGTCGGCCGTCGGCGGCGAGGCGGTGGCCGTGCAGCCCATCGTGCTCCCCCAGGGCGACGCGCTGCGTGAGCGCTTCGACAGCGTCGTTCTGAGAGATGCCAGGGTCTGGCCAGGAGCCCTGGTCGCCCCCTCGCCCGGTGCTGTCATCGAACTCGTGCAGAGCGATCGAGGCACAATAGGCTATCTCCCATTGTCCCAGATGGCCGGCAGCCTGAGAGTGGTGCGGGTTGAGGGGGCGGAACCCGGCGCGCCTGTGGGCGGCGGCGCCTCTTACCCGCTTTCATTCACCATCATCGCCACGGCGCCCGAGGGGCCAGTCGGCGCCGTGCGCGACTGGCTGGCCTGGCTCCAGGCCAACCCTCCCCTCAGCCCCTGACCCGCATCCTGGGACTACCAGTCGCCTGTCAGGAAGGGATTGCCGCTGCGCTCACGGCCCACGGTCGTCTCAGGACCGTGGCCCGAGAGCAGCCGGGTTTCATCGGGCAGGGTGAGAACGTGGGTCTTGATGCTGTGGAGGAGGGTCTCCCAGCTGCCGCCCGGCAGGTCGGTCCGACCGACGCCGCTGTAGAAGATGAGGTCGCCGCAGAAGACGAGGCTGGATGCCGGGGCGACGAAGACGACATGGCCGGGTGAGTGGCCGGGCGTGTGGCGCACTTCGATCTCGTGTGCGCCAATGGACAGGCGCATCCCATGGGCGAGCGACATCGTTGGCTCAGGGCCGGGATCGAAGTGGGGCAAGCCGAAGAGGGCCGCGCCGCCGCTGAAGCGCCAAAGGGGTAGGTCGTCCGGATGGAGGGCGATGGGAGCGTTGGTGGCCCTGGCCAACAGGGCTGCGCCGCCGAAGTGGTCGAAGTGCGCGTGGGTCAGCCAGATGGACGTGATGCTCCAGCCGCGGCGGCGCGCCTCGTCCACGATGACCTGGCCGTCCCATGCCGGATCGATGGCCACCGCCGTGCCCTGGCTTGCATCGGCCACCAGGTAGGAGTTGGTCTCCACGGGACCGAGGACGAACGACACGACCGTCAACACTTCCTGGCCCGCGTGCTGCTCCATCAGGACCTCCCCTCCCGAGCCATCCAGCAGGCGGCCGACATTCCTATCAGTGCCGAAATCAAGCCTCCCCAGCGCGCGAGTGGGGCCGGCAGCCTGAGCCAGCCCCGTGCGGGCAGGGCCTGGCTGCGCGCCCACACCAAGCGTTCTCCGATGGGTGCTCCAGTGGCGGTGACGCCTCGCAGGCGAAGCGAGAGCGAGAACCACGTCAATCCCGCCTCACGGGCGGTGACGGTCCAGCCGAAGTGAACCGGAACGGTGCCCGCCAGCGGCAGCGAGACCTCGGCCGCGGGTTCAACGTCCGCTCCCACTGCGCGCAGGTGGGCGGCTGCCATGAGGCGCAAGCGATCGTCCACGCCCTCGACCGCCGCCAAACTGAGTCGCACGTGCTCGTCCGCGCCCAGCCGCAGACGGGAAGGGAGCGAATCCTCCACGGTCAAGGGCGGTGTCCACATGGGCTGCGAAGAGGGGGGGTCGGATGCGGTCCCTGCCCCGAGGGCTGGGACGGCCTGTGTGAGGTCCACCGGCTCGAGAGTGATTCGACGGGTTTCTGTTCCGGCTGGCACCAGGCTCCAGGCGAACGTGGCCAGCGAGGCCGCGATCCAGAGGAGCACAACGATCCAGCGCAGCCGGGACATGCAGCGAGTATACCGCGCCTGTTGCGCGGTCGACGGGTCAGGCTGCCTGCAGCCAGTGCCATGCGAGGTGCAGGCCCACGATGGACTTGGCATCGCGCAGCGCGCCGCTGCTCGCCATATCCATTGCGCGGTCGATTGGGATCCGTTCGACGCTGATCGCCTCGTCTTCGTCCGGGGCGAGGGGGGCCGGGGAAAGGTCCTGGGCAAGGTAGAAGTGCATGAACTCGGTCGAGTAGCCGGGGGCCAGGTAGCAGGACCCGAGCAGCAGGAGGCGGCCAGGGGCCATGCCTGTTTCTTCGCGGCATTCCCGGCGGGCGCACGATTCCGGTTCCTCCCCGGCATTGAGCGTTCCGGCAGGTAGTTCCAGCAGGTGCTCGCCCGTTGCATGGCGATACTGGCTGACGAACCAGACCTGGGACTGCGTGTCGAGTGGCACGAGCGCGACGGAGGGCACGTGCTCGACGATCTCGAGCGCCACCGTGCGGCCGCTCTCGGTGCGCACGATATCGCGCCGGACGGAGAAAGCGCGTCCCTCAAACACGGATTCGGACTGTAGCACTTCCCAGTTCATGATATCTCCCTTCGCGGAACGCCTTTTCACCACGATTCTGTGCGGGCGAGGGACTTGCGCCAGAGGGGAGGGGGTGATCACCGGTCCCCTGCCGGGGTCTCCGGTCATGCATGGCCTGGTTAAAGGCGAGCGGCCCCGGCAAGGCCGAGGCCGCCCGGATCGGGCAGGGCCTCACGGGATGTTGATGACCGTACCCGGCATGAGCGTGTACGGTTCTGTGAGCTGATTGGCGGCGACGATGGCCATCGGGTCGACATCGCCGAACAGGCAGGCGACGGAGTAGATGGTGTCGCCGGACTGCACGGTGTACGTCGCGGGATGGGAGCGGAGCGCACGCGCCGCCGGGAATGGATTCCCGGTCTGCGGGATGCGGAGCACCTGTCCCGGATAGGTTGCCTGGCCCGGGGCCAGGCCGTTGATGGCCAGCAGTTCGCCGGGATCGACGTTGAAGCGGCGAGCCAGGCAGTACGGGAACTCGCCCTCGCGGAGTGTGTAGCTGGCGGGGCGACCCGGCGTTGGGGTGGGCATGGGCGTGGCGATCACGATCGGCGTGGAGGAGGTTGGTTCGGGCGTTGTGACGGCGCCTCCGGGGGTCCCCTCGGCCGGGGGAGAGGCTTCCGCGCCGCCGGTCAGGGCCTGCGCGGTCTGGGTCAGCAAAGCGGAGCGGACGGCCTCCATTGTCTGCTGCTGCCAGTTCTGAGTCGACGGCGTGCCGTCGGTAACCGCCGGGGAGGGCGGCGGGGTTGAGGCCGAGCGCGTGCAAGCGCCCAGGGCGATCACTGACAGCAGCAGGCCAGCAATCGAGAGATACCGCAGGCGCATCGGTTGCATGGACTCCTCCTTGGCTTCGGGCGCCGCAAGGCAGCCTTCGGCGGCCATTGCAGACGGATGGTAGCACAGGCGTTTGGGGCGGTCAAGCGGCCATGGCTGGAGGGTATGCAAGAGGCGTGCCGGGGCCGAGGGATTTCGCGGGCGACCCGCGCGGCTGCGGCCGCAGGCTCACGCCGCGCGCAGGATGTGGGTGACGATCGTGGCTCCCGAGCCGCCGACGCTCTGCGCCATGCCGACGCGCGGGGCGTCGACCTGGTTGGCGCCGGCTTCGCCGCGCAGCTGACGGACGACCTCAACGATCTGATAGACCCCGCTCGCTCCCACGGGATGGCCGCGCGCCTTGAGCCCGCCGTGGGTGGCAACTGGCAGGCGGCCGTCGGGGAAGATCGCGCCGTCAAGCGCCAGCCGCGGGCCTTGCCCGGGCTCCGCGAAGCCGCTGGCCTCGAGCGAGAGAGCGGCCATGATGCTGAACGCGTCGTGGAGTTCGAAGAAGTCGATCTCCTCCGGGCCGAGGCCAGCTTGCTCGTACGCCTGGCGGGCGGAACGCTCCGCTGCCGACAGCCACAGCGGCGTCTTGCGGTCGTGGACGGCCATCGTATCTGTGGACAACCCGGAGCCGACCACGAGGATGGGCCGCCTGCCGCGGTTGGGCGCTGAGGCGGCAAGCATCAGCACGACGGCCGCCGCGCCGTCGCCGATGGGAGACGAGTCGAGCAGGTTGATCGGGTCGCAGATCATGCGGGCGCGCCGGTAGTCGTCTTCACTGATCGGCTGCCGCAGGCGTGCGTACGGGTTGCGTGCGGCGTTGGCGTGGGCGTTCACCGAGAATGGGGCGAAGTCCTCATGGCGCCAGCCGTACTCATGCATGTAGCGCCGCATGAGGAGGGCGTTCAGCGCCACGAAGCTCGGGCCGTGCGCCACCTCGCAGTCAGCGTCGGCGGCGGTGGCCAGGGCGGCGGTGGTGGCAGCCCCTGGCGTGTGCGTCATCTTCTCCGCCCCGACCACGACGACCCGCTCGACCAGTCCTGAGGCGACGGCGAGCACCCCTGTTCGAAACGCGGCCCCGCCGGAAGCGCAGGCTGCCTCGACCTTGCTCGCCTCGATCCCCCGCATCCCGCACCAGTCGGCGACCTGCGCCGCCAGATTCATCTGCGGGGCGTCGCCGATGGCCGCCATCATGTTCCCCAGGTAGAGGCTGTCGACGCGCTCGAGCCCTGCGTCCTCCAATGCCAGCCGCGTCGCCTCGCCCCCCAGGTCGACGAGCGAACGCTCCCAGTGCTCTCCGACAGGCACCTGGCCGATGCCGACGACGGCCACCTCACGCATGGCCGCGCCTCGACGACGGCCTGCACGGCCGCCTGCACATAGGGATCGATGCCATGGATCTCAAGAGGACTGGAGGACGGGGCGGAACTTGTAACCGTAGACCAGCATGCCCCGCTCGCCGTCTTCCCGCAGCCGGCGCGTCACCATCTCGACCGGCATGCCGATCTCGACGGGCTGATCGCCGAGGTCGGCGAGCTGCGCCGTGACCATCGGGCCCTCCTCCAGGCGGATGAGGGCTACCGTATAGGGGGCATTGTGTTCGTGTCCGCTCGGAGCATCCATCACTGTCGTGTAAGAATAGACTTCGCCGCGCCCGCTGAACGCGTACTCCAGCCGCGCCTCCTGCCCGCAGTCAGGGCAGATGTCGCGCGGGGGGAAAATCTTCACCTGGCAGTGCGGGCACACCTCGCCCACCAGGGCGTAGCGCTGCTGCCGAAGTCTCCAGTGACGAGAAATCTCCATGACCCAGTCTCCCCGGCCGGGATAAGTAAAACCTCCCTGCCGCCGGATGCCCACAGTCTAGGCGGGGGGGACTCTCAGGAGCTATCAGGGACCTGTCAGGGCCCATCTTCCCGTAGCAGGATGTGGCTGACGGCAGTGGCTCCTGCACCGCCCAGGCACTGCGCCAGCCCAATGCGGGCCCCTGGCACCTGGGCCTTGCCAGCCCGGCCCTGAAGCTGGAGGGCGACCTCGGCCGCCTGGTAGACGCCGGTGGCGCCGCCTGTGTCGCCGCGGGCCTTTGACCCGCCCATGGTGCTGATGGGGATGCGGCCGTCCCTGCGGATCTGCCCCTCTTCCGCCAGCCGCCAGCCCTGGCCGCGCTCGGCGAATCCCGCCGCCTCGAGCGCCAGCGCGGCGTAGATGGTAAAGAGATCGTGGGCCTCAAAGAGATCAATGTCGCATGAGCCGAGGCTGGCCTGTTCGCAGGCCAGTCGGGTTGAATCGGCTGCGGCGGTCAGCGCCAGCGGGTCATGCTGGTCGTGGAGTGCCAGCGCGGTGACGGAGGCGGCAGAGGCCACCACGCGCACACGAGGGCGGTCGGGTGCGGTGTTCCGATGGCGGGTGAGGAGGAGGGCCGCGGCGCCGTCTGCAACGGGAGCGGCGTCGTACAGATTCACGGGGTCGCTCACCTTTGGCGCGTGCCTGTAGTCCTCGAGAGTGATAGGGCGGCGATAGATGGCGTGCGCGACAGAAGCGGCGTTTTCGTGGGCGACCAGGCTGAAGCCTGCCAGTCCGTCTTGGGGAACGCTGTGCTCGTGCAGATAGCGGCGCATCAGCAGGCCGGCTTGCGCGGCCGGGGTCATGCCCTGGACGACTTCGAAATCGGCGTCGGCGGCGCCGGCCAGGGCGGATGTGACAGGGGATCCGATGCGGTCGGTGGCTTTCTCGACGCCGACGACGAGGGCGGCGTCGATGGCGCCGGCTGCCAGGGCCAGGCATGCCTGCCTCAAGGCGATGCCGCCGGAGGCGCCGGCCGCCTCGAAAGAGACTGCCTCGATCCCCCGCAGCCCGGCGTAATCGGCGAGCAGAGCGCCGAGGTGTGTCTGGCCCGAGAGGGCGGGAGAGAGCATGTTGCCGACGTAGAGCGCCTGGGGGCGAAGGCCGTCGGCATCGCGCAGGGCCAGGATGATAGCCTCGAGCGCGAGATCGCGCACCGATCGGTCCCAGTGCTCGGCGACCGGCGTCAGGCCGATGCTGGCGAGGTAGATCGGGGGGAGAGGCGCCGATGCCGGGCTCACTTCATCGTCAACTTGCCGCGAAAGCGGGCGTAAGTGGCGTAGTCAATTTCTGTGCGGCGGTTGATGTAGTCGCGGGTGCGAGGGGCGAGGGCCTGCCGCATCGTCAGCGCCTCCGTCGTGCGCAGGCAGAACGCGTCAGAGCCGGCGCCAGAGCCGAACGAGGCCACGAGCACCAGTTGTCCGGGCAAGGCCGCGTCGAGGATGGCTGTCAGACCCACAAGCGCCGAGCCGGCGTAAGTATTGCCGATGACAGGGGCAAGGAGGCCGGTCTCGATCTGACCCGGAGTGAAGCCGAGCATCTTGCCGACGCGCTGGGGGAACTTCGTGTTCGGCTGATGGAAGACGGCGTGGGTGTAGTCGGCGGGGCGGGTGCCGGTGGCCTCCATCAGCGCCTCGGCTGCCGCGGTGATGTGTTTGAAGTAGGCCGGTTCGCCGGTGAAACGGTGACCGTGCTCAGGATACTTCTCATTGGCGCGGCGGAAGAAGTCCGGCGTGTCGCTGATGAAGGAGTAGGAGCCTTCGATGACAGCGAGCGCTTCCTCGGCTGGACCGAGGAGGTAGGCGGCGCCGCCGGCCCCGGCGGTGTATTCCAACGCGTCGCCGGGGCGTCCCTGTGCCGTGTCCATGCCGATGGCGAGGGCGTAGCGGGCCATGCCCGAGCCGACGAGGCCGATGGCGGCCTGGATGGCCTCGGTGCCGGCTTTGCAGGCGAACTCCCAGTCGGCGGCCTGCGTGTGCGGGACGGCGCCGATGGCCTCGGCCACGATGGTCGAGGTGGGCTTGACGGCGTACGGGTGCGACTCCGATCCGACCCAGACGGCGCGGATTTCCTGGGGGTCGATGCGCGCCCGCGCCAGGGCGTTGCGGGCGGCCTCGATGGACATCGTGACCACGTCTTCATCGAGGCCGGCAACGGCCTTCTCGCGGATCGGCAGGCCGCCCTCTTCGGAGCCCCAGATGCGGGCCACTTCGCGCGCTGGCAGACGGTAGCGCGGGACATAGGCGCCGTAGCCGACGATGCCCACAGCGTGGGCCGGTTTGAGCAGGCGCGGGGAAGTGTGCTCTGACATCCTTCCTCTCCTCAGCCGGAGGTCTCCGGCGATGCGTTCTCCGCGTCGCGCCCGGCAGAACGCCACTCCTGCACAAGTTCCTGCGCGCGGTCAATTCGAACGCTGCCTTCGGCAGTCATCTTGCGGGCAATCTTCTCGATGAGCGGGCCGGTGGCGCCAGCGGCGATCGCCACCTGCCTGGCATGCAGGCCCATGTGACCGCGCTGGATGCCTTCCGTCGCCAGGGCGCGCAGTGCGGCCAGATTCTGCGCCAGGCCGACGGAGACGATGATCTCCGCCAACGCGCGAGCGTTCTCGACGCCGAGCAGCGTAAGACAGGCTTTGGCAACAGGATGAACGCGCGTGGCGCCTCCGACCGTGCCGACGGCCAGCGGCATCTCGAGGAATCCCTCCAACGCTCCGTCGGTGCCGACGGACCAGCGGCTCAGCGAGGTGTAGTGGCCGCTGCGCGCGGCGTAGGCGTGGGCCCCGGCCTCCACGGCGCGCCAGTCGTTGCCTGTGGCGATGACCACGGCGTCGACGCCGTTGAGGATGCCCTTGTTGTGCGTGGCAGCGCGGTGAGGGTCGACGGCAGCTAAGGACCACGCTTCGACGACGCCGTCTCGCACGCGCTTGCCCGAGTAGCCCTCGAAGGCGAGGGCCTCGACCGGGATGCGGCAGCGGGCTCGGGCCAGCCGTCGGTCTGCCAAGTTCGACAGGATGCGCAGGTGGACACGGCCACCGGTGAGGGCCTCCACCTGCGGCGCCAGGCGTTCCACGGCGGTGTTGACGGCGTTGGCCCCCATTGCATCGCGGGTGTCGTAGATCAGATGAAGCACGAGCATGGGGCCGCTGGGGGTGTCGGGGAAGAGGCGCACCTCGAGGTCGCGCGCCCCGCCGCCCAGCCGCGTGAGGACCGGGTCAGCGAGGTTGGCTTCGGCGAGCAGGGCCGTCTTGTTGGCGAGCAGACGCCGCTGTGCATCCTCGAGGTCCTGCAGATCAAGCAGCTGAATCTGGCCGATCATGTGAGGTTCGTCGGCCTGGGCCCTGAATCCTCCGCCCCGGCGCGCCAGCCTGGCCATGAAGGAGGCGCCGGCGACGACGGACGGCTCCTCGATGGCCATGGGGACGAGCACCTCGCGGCCATTGACGACAAAGTTGGCTGCGATGCCAAGGGGCAGGCCGAACACGCCGACCGCGTTCTCGATCATGCGGTCGGCCAGCTCCGGCGTGAGGCCGTGCTGCCCGTCGAATGCGCGGAGGGCGGCGTCGTCGAGAGTGCCAATGTGCGCGAGGGCAGACAGGCGCTCGGCCAGCGGCAGGTCGTAGAAACCGGGAAGCCGGGAGGAGGCAGGGGTTTTCATCCCGAGTGCTCCAGCAAGGCAATGCCGGGCGGGCCGCTCGTGCCGGGCCCGCCCATGGCTCTACTTATTAAACAAGCCGAGGCTGGCAAAAACTATCAGGAATCGGTGTGCGGTCCTTTGGAGTCTCTGCGGGCTTGGGGTAAAATAGCGGACCGAGGAGCGGTGCGGTGACGCGGGGATCGAAGTCGAAGCAAGGCAAGGGTGCATCCAGGGACTTCGAAGCGACGACCAGACTGCGCATGCGGGCGCTGCATCGCGCCACCCTCAGCCTGTACAGTGACCTTTCGCTCGAGGGCGTGCTGCAGCGCATCACGCAGGCCGCCAAAGACCTTGTCAATGCGCGCTACGCCGCGCTGGGCATTCCCGACGGAAAGGGGGGGCTGGAGGCCTTTATCACCGTCGGTTTGAGCGAGGACGAGGCCCGGCGCATCCCTCACAAACCACAGGGCAAGGGGCTGATCGGGATGATGCTCCGCACGGGGCAGAGCCTTCGTGTGGCGGAGATCAGCAGTCATCCCGAGGCGGCCGGCTTCCCGCGCGGGCATCCGCGCATGCATTCCTTCCTGGGTGTGCCCATTGCGGCGTATGGCCGACCCATCGGACAGATATACCTGACCGACAAGCAAGACGCTGCCGAGTTCACCGAGGAAGACCAGCAGCTGGTGGAGATGCTGGCTGCCCACGCGGCTGCCGCCATCGAAAACGCACGCCTCTACCGCCAGGTCGTTTCCAGCCGGGAGGAGCTGACACAGCGGAACGAGGAGCTGTCGCTGATCAACTCCCTGGCAACCGCCGTCGGTTCAGCAATGGATTTGGAGACCCTGCAGCAGGACATGCTGCAGCGGGTGATCGACCTGTTCGAGGCGGGTGCCGGCGAGATCTTCCTGCGGGATGAGGTGGAGAACACGCTGCGGCTGGCCATCCATCACGGCCCCGACCCCGAAGCGTTCTGGGAAGTGAATCGCTTTCGCGTGGGGGAGGGCATCATCGGGACCGTGGCCAGGTCGGGCAAGCCGATGTGGGTCAGTGACCTGGCCTCAGAACCTCGCTTCCTGAGCCGCGCGGTGATCGAGGCCGGATTCAAGTCCCTCGTGGCGGTGCCGCTGACGGCCCGAGGGCAGGTGGTGGGGGTGCTGGACTTGGCCTTTCAGACGGAACGGCAGATCACGCCCAGCGAGGCCGGCCTGCTGGAAGCCGTTGGAGCCGGCGTGGGCATCGCGGTGGAGAACGCGCGGCTCTATAGGCAGGCCCGACGCCTTGCAGTCTTGGAGGAGCGAGACCGCATTGGCATGGACTTGCACGACGGCATCATCCAATCGATCTATGCGGTTGGATTGATGCTGGAGTACGCGCGCATGCTCGTGGACGAGGACCGCGAGGGGGTGAAGAAGCGCCTGGCGGAGGCCGTCGACGGTCTGAACCAGGTGATCCGGGACATCCGGGCCTACATCCTGGACCTGCAGCCGGCGCGCTTCCAGGCTGCCAGCCTGGCGGACGGCCTGAAGGTGCTGCTGCGCGAGTTCAAGGCCAACACGCTGGCGGAGGCCGACCTGGAAATCGAAGATGAGGCGCTGTCGGATTCGGATCATGAGACTGCCGCTGCCCTGCTACACATCGCCCAGGAGGCTCTGGCGAACGCAGGCAAGCACGCACGCGCCAAGCGCGTGCGTGTGAGTCTCAAGCGTGTGGATGGGCGGGTGGTGCTCGAGGTGTCTGATGACGGTCGCGGCTTTGATCCTCGCGCTCGGCCGCAGGCGCTTGGCCATGGGCTGTCCAACATGGACTTGCGCGCCCGCCAAGTGGGAGGCGAGGTGGACATCGCCTCAAGCCCCGGCGCGGGGACGACGGTGACAGTCCGGCTCCCGCCGAGGGCAAGGCGGCGGGCTGTGGGCGAGCCGGGCGATGTGCTGGCGATCTCCCAGAGCACGAATTGATCACAGGCTCACCTGCACGCTAGGCGCACGCAGGGGAGGGCTGCCCGCGTGATATGTTGCCCCACACAATAGGATGGAGGTCACTATAGGTCCCTGGAGGGGGCCCTCTATACTGGGGTCAAGTTCCCGGGGGAGGCTGTGTCTGCGGCGCGCATCTACATTGTGGACGAACGGCCGGCCGTGCGCCTGGCGCTTGTCGACCGGCTGAGCCAAGCCCCGGGCATCGAGGTGATCGGCCACACCGGCGACGCCGCCGAGGTCCTCTCGAGGGTGAGCGAAGCGCGGCCAGACGTGGTCCTGGTCGAGGTCAAGCGCAGCGACGGGATGGGGCTGGAGATCATCCGCCAGGTGACGTCGCTGGAGCACGCGCCGCGGGCTGTGGTCTTGACCTCCTACGTCTCTGAGTGGGAGCACGAAGCAGCCAGGAGGGCCGGGGCTTCGGGCTACCTGCTCAAGGAGATCGACTCCGAGGAACTGATCCGCCAGATCGTGGACCTGGCGCAAAGGCCCTGAGGGAGCAAAGCGAAGGAGTTAGGCGGCCCTGATGAGGCAAGGGCCGCCTTTCAATTTCCGCGGTGACGATGGGCTGATAAGGCAGGCGGCGAGGAACGGGGAGTCTTGTCGCCCGAGGCGCTTCGTCGTAAGATACGTGGTTGGAGGTGGGGAATGCCGCTGACCGAACGAGACCGCGAGCGACGCCGTCGTCAGAGGAGACGGCGCAAACTGCATGAGCTGAGACACCGGCTGGCGCAGACCACCGATGCCAAGACGCGCAAGCGCCTGATGGCGAAGATCCAGAAGTTGAATCCGTGGGCCGAACTTCCTCCGAGGTGACGAGCCGCGAGGCGCGGAGCCGAGAGGCGCCGGAGAGACCTCCGGCGCCTCTTCTTGTTCTTGTCGGATGAGCAGGCACCTCACGAAGGCTGCGGCTTGAGGAAGGTCGCGACGGTCTCGCGCAGCTCGCGCGCCGAGAAGGGCTTGACCAGGTAGCCATCGGCACCGGCGCTGCGCGCCGCCTCGATGTCCTCCGGCATTCCTTTTGCGCTCACAGCGACCGCCTTGATCTGGCTGGCCTGCGGCCTGGCGCGGACGCGGCGCAGGAAGGCATAGCCATCCATGCCGGGCATCATCACATCGCTGAGGATGAGATCGGGCTGCAGACGGTCGAGAAGGGCGAGTGCTTCGCCGGCGGTGGCGGCCTGATGCACTTCGTAGCCGGCCGCCTCGAGGATGTCGTGCAGTGCGGAGCAGAAGTCGGGTTCGTCGTCGACGAGCAGAATCGTAGGGGGCATGCGCGGTCGACAGACTCCGAGACGGAATGAGCCGGCGGGAGGTGACCCGCGGTCACAGCATGCTCATTCTAAGGCTTGGGCGCGGTGCAGGGGAACCGGACCTTCGGCCCACATTCGGGTTCGAGCGCCGACGCATTCGCTTTATGTAAACAGTCGGAGCGAAGGTGTGAGAAAGAGTGCCCCCACGGGGATTCGAACCCCGGTTTAGGCCTTGAAAGGGCCGCGTCCTGGTCCTCTAGACGATGGGGGCGAGCGTGAGCAGCATTCTACCATTGTTCAGCCGCGCGAGGTGAGCAAGTTCATACACATGTGAGACAACGGCGGTAGCGAGAACGGGGCATCGG
>CAZNRD010000050.1:0-18963 GCA_964575425.1 uncultured Anaerolineaceae bacterium | reverse complement strand
GCCCTCTGGGCGGCCCCAGGAGCGATTCGTTGAGGGCACGCCGCATCCGAATACCACTCTCCCAGGAAACGGCGATCAGCCGCCCCGCGAGAGGTACATCCCCCCGGAGGATCATCTGTGGCGACAAACCGGGCCGGGAGTACGGCGCATGCTGCTACAGGCCCAGAGGTGACACTTTCGTGGACCCGTTAGGATGACAGGATTACTGGCCTACTACACGAAATGGGAGTCCCGGTTGACAGCATAGGGGAGGGGGATCACCAATGAGAGCTGGAGCAGCCCGTATGCTCGTGTTTCTCGTCCTGGCCGGGCTTGTGATTGCGCCGCTTCAACCAGCCGCTGCCCAGCAACCGCGCCGCGGCGGCGTGCTGCGCATCGCCCTGCCCTCCGAGCCGCCGATGCTCGACATCCACGCGACAACCTCGGGTGTCACTGCGTACATCACCTACAACGTCTCCGAGGGCCTGGTAGCGCTTACCAGCAAGTACGAGCCCAGGCCGATGCTGGCGGATCGGTGGACGGTGACTCCCGATCGGCGTACCTACACGTTCATCCTACGCCGCGGCGTGCGGTTCCACAACGGCAAGGAACTAACGAGCGAAGACGCCAAGGCCTCGCTCGAGCGCTGGGGTCGGTTGTCCGCGCGCGGCCGGACCCTGTTCGCAAACGTCGAGTCGGTAACCACGCCTGATCCGCTGACGCTCGTGTTCCGGCTCAAGGATCCCTACGGCATGCTGCCGCTAGACCTGGGCATACCTGTCAATAGTCCGGTGGTTTATCCCAAGGAAGTGATCGATGAGGCCGGCACCAGCCCGATCCGTCGCATCATCGGCACCGGGCCCTACCGGTTCATCGAGCACCTGCCCGACCGGCATATCCGGCTCGACCGGTTCGACGGGTACGCCGCGCGCACCGAGGAGCCGGACGGCATGACCGGCCGCAAGCACGCCCACTTCGACTCGATCTACATCATCCCAGTGCCAGACTCCGCGGTGCGCATCGCTGGAGTGCAGCGCGGTGAGTACCACTTTGCCGATAACGTCCCGTCGGACGAGTACGACCGGCTGCGTGCCGACCGGAACCTGGTACCGTACGTCGCCGACGTGCCGATCTGGTTGAGCGCGGTCTTCAACCACCGCTCGCCGCTCATGTCCAACAGGAAGATCCGGCAGGCGTTCCAGGCCTCGGTCGACCACGAGGCCGTCATGCGCGCGGCCTACGGCCACCAGCGCTTTTGGCGGATCGAGCCGGGCCTGATGCCCAAGGGAGCACCACTGTGGACCGACGCGGGCAAGGAATACGCGAATGTGAACAACCCTGCACGCGGCCGGCAGTTGCTACAAGAGGCGGGCTACCGCGGCGAGCCGCTGCGCTGGTTGGCCACGATGGATTTCGCGGCCTACGGCATTGCGGCCCAGGTGGCCAAGCCGATGCTGGAGCGGGCCGGCTTCACCGTCGACCTCCAGTTCATGGACTGGGCGACAGTTGTCGCGCGCCGCGCCAGGCCCGAGCTGTGGGACGTGTTCAGCACCGCGTTCTTCTTCGTGCCCGACCCCGTCTACTTGCTGGTGCTGCAGCCGGGCTGGCCGGGGTGGTTCGACAACCGCGACATGAACGCCATGATGGCGCTGCTGCGCCGGCACAACGATCCCAAGGTGCGCCACGATCTCTGGTCGCGCATGCAGCGGCTCTGGTATGAGGAGGCCGGGACGATAAAGTTCGGTGACACAGTCCCGCTGCACCTGCACCGGCGGGAGCTGAAGGGCTTCGTCGACACCCCCACGCGTATCTGGTGGAACTCATGGCTTGAGCGCTGATTGCCCTCTACGATAAGCGCGGGACAGCGGGACAGTGGATCAAGGAAGGCAAGCAGGCGGTGAAGATGACGCGGCTCTCATGCCACCGGTTCCGGGCGAGTGAGGTGCGGTTGTGGCTCAGCGTCATCGCCTACACCCTAGTGTGTCCAGTTTCGCATGGGTGTGTACACCTCACGCTGGTCTGATGCCATCATGATGCTCCGCCCAGGGCGACGTCCAGAAGATCTCCGCCGGCCGCCGGCCCCGCGTGCGATAGCCGAGGTGCGGCCGCTGGTGATTGTAGAACCCGAGGTAGCGATCCAGCGCGACCTGCAGCTGCGCCGGGTGCGTGAAGAACCGTCGACGGAACTCCACGCGCCACAGCTCGGTGAGAATCGTGCCCTGCAACCGTTCCACGAAGCCATTGGTCCACGCGTGGCGGGGGCGCGTCCGGGTATGTTTCATGCGAAGCTCCTGACAGGCCTGATCGAACACGCCGCGGTATTCGCTGCCCCGATCGGTCAACACCCGCCGCAGGGGCCAGCCCGCCGCACGGTACGCCGGTGCCACGCGGGTGTGCAAGAACCGTGCAGCAGCCTCCGCCGAGCACTCCGTCGCGATCTGGGCGATCGCATACGAGCAGGCCGCATCGCAGGCGGTGTACTGCCAGACCTTGCCGACCCCTTTGAGCTTCCCGATGTAGAACGTGTCCAGACAGACGAGGTCGCCCGGGTGCCCCGCCACGACATGCGGGCCGCGCCGCCGTTGGGCCGCGGTCAATCGTCGGCGGGTGCGCTCGGTCAGCAGGCCCGCCGCCTGCGCACTGTGGGCTTCGAGGACCGCCAGCCGCCGTGCTCCGGACGCGCCAACTGGACCGCCAGACGGGCCGGGCCCCACGTCGGCCAGGCCAGCGCCAACGCGAGCGTCGCGCGCTCGGTCTGCACGCTGAGGGCCGAGGGACGCCCTCGCCGCGGGCCGTGACGCCGGGGATGCAGGCCCGGGGCCCCATAGGCCGTGTAGCGGCGGCGCCAGCGGTAGAACAGCGTGCGGGAGATCCCGGCCTCCCGGCAGGCGCGGGTGACATTGCCCAGGGTGTGCGCGCGGGCCATTTCATGGAGGCGATAGGCGTGTACACTGTCGTCGAGGGTCATGGGCGCTCCTCCCCGTCTCCCCATGCAGGGGACCTGTCCAACGGGAAGGATTCGTCATATGACCCTCCTTCGCTGTCAACAGCAATCTGAAACAGTGCAATCTAGTCAGAGGCCCGGCACTTCACACCTACTGGGACACTACATGCTGGCGAGGGTGGTCCAGGAAGCCTGGATCATTCCGAACGGCCTGGGTGAACCGTGGGGATACCTGGAAGCAGAAGTCGTTGGAAACGTGAGCGGGCTGCTATCTCTGCAGCCCGCCCTCGTAGATACGCTTGGTAGCGGGGGGAGGATTCATCCAATCTTTCTCCCCGCACAGGATTCTGATCAGACTCACTTGATGGCTTTGAGCGGCGTTCTGCCGGCCTTCGGCTTGGGAAGCCGAAGGTCATTCGATGAAATCGTTGCCTGAGGCGGGTTTCGACCATCATCGAGCCCGGATAGTCATTAGCAACTCATTAGCAGTCGCCCTGTACCGGGTTGCAACCAGGCCAGCATAGGTCTTCTGTGGGTCTGATGCCGGGAGGGCGTCTTCAACGGAATTTGCATCCCCGCTGCGGCGGACCAAGGTTGCGTAGGCCGGGCCGGGCGTAGCCTAGAGCCCGGGCCGTTCGGCAGGCCCTGACGCTCTTTCCTCCTCCACCCTGATTTGGCTGAACCCAGACACGTCTTGGGCATGCGGATGCTGCCTTGCCACCCCGCTTCCTCGACAATGCTCTCCAATAGTTCGAGGCGTCTCCTTGGAGCAGGGCCTCCCCGAGACCGGCCTGACGAAGCCGCTGGAGGCCTACTTCACTGACCAGGTACTCCGGCGTTGGCAGGCTCGGGGACGGACGGGAGTCCCATGAACTCGCGCAGACTCTGGTAGGCGAGGACGTGAATACCGATGACCTGCGTGCTGCCGAGATCAAATGGCACGCGGTCGGGTTCGCGGTGATCGAGCGCGGTGAGCAGGCGTTCGCGGGAGCCCACGGAAATCACCCGCGGGCCAGCGAGTTGGAACGGCAGTTCAGCCGCTCGACAACACTACGGACGGCGCTCACCTTGACCACCCTCCCGCTCGCCCTTCGGGGGCTTCCGGGGATCCCTGGCTCTCGACAAGCCCCAGGACGCTCCGGGCAACCTTCACAGCGGCGGTCGCGCTCTCGCCGTACCCGTCGGCGCCGATCCCCGACGCGAACCGACCCGTGACTGGGGCGCCGCCCACCAGCACCTTCACACGCTCTCTCAGACCGGCCTCCGCCAGGGCGCAGATCACCACCTCCATCTGGGGCATGGTGGTCGTCAGCAGGGACGAGATCCCTAGGATCTCCGCCCGGTGCTCGCGCACCGCCTGGACGAAACGCGCGGCGGGAACGTTCACCCCCAGGTCCACCACCTGGAACCCTGCCCCTTCCAGCATCATCGCGACCAGGTTCTTCCCAACATCGTGCAGGTCGCCCCTGACGGTCCCGATGACCACGGTGGCGACCGGCCTGACGGCCCGCTGGGCCAGGAGGGGCTTGAGGAGCGTGAGCCCCGCCTGCATCGCCCGCGCGGAGACCAGCATCTCCGGCACGAAGTACTCCTGTCGCTCGAACCGAGCGCCGACTTCGGCCATCGCCGGCACCATCCACCGGTTCACAATCTCCTCGGGAGGCACGTGTCGGCCCATCGCGACCTGGACAAGTTCCTTCGCCCGCGCGGCGTTCCCTCCGATGATGGCAGTCGAGAGATCGTGGAGATCCAATTCAGACATGCGATGGGCACCCCTTGAGAAGAAACGTGGTGTGCTTCGACGCCCGCACATCTTCCTTCTTCTGCACCGGGTGATGCGACCGCAGAGGCGCTGCGTTCACTCCCCCGTCCCCTCGATCCCGGCCAAGCGATCGAATGCCGGCTTCAGCGCGGGATAGAGCGACCGGTAGAGCTCATAGCGCTCCTCGTACTGCGCCACGTGCTCGGAGATAGGGGTCACACGGCTCGCAATCCGCACACATCGTTCGCATGCCTCCTCGACGCTGCCGAAGATTTCGGTACCGACCCCAGCGAGCAACGCCGCCCCGAAGGCCGCCCCCTCCGTCGGGCTGACGGCCACGATCTCGACGCCGAAGACGTCGGCCAGGATCTGTTGCCACAGCGCGCTGCGGGCTCCGCCGCCTGAAACGCGCACCTGGAACGCGCTCTGGCCCAGAGCGCGCATCAGCTCTAACGAATCTCTGAGCCCGAACGCGACCCCCTCCAGCACGGCTCGAACGAGGTGGCCCTTGGTGTGGCCGAGGGTGAGACCCACGAACGCCCCCCGGGCGTTCGGATCGGCGTGGGGTGTCCGCTCACCCGCGAGGTAAGGCAGGAACACGAGACCCTGGCTGCCCGGCCTCACCCGCGCCGCCTCCTGGGTCAGCAGGTCGTACGGATCGACCCCGACGGGGTGGGCCGCTGCCGTCTCCGGCTGGCCGAGCGCATCGCGAAACCACCGGAGGCTTCCCCCGGCGGCGAGCATTACCCCCATGACATGCCACCTGCCGGGAACGGCGTGGCAGAAGGCGTGAAGGAGCCCCCGGGGCTCCTGCCGCAGTTCGTCGGTGTGGGCGAAGATGACCCCGGACGTGCCGATCGTTGCCGAAACCAAACCATCGCGGACGATCCCGGTCCCGACCGCCTGCGCTGCCTGGTCGCCGCCCCCGCCCGCGACCGGCAGCCCCGTCGGCAGGCCGGTCGCCCGGGCGGCACCGTCCGTCACCCGCCCGCTGATCACCGGCGACTCGTGGCATGCCGGAAGCCATTCGCGCGGGATATCAAGCGCCCGAAGCATCTCGCCAGCCCAGGCGCGCCGGCGGACATCGAAGAGCAGGGTGCCTGAGGCGTCCGACACCTCTGTGGCGAACTCGCCGGTCAGCCGGAAGCGGACGTAGTCCTTGGGAAGCAGCACCCGCACCACCTTCTCGTAGATCTTGGGCTCGTGGGCTCGCACCCAGAGGATCTTCGGCGCGGTGAAGCCGGGCAGAGCAGGGTTCGAAACGAGGTCCAGCAGGCGGGAAGACCCGATCCGCTCGGTGATCGCTGCGCACTCAGGGCCGGTTCGCTGGTCGTTCCACAGGATCGCGGGCCGGAGGACTCGGCCTTCCGCATTCAGGAGGACGAGGCCGTGCATCTGCCCGGTGAGGCCGAGCCCGCCGACATCTCCCAGCGCGGCCCGGGCCTGGGACAGCACCGCCTGGATAACACGCACCGTAGCGCGCCACCAGTCCTCGGGATCCTGCTCGCACCAGTTGGCCCTGGGGGTCGAGAGGGGATACTCGGCCGTAGCACTGCCCAGCACGCGGCCGGACTCGCCGATGAGAAGCGCTTTGGCGCCGGTCGTGCCGACATCCACGCCCATCAGTGATGGCATGGTTCCCTCCCGGCCCGCGGGTCGCCTATGGGGAGCGCCCGCAAGGCCCCCCTACCTCCGGCCGCGGGCGGCCCGATCCTCGAACTCCTGGTCGAGCCCCAGGGCGGCATAGACAACCCGGTAGGCCCTCACGGCATCCTTCGCCGCCCGCGCCTCGGCCAGCGCGGCATCGTCGATGCGGGTGGCCAGGTGCCAGATGAACTCCCACTGAAGTACGCTCTGGTTCACCGCATCCACGGGATCCTCGGTGTAGGGGAACAGGTCGAATCCCACACGCTCGCTCTTGCTGCCGTATCCCACCTGCTGGAGGGTCTTGGCGATCTCGAGGGTGGTCATGAAGTGCTCCGCCCCTACCATGTTGTCGTCGTCGAAGGTGCCCCAGCCACTGTTGGCGTGCAGGTGTCCCAGCATCCCGGCGTCCGTCAGCAGGGCGATGTATTCGGGTGTGTGCTCACCGTTCATGATGAGGTGCTGCCAGTCGAGGTTCACCTTGACGTGAGAGATGTCCGCTCCCCCCGCCTCCAACCGGTGAATGACGTATAGGGTCATGCCGACATCGCGCATGTGGATCTTCATCGCCGGCTCCGAGTTCTTGTGCTCCAGCAGGATCGTCACGCCCCGCTGGTTGGCGTGCTCGACGCATTCGCACAGCCCCCCCAGAAACCAGCTCCACGCGGCGCGGTAGTCGCACTGGAAGGGGTAGTTGTAGCCTTCAATCCCCGGCCAGATGATGAAGTGAGCGCCCACGCTCGCGGCCAGGTCGATCCCGCTCTTGGTGGTGGCCACCGCGTCGGCGCGGATCCGGGGATCCGGATTGGTGAATGCGCCGCGGGCGTGCTTGGAGAGGGTGTGCGCGCCGCTGGCGATGCAGTAGATGTCGTGGTCTGTGCCCAGGGCCCGGCGGATGTCATCCACGTTCTGCTCGTTGATCTCGTTGGGGTAGTGGTACTCCAGGCCGTCGATCCAAGTTCCGCATTCAGCGACGACCTTCTCCGTGCGGGCGACCATGTCCAGCCTGCGGTATTCCGGATGGTAGCCCGCGCCCAGAAAGCGCGTCGGCATCTCCTGGAAAGCCCAAATGCCCACCGAGTTCTTGATTCGCATGAGAGGTCTCCTTCCTAGGTACTGGGGTTCGCCTTAACACCGGCAAGCGTCACCTGCCACTCACGGCAGCACGCCGGACGGGGCGCAACGAGCACGCGGCCTTCCGTCTCCATCGCCGTGAGCCGCGCGGTCTTGTCCTCGCTGGCGACAAGTTCCAGGAAGGCTGTCCGCTCGCAGAACAATCCCAGAAACGGCGGTCCGATCTGCGATGTGACGCGGCCGAGGAGTTGGCTGGCACCCTGCCGCCATTCGCCGATCCGCGCCTCGACCGGCATGACCGCGTCCGAGGTCGTGATCAGATCGACCTTCCCCTTGAGGATCCCGACAACCAAGCTCGCCCAGATGCTCCCCTCGTCAAACACCCCCAGGACCAGCGTGTGACCGTCCGGAACCATACCGAGGAGTTGGCACCAGGTGTCGTAGGAGATCCCCCCTAGGTAGAGGCCGCTGGGCTCTGGAGGATAGCACACCAATTGTGGATCAGCATCCAGGGCCAACCGAACGCGCTGGAAATAGCGATCGCCATCGTCGTCTGGATCGTAGAGGGCGTGGACGTTAGAGAAGAACCTGTCGAGCGCGGTGCGCTCCAGGACCAGCACCTGCCCCACGCGCTCCGACCCGTGCAGATGGGCTGCCACCGCGACAGGATCGCCGACGCCCAACGCCTTCAGGTCGGGGCGGAGGCCGCCTTCGGTGTCGAACGCCTTCAAGACGCGGCCGTTCTCGTGGACGAGGACCAGCCGGCGTGCGGGTTGCACGGCGAACAGGTCGTACAGTCGCCGCCACTGCTGGGGATTGAGGTCGAGCATACGGACGTGAGGGCTAATCATCGGCGATGGGCTCCAGCACGCGGATGCTGAATGGGGCGAGGGCGATCGTCTGGGCGGCCAGCCTGTCCTTGCTCCACAGGTCGTCTAGGATGGCGGCCCCTCCTGCGGCCAGCAAGACGACCCTTTCCTCGGCGGTGGGGTTCGCCAGGAAGTAGAGCAGCCGCGAACCGCGCCGGTGCACCACAAGGTCGACGCTCGAGTCACTCACCCGGGCCAACGGCCCGCAGCCCAGCGAGTCCAGGGTCTGCGCGAGCTGTGCGGCAGGCGGCACCCGGTCGACACGCAGGATCTGGCCCTGGCCGACGCGAGCACGCGTGGCCTGCGGCGGGATGCATTCGCCCAGCAGCGAGCCCGGGAGCATCGTCCCGTCCAGGCAGGGAACCTCCGGGCCAATGATCAGGGTCCCCCTGCCCCGTGCGTAGGCAATCAACCGCTCCTGGGTGTCTCGGTCCATGAAGTCAAAGGAAGGCACGACGGCCACCGCGTACCGCGCCAGACGCTCGAGCGGCAGCCCGCTGTCCGACAGGTCGAAGGTGCAGCCGGCTGAGGTCAACGCCTGGTTCCACTCTCGCCACCAGCGAAGAGCCTCCAGGCCGATCGGACGGCGGAACCCAAGGCTCTCCTCACTCAGGTACGCCTCGGGCTGCGGGAACTTGAGGAACTGCCGCGAGGGCGGCGTGAAGATCGCCGTGGCCGCGGCGAAGCGCTCGTAGTCGCGCGCTGCAACCAGTACGACCGGGGCGACCTTCTGGAACCCCAGGATACCGGTTCGCTTGATGAAGTCGTTGAAACGGCTGCAAAACTCGAAGTAGCCACCCCGCCGCCGGTTGTCCCGCGTGATGGGACTGCCGACCCACCGGTCGCGTTCCACCAGCATGTAGAAGTTGAAAGCCTTGACACCGTGCATCAGCAGCGCCAGGGTCGAGAACTCCAGGTCCTCGGGCAGGGGGGGGCGGACCCATGGCCACACGCCGCTGCCGAATTCCGGTATGAACGGGAGCCGGCTTGTGGCGGCCAGGTACTGCGCCTGGACTCTCATCTGCCAGTAGGTCTCTCGGGTGTGATAGCTGTCAACCCCACACAGGTCCAGCGACTCCTCGACCTTTGAGAGGTGAAATGGGCTGTTGTAGGGCGTTGTGGGAAACGCCGTGACTAGTCCCGGGTAGTTGTGGTAGATGATCAGGCCGTCAGCGCCGCGCTCACGCAGCATGGCGGCCAGCCGCCGGAGCCCGTAGAGCAGGTAGTACTCCTTATAGCGGGCCCAGTCCAGGTAGTAGGCCAGATCCGAATGGTCCCGGGCGCGGAAGCCCGTTGGCGGGTCCACGTCGTCGAAGCCCGCGAACTTCGTGCCGTAGGCCTGGTTGAGCGCACCGACCTCGCTGTAGCGCTCCTTGAGAAACCGGCGGTACAGCGCCACCGAGGCAGGCGAGTAGTCCAAATCATACGCCGCCAGCCGGAAGAAGTAGCCGAACTCGTTTTCGGCCTGAAACCCGATCACGCAGCCGTGGGGGTGCAGGTGGGGTCGGACCACTTCGAACACGGCATCCAGGTAGGACCCGAACTCCGTGTAGAGTTTCTCGCTGGCATAGGAAGGCACCGGACCGGGCTTGATCAGGAAGTCGTAGAGCGCGACCGATCCATCCCGCGTCAGGGCCTGGATCTCGGGATCGGCCAGGATCCGCTGGGGAAAGCCGTACCCGGTCAGTTCGGCGATAGTGTTGGGCCCGGGTCGCAGGAATACGAAGAGCCCCTTTGACTGGCAGAGCGTCAGGAAAGCGTCCAGGTCCTTCGCAGGATCGTGCGTGCCGAAGTCGTACCGGCCAGGCTCGGCCTCGTGGATTCCCCAGGGGACGTACGTCTCGATGATGCGGAAGCCCATTGCGCTCACGCTGTCGAGAATCGCTGCCCAGGCATGCGGTTCGAGCCGCCAGTAGTGGACGGCCCCGCTGATCAGGGGAATCAAGGAGCCGTCGGCCAGACGCAGCCCTGACGGCTCGACTGTCACGTGGGGAGAGCATGGAGCAGGATCCGAGGGGCTGGCGGGAGGCAGGCTCAGATTCGCGTCACTCATCGGGTTCCGTGCACCAGCCGGCAAACGGCTTCCAGGTCGGCCCCCTCCCATGGCCGGCCGCTCCCCGGGGAGCTGTACCAGGTGTTGACCACGAGGAAGAGGCCGCGACGTGTGGGCATGGTCTGCAGGACGTACTTGATCCATGCCGGGATGTCGGGAAAACGTCGCTCCTTGTCGAGGCCGAGGCGCATGCTCAGGACGACCTTTCCGGCGAATCGTTCGGCTACTGGCGCAAACGGCGCCTCGCCCACGGCCAGATCCAGGCCCCGGAGCTTGTGCACCCTGCTGAGGTTGGAGAGCTGGTGCGTGAAGTCGCCGCAGGTGTGGATGAAGATCCCATTGAACGCCTCGCTGAGCTGGTTGATATACGGAAGGTTGAAAGCCTCGTAGTGCCGGGGCGAGATCAGCGTGCTGACGTCGTCGCTGATGGAGATGCCCATCCCATCGGGCATCCAGATGGGCGGGAAGTGGCAGGGAACAAACTCGCCGGCCACGCGGCGCTGCTCCTCGACGAAATCGATGATGAGCCGGGTGATCATGCCGAGCAGATGGTGCACTTCCGCTGGATGATCGTGCAGGGCCAGCAGGAAGTCCTCGTGGCGCCAGGTCAGGTACGCCACGTCGAGGGGGCCTTGCACGTCGGTCATGCGGATGGGGTACCTCCCCTGTGTCTGCTCCCTAAGGTACCGCGTCTGCTCCAGGACACGCCGCAGGAGTCCGTCGGCCACATCGGGCTGGGCGAACTCGTAGACCTTGCGGGGGTTGTCGGCGATGACCGGCTCGGCCCACGGGTCCTGATCGTCGAACCAGCGCACCGCGCACCCAAAAGCCGATGGGAATATGGCCGTCCCGAGGTAGGGAAAAAGGGTCGGAACGAGGTCGTCGTCCGGAGCCCCCCTGCTCTCGAACTCCAGGATCTGGTGGCGCAGCATCTTGGCCGGGTCGTCGAAGCGCTCCAGCATGGTCGTGCCGGAATCCACCGGCTGGTTGATCTGAAAGGCCGGTCGCCCCACATCCTCCAGGCCCCAGAACGCGGTCAGGAACTCCTTGGTCTCCCGGTCGCTTCGCATCAGGCGTGTCAGTCCTCTGACCGGGAGAAACCTTCTGCCTGATAACGGGCCACCCGAATCCTGGCCGTGAACGCATGCGCGAGCATGCCCTCGGCCTCTGATACGGAAGCGGCCCTGGGAGCCACGCGCAGGCTGGCCTCGCGTGTGAGCCGCTGATAGGTCACGGTCTTCAAGAACTTGCCCACCCACAGCCCGCCGGTGAAGCGGGCCGACCGGCCGGTGGGCAGGATGTGGTTGGTCCCGATGGTCTTGTCGGAATAGGCGACCGTCGCTTCCTCTCCCAGGAGCAGGGTGCCGTAGTTGCGCAGGCGACGCAGGAACCAGGCAGGGTCCTGCGTCTGGACCTCCAGGTGCTCCGGTGCATACTCGTCGGCAACCTGCGCCGCTTCCTCTTCCGAGTCGACCACGATCACCTCGCCGTTCTGTCCCCAGGCCGCAGCCGCGACCTCTCGCGTGGGCAGTGTCGGTAGGATGCGTTCCACCTCCTCAAGGACGCGCAGGCCGAGCCGGCGGTCCAGCGCGACGAGCACGGCAGGGGAACATGGGTCGTGCTCCGCCTGCCCCAGCAAGTCAGCGGCGACGACGAAGGGATCGGCCGTGTCGTCGGCGATCACCAGGATCTCGGTCGGGCCCGCCAGCAGATCGATTCCAACCACCCCAAACAACTCGCGCTTGGCCTCTACCACGTACTGGTTTCCGGGCCCGACAACCATGTCCACCGGCTCGACCTCAGAGGTCCCGTAGGCCAGCGCGGCGATCGCCTGCACGCCTCCCAGACAGTAGATCTCATCCGCCCCCGAGATCGCCATGGCCACCAGCGCGGCCGGATAGATCCCTGCCCCCTTCGGGGGCGCGCACACGATGACACGCTCTGCCCCTGCCACCCTGGCGGGAATGATGCTCATGAAGGCGGAGGCGACGAGAGCATAGCGGCCGCCCGGCACATAGGCACCGACCGACGCGACAGGAATGTGCCGCTGCCCCAGGATCACGCCTGGGAGCGTCTCCACCTCGATCTCTGCCATGGTTTCCCGTTGGCGCCGCGCGAACTCGCGGATCTGGTGCGCCGAGAACTCCATGTCATCCAGCAGCGTGGATGGCAGCGCCCGACGAGCCTCCTCCACGGCACCGGGATCGACGCGAAATCGAGGCGGATCCCAGCCATCGAACCGGCGCGAGTACTCCCGGACAGCCGCATCCCCGTCACGCCGGACGTGCTCCAGGATTCCCCGGACCGTCTCCTCGATCTGCCGGCGGTCTGCCTCTGTCCGCTCCTGAGCCCGCTTAAGGTACTCCCGCATGCTCTGCCCGTCCCTTCTGGCGGCCTACCAGGCCACCCATCCACCGTCTACCAGGATCGTGTGGCCGGTGATCATGGCCGCCGCATCCGACGCCAGGAATACCACGGCGCCCACCACATCCGATGGCTGTGCCATGCGCCCCATTGGGATGCGGCGCATGACCTCCTCCTTGAACCACGACTCCTCGAACATCGGCCGTGTCATTGGTGTCTCTACGAAGGTGGGCGCGACGGCGTTGACGGTGACGCCGTGGGTAGCCCACTCGATCGCGAGCGCCCGTGTAAGGTTGACGACCCCCGCCTTGCTGGCGCAGTAGGCGGCCCGGTGGAAGAACCCAACGAAAGCCATCTGGGAGGCGATGTTGATGATCCGCCCGTGACCCCGGGCGACCATGCGCTGGCCCGCCGCCTGGGCACAGAAGAACACGCCCTTGAGGTTCGTGTCGAGAATCCGGTCCCAGTCCTCTTCCGTGACCTCCAGGGCGGGGCGTGGGATGTTGATGCCAGCGTTGTTGACCAGGATGTCCAGCGGGCCCAGCGATGCCTCGGCCTCCGCCACCATCTGCTCAACCTCGAGTACGCGCGTCACGTCGCTCCGGACGGCCACGCTCTTCCTGCCCAGGTCCCTCACACGCCCCGCCACTCCCTCCAGATCCGCGAGGGTGCGCCCTGCCACCGCTATGTCCGCCCCTGCCTCGGCCAGGGCCAGGGCCACTGCTGCGCCGATACCGCGGCCCCCGCCCGTGACCAGAGCGCGGCGCCCTTCGATCGACATTGACGGTGCGGTCCTCGACATGGTCCTACTCCACTGGCAGCAGCATGATCTTCACCGGGCCGCCTTCCCCCTGGTCCAGCATGGCAAGCGCGCGGGGCGCTTCCTCCAGCGGGAGGCGGTGCGTGATGAGCGTCTGAGGGCGCATGGAGCCCTGGGCGAGGGCCGAGAGCACGGCGTCGTAGTCGGTGCGCGTGTACACCATCGAGCCGCAAAGGTATCGCTCCCCGATGACGAGGGGATTCGGATCCCACCGGGCCGCGTCCTCGAAGAGGCTGACGACGCTGACGCGCCCGCGCGGGGCCACGATCCTGACCGCGTCGGTCAGCATCCCAGGATACTCTGCGGTCACCACCACCGCGTCGGCCTGACAGCCCAGCGCCCGGACCGCCCCGGACACCGGGTCAGATCGCGCGTCCACCGGCGCGCCGCCCAGGGCCTCCACCAGAGCGAGCTTGCGCGGCGCGATGTCGGTGGCGGCCACGCGGTCGGCGCCGAGCAGCCGCGCTGCCAGTAGCGCAGACAGCCCGATGCTCCCTGCACCCAGGATCGCCACCCGATCACCCGGTCCCACCTGTGCGACCCGGGCCGCGTGGAGGCCGACCGCCAGCGGCTCAGCCAGGGCGGCGACATCCCAGTCCAGGCCGTCGGGGATCGGGTACACACGGTCCGCTGGCGCCCAGAAGTACTCGGCGAAGCTGCCGACCCAACCCCGGGTTCCCGGCACGCGCTTCTCGGGACAGAGGTTGTACTCGCCGCTCTGGCACAGATTGCACCTCCCGCAGGACTCCTGGGGCTCAACCGTGACCCGGTCTCCGACCCGAACGCCCGAAGCAGCCGGGCCGACCTGGATGACCTCTCCGGCAGCCTCGTGGCCCAGGACGACGGGGGGTTTGCGGAAGGGATGGCGGCCGCGATAGGTGTGGAGATCCGAACCGCAGACGCCGGTCGCCCGCACGCGGATGAGAACTCCCTTCTCGCCCACTTCGGGAACCTGGTGCTCCGCGATGGCCAGCTCGTGGGGAGCCGTCAGCACCGCCGCCTTCACAGCGGGTTCCCCCTCTCCGGGCTCTCGGGTTTGCGTCCCAGCAAGGTCCTATCCGCGCAGCGCACCGGCAGTCAGCCCCTTGATTATGTGCCGCTGGGCGGCGATGTAGACCAGAAGGAGCGGGATGGTGGCCGTGGCCAGAGCTGTCATGGTCAGCGCGATGTCTGCTGAGTAGAGGCCCTTGAAATCCATCAGGCCGACAGGGATCGTCCGCAGCCGCGGGTTGCTTATGAAGGTCAGCGCGAAGACGAACTCGTTCCAGACCGTGATGGCGCTGTAGATGGCCACAGTGGCGAAGGCCGGCCTGGAGACCGGGACTACGATCCACCAGAAGATCCTCGAGGTTGAGCACCCATCCATGCGGGCGGCCTCTTCCAGTTCCCGGGGAACCTCCTCGAAGAATCCCCGGAATACAAAGATGGCCACGGGCAGCCCGAAGGCCACGTACGGCAGCACTAGGGCCAGGTAGGTGTCCAGGATCCCGGCACGGCGCAGCATGACGTAGAGGGGGATTAGAACCACATGGGGGGGCATCATCATCCCTGCCAGAAAGGCCAGGTAGACAGGTTCCTTCCATCGCAAGCGCGCGCGCGCCAGGGCATAGCCGGCGAGGCTACCGATGACCAGAATGGCGCCGACCGAACAGGCTGTGACGATCAGGCTGTTGAGGTAGTACCGGCTGAAAAGTCCCCGCCCCCACACCTCTCTGAAGTTCTCAAGGTTCAGCCGCTGGGGGAGGCCCCAGACGTTCGCGAAGATTTCTGGATTGCTCTTGAATGCGGTGTAGAGGAGCCAGAGCAGCGGGTAGCCGGCCACAAGTGACGCGACCAGCAGGAATGCCGTCCTGCAGCCCAGCGCCAGAGCATCTCTGGTGGGCGCCTCGAGGCGGCGCTGCGCCCGGGTCGGAAGGCGCAGTCCGTTCCAGCCGATCATGTCTCTGCCCGCCCCCGCGTAGCAGCCAGGAACAAGACGGTCACCACAAACGCGAGCAGGAACAGTACCGAGGCCAGGGCCGCCCCGTAGCCCATCTGGAAGGTCCGGAAGGTCTGGGTGTACATGTGCGTGGCAAGGAGCTCCGTGGTGTGCGCCGGGCCGCCTCCGGTCATGACCCATATCAGGTCAAAGTACTTAAGGGATCCCACAATAGCCAGGATCGCGGCGATCTTCGCCGGCATGACGAGCAGAGGCAGGGTGATGTAGCGCGTCAGCCGCCACCCGCTGGCGCCGTCGACCCGGGCGGCCTCGTATAGCTCCTCCGGAATGGTCTCAATGGCGGCGATGAACAGCACCATGTGGAAACCCGTGTGCCTCCACACGATCGTGCCTATGACCGCCCACAGCGCCGTGGACGGCTCCCCCAGCCATCCGCGGGCCCATCCGCTCAGCCCGATCTCGCGGAGCAGCGTGTTCAGCGGCCCAAAGACCGGGTTGTAGAAGAACACCCAGAGAAAACCCGAGGCCACGATGGAGATAACCAGGGGGGCGAAGAGCACGGTCCTGAATAACAGCCGGCCCCGTCTGACCCCTGTGACCGCCAGCGCCAGGGCCAAGGCCAGCGGCAGCTCCACCAGGACGGATGCAGCGATCAGCGTAATGTTGTTCCGCAGCGCTTGCCAGAAGACACGATCCTGGACAATCCGCGCGAAGTTGTGCAGGCCGATGAACTGGATCGCTCCCAGGCCGTCCCACTGGTGGAGGGCAATGTAGAGCACGTAGAAGACGGGGATCACCACAATCCCGGCATACACGGCGACCGCCGGAACCATGAAGGTGAGGTATGTAGAGCGCTCTTCCAGCCTCGGCATCGAGCTGTTGGAGGACCTGGCCGGCAGGGCAATCCGGCCCCGCCGACCAGGCTCTCGCGTAGGTTACCGGCCGGCTTCCCGGCGGGCGGCCTCCTCCATGCGCCGGGCAGCCTCCTGTGGCGTGATCATCTTGGCCAACAGCGCCTGGAGGCTGTCGAGGTGCGCCAGCGCCAGCGTTGGCGACAGATATGTGTCGTAGTACAGCTGCAGGTGCGTGCCGCGGTTCATCTCCTGGAGAACTAGGCGGCTCAGACGCGGCATCCTCCCGGGCTCGATGGCGACCTTGACTCCGACAAGCCGGCCAGCCACCTCCACCAGGTCGCGCACCGTCG
Source organism: uncultured Anaerolineaceae bacterium (assembly GCA_964575425.1). Classification (GTDB taxonomy): domain Bacteria; phylum Chloroflexota; class Anaerolineae; order Anaerolineales; family E44-bin32; genus DATEAV01. Next base: position 2,311 of record CAZNRD010000050.1, on the reverse strand, counting down.
CATCCGACGAGATCTCCCGCAGCAGCCCGATGGCCTCCGGCTGGGCCGTCGACCGCGCCGCGATGGCGTAGGCGGTGTTGGTCCCTCCGACGAAATCAGTAATTCTGCCCTTGCCCCCCTCGACGGTGGGGAATAGGAAGAAGTGGGTCTTGGGCTCCGTCGCAGGCGCCTCGGTTCCCAGGACGCCCGGGAACCAGGAGCCCATCAGTATCATCGCGGCCCGCCCCGTGCCGTAGAGCACGCGCGCTTCGTCGTAGCTCATGCCGTTGAACCCTTCGGGGAAACACCCGGCGTCGACCAGCTCAAGGGTTCTCTTCCCCGCCTCGACGAATGCTGGATCAATGAAGCTCCCGCCCTGCCGGGTTGCTGCCCGTTCGAAGACCGCGGGGCCGCCGATTCGGCTGACCAGGTACATATAGAAGAACGACCCCGTCCATTTCGGGCCGTTGCCAAGGCTGATCGGGATAATCCCGGCGCCGCGCAGCTTGGTGCAGGTCTCCTTCAGTTCGGAGAGGGTGCGCGGTGGCCGCAGCCCGTGGCGCATGAAGATCTCGGTGTTGTAGTAGAAGACGACGACGGCCTGCTCAACCGGCGCCGCATATGCCTTCCCGTCGAACGACACCAGCGAGAGGATCGCCTTCGTGAACCGATCCCCCCACTGTCCCTCACGGAGTGCTGGGGACAGGTCCAATACTTGTCCGCGGCGGGCCATGTCCGCTAAGATCCCGCCGCCCCACGTGTGGAAGACGTCAGGCGGGTTGCCCCCGCTAATGGACACGGCCAGCTTGGTCTTGAAGTCTTCCATGCCGAAGGTCAGCACGTTGACCTTGATGGCGGGATTGGCCCGCTCAAACCGAGCCACCGCCCCGTCAAGCACCTCGCGCATGGCCCCGCGGGGATGGATGTGCCAGAACTCGAGGGTTCGTGCAGGGCCGCCCGCAGACGGTCGAGGAACAACGAGCACCATCAGAACCACGACCAAGAGGCTCACCATCCTGGCGCAAAGCCGGATCATCACCCATTCACCTCCTCCGTGTTTGGCACATTGCCAGAGCACTCAACTAGCTCACGAGATCTCCGCGCCCCCGTGACTCCGGATTGAGGGGCTCCCCGGGATGCGGGTTCCTCCGGCTGGCCACAGGATTCCCGGATGACCAACTCGGTCTGCAGTTCCACCTCGAAGGGGTCGATGGTCCCGCCCTCAAGCTGGCGGAAGACCATCTCAACAGCCTTCCGGCCCATGGCCCGCAGGGGCTGCCGGACCGTCGTCAGGGGGGGGAAAATCAGCGCGGCCAGGGGCACGTCGTCAAACCCGAGCACCGACACATCGCCCGGGACTCTCAGCCCCGCCGCCCGGACGGCCCGGAGCGCGCCGCTGGCCATCTCGTCGTTGGAGCAGAAAATGGCTGTGGGACGGGGCGTCTCGGCCAGCAGCTCCATCGCCCTGGCATACCCCGAGGCTTCAGAGAAGTCGCCGGTCTTCACCAGATCGGGCGAGGCGTCCAGCCCGGCCTCATCAAGGGCACAGCGGTAGCCGTCCAGGCGGTCGCGGCTGCAACCGAAATCCAGCAGCCCCGCGATGAAACCCACGCGGCGATGGCCCAGCCCGATCAGGTATTGGCAGGCCTCGTAGGCAGCCGTGCGGTTGGCAACGGTGACACTGGGCAGCCCGGCAGCCATGCCGCGGTGGTCGATAAGCACGACCGGCATCCGCGCCGTGCGCAGGTGGGCCAAGTTGTGCAGTCCGTCGCGGGGTAGCAGGACCACCAGGCCGTCGGTGAGACTGTTGCTCAGCACCTCCACGAAGAGCTCCTGGTTCTTCTCAGCGAGGCTCGTCGTGTAGAGGACCAGCTCGTACTCACTCTCTTCCACACCCTCGGCGACCCCCTGGATGACCTCCAGGCTGTAAGGGCGTGAGAGGGAAGGCACGAGGAGGCCGATCAGGTGCGTCCGCCCGGTGGCCAGGCTGACGGCAGTCACCCTGGGGGCGTAGCCGGTTTCCTGGATGATCGCGAGGATCCGCTGGCGCGTCGACTCGTCCACGTCCGGCTTGCTGTTCAAGACCCTCGAGACCGTGGCCTTGGACACCCCGGCGCGCTTGGCGATGTCGGCGATGGTCACGCGTCCCTGGCCGATCGACATTGGCGCGAATCCAGCCTCTCAGGTCTCGGAACCGGTACCGTAACCGGTTCCGAGACAAGTAGACCACAGACGGTGTGCCTAGTCAAGGTGTTTCGGATCTATCTGAACCAGGTCAGATGTCTTGCGTCCGTGAAGACGCGGGGCAATCCGCAGGCGGGGTTGGTCCCCG
>CAZNRD010000049.1:0-20194 GCA_964575425.1 uncultured Anaerolineaceae bacterium | reverse complement strand
ACCACATCGTTGCCAGCGCGGGCGTTCAGCGAGTCATTCGCCCCGTCGCAGGTGATGACGTCGTCGCCGTTCGTAGGCGAGGGCACACAGGCCGCCTGGGCCGGGACAGGCCCGGCGCCCAGCGGCCACAGCACAAGCGCCATGGCCGTGCACAGGCGCATGATCACTGGAAGGGTCTTGCGATTCATCTCACTCCTGCTCCTTGCATATTTCCTGCAGAGGGGGCAGCCCACGGGTGCCCCCTCCGTCGCTTGTATGCTGCCACCGTCAATCGCCCCGGAGCGTTACGATACCTTCACAAATAAGGAGCGGACAGGGGTGCTTTGGTACCACACCGGGGCGGCAGCTACGCTGTTCCCGTGGCCCCAAAGTACTATTACCCTCGGGCAGAGTGATGGTGCTAAAATGCCAGCAGATAGAGGCCTTACCGAGAAGGGCAAACCCGGCGAAAGCCGGGGGCGCAAAGCCATGGGTCTACAGTCTGCTCTCGGGCAGACCAGGATTGCCAGGCCGCCGAAGTAGGTTCCCGCTGTTTCGTGTCTTGGGCGGCCCGGCCAGAAGCCGGGCCAACCGTTTCGACAGCGAGACGACAATGCCGTTGTCGTGGGGGAAAGGGACAGGACATGGGCATCTTGCGCAAGACCTCTCTCCTGCTCGCAATGGCTCCGCTCGTGTGTTCGGCCGCGGTGAACCCGCCCTCCTACGCTGCTCGTCTGCCCAGTCGCCCCGGTGCCCTCGCTCTCGCAGCCAGTGACCTCACCTGGCCCGTGGATGGCCGGCGTGCAAGCAAGCGAGCCTCTGGGCCACTGTGCCTCCGGGCTTCTTCGCGCACAGCCCCCCGAGACGCCCAACGTGCCCCATCCTTGGGCGCGTTCGCCGAGCGAGTGAGCCATGGCGCGGCCAGCGAGGTGCTGGGGCTCTACCTCGATGGCCGTCAACCGCTGCACGTCGTGGATCAACCCACGTATGATCCCAACTACGTCTCTTCCGTGCCAGGTACGGCGACGCTGTTTTCGCTTGCGGCCGAGGCGGGGACTCTCGGCTTTCTGGCACACCGCGAGGCCGGCGGCGCAGCCTTCGCCAGCCTCACTCCCGGCGACTCGGTATGGGTGATCTATGGCGACAGCCGGACCGAAGCATTCACCGTCAGCGAGATTGAGTTCTACCAAGCGCTGGAACCATCAGACCCGTACGGCGAGTTCGTCGACCTGGGAAGCGGTGAGCGGCTGAGCGCGGCGCAGGTTTTCCAGCGAGCCTACGGAAGCGGCCACGGCCTCGTGCTGCAGACCTGCCTCGCCCGCGACGGCGACCTGAACTGGGGACGGCTGTTCGTCCTGGCCGAGCCTATTGGCTGATACTTTCAGGCTGCTCCCCGGCCGGCCTCCAGGACAGCAGTATCGGCGGGTTCCTGGGCGGGCACGGGCAGCAGACAGGTCTGGGCCTCGATCACCCGGCCCGTGATTCCATCCACCGTCAGATCGACACGTCCGAGGTACTCTGCCTCGGCGCCCGCGTGGACGAGGACCGCGCCGCCGCGGCGCTCGCCCCCGGGCAGTTGGTGGTGCGAATGCCCGCCCACGATCAGGTCGACGCCCGGAACCGACTCCGCCAGCCGGCGGTCCATCTCAAGGCCGAGATGAGAAAGGACAACCACCGGCGCTACGCCTTGACCCCTCATGCGCGCCACGAGGTCTTGTGCCATGTCGACGGGATCCAGCAGTCGGACGCCGGGCCCCTCTGCCGCCAAGCCGGTCGTTGTGATCAGTCCGATGACGCCCATCGTCCGCCTGCCGGAAATCGGGATGCGCACCGATGGGCGGAGGCCATCCGGAAGCCGGCCGTGAGGGTCGATGATGTTGGCGCCCAGGATGGGGAACTCGACCTGGAAGCACAGCTCCGCCACAGCCTCGAGGCCGCCGGCTGCCAGCAGGTGATCGCCGAGCACCTGGAGGTTGTAGCCCATGGCGTTGAGGATGCGGGCCGCCTTCTCCGGGTCCATCGCGTCCAGCGCATCGCCCGCGTCCCAGAAGAACGCCCGCACTCCTTCGGCCTCCACCTCGGCGCGCAGGCGAGCAACGTAGTGGCTGAGTCTCGCCATGGCTTCGAGCCTGGCGTGCATGTCGTTCGTGTGGAAGACGGTCACCCGCACCGGCTCGATGGTGCGCGGGCGGGTGGGCACATCCATGGAGCCTTCAGTCATCATCCGATTCCCCAGCAACAGCAGGTTCCTTTTCCCCTGTGACCCGCCTCCGATTCTGCCTCCGAATTGCCAACAGTGCCAGGCCAGCCCTCAACTCTCGCAGCCTCTTGGAAGTCGAAGCCTGCCGGTCGCGATCCGTGCGTGGCGGCGTCTGCGCGCAATTGCGGGGGAACGCGCTCATCCCTGTGACGTCGGCTGCGCCTCCTCACGCGTCGGCGCGGCCCAACTGAGCAATCCGGCGCGCGCCTCCAGGAGCGCCTGAAGCTCCAGGGCATTGGCGATGGCAGCCCCCGAGGCCGTGTTGTCGAAAATGCACCAGACCTCGGATCGGGCGGCGTCGGAGGTCAGCCGCTCCGCCAGGGCCCGCAGTCGGCCGGCGTCGTAGGCACAGTAGTAGCGGCGCGGCGAGCCGTGGAGGCGGTAATAGACCAGGCCGGTCCAGCCTCCGGGTTCGGCCCCCGAAGGCACCGGCGCCGGGTCCGCCGCAGCGCGCGCCACGCGCCATGCATCCAGCAGCCGGTCTGCATCCGAACCGAACCAGCTCGGATGCCGCGGTTCGCAGACGATTCCTCGAGGCCACCGATCCCGCAGCCAGGAAAAGAAGGTCTCGGCGACTTCCCGGTCGAAGGCCAGGCTCGGGGGAAGCTGAATCAGCAGGACCGCCATCGTGGGGCCCAGGCCTTCCAGCGCGTCGAGGAAAGGGGCCAGGCGATCGGGTTGGGCCAGGCGAGCCTGGTGCGTCACTTCGCGCGGGGCCTTGCACGAGAAGCGAAAGCCTTCCGGCACTTCCTGGGCCCATCGCATCAGCGTCTGGCGCCGCGGAAGCCGACAGAACGTAGCGTTCACGTCAGCGGCGTTCAGCCGCGCGGCATATCGCTGCAGCTGGCTGCCCACTGCGGGAAAGGACGCCTCTGACTTCCGTGGGATTCCCCAGCCAGCGCAGCCGACGTACATCTTCCAAGACCCGAGAGGCCTGAGCGGCGCGGGGCGGTCAGGAGGGCCGGGGTCCGGCGCCTCCGCCCTGGCCCTGCAGCATCGCGGCTGTGGCTCGCGCGTTCTCTTCCAGGGCGATCAAGAGGTAAGTCATCTCGCCGAAGGCGTACAGCGTGATGGCGATCATTCCCCCGTAGAGGATGGAAAACACGCTCAGGACCACGCCGCCCAAGACGCCGCCAAAGATCCCGCTTCCGCCGAAGTCCTGGCCGAACTGCCGCCCCATCGAATCGAGGGCGGCTCCACCCAGGACGCTCGTGCCGCACAGCGCCAGAACCGCGAGCACCGTGAGCACCGCAACGACGATGCCGAGGACCTTGTAGACGGTCCCCACGATCCGCAGTGCGCCGTAACGCTTCTCCATCGGAACGCCTCCTCCCTGAGATGGAAGAAAACGCCTGCTCATTGCACGACTCCAGTGTCGCCGCAATCCAGGGAAACCGCAAGCCGTTGCGGGCCCGCCTGCCCCAGTGCGCGGTCAGATGCGCCTGGAGAGTGTCACATCTCCTCGATCACAGACGCCTGCCAGGGCGACTCGGGCCAGCCATCCTGGCCCCTCCGACGATGGATCTCGTCCAGGTAGCGGATGACATCCTCTGCCGACATTCCCAGGAGGCGCAGCACGGCCCCGATGACCGTGCCGGTGCGCCCCGTCCCTCCGGCGCAGTGCACGATGACCCCCTCCCCCAGCCGCAGGCGAGCGAGCACGGACCGCGCTGCCCGTTCGATCCCATGCCTCTCGCGGCGCGGGTCGTGCGGCTCACGCAGCCCAACGAGGTCGTCGAGATGCATGCTGAAAAGGAGCGAAAGGGGGCTTGGGTCGTACTCCGGTTCTTCGTGAGTGAGGCACACAACATGGGGAAAGCCGCTTCCGTGGAGCGCCCTCCAGGGCACGTCCCATGAAGGGTACGTCATGCCCGCAAGGGGTGCGGGATGCTGCAAGACCCAATACAGGTCGCGAGGGATGCGAACGCCCTTCAGTTTCGGCATCTCCTCTGGCAGGAGTGGCCGGGGGAAACCCATCCGATTGAGCGAATGCGGCAGCCGCATCAGCGCTTGCGAGACACGGGATACCGCAAGATGGTCTTGAGCCGTTCCGGGCTCGCCCGGCGAGGATCTCCGAGGTAAATCTCGTGATGCTTGCCCCGCATGCGGTAGCCATTCTCTTTGGCGTAGGCCATCAGCCTACCGACCGTGGCACCCTCCCTGTCGTAGGGTCCGATGTGCATGATCTGGAGGCAAAGACCTTCACGGAAGGTCCGCAGGCGCACCTCATCGAGCGCGGGGTTGTTGCCGCGTTCCTTTGCGCCTCGCACAGCCTGGCGGAACATCGCCGGTGTGATGTGAGCCGGCTGCAGGATCATCGCCCGCCACCGCAACGGCTTGCGGTGGCTGAAATCGATTTCCCTGTCGTCGCTCCACCAGAGCGCCTCCAGGGGCATGACGGGGTAGTCGATCGGTCGGTTTGCATCGAATCTCGACATGAACTTGAGTGTGTAGGAGATGCCATATAGCGCACCGATCGCCTGCTGAAACTCCTCCGAATCACCGGGACTCATGCCGGCCTTGATGACCCCCTCCATCGCAGCGTACAGGAACGAGGGGACATTGACCAGGACCGGCCGCTTCGCCGGCGCCGAGTAGAAGGGTTTCAGCCGGGCACGCAGATCAAGCTTCTCCATGGCGCTGGTCCTTTCCTCGATGGACGCTCGTCCTCAGGGGGCGGGGGTACTGATGAAAAGCCCCTAAATGTCCTCAAGCGATTGTCTCCGCTCGGCGGCCAGAGGCGCGACATCAACCTGATAGACCTCGGCAAGCATCGCTTCCGCCTCGTCAACCAGAAGGCCGATGCGATCCACGATTGGTGCGACCTCTTGCAGCACCGTCTGGGCATCCACCTCGTCGCTTGCCCAGCGGTCAGCCAGGCAGCCGGTCTGCACATAGAGGGCTACCGCCTGGTCCATCTGGGCCTCGAGGCCGGGCTCGTTCAGTGCGTAGGACAAGACAATCCCCATCGCTCGAATCGCTCCGGCCACCGTTTCGATGAGCGCTGGCACCTCGGACGGGTCCAGCGCCCCGCTGGCAACCTGCAAGGCCGTCTCCTGCAAGATGTGTGCAGCAGTCTCGACGGAGGCGATCAGGCGACTGGTCTGGATCGCGAGCTGCTGCGTCTCAGGGGAGAGTGTGACCGGCGCCAGGCCCGGTGTGGGAGAGGCGGCGGGGGTCATCGTGAGGGGAGGTGTGCTCGATGGCGCCCGGGTGGCGGATGGCGGCGGCGAGGTCGGGGTTCCGGTTGGCCGGGGGCCGAACGGCGCGGTGCACATCACCGTTGACGAGGCGGCGATCGCCAACCCAAGCAGCCATCTCCACGCCGCGCGATTTCGCCTGTCCATCGGCCCCTCCCCATCTGCCGATCGCTGCGTTCAGCGGCCGCGGCTCACACGGAGCCGAGCACCATCGCGGACCTGCCGGAGGACCGTCGCGTCGCCCTTGATCGTGCCGACAAGATTGACCGGGCTGGCGGCACGCGGCTGGTCGCCGCGGCTGATGGGCGTCCGGCCAAAGAACAGGCACAAGGCCGAGCCCGGCGGCCAGTAAGCGACGGTCCCGACGGCAACGTCGGCCTTGGCCCCTGGCTCCTGCTCCTGCTCGACTGGGATCTCAAAGTATATCTCGTCGCCCCAGGTGTTTGCCTCGCCCTCGAAGGGAAGCGCTTCCCAGATTGCCTGGGCGGTGGGGCTGTCGTTGAGTTCGACGGTCACGGTGATCTTGCCATCCGTAATGTCAATCGTCTTTGGCATGGGAGCCTCCTGCTCGGCATCGTGGTCCCGACTGGGGCCGGGGCAACCTCACGGGCCGACGGCATCGGCCAGGAAGTCGGCGATGGAAGAAAGGACATCGGCCAGACAGAGCGCGACAGGATGCGCAGGAAGAGCACCTGCCCGCTTCAGCCCTTCAATTAGCGCGTCCACAGCCTGGGCATACGGCACTCCGAGGTAGCCCCCAGGAGAGAGAGACACGGCGGCCACGCAGCGCGCCGCCCCCTGTTCGCCGCTCAGCCAGGCGCACGCGTCAATGGCGCCGTCGCCGCCGATGCTGGCGCCGATTGCCACCACGCGCATCGGGTCCACCCCCAGCTGGCTGGCTGCAACCTGCAGCACGGAACGAGCGTCGATAAGCCAGCCCTGAGGATCGAAGCCCCTGCACCCACCCTGGCAGCCGCGGAAGGTGAAGGTGAGGACGGCATAGCCTCGGTTCGAAGCGGTGTCAGGGAACCAGGGAGGGTCCAACCAGGGAAAGTCAGCAGATGGAGGCCCGCTCGGCGCCAACCGGTTCTGGAGCCAGCGCGCCACCGCCGACCAATCCGACTCGTCAGACCGGATCCAGTGCATCAGCACGACGACAGGAGATGGGATCTCAGCGGGCGGGTAGAAGGTCCCCTCGAGCTCCTGGCCATCCCAGGCCTGGAAGCGGACGGGAACCGGCTCAGGCGGAAGGACTTGGATCGGCAGCTCAGGCTGAGGGGCCGCGGCCGAGGCCGGGGCTGGGAGGATCGGCGTCGGCGCAGCGGCGGTCTCGGGGGTCTGTGGTGGTCGTTGTTGCCGGCACGCTGTCGAGGCTGCAAGGACTGCGGTCGCAATAGCGCACCCTGTCAACAACCGGGGTAGACTTCTGTCCACAAGCATCCCATCCGTGAGCAAGCCATTCCAGCCGGTAAGCGTTGCAGGGAGCCGTTATGGAGTCGATACCCTCCGCTGCGACAGCACAATGGCCGCCGCGCCGAAGATGAGGACAAACGCCAGGCCGGCGCCAACGATGGCGAATTTCACAACGGCGCACCACTGAGCCACCGCCGGCCAAGCAGGCTGGCTCGCGCCCAGAAGCAGGCGGATCAGCGCGTAGTTCTCGACTGCGTCCAAGACACCGGCCGCCGGCAAGGCCCAGGCCAGCACTACCCCCAAGGCGGCCACCCCGCGCAGCCGCGCCTGGAGCGAGCGCGCCACCAGCACACAAGTCAGGCCGATGAGCGCGGGATAGGCGAATAGGAAAAGGAAATCGAGCCCCAGGCTCAGTCCGGCTGCCAGGCGGCCGGACTCACCCCAGGTGGAAACCATTCTCTGGGCCCGATCGAGATCCCCCGCCAGTTGGAACGAGACGATACCCAGGGGCGAATCTGGGGTTTGCAGCGGCCGGCCGATCGAATTCATCGCGACCATGAGCACAAGGGTGATGGCGGCGGCGAAGCCCAGGAAGCCCCGCTCGCAGGTTGGACGGATCCAGGTCAACGGGTGGTGAGACACGGTGTGCATCTCAGGTCGATGGGAGTGTGTGGTGGCGGCTGCAGGGGCGAAGGGTAATTCCGCTCAATGCAGGTGGTCGCGAATCTCGTCCATCGTGTCCTGATATCGGCCGATCAGAAATCCGATGAGGGCGGCGAAAGGCACGGCCCCAACGCCCAGGCATGTCGCCCACGGAGCCGCCATCAAAGAAGGCGCTGCCAGCAGGATCAGCAGGCCGAGGAGCAGGCCAACGAACGCCCCTCGCCACCGACGCGGAACATCCGCCCACATTCGCCCGAGCGAGAAGGCTTGCCTCATGCGCTGCTGCTTGCGTGCGATCTCGCGATCCTGCCGGCGCTGCTTGGCCAGCGGGTCACGGTCCCGCAGCTGCCGCTCACGCAGCCTGCGCAGGCGGTCGATCTCTCTCTCGGGCATGCTCTCCCTCTCCGTGTGCTTCCCCGCGTGCCGAGACCCCCGGGCACGCTTCTCATCCGGGGAACCCTACCCAGCAGGCGGCGTCTGGTTCGGCGTTGCCCAACCCCGCCAGGTGCTGGGATTCGGAGAGATGCCCGGTCGTGTTGCGGTCAACCCCGGGCACCGGCCATGCCGGTGAACCGACTTGGGAAGACGGCGCTTCGGGCGCTGATCGGCCGGTCGCGACCTGTCAGCGCCGCCGGCCCCTGGGGCCCTGGCGCGGCCCCTGCCGATAGCCGCTGTCGGGCCGCGGCCCCCGCTCTTCCCGCGGCTTGGCAACATTGACCACGATCGGGCGGCCTCCGAGCTGGCTGCCGTTCAGCATGCGGATGGCGTTCTCCGCCTCCGTCTGGTTCTCCATCTCGACAAATGCGAACCCTCGGGAACGGCCAGTGTCCCGGTCCCGGACCAGCGTGACCGACTTCACCGACCCCGCCTTCGTGAACAGAGTTTGCAGCTCCTCCTCCGAGGCTGTGTAGGGCAGGTTTCCGACAAACAGTTTTGTTTCCATGTGCGAGTCCTCATGAGCGGCCTATGGCGAGCCGCAGGGGCATCACCTGGGTTTGGAGCGATTGGCCAGGTGAAGCCAGGGCGGGGTCTAGGAGTGACCTCACTATACCACAGGAAAGGCGAGCCCGCTGGCCGGCCACAGCGCAATCCTTGCCATGATCCGCCGCGTCTGGCTCCGGTCAGGGGCGCGGCAGGATCGTGACGGACTGGATGCGGTCAGGGAACTGCTCGAACAGGTAGCCGACCAGGTCTGCCAGGATGGGAGCCGGGTCGCTGCCGCTCCGGGTGATGACGCGACACTGAAGGGTGCTGCTGTAGGAGTCCCAATCGAGGTTTACCGCCCCGTCAATGCCCAGGACCGCGCTCTTGAGCTTGGCCCACCCCGGTCGCCGGCCTCGTCGCTTTTCCCGAACCAGCTCGAGCTGAAATGCGCCGAGCTGGGCGTCGCGCACGATCGCTTCCCGAATTGACGGACCTGGAGTGCAGGCCACGAGAACGAGCGTCTGCATCATGCCGCCCGCCCCTGGCGCCCAAGACAGGACCGGCGCCTGAGGGGTTGCGCAGATTCTCAATCCGTTAGCCCACGAAGGCAAATGCCCAACCCAGCCGCCAGACGGCCGAACCTGCCCATCTCGGGCCCTCTCGCGCCTGCCATGCTACTCCAGGCGGCTGACGACCTCGCCCTGCGCGTCATAGAGGACAGCGGCATCTGGCTCTGTGTTGCTCCAGATGTTCCGGCGAAACCGGCAGTGGAGACCCACTTCATAGCCCCCATCTGCCCAAATGCGGAGGCGCTCCCCGGGATAGAGCGGGCCGCTCAGCCAGCAGACCTGGTTTCCCCGTTCCGACACGAGGCGCCATCCATCCAGGGCAATCACCGCCTCACCGCGGTTCTGGATCTCGACGTACTCGGCGATGGGATCGCGCGCGGTGATGATGACCTGTGGCCCTGAAGGTGCAGCCGCGGTGGCCGTGTGGGTGGTTGTTGGAGTACGGCTGGGGAGCGGTGGCGCGGTCGCGGTCGGTTTGGACGGAGGAGTAGCCGAAGCAGTCGCCGTGGGTGATACCTCAGGGGTTGGTGCGCTCGCTGGTCCGGGTCGAATGCTCAACAGGGCGATGCTGAGAGCGGCCAGGAGCAGCCCCAACGTGAGAAGCGCCGGTACGCGAAGGTGGCGCTGCGCGCGACCCTGCTCGCCGCTGGTGGTGTCGGATGGCATGAATGATCCCCCCCTACCCGGGTGAAGTGCCCGACGGCGTTCCTCAGAGGAGCAGGATCCTCAGGCCGGCAATGAACACGATGATGCTCAGGAGACGGCGGATGACATCGCCCCGCAAGTGACGGCTTCCGATTCCCGAGCCGACCCAGCCTCCGGCGAGTGCCGCAGCCCCCCAAAGCGGCAAAGCGGGTGGGAGCCAGGCCGTGCTGGCGACGTTACCCAGCAGGCCAGCGACGGAGTTGACGAGGATGAAGGCGGCCGACACGGCCGCTGTCGTCCTGGGGTCCGCCCAGCCCATCAGTAGGAGCAGAGGGCTCAGGAAGATCCCCCCACCCACTCCGACCAATCCCGAGACCAGCCCGATTGTCGCGCCTGCGATGAGAGCCAGCCATCGGTTGAGCGGGACGGAGACGACTGGCTCCCGACGTGCCGTCAGGGCCAATCGGGAGGCGGCGTAGATCAGGATGCCACCGACGATGAGCTGATAGACCTTGCCTGGAAGGGTGATCGCCCCACCGAGGAACGAGAACGGGATCGAGGTGAGAGCAAAGGGCCAGAAGAGGGCCCAGGAGAAGCGCCTTGCCCGGTAGTACCTCAGCGAGGCCACAGCGGCCACCAGGATATTCAGCACCAGCGCAGTCGGCCTCATGATCGCCGGAGCGACGCCCATCAGCGCCATCGCGGCCAGATAGCCCGATGCGCCGGCCTGCCCCGCGGAGGAGTACAAGGTGGCAATTGCGAAGATCAGGAAGGTGAGCAGCCAGACGTCCATACGATATGCCCCGACGAAACCTGCAGGTGCGGTTCAGCAGCACCCAGCGACAGATGCTGTTTCCTTGGTGCCACAGGCTGCGCCGCCCGGATGGACCCCATGTGTGTCAATCACTCTCATGGTCATCCGGCCGGGGCGGCCTCTTCGACAGCCTCTTTCAGATTCGCCACTGTGCGGGCGATCTGTTCGAGGTCGGAAAGGATTGTCCTGAGCGTCCCTTCCTCCTCAAGGACGAAACTACGGTATGGTGCGATGGCCTCGCGCAGCCTGTCAAGCCCCTGGCGCAGTTCGCGGTGGAAGCTTTCCTCCAGCGTCGAGGCCAGCCGCTGCCGCAGCTCCTGCATCTTCCGGCGGAACTCCCTCTTGGCAACGCCGCGCCGCCAGGGGATGATCGCAAGACCGGCCAGGCCCAGCAAGCCCGCCGCCAGCACCCCCGTGGCATCAGCCGCAGCCGTGGTCAGCAGGGCCTTCAGCAACAAGCCGAGCCCAAGCGCGCTGACCTCGACCAGCCCGACCATGGCCACGGACTCCTGCACGGAGGTCGTGATGCGCTCCGCCTCCGCCGCCCGGTCGTAGGCTCGCAGGATGCTCGCCGCCTGGGCGCCGACCCTGTCCAGGAGATGCTTCCGGTTGTAGGCGAACCCGCCGATTGCCTCTTGCGCAGCATCCTGCAGCGCCGCCGTCTCGCGCCTTCGGCCCAATTCCAGCGCGGTGCGCTGCCACACGTCATGCTCGCGCTCCACCAGCCAGTCGATGACTTCCTGAACGTGGGCCGCGATCTTCTCCGGAGTCTCACCCACCACCTCGCGTTCGAAGGCGGCTCGCATCATGCGCGCGTTCAACATCGAAACGATGCGGATCAACCGCATGCGATCATCAAGAAAAGCCTCACCACGGAGACTCATTTGCAGCAGATCGTTCTCAATGCGAGCGCGCTGGCTCTCGAACTCGGCTTGCATCTGCCGCTCGTGGCTGCTCCACTGCAGTTCCGCCTGACGAATCGTCTCTGCGTCCTCTGCCAGGACCCGAAGCCGAGCGGCCGCGGTCTGCTGGTAGTCTCCAACCAGCCTGCCAGCCACGCCCAGTGGACTGGACAGCTTCAGCGCCACCAGGTGCCGCTGCGTGAGTGTCGTGCGAAGGTGGTCTCTCAGGCGGCGGAAGCCCTCCGCCTCCTCGGACTCAGGCATCCGCAGCCCGGCCCGAGCGGAAACCAGGAACGTCTCGGGCTCGAACCCAAGAAGCCTGTGGACCTGGGATCGCACGAATGCTTCCACCTCACGTCGGGCAGCATCTCCCTCGAGCAGGTCCTCTTTGTTGATCACCATCACGACCTTCTTCCCCCACTGCCGGATGCTCTCGAGAAAGGCTCGCTCGCTCTCCGTGAATGGGCGATCGGCCGAAGTGACAAAGACTATCAGATCGCTGCGAGGCACGAAGTCGCGAGTGATGTTCTCATGATGCCGCAAGACGGCGTTCGTCCCCGGCGTGTCGACGATGTGGACCTGGCGCAGAAGGTCCACCGGATAGCGCAGCACGCGGATATCCTGGTCCACAATCTCCGGCGCGCCGGGCTCCCCGTACCGCAGCATGTAGACACGGTCGGTTGTCGGCGTCGGTCCCTCCGGCAGGACTGCCTCGCCCAGCAGGGCATTGATCAGGGCGGACTTCCCGCTGTTGAACTCGCCCACCACGACGACAAGGAACAATTGGTCCAGCTGTTCGATGGCGCGACGGATCTGCTCCAGGTCACCGGGCGACGCCTCCCACCTGGAGAGAACGTCGAGAGCGCGCTGCAGGACAGCGCGCTCTTCCGTCCAGATGCGTTTCTGTGAATCGGTCAGCCACTCGACGAAGCGCATGAGCAGTTATTCTACCGGGCTTCGCCCACCCGGGCCAGGGCAGGCACTCTCCGACTTTGCAGGAGGCCTCTGGCTTGCCTGGCCATGCCGTCTGCAGCCTCCCTCACCCGCCGCCCGAGGACGGATGCTGTTCGGGGAAGCAGAGTCGGCGGAAGTTGCATTGGCCGCAGATGCGAGGATCGTCAACCCTCGGGAAGCAGCCCTTCTCGAGCGGGATGTTCAGCTCCACATCTCGACAGTACCCGTACATCTCTCGCGTCTCCGCCTCGACCTGAACGGCGAAGTTGTCCAAGTCCGCCTGCGTGACGGCTCTCGGCAGTTCGCTGTACTCGGGATTCAGATATGCGACCGAGGTGCGAATTCGCTCAGGCTGCACGCTCAGGTGATGGCTCGCCCAGGCCGCGTAGCCCAGCAGTTGACGTTCGTGCTTGCTGGCATCCGCCTTTCCCGTTTTCCAGTCGATGACATGGTAGAGGTCCTCCGACGGGAAGATGAAGTCCGCCTTGCAGAAGACCTTCAATGCGCCGAGCCGCGCCTCACCATAACCAGGTGGGTCGATCATCCACCGCTCGCCCCTCATCGGAGCCTCGCTGACGAGCCACTGCCACCGGTCACTGCCGAGTAGGCGTTCGAGAGGCTGCTTGGCCGACGGAAGGAGGTTCTCCACCTCAACCCCCGGCAGCAAGCGGTAGTAGGCCTCCTGAAAGCGTTTGGAGCGCAGGTGGCGCTCCGTGGTCCTTTCGACGAACCGGTGGAAGCGGTCGAGGTCAAATCGACCCTGCGTCTTCATGAGGCGTCTCAGCAGGGCGGCGATGACTTCATGGACAATGCCGCCTATCTCAAGCGGAATCGAAACCAGGTCCTTCAGCTCAAGGATAAGGCGCAGGGGGTGCTCCCGGTCGTACTTGCTGTAGTAGTGGTAGAAGTACCTGCGCTTGCAGATAGAGAAGAGGTCGTATCGGGTCGTCGACCAGCCGAGGATCGGTGTGAAGGGAAACTCGCGAGCCAGCGCATCCTCCTCTGGTCTTTCCGGCATGAGCACGGGGCAGCTTCACCAGCCCCTGGGGGACTGCCGGAAGGCAATGCTATTGTCGCACACCCTTGTCGAGAAGACCACCCCAAGCCTGCTGACTGCTTGTGCGGGTCTTCTCACAGCGGAGAGTGAGTTGTGCTGCATGCGGGTGAGACCGGCTTGGTGTCGCGAGACTGGGCGTTCAGCGTATCGCGAGAGGATCAACCAGACCGATGTGTGACGAGGGCTAGATCGTTGAAGTCAAGTGCGTTAGACGGGGCGTGAGTACCGGCGCCCGGAGGCACCCGACCTATGCGAACCCGTCCGGGGTCTCAGGGTCCTGCATAGGCTGCTTACGAGGTCCATGAGCAGGAGGCGCGGGCTCGTCCGTGGACGGGGTCTGCGGACAAGACCGAGCCCGCGCCCTACCCAGGCAGATGGGAAAGGCCTATAATCCCGAGATCGCCGTGGCCAGGAGCAACAATGCGAGCCCGATGGCCACGAGCCAGAAGGCCAGGCCCGAGATGACTGGGATGGTGACGAGGTAGCCCAAGAGACCAACAGCCCCGAGGATCAGAGCGATGATCCAGGTGGCGAACTTCGGAGCGCTGAGTTTCACAATTTCCCCTCCTCATCGGCCACGCGAAAGGAGCACGCGGCTCGAGCCTCCCTGCGGCCCCGTCCACAGCCATTATAACCCCAAGTTTCGGGGAAGGGTTCGGTCGCTTCACGAGGGCGGCCAGGGCCTCGAAAGCCCCCGAGAGGCAGTCTCCACGCGCGGCCGTCGCGTATCCCTTCGGCCCCCGCTAGGCTCGGCGGCCAGCATCCACCCACCGATTTGCCGCGCCTGCCTTGCCCGAGCGCGGAACGCCGCTCCGCCGTAACGGGGTCATCTCGCCGGCCGCTCGTCTCGGGGACAGATGGCTTTGCCTTAAGCGTGACCTCCGCCCATGAGGCGCACCGCATCCCGTCCCCTGCCAGGACTACCGTCGGGCTACCTCCCCGCGTACCGCAGGTTCCGAACACCAGACCAGACCGAGGCTAGCTCGCGCGCACCCTCTCCAGGCGGGACAGATTGCCGCCGCCAACCGCCGCCACGAGGGCAATCGCCGCGAGACAGGTCACCACTGCCAGGCCCCAAACGGAGACCCCAGGCAGCACCGCGCCGAATGTGTTCATCCCAACATGGAAGAGGGTCACGAGTAGCAGGCTTCCCCTGGTGCTGTTGTACAGCCAGGTGTAGGGGAAAGCCTGCGCAACCGTGCCAACAAACCAGGGCACGAAGGGGTACTGCGACATCGGATTCCCTGCCCAGAAGAAGAGCGGCAGGTGCCACGCTCCCCACAAGACGCCGACGATGAGAGTGGCGACCAGAGCGCTGTGCCTGTTCTGCAGGTGCGGCAAAACAAAGCCTCGCCACCTGACCTCCTCTCACGGGTTCGAGAACAGAGACATCACAAGGGCAGAGGCTGCAACCGGCACCAGGTCAGCTCGAGCGGCCGCGCCGCTCGCGGAGAGGCCGAGCGTCTTCGTCACAACTCTGGACGCAGTCAGAAGCACCGCGGGGCGCAATACCGCCGCGAGGTACCAGCCCAGGCCGACACGCCACTGGAGCAGGCCCTTGAGCAGGTCCGGAACCCCCGATGTGCCCTGCACTGCTCTCGTCAAAACGACAGCGGCCAGAGCCGGGCCGACGGCGGGCAGGATGAGAAGGAACTGAAAGAAGGGACTGCTGAACGGGGACACGCCCGGATGACGCCAAGCCCCGGCTCCTTCCCGGTCTGCTCTGCTTGTGCTGCGAGAGGCCCCGTCAACGCCTGTGGCGAATGCTGAAGTCAATGCGCCGGATTCCCTCGGAGTACGGCGTGGCACGCAGAGTGTAGGTCCCTGTGGTTGGGGTCGTGAAGGTGACTTGCTTCCTGTAATGGCAGTTCTCAAAGCCGCCGTACCCCTCGAACGTGTCGGTCCCTGGCACCGCAGCAAGCACACTCCCGTTCAAGTCTTCGAGAGATACCTCAATGCTGAACTTGGGCAATCCGAGGCACCTTTGAGCGCTCGGCTCGATGCGCAGGGTTCTCTCGTCTTCCGCAGCCGGAAGGAACAGCGTGACGGAATAGGTTTCCCCAGGTCTCAGCGCGTAGACCCCCTCGGCGGTCTCCTCAACATGGCCCCGCCATAGCACGGAATATCCAATGTAGTCTTCCCAAAGTACCATGCCCACGCCCAGCGCGATCCCCGCCAACGCAAAGGCCGCGGTCAGAAGACCAAAGCGAAGGCACCCCTTTCGATTCACCTTGCCATCGGCCATCTCATGCCCTCCCTTTCGCCAAAGGGAACGCCCCAGGCGCAACGAAGGCTCTCATCGGTACGAATACGAAACTTCGATGCAGCCGCTGCCCGAGGAAGCATCGAAAGTGATCAGCACGTACTCGAACTGACTACCGTCCGCGGAAGCCTGTGGACAACTGCGTCCTGTGGCCGTCATCGCCCAGGCCGTTGTTCATCCTTCACATCAGGCAAAGATACTTCTGCAGCACAACCTCGTGCGCAAGACGGTGAATCCTCGTGAACTCCTCCGAGTGATGCACCGCAGGAAACCCTTTCGCTTCCATCTCCCCGAAGAAGGCTCTCAACTTCTCCAGCGCCAAGTCCTTCGACCTCTCGCTCAAGCCACAGCCGCGCCTGGGCAGGATCAATGCCAGCGTGCTCGCTGCCGAAAGCTGCCTGGTAGACAAGCGTATGGATCATCACCAGCGAGACCCGTCACACTGCCGGGCGAAATGTCAGCCCCTGCCAAACTGCTTCCACGTCAGGACGAGCGGCACCCACACGAGGACAAGCACTGCCGTGTTAAGCGTGGCGTTGACCCCCACGCCAAACCAGAGCGAGATTGCTGTGTCCGCGGCATACCACACCGCCGTGCTCAGGGCGATGGCATTGCGCGCCCAGCCCTCTCTCCGCCGAAACGGGTAGTGGGCGACGAAGGCCGCCACAGTGCCCCACCCGGCAACCGTTGCGCCCAGCACCCCATACACCCATCGTTGGTATCTCACACCCCCCGGATCAAGCTCGCCGGGTCTCCAGAACGTCGGATTGATGCGATCGTTGAAGAGCGCATCGAAGAGGCGGCCCTGGTTGAAGAAGGCCAAGGCCAGCCCGAAGGCAATCAGGAGGGCCGCTGCTGCGACCAACCAATTGGTCCAGAATGAGAAGTCCTTCATCGGATCCATCACCTCGCCTCGCATGCGGCCCATCCGCTGGGCACGGGATGCGCCGTCGTGTGCAGGAAACCGAGCGGAACCGAAGGCGTCTCCCCCTTCCGAGAGCGGCCAACAAGCCCAGCACCAGCTGCGGCGCGAAGCGCAGTCAGCTACATGCTGTTGTTGGGGCAGCTGGTCAGTTCCATTTTCCGCGCCCGGCAGAACCGCGACCGCTTCTCCGTACTCCCCGATGCTGTGCTTGCCCACGGATTGCCGGGGTAGCGGAACCACCGACCCAGACCGCATCGCAGCGCTCTCAGGGGAACTACCGTGAAGCGGCATCCAGTTCACTGATGACGGTTCGATTCCCGTCATCTTTGCCCTCGGCTCGGCACAGGCCTTCTCGCTGGTCCCCATCGACATCTGTTGCGTGCGAACCCTACTTTCCTTGCTCCCGGCGCACCCACCAACCTGCAGCCAGCGGGAGGAGGAGGAACTGACCGATGGCTGACCACAACCCGGGCAGAAGGGCCGCGTTGAGATAGTCAGAGAAGGGGGCAGTGGCCGCCCCGGTTGCCACTGCAAGGGCTACGAACACGACCCGGCCACCAACAAGGGACAGGGCCGTGGACAGCAGCGCACTGCGACGGAGGCTCTCACGGAAGAAGCCAGCGAAAAATCCGTACGCCGCCAGTTCCAGGGTCATGGCTGGCAGGATGGCCGGCAGGGGCATGCCAGAGAACAGAAAGCTGACGCCTGGGGAGGCCAAGCCGACGACGGCACCCGACCGCCATCCGTAGCACAGACCGACGAGAATGACCGGCCAGTGCATGGGGAGGAGGATCTGCACGGGCAGTCCCGTCAGATGCGCGGCCGCCGGCAACAACAAGGCGGCTGACACAAGTAGCAAGCCTTGAATCGAGAGGGCGCGAAGCCGCCAGGCCGGAAGAGTCAATTGCACCCTTGCAGCTTCTGCGGCGGTTTCTGTGTGCTTCATCGTAGTTCCCCTTTCAATGACAAGACGCATTCCCATCTCAATCTCTGTTCAACAGGGACAACTTGTCGGCCTGACGGCCTCGAGCTTCGCGCAGCACCCCGAGTTTGCGAGGGGCAGCGGACCGGCGGCTCGGGCTTCGCCTCCCTCACTCTACGGCATCCTGGCAGGCAATTCCAGCCTCAATCCGGCGCCAGCCAGCCGGGTCAGCTGCAGCGAGTGGTTCGGCAGCCCGAAATCCATGGCGCATGGGAAGCTGCCTGAACGCGGGCAGCATCGACAAGTCTAGGATCAGAGCAGTTCGAGGAAATCGTCGACCCGCAATCTCGCCTGTTTGAGAATGTGGGAGAGCGTGGACCTCTTCACCGGCCGATGGGCGGGGATCGTGAGCTTCAGCAGCTCACCCCCCCACGCGCTTCTGCAATCGAATATGGCTCCCCCTCTGTCGCACGACGGTCCAACCGTCTCGCTGGAGGGCCTTCACAATCTCGACGTACGCCAGACTGGGAACCTTTGTCAAACCTCGATCTCCTCCACCTTGACACGTTCACCCTCGATCAAGTCGTCTTCAACCGGCTCGAGGTACAGGGAGATTGCCTCCTGGATGTTCGCCAAAGCCTCTTCCTCCGTCTCGCCTTCGCTGATACATCCAGGCAGCGAGGGGACGTAGACGGTGAACCCGCCTTCGTCGCTAGGCTCGAGCACAACCTTTAGACGCATCTTATGCCTCCACCGTCTGGGATTCCGTCACCACACTATTCTAAACCAAGTCCAGCATCCCGGGGAACGGCCTCAATGCCAACAGCACATCGGCTGCCGAACGGCCTCGAGCTCAGATTGGGATGAGAAGGCCGGTTGCTGTCGCTGTTCGGGATGCATCGCGATACGATGCTCGCCAATCTAAGCGCACTCTAGGGTGCATAGAAAGGAGCAACCGGCCATGTTCAACAATAGCACAGTTTTCGTCGGATTGGACCTGGGAGACAGGTATTCCGAAGTCTGCATCCTGGACCAGGATGGTGAAGTGATCGAGGAAAGCCGCATCCCCACCACTCACTCCGCTCTTCGGCGCAAGTTCACCAGCCTGCCCAGCTGCCGCATCGCCCTCGAGGTCGGCGCCCACTCCCGCTGGGCCAGCCTCCTGCTGAAGGACCTTGGTCACGAAGTCCTCGTCGCCGACGCCCGCAAGCTCCGCCTCATCTACCACAACCCCCGCAAGTCCGATCGCGTCGATGCTCAGACCCTGGCTCGCCTGGCCCGCCTGGATCCCAAGCTGCTCTCCCCTGTCCATCACCGGGCACCCGAAGCCCAAGCCCACCTGGCTATCATCCGCGCTCGCGATGCCCTCGTCCGTGCCCGCACGCTACTCATCAATCATGTCCGCGGTACCGTCAAGTCCACCGGCGCCCGCCTCCCCGCTACCTCCGCCGCCAGCTTCCACAACCGCATCCCCGTTACCATCCCCGAACCCCTCCGCCCCGCCCTCAACCCCATCGTGGACACGATCGCTGACCTCACCCATCGCATCCAGGCGTACCACCGCCAGATCGAAGCCCTCTGCCAACAACACTACCCTCAAACCAACCTGTTGCGCCGCCCTCAGGGCGTCGGCGCCGTCACCGCCCTCGCCTTTGTCCTCACCCTCGAAGACCCCCACCACTTCAGCAAGAGCCGCGATGTCGCTCCCTGTCTCGGCCTCGTCCCCCGTCGCGACCAATCCGGCGATCGCGATCCCCATCTTCGCATTACCAAGACCGGCGACTCCTACCTGCGTCGCCTGCTCGTTGGCAGCGCTCAGTACATCCTTGGCCCTTTTGGCCCTGACTGTGATCTGCGCCGCTGGGGTCTCAAGCTCGCCGCCCGCGGTGGCAAGTACGCCAAGAAACGCGCCGTCGTCGCCCTGGCCCGCAAGCTCGCTATCCTCCTCCATCGCCTCTGGCTCACCGGAGAGATCTATGACCCCTTCTACTGCTCGCACTCCTATCCGCCAACCCTCACCAGCCATTCCGGCGCCCACCAACCCGCTACCCTGATCTCACCACCCCAACCTCGCCCCCACTCCAATCCCCTTGTCCCCGCCCACCCCTGACCCCATGAATCACCAGCGGAAAGGAGGTGTTCCCCCTCATCTTGTGAGACGTGCAGCCCCACCAGCCGATTATCTGCGATCTGCGCTCCACCTTATGCCTTGTTCCGGGTAACTGCGACGGGCCGCTCGGCCAGGACCTCCCTGGAAACCGCAGCTCAGATGGCAGCACCCGCCCAAGACGAACCCCAAATGGCACCGAGCTCACCTGACGAGCTCACACAGAGTGCGGATCGCGAAGCATCCCCGCGGGATGGAAGCGTGGCTAAAGGGAAGAGCAGCAGAAGCCGCAAGCGGCTGGGCCGCCACGTCGGCCCTTGACAACCTAGGCCTTCTCATGGAAGCGGCCCGGCGATCCGGGCATCGCCTCACCCATTATCGCGCTCCCTGCCAGACAAGGCACCTTTGGACCTCCGCACGCTAGCCGGGTCCGCTGCAGCGAGAGGCTGTGCGAAAACCCGGAAATCGCGAATCGCGTTCCCACTCGCATCCAGACTCGCGCCCTTCCATGCAACTCCAGCCCCACTTTGCGGCCAAACCGCGGAAGCCCAACGGGACAGGTCCCCACCGGCTCGACTTTTCACACAGTCTGGCGAG
>CAZNRD010000048.1:0-20524 GCA_964575425.1 uncultured Anaerolineaceae bacterium | reverse complement strand
GGGGCCTCGGGCTGGGCCGGGGCCTCGGGCTGGGCCGGCGGCGCTGCCGTCGGTGTGGCCTTGGCACAGGCTGCCAGGATCAGTCCCAGGGCGCACAGCAGCGCGAGGACAGTTCGACCTTGCTTAGCCATCTCTTCCCTCCTCCTGAATGGGATGAGCGCTGTGATCCTGAGCCCCGATGCGCCGGCGCGGGCCATGATTTCCGGGCCTGCGCGGCGCTCGCCTGCGGGACTCCTCGACGTTCCAAGCCGTGTCTGTCGGTAGGCGTTGGCAGGGCGGCTGGCGCGGGCTCAGGTGGAAGTCCCTCCGGTGAATGCCTCCAGTTCTTGTGCCGCGACCCTCCTTTCCAAGCCTTGCACCGGTCGGTCGTGTCGGTTGATAGAGGAGATGGACACCACGGCCTTCGCTTTCGCGAAGCTGCGTTACTATAGTAGCGATAAACGGGGAAACCCCGGAAGGCCGCCGGTCCGATTTCACTCCCGTAGGAGTCTCGCCGTTGACCTGCCCGCAGCCCGCCGAGCCCGTCGCACGGGACCAGTTCGAGCGATGGGTCCATGAGGCCCTGGCGCGCCTCTACGATACGCCCTACCTGCAGTCGCACCCGCTCGCGGACCTGTTGCTGCCGCGCAAGGCCGCCTCGGCGCTGCACCGCTGCCAGGCCTTGCGCCGGACCCTGCTCGATGCCATCCAGGCCCTGCGGCCTGCACCTGGCACGCCGGCGCAATCGCCCGACTGGCGCGTCTACCGCATCCTGGAACTGCGCTACATCGAAGGCATGAGCCCGGGCGAAGCCATGCAGGCCATGGCGCTCGGACGGAGCCAGTACTTCCGGGAGCAGGCACGCGCGCTGGACATGGTGACCGCCTTGCTGTGGCACCGATGCCGGCAGAGGTTCGATGAGGCTGCGGAAAACCGTGGCGAGGCCAACCGCGAAGACACCCTGCTGCGCACCGAGGCCGACCGGCTCTCCTCGCACGCCAGCTGGCAGCCAATCGACGTCGCGGCCATGCTGGAGGAGTTGAGGCCCGTCGTCGATCCCCTGGCGCGTCAGAAGGGCATCGCCCTGACTCTCCAGTGCACAGGGTGCCTGAGAGAGACGCATGGTGATCGGGTGATGCTGCGACAGGCGGTCCTCAGCCTGCTGACGCTCGCCCTTGAGTCGGTCGCAGGAGGCGAAGTAGAGTTGAATGATTTCGCTGAGCGCGGTCGGCAGGGACTTCGGCTGCGGGCGCGCAGCAGCGCCGGGGAAACCGTGTGGCCTGCCGCCACTGCACCAGAACTTGAGATCTGCCGTCACCTGATCGAGGCCATGGGTGGACGCCTTCGGCCCGAGGCCCACCCAGGCGGCCTTTGGCTGGCAGAGATCGCCTGGCCGGCGCAGCCTCTCCGGACGCTGCTCGTGGTCGATGACAATCAGGCGCTGATCGATCTCTTCGCCCGCTATCTGGCCGGCCATGGCTGGCAGGTGGTTGGGGCCACGAGCTGCGCCGAGGCGCGCCGCATCCTGGGCGAGCTGCAGCCGAGCGCCATCGTCCTGGACGTGATGATGCCGGGTGAAGATGGATGGGAGATGCTGCTGAGCCTGAAGAGCAAGCTGTCCACGCGCGACGTGCCGGTCATCGTGTGTTCCGTACTGCGACAGCCTCAGCTCGCTCAGTCGCTCGGTGCGGCCGCCTATCTGCCTAAGCCGGTGACCCAGCAAGCATTGCTTGAGCTGCTGACGCGCTGGGGCGGGGTGGGGCCCATCCCGGCGCCAGAGTCTTGACGATGCCATCGACGAGCTGGACCACCTCGCTCAACTGGAAACCGCCGGCGCGCAGAACCTGCACCGTGCCCGGCAGTTGAAGGTGGATATAGTCCTGGCTCTTGGCTGAGACGATGATTACCGGAATCTGGCTCAGCGCGTGTTCCTCAGCCATCCGCTCCAACACCATGCGCCCGTCGACCTTAGGCATTGCCAGGTCAAGCAGAACGAGGTCGGGCCGGTCCGTCCTCATTCGACTCAGCGCCTCCTCACCGTTGTATGCCTCCAGGCAGGCTTCCGCCGGCAGGCGCGTTTGCAGCATTCGGCGGAACAGCCGCACCACGTTGGGGTCATCGTCGGCGATCAGCACCCGCTGAACGGGTCGCTGCAGCCGCCCGACGGCATCGAGCAGGTCTTCGTGGGAGACGGGCTTGACCAGCAGGTCCTGCGCGCCGAAGGCGGCGGCGGCCTGTCTTCCGCTGGGCAGCGGGCATGCGATCACCGGCAGCGGGATGGCCGGGATCGAAGAGGCGCGCGCCACGTCCGTCAGCACGGCAACGGCCTGGAGTTCCTCAGCCATGGCCAGGCCCGCCTCAACGCTGGGAGCAGCCGCCACGCGGCAGCTTGTCAAGTAGCGCTGGAGCAGCGCGCCAGCCTGAGGGTCTTCATGAACCAGGACGACCAGGCGCTCGTCGGTGGAGGCGGCCGCCAGGGGCTGCATCTTGTCGCGGTTGGCCGGTTGCAGAGAGACACGTTTCGGCTTGAGCGGGAGGGTGAACCAGAAGGTGGTGCCCTGCTGCATGGTGCTTTCCACGCCCATCTTGCCGCCGTGGAGTTCTACGAACTTCTTGCTGATGGGAAGCCCCAGGCCGGTGCCGCTGTGCCAGCTGGAGGCTGGCTGCTCAGTGGTGCGGAATTCCTCGAAGATCTTGGGCAGGTCCTGCGGAGGAATGCCTCGGCCGGTGTCGCGCACGCGGAAGAGCATCTCGCCGCCGCGCTGGCGGACCTCGACGCGGATGAAGCCGCGATCGCTGAAGCGGGTGGCATTGACCAGCAGGTTGAGCAAGACTTGCCGGAGGCGCAGGCGGTCGACGGACACGGCCGGAAGACCCGGGGCCACCTCGACCTGCAGATTGAGCCCCTTGGCCAGCACGTAGTTGCGGACGATCTCCACCGCCTCGTTGACAAGCTCTGGGGCCTGCACCTGTTCGCGCGCCAGGGCGATCTTGCCGGATTCGATGCGCGCCAGATCGAGGACGTCGTCGACCAGAGCCAGCAGATGGCGGGCACTCTGATAGATGGCGTTGAGGTCGCTGCGATAGGGCCCGGGCAGTGGGACGCCGCCGTAGCTCTCGGGCGCGGTCATCATCATCTCACTGAACCCGATCACCAGATTCAGAGGCGTGCGCAACTCATGGCTGACGTTGGCGACGAACTCGGACTTGAAGCGCCGTGCCTCGTCGGCTTCTTTCCAGGCGGCCACAAGGGCGGCGTTGGTGCGCCCGAGGCGGTAGTAGGCATGGTCGAGGTCCTTGAGCGCGATCGCCAGCTGAGCGCGGTGGCGGCGCGCTTCCTCCATAGTCTCCATCGCCTGACGCGAGCTTGCGAGCGACCACTGGGCCAACGTCAGCAGGGTCTCTTCGGCTGCCCACCCAACCAGGCCGGAGAACGCGGCCAATACCAGGGTGCCCCATGTCAGCGCCGAGGGGAGCGGACTTCCCGCAACCCACCCCGGTGCCAGAACAAGCGCGACGCCCAGAAGCATCTCGGCCGCCAGAGCTGCGTGCCAGCCGAGGGTGACCACAGAGATCAGCGGAAGGACGGCCAGGACGAGGAGCACCGAAGGCTGGCGGTAGAGGCTGGCACCCACCACGGCCAGGGCAGCTAAGCCGAGTTGCCAGATGATCATGCCGATAAGCGGCCGCCGCGGCAGAAGTTGAAGTACCACCGCGGTCACAAGGCCGACCCCTGCAGCCAGCAGCCACACTCTCCAACCGATGGCTTGAGGCCACGTCACGACCGCAAACAGATGAAGCCCCGCGTAAGCTGCGGCCGTCGTCGCCACCAGCCGCCGGCACGTGGCGGAGAGCAGGTCACGGACAGTGGCGGCGAATTCCGGATCAGCCTTTCTGGCCAGTCGTAGCGAGTGCCACATGGTCCACCCCACGGTTCCAGATGCTGAGAATCAAGCTCAGCGCCATTGTGCGCCCAAAATGGCGCCGGCTCAACACCTTCGCGGCGGCTGGGAGTTTCCGGCGCCATACGCGCTCGGCGGAGCAGGGCCGATTGCGGAGGAAACGTTGAGGTCGCGCGGCCCGTGCTCCGATGAGTTCCTGGTGCCGAAGCCCGGCCTCAGGGCCCGAACGGGAGGCGATCCCTCAGAAGCGCACCCAGGCGGGTCTCAACCTCAGCCATTCGTTGCTCCAGCCGCTCCACCTCGGCCAGCAAGGCCTGAGCGGCACCGCGATCCCGAAGCTGCGCCGCGTTCACACGCACGTTCGCGGCAGCGGCGCGGAGGCCGGCTCCAGCCAGGTGCAGAGCCGAAGCTGCGTCGCTGAAGGCGTTGCTGTTGCCGTGCTCGGCCGCTTCAAGCGCCATCTCTGCTGCGCTGGTCGTCTCTCGGGCCACCAAAAGCGGAACCTGTGCTGCCCGTACCGTTGCGGCCTCCAGCGCGGAGTCGCGGGCCGCGGCTTCCGCCTGTGTGTCTCGCGAGAGCCTGGAGGCGGCAATCACCGCTTCGAATGCCTCCGCGTCGCCCCTGACGGACTCTGCCAGGGACGCGCGGAGGTGGTCCGCCTCCTCGGCCAGCGTCCGCATCCGCGCCTCGACCGAGGCGTACTTCTTCTTGCCCATGGTCAGGCGAGCGACCATGCCGACGAGGGCCGCGGCCATCGCGCCAGCGTACGCGGCGGCCGAGCCACCGCCAGGCGCTGGTGTCGCCGCGGCCAGTTCTTCGAGGAAGGTCTCGCCGCTAGCTGCCTGCGCCATCCGGGCGCGCATACGCAGCTCGAGCACCTGGTCCGGCCGGAACTGGTCCAGCTGAAGGTACCACTGTGCGGCTTCGACGATGGCAGCTTCCGGAATCAGGCCCACCAGCTCCGAGTGGTGTATGGCGACGCCGTAGCGGGCCGCTTCGCGGCGCACCAGTTCGACGACGCGGGCCAGCGGGGTCTGGGTGTAGTCAGTCAGGTTCATCGACACCTGTGCCCGGCCTTCGACGAGCATTCCCAGCGCCTTCAGGTAGCGAAGGCCGCCGGAGGAGTGGCGGATGGCGCGAGCGATCTTGCGCGCGATCTCGACATCATCGGTCGTCAGGTAGATGTTGTAGGCGATGAGGAACTTGCGCGCCCCGATCACGGTGGCTCCGGCAGGCCCCAGCCGCGAGGGTCCGAAGTCGGGCTGGCGGTTGGGGTCGTGGATGATGGCCTCCTTGAGTCCCTCATAGTCCCCGCGGCGGAGGTTTTCCAGGCTGACGCGATCGGGGCGGGTGGCGGCTGCTTCGTAGAGATAGATCGGGATTCCCAGCTCCCTTCCAACGCGTTCCCCCAGTGCCCGCGCCAGCACGGCGCATTCCTCCAGGCTGATTCCCTCCAGGGGCACGAAGGGGACGACGTCGGTGGCGCCGATGCGGGGATGTTCGCCGCGGTGCTGCTCGAGGTCGATCAGTTGGGCGGCGCGGGCGATGGCGGCGTAGGCGGCCTCGGCGACGGCCTGAGGCGGACCGCAGAAGGTGATCACCGAGCGGTTATGGTCTGCGTCCACGTGGCGGTCGAGGAGGGTTACGCCGTCGACGGAGGCGATGGCGGCCTCGATGGAGTCGACGACTTCCATCCGGCGCCCCTCCGAGAAGTTGGGGATGCATTCGACAAGGGTCTGGTTCATGGGAACCTCATTGCCGACGATGTGGCCGGTACGTGGAGGCGGGTCGGGCCAGTCTTTCGGGGACCCGACGCAGCGTGACCAGGCTTGCCAGGGCGAGCACCGCCGCGCCGGCGAAGAGGGAGGCGTAGCCGAGGTGCTGCCCCGGTCGGAGGGCGTTCAGCCAATCCAGTCCGGGCCCGGTCAGGCGGCTGAGGGCGGCTGCGCCTGCGGTTGCCAGATTCGTGAGTCCCAGGAACTTGCCAGCCTCGCCCTCGGGCGCAAGGTCGTTGGCCAGGGCCCAGTTGGCGGTGATGAACACGCCGATGCCGGCGCCGATAATGCTGCCGTAGGCGAGCACATCGGCCGGCGTATGCGCGGTGAGCATCAGCAGGCTTCCCACGGCCGCGAGCGCCGCGGCGACGACGTGCATGGGCCTTCGGCCAATGCGGTCGCACAGGTATCCGGCCATGATCGAGAACGCGATCAGGGAAAGGACGATGGTTGCCAGGAGATCGCCGGTCAGCTTGACGGGGTTCTCAGTTTGCAGGGTGTCGCGGACGTAGTACTGCGCGAAGGCCTGGATGCCGTAGATGCCGAGCAGGAAGAGCAAGCGCGAGCCGATGAGGCGCCAGTAGGCCGTGTTGCCTCGCCAGTCGATGCGAAACGCGGCGCGCGCTCTCTCTCGCCAGCGGAGCACCGTCCCGCCGACGGGAACGGACTCCCGCACCCCCAGGAGGACGAACAGCGCACCCACCACAAGGATGGCAGCCACGAGCCCGATCACGCCCAGGGGCTCAGGGTCTTCAGGTGAGAGCAGACGCCCCACCGCCAGCGACGACACGACCATGCCGGCCATATCGAGGAAGTTCTTCACGCCACTGGCGAGGCCCATCTGTTGCCGCGGGATGCGGTCGTGCATCAGACCCTGGGCAGGCCCGTGAGCGATGTTGGAGGTGAACTGCAGGCCGATGTACCCGATGGCCAGCGTTCCCAGGTTCGATGCGGTACCGATGAGAGCCAGGAAGACTAGGTCGAGGGCCGTGCCGATCAAGATGAGCGGCCGGCGCCGTCCGAAGCGGGTGATCAAGGAATCGCTCACCGCCCCGGAGATGGGCTGGACGACCATGGCGGTCACCAGCCCCAGAAAGGTCAGCAGCCCCAGGGCGGTGTTCTTGCGCGCATCATCGACGAATTCGAGCAGGATGGTGGGAAGCAGGATCACGTGCAGGCTGTTCCACATGAAGGCAAGCCCCGGCCAGTAGGCATTCACCAGCCACAGCTGAGGACTGCTGACGCGCTGAGAAGGTCGTTCGCTTCTCATGCGTATGCGCCTCGGAGAGAAGATGGCAGACAGGCGGCGATTGCCCGCATCACGGCATCGGCGGCCAGCCGGTCGCGGTCGGCGGCGTCGCCGCCGCCAACAGGGAGCGACCGAATCGGGACGCCCCAGCGGAGACGGAGCCTATTGAGTTCCTCGTAGATGCCCGCCGGCTGGATGACAAGCCCGGCGCGGACGAGGAGCAGGAGGAACCGGCCCACTCCCTCCGGCGGGCGCATCAGCGAGCCGTCGGCCGAGTCGCTACCTTCCGGAACCAGCCCCAACACCGGGCGAGGCGTCCGCCGGACATAGGTCAGCACCTCGAGCACAGCGCGGGCTCGGGCTTCGACCTCGTGTGGGCGTGGGGGCATGGGCGGCATAGAGGTGAAGCCGTAGTTTGTGGCCAGACGGCGGAACACCCGTCTGGTGAGGGGGGTGATCAGCCGACTGCGCACAGGGTCGGGATAGGTCCAGGCGTCAGACATCACCCAGTGGATCTCCTCGCCGAAGGATGCTGTGAGGACCAGGGCGATCCACCACGAGCGAAAGGTGAGGCTGTGGTAATGGTTGGCGGCGATGACGCAGCCCCCAGGGTGCTCGCGCAACGGTCTGCCGTGCTGCTCGAGGGGTGGTTGTAGGCAGCGGACATACGCCTGTGCGTCTCTCAGGAAGGACCGGTGTCTTCCTGTCACCAAGGAGAAACCGATGGCTGCCGTGGTCGGTGTGAGGGAAGGGTAGGAAGGCGACATGGACAGCACCCGCACAAGTATAGACGCGCCCCGGCTCTGGCGGGTTGGCACCACAGCCGGGGCCAGGCCAATCTTTCGTAGATGTCTCCGATCTAGCACAGGAAGACCGGGACCGGCGGGAGGGTGGTCGCTTGGCTGCCGGTCCGTTTCCGCTTCCCGGCATTGCCTTCGCCGGCCTGCGGCGTATCACAGCCGTGTAGGTGTGTGTCAACGGCGGCGAAGAGCAGCACGCCGGGCTGGTTCAAGATCAGAGTCCCCAGGTTTGGCCCTGGTGGGCGTTCGACTGGGAGGCCACACCGGGGGCCCACAGGCTCTCGGTGTGGGCCCGCGATGAGGGCGGCTTCGTCCAGTCGAGTGAAGGCGGCGGGTGGCTCTCGCGCGACTTCCCGGACGGCGGCGACGCTCTCCGCGCGGTTGTTGCCACCATTGTCGGCCAAGAGGCGCACCGGGGCGCCTTTGTTCTTCGTGGCCCGCTCACGCGGCAAAGAAGACGGCGGCCTCATGCGGGCCGAGGTCGATCTCCTGCCCGCGGATTTCGGCCCGGGGGGAAGCCAGCGATGAGAGGCGCAGCTCCCATCTCGATGGCGCTGGGGCGAGGTCCAGCCGAAGTCGCAGCGGCGAGGGTGTGAAGTTGAGGGCGACGAGCGCCGTCTCCTCAGGCACGGAGCGCAGGTAGGCCAGCGCCTGCCGGGGGCTGTGCGTCAGGGGCTGGAATGCGCCCCGGCGCAGTGCCACAGAGGACCGGCGGAGCCGCAGCAGCGCGCGATAGAACGAAAACACCGAGTGTGGGTCCTGGCATTGGGCGGCGACGTTGCGCGTGGGGTAGTCTGGATGGGCAGGGAGCCACGGGCGGACCCGGCTGAAGCCGGCGTTCGGTGATTCGTCCCACTGCATCGGGCTGCGCGCCGCGTCCCGTCCCTTGTAGAAGGGCCAATAGCGGCGGCCGGGCGGGTCCAGGATCTGGCTCCGGCGGAGCGGGACGTCCTGCATGCCGATTTCCTCGCCGTAGTAGATGAAGGGCGTGCCCCGCAGGGTGAGCAGCATGGCTGCCGCAACTCGGGCCACGGCGTCGGGATGGCGGCCGCCATAGCGCGACGCGTGGCGAGAGAGGTCGTGATTGCTCAGGACGTAGCACGGCCAGCCATCGGCCGAGACGGCTGCATCCCACTCCTCGATTGCCCGCTGGAACCTCGCTGGATGCCAGGGGCAGTGGGTGAAGGCGAAGTTGAAGACCATGTGGAGCTTCTCTCGGCCGCAGTAGCGCGCGGCCAGGGCGGGCCCGTCTCCGAAGAGCTCGCCGACCGCAGCCTTCCCGGGATAGGAGTCGAGAATGGCGCGCAGCTCGGCCAGAGCCTCGGACATCTCCGGCTGATTGACGTCGTAGACATGGCGCTGCCGGTCGAAGCCGCGCAGGCCGAGCCGGGGCGGGTTGTCCGGCATGTCGGCGTGTTTGAACCAGGCGCTGAAGACATCGAGTCGGAAACCGTCGACGCCGAGATCGAGCCAGAAGCGAACCGTGTCCATCAGCTCGCGGCGGACCGCGGGGTTGCGCCAGTTCAGGTCGGGCTGCTCCTTCAGGAACATGTGGTAGTAGTACTGCTGCGTGGCCTCATCCCACTCCCAGGCCCGTCCGCCAAACACCGACTGCCAGTTGTTCGGTGGCCGTCGTCCTGGCTTCGGATCACGCCAGATGTACCAATCGCGGTGCGCGCTGTGCCGCGAGGCGCGCGACTCGAGAAACCACGGGTGCTGATCGGACGTGTGGTTGAAGACCAGGTCGAGCAGGACGCGGATGCCGCGCGCATGCGCCTCGTCAATCAGTTGATGGAAGTCCCTCATCGTTCCGTAGCGGGGATCGATGGCGCGGTAATCGGCCACATCGTAGCCGAAGTCCTTATCGGGCGAGGGGAAGCACGGGGAGAGCCAGATGGCATCCACGCCGAGGGAGTCGGGCGCTCCGTTGAGGTGATCGAGGTGGGCGATTAGGCCGGGGATGTCGCCGAGGCCGTCACCGTTGCTGTCGGCGAACGAGCGCAGGTAGATATGGTAGACGACTCCGTCCTGCCACCACTGTCGATCGCCTGTTCCCATGGTGTATCCTCCGGAGGACAAGCGGGCCCCAATTATACCGGCGCGCTCCGGCTCGCGCCCGAGCGAAGACGGCGAAGACTTATGCTGCGGGGCGTTCGAGGCACATCTCTTGCAACCGGTACCGGAGACTGGTTGCACCGGGTTCCGGGTTTGCTACAATGCCCCCTGGAACCCGCGCGTGCACTCTGCTCTCTCAGGGAGGTGAACCGTGTCCGAGCAGAACGTGAAGCTCCTGCGGCTGATGCGCTTCTGGCTGTTTGGAACCTTCATTATCGTGTGGGCCGCCATCACCATGTACATCGGCCTGTTCACGATGCAGGACTGGTGGATGGCGATCCGGGCTGGCTTCCCGATCTGGGGGCTGACCGCGCTCCTGTGCATCATCTGGTACGCAGTGTACTACCTCTGGCTCAAGCGCCGGCCGGGGTAACCCTGTCCTGAGTTCCACGCTAGGTCTATACTTGCCGCGGGCACCATCGCTGGCGGCAGCGGCCTTGCGACCGGCGCGCCTGCCGGACGGTCGGATCAGCCGCGCGCGGCCACGCTGACGCGGACAGGGCCAGCGCGTTGCGCTGTCCGAGGGCCGCGAGACGGAGACATCCCATGGACATCCTGATGCAGGGCCGGGGTGAACTGATCGGCTGGCACGACCCGGACGAGAACCGCCATTGGGTCCAGGCGCACAAGTCCCGTGAACTGATTGACAAGCGGCTTTCTCTGGGTGAAGCGGTGGACCGGTTTGTCCCCGACGGGGCCCTGCTCGCCATGGGTGGATTCGGCCATGTGCGCGTCAGCATGGCGGCGGTGTATGAAATCATCCGGCGCCGGCGGCGAGGCCTGATCATGCTCGGCAAGACCGCCGTCCATGATTCGGATCTCCTGATCGCTGCAGGCTGTGTGGATCGGATCGAGGTTGCCTATGCCTTCGGCCATGAGCTGCGAGGCCTTTCGCCGGCCTCCCGCCGGATGGTCGAAAGCGGCGCATGCAGCGTCGTGGCCGAAACCAGCAACGCAGGCTTCCAGTGGCGTTTCCTGGCGGCGATGATGGGCCTGCCCTTCATCCCGTCACGCAACCTGCTGGGCACCGACACGCTGCAGCACAGCTCGGCCAAGGTGGTGACCGACCCTTGGAGCGGCAAGCCCATCTGTCTGCTGCCGGCCTGCTCCCCCGACGTCGCCATCCTCCACGTCGCACGCTGCGACCGCTATGGCAACGCGCAGGTGGATGGGACGATGATCATGGACTTCGAGCTGGCGCGCGCGGCGCGGCGGCTGATCGTCACGACCGAGCGGGTGATCCCCAGCGAGCGCATCCGCCGCGAGCCCTGGCGTACAACTGTCCCCTTCTACCTGGTCGACGCCGTGGTAGAGGTCCCCTTTGCCGCGCATCCATGCCAGATGCCGTACCTGTACTACTTCGATGAAGACCACATCCGTTTGTGGCTGGGGCGTTCGCGCACACCGGAAGGGGCAGCCGGATACCTCGAGGAGTTCGTCTTCGCCGTCGACGACCATGAAGGCTACCTGAAGCGCGTCGGCGGGCGAAGGCGGATGGCAGCGCTGCGTTGCATCGAGCAGCTTCGCGACGCATAGATGTGGAGGCCGCCTTGCCTGCAGCACCCGAATACGACCCGACCGAGCTCCTGGCCTGTGTCGCGGCGCGCCTGCTGGAGCCAGGCAAGTCCGTCTTCGTTGGCACCGGGCTGCCGATGATCGCTGCCATGCTGGCGCAGCGCACTCATGCGCCAGGTCTGCTTATCATCTTCGAGGCCGGAGGCATCGGTCCCCAGGTCCCGGTGCTGCCAATCTCGGTCGGCGACTCCCGCACGTTCTATCAGGCGGCGGCAGCCTCCAGCATGCACGACGTGATGTCGATCTCGCAGGCCGGCTACCTGGACTACGGCTTCCTGGGGGCTGCTCAGATCGACCGCTTCGGGAACGTCAATACCACCGTCATCGGAGACTACGATCAGCCCGCCGTGCGTCTGCCCGGCAGCGGCGGCGCCAATGACGTCGGATCGTTCTGTCAGCGCACGATCATCGTCATGCGGCAGGGCCCGCGCAAGTTCGTCGAGAAGGTCGACTTCATCACGACCCCTGGCTATCTGACCGGGCCGGGGGCACGCGAGCGCGCCGGCCTGCCGGAAGGCAGCGGCCCCTACCGCGTCATCACCCAGCTCGGCGTCTACGGCTTCGACGAAACAACGAAGGAGCTGACCCTGCTCGCGCTGCACCCGGGCGTCAGCGCGGAGGAGGTGCGCGCCGCGAGCGGCTATCCGGTGCGCGTGGCCGATCGCCTCGAGCGCACCGCTCCCCCAACGGCCGAAGACCGCCGCATCCTGCGCCAGATCGACCCCACCGGCCTGGTCATCCCGCTGAGCCGCGCCGCACCCACGTAGAGCCTCTCACTCCAGGCCGAGGACGCGCCGGGCGATGACCATCCGCTGGACTTCGCTCGTCCCCTCGCCGATCGTCATCAGGCGCGCGTCCCGGTAGATGCGCTCCACCGGATACTCGCTGCTGTACCCGTAGCTTCCCAGAATCTGGATGGCGTTGCGGCAGACCTTCTCGGCCATCTCGGTGGCGAAGAGCTTGGCGATCGCTGCTTCCTTGTTGAAGAACAGACCGCGCTCCTTCATCCACGCTGCGCGGTGGGTGAGAAGGCGGGCAGCTTCGATCTGGGTGGCGGCGTCGGCGATCATCCACTGGATGGCCTGGTGGCGCGCCAGGGCCTGGCCGAACGCCTGTCGTTCCTTCGCGTAGCGTATGGCCTCCTCCAGCGCCGCCTGTGCCAGCCCGACGGCGAGAGCCCCGATGCCGATTCTGCCGCCGTCCAGGACTTGCAGCGTCTGCCGCAGGCCAAACCCCGGTTCTCCCAGCAGGTGGTCGCGCGGCACACGGACATTCTCGTAGGTCAGCGCGTGGGTGGGGGATGCACGCACTCCCATCTTCTTCTCCGCCGGATGGATGTGCAGCCCTGGCGTGTCCCTCGGAACGACGATCAGGCTGAAGGCGCTTGAGGTCGGGTCCGGACTGGTGCGGCACATGGTGACGATGATGCTGGCCACGCTGGGGTTGGTGATCCAGGCCTTGTGCCCGTTGATGACCCATTCGTCACCCTGCAGCTCGGCGCGGGTGCGGATGGCGCCCAGGTCCGACCCTGCCTCCGGCTCGGTCAGGGCCAGAGCACCCAGGCCCGGCTCGCCGCGCGCAAGACCGGGCAGCCAGCGCTGCTTCTGTTCCGCTGTGCCGAAGAGGGCGATGGGAGCGCAGCCGAGCCCGTTGTGTGCGGCGATCGACAAGGCCGTGCCGCCGCACGCCCAGCCCAGCTCCTCGATGGCAATTGCAGCGCTGACGGCGTCCACTCCTGAGCCGCCGTACTCCTCAGGAATATTCAGGGCCAGGAGCCCGAGCGGAGCCATCTTGCGCACGGCTGCGGCGTTGAACTCGCTCCGCGCGTCCATCTCGGCTGCAGACGGCCGGACCTCACGCGCGCAGAACTCGTGGACCGTCTCACGCCACAGGCGCTTTTCCTGGGTGAGCTCGAAATCCATGAGAACCCTCCCTTCGGGGGTGTTGAGATACTGGGGGCGCGGCTGCGGATACCATCCAGATCAAGCTCCTTGTGGAACGGCAAGCCGCCTCTGCCTCTCCCTCCACGTCCCGTTCACCGGTCTACCTACCCCCTGGGCTTGGAGCGACCGGGCGTAAGGCTCCCTGATGCACAGGGGAAGAGAGGTGGGGGTGAGAGAGGGTCTCCGCGCGATGTGCCAGATGCGCGGGGTAATCCAACACTCTCTCTTCGTCCCCTCACGGCGCAACGTGGGAGAGGCTGCGACAGTCCTGCCTTCAACGACCAGTCAGGTTGCTGAACCAATACCAGAGCACAGCCTGTGCCGCCTTCCCGTGGATCGAAGCCGACTTGTCTTGCAGTGCCACGGAGGGATTGTAGCCGCGGGCGAAAAAGCCGGCGATCTCCGGGTGGGCGTAGGCGGCGGAGAGCACGGCATTGTAGGCCTCGGCCTGTTCGGCCAGATCGACGGCAAGTTCGGGATCGACTACAGCCCCGGCATCGAAGGCGGAGGGCAAGCGGCAGCTTCCATCGGGCGCCGGCGCGCAGGCCGTCGCCCCGCCATCCAGGGACAGGTATTCCACGCTCAGCACTATTGGTTTGCCGGCGCGCGCTGCCAATGGCAGCAACGCCTGCTGGATCCAGGTTTCGCTGCCAGCCTGCATCTCAGCCGGCGAGAGATTCGTCCCCTCTCCCAGTGGGGCGTGCCAGTACACGTGGATCTGGTCGATCTCGTCGAGAAAAGGCGGAATTGGCTGCAGGCTTCGACCCAACTCGGTCTCGAACACCAACTGCCCGCGGTAGATGCTGCGCACCTCGGCAAGGAGTGAGCGCCAGCGGGCCTCGGCATCCGCCGGGACGCCGGATGGCGATCCGTCGGCAAGTAGGCCAGCCGGCAGCGCGGGACTGACTTCGGGTGCACCGAGGATCAGCTCCTCAGCGCCGGAAGCGGCGGCCAGCCGGGCGGACGTCAGGACCAGCGAGCGGTACGACTCGTACCAGACATCCCACCAGGCAAGGTCGCGCGGTGCAGACGACCACCAGGCTGCATCATCCACCGAGGCCGAGCGCAGCCGAGGATGCAGGCCGACCGTCAGGCCGAGTCGGTGAGCTTCCGCGATCCATGCCGCCAGGTCGCTGAGGAAGGGGCCCGCCGCCGGATCGAAGGCGATCATCGGCGTCGGCGAGTTCTGCTTCATCATCCACACGGGCGAAAGGATGACAGCGTTTGCCCCGCCCCCGGCGATGCCGGCCATCGCCTGCGGGAGGGACGACGACCACGTCGGGTCGTACGCAGCCGACAGTTCGACTCCGGCCTTGAAGCCTGGCCTCGCCTCCAGCCCCCCTGGGACCACGATTGACGGCTGCTGGCTGCCCCACCACTGCCAGGCCTGGATAACGTCGGTGATTATCTGGGGGGAGCGGCCGGGCGCGATAGGCCGGCCGATGACGGTCGGGCCGCTGGTCGCGGCGTCGTCGGCGGCGCCGCACTGGAGGCTACGGCAGTAGCGGTAGCCGAGAGCTGGAGCCAAATCGAAGGGGCCGAAGAGCGTGAAGGACCACTCCAGCGGGCCGGTGCGAATCATGGGCAGAGGTTCGAACCAGCCGCCTCCGCTGAGCTGCAGTGAGACAGTGTCCTCCGGAGGCGTGTTGCCAGGGATGGCCACCGAGAGCGTCACAGGGGAGAGCTCGCTGGAATGCCAGGTGGCGACGGTGTCCTCGACGATCAGGTCGTGATCCGGCACGACCAGCTGCCGGACGAAGAAGTCGCCATCGGCAGAGCGCTCGGCGTTCCACAGCCCGTCGCCCAGGGTGTAGGCGTAGCGCAGGTCGGTGCCGGCGTACAGCTGGAGGATCAGGATGTAGTGGGTGGCATCGACGAGCGTCAAGGTCGGCATGCGGGCGGCCGAAAGTCGAACGCCGCCGTCGAGGGGCGAGAACATGTTCCCCAGAGCCCGCAAGTTGCCAGCCAGGCGGAGCGGCCCGCCAAGCGGGGTGTCGGCAGGGACTGTGACCTCGAAGGAGACGGTGACGGGCTGTGCTGGCGTCAGGGAGAATTCAGCGGGGGTGGCGCTGTCGGTGGCGACGAGGGCGTTCTGCTGCCATGTGCGGTAGGCGCCGTCGAGGCTCATGGCCACCAGCGTGTGCGTGCCGGGAGGCAAGCCATCAAGCCGGAAGAAGCCCTCGCCGTCGGTGAACGACTTCATCCCGCCCGCGGCGATCAGGATCTCCGGCAGCGGCGTGCCACTGGAGGCGTCGCGGATGTGGCCGACGATGCGGCCTGTCGGCCCTGAATAAGGCGCGTCGGCCCACGCCGCGACCACATCCTCGACGACGCCCGGGCCGGTGATGTGAGCCAGGCGGAAATCCACAGCCTCGCCCCGTGCGGTGAACTCCTCCGCCACGCCCGGCAATGTCCGTCGATAGCGGTACCGGATCAGCGAGCCGACGGGCTGGGTCAGGGTGACCTGATATCGCCCGTCTTCGGCGCGCACCATGGGGAACTCACGCTGATGGAAGGGGAAGCCCGCAACCTCGTCCAACAGAATCAGGGAGATCTGGGCCTGATCCGAGGTGCCTGGGGGCGGCGTCACCTGGAACGAGACCTGCCCGGCGGGCGGGGGTGGGGAGGGAGGCATGGGTATCGGCGTCGGGCCCGCCAGCCCTCCTCCCCATCCGGGGAAGGCCGAACACGAGGTGAGAAGTACTGTGAGCAGTAGCAGTCGGTGAGGTCTCATGATTGGCGGCTCAGCAGGTCGATGAGTTGCAGGCACACTTCGAGGTTGGGAAGGTGATGCGCGTGCAACCGCAGCTCCCGATGTCCGCTGGAGGCTGAAGCGCGCAGGCGGACCACGCCGTCATCCAGGCACACCTGCTCAAGGTCGGACCAGCGGATCAGGCGTCTGCCCTGCCGCATGCCTTCGGCGGAGAGGCGAAGGGGCCCGAATGTCAGGGGCCTCCCCTGGCGGAGCGCCCGGGTCATGTCGGCCATGAGGAGCGGGTACACCTGCGTCTTGACGGCTGCGGCCAGGCCGTTGAAGTCGGAGAGCGTGTGAGGCAGACGCAGCCAGCGGAGACGGCGGGATGAGATCCCTGCCGGGCGAAATCCGAGCAGAAGCTCGGCCTGAGTCCGCTTGCCCAACGCTGGCAGCAGGTAGCGGATGGCGCGCGTGTGGACCTGGCGTACCTGGCTCCAGCGAGCAGATGCCGAGCGCCGGCCTCGGCTCCAGCGCAGTCCATCGCGGCGCACCTCAACGCGCAGTGTTCCCGGTCGAAGCCGGAGGACAACCGACAGGCAGCCCAGCGCGAGCAGTGCCGCGGCTACGCCAAGAGCAGGCGCGGACAGGCGCCAGACGGCGGCTGGGCCAAGGTGCGCGTGCGCGAAGTGCCAGCGGTCGATGGCGTATCCGGCCGCAGCCAGCGCACCGAGGAGACTCGAAGCGCTGAGCAAGGAAAAAGGCCACCTTGCTGACGATCGAGTGCGGTGCTCGTTGATCAGCGCGCCCAGGTCATCCGAGGCTGGCAGTGGAACTGGGGGCAAGGGGCAGCGGCTCCTGGGCCTAGAAGGTGCTCGACCAGGCAAGGGCCAAAGCGCCGGAGAATTTTCGAAACGCGATGGAGGCGAAGAAGTATGAAACCATGGCCCTCTTCAAGACGAGATGCGCCGGGCTCGACTCTGCGGCAGGTCGGAGCCGGGATTCTACTCCGGCCGACGCTGGGCTGCAACGCAGGGCCGGGGACGGTATGACGATGGGGTGGGATGTGCTAGGATAAGTGGTCGGTGTATGCTCGGTATCGGTCCGGCCGTGCCGCTGGGCGGAGGCGGGTCATGGACATCGGACTCGTACCGTTCGCCAGAGAGGGCTTCCGACGGCTCATTGCCTGGATACCGGATGAGGCGTTGCGGATGCAGTGGGCCGGAACGTCGCTGTTCCGATTCGCCTTGGACGAAGCCCAGCTGGAGGACTGCCTGCGGGCCCCTCAGGGCGAAGCACCCCCGAGGCAGACGTACAAGGCCGTGGACGACCAACCGAAGCGGCCGTGGGGAGGCGAGGGAAAGACCGATCCAGGATTCAGGCGCATGCCTGGCACATTCACAGGAGGGAGGGACAATGGCCGACAGTGTGTACAAGATCATCGAACTGGTGGGGACGAGCGAGGAGTCGTGGGAGAAGGCCGCGGCACACGCCGTCGAGACGGCTGCCAAGACGCTGCGGGACCTTCGCATCGCGGAAATCGTGCAGCTGGACATGGTGGTCGACGACGGTAGAGTCCGCACTTACCGCGCCAAAGTGAAGCTCTCCTTCAAGTACGAGCGCGAAGACTAGGAGCCGCGCGCGGCCAAGTTGGTCGGAGGATGCAGCCCACCTTCCGAATTGGGGGGCGGGGGGCTTGGCGCGTGCCCCTGCCGGGGAAGCCGCCGATTCTGAAAACATGCTAATGAAGGAGGTGGAGCAATGCTGAAGGAATTCAGGGATTTCGCCATGCGGGGCAATGTGATCGACATGGCCGTCGGCATCGTCTTGGGGGTGGCCTTCGGTCGTATTGTCACCTCGCTGGTCAATGACGTCTTGATGCCTCCGATCGGCCTGCTCCTGGGCAGGGTCAACTTCGGCTCGCTGTACCTGAACCTGTCGGGGGTCCGCTACGCGTCGCTGGCCGAAGCGCAATTGGCCGGTGCGCCGACGATCAATTACGGCCTGTTCCTGAACACGGTGCTGGATTTCCTGGTTGTGGCCTTCGTGATCTTCCTGCTGGTTCGCCAGGTGAACCGGCTGCAGCGGAAACCCGAGGTCGCGCCAACCACGCGGGAGTGCCCGTACTGCTTCTCGACCATTCCGCTGCGCGCCAGGCGCTGTCCGCACTGCACCTCGGCGCTCGAGGCCTGAGGCGCATCCGGCCCGCCGACTAGTCCAGCAGACGCCTCATCTGGGCCTTGCCCCGGTCACGCAAGACGTCGAGCAGGCGAGGCAGCAGAAGCGTGTAGAGGCGCGCGAGCGCTGGGCGCGTGGTGAAGTCCCACGCGCCCAGGGTGCGGATGAGACGCGCGCCGAACCCTTCCTTGAACCGGAAGACGCCCCACATCGGGTCGGTCGGATCCAGGCGGTCCGGGGCGCCCCAGAGGTCGTAGCTGAGGCATCCCTGACGGCGCGCCCAGCGGATGGCCTCCCACTGTAGCAGGTGGTTGGGCATCCGCTCGCGGTAGATGTCACGGGACATGCCGTACAGGTACCACGCACGCTTGCCGAAGCGGTAGACGATCAGACCGGCCACCGGTTCGCCGTCCACCTCAGCGATGAGAGGCTGGGCCAGGCCGGCGGCGGCGAAGTCTCCCCAAACCTGCCGGTAGTACGCGGCCGGGCGGATGACAAAGCTGTCCCGGACGGAGGTCTCTGCATACATGCGATAGAGGAGGTCGAGATGCTCGTGGGTCGCCGGCCGCACGAGCACGCCGCGCCGCTCAGCCAGGCCGATGTTGTAGCGTGTCTTCTGCTTCATCCGCGCCAGCAGCGTTTCTTCGCCGAGGGTGAGGTCGAGGATGAAGGTATTGCGGAATTGCACCTGCTGGGGCGAGAAGCGCCAGCCGGCCTGACGGAGACGGTCGGCGACGGACAGCCCCAGGGAATCCTCGCTGGCCTCGTCGCTCCCGGGCAGCCCGTAGCCGACCGGGATGTCGGGGTCGATCTTGATCTGTATCGCCCCGCGCTGAGCGGCCATGCTGCCAAGGTGATGCAAGATGCTGGTCAGGGTTTCGGCCTCAGACCAATCGAGGATTGGGCCGCGGGGGCAGTAGAGAACGGTCAGGCCGCCGACGCCTCTGCGGGCCAGGACCTGAGCTGCCGCGGCGGAAGAACCATCCGCACGGCGCCAGACCAGGCGCCATGGACGCCAGCCGTAGCGCTGCTTGAACTCGCCCCACTCCCAGGTTTGCAGCAGATGCGGGCCGGGGAGCGAGGCCAGAATGCGGGACCAGTGTGCATCGGAGGTGACGAAGTCCGGTTTCATGGCGGTGCGGAGCGGCCCATCATCCGGAAGAGCAGGCGGTAGGCCAAGTAGAGGAGGGCGTTGTACGGACGATCCCACGCCCCCAAACCGCGCACGATGCGGCCGCCGAACCCGCGCTTGAAGCGGTAGACGCCCCACAGGCCGTCGCGGCGAGTGGAGAACTCTCTCTCGAGCGTGGCCTCGTCAGCGTCGGGGATCCCCCACAGGTCGTAGGAAAGGCAGCCGCGCTGCCGGGCCCAGCGCATGGCTTCCCACTGCAGCA
Organism: uncultured Anaerolineaceae bacterium; assembly: GCA_964575425.1. Lineage (GTDB taxonomy): Bacteria > Chloroflexota > Anaerolineae > Anaerolineales > E44-bin32 > DATEAV01. Next base: position 922 of record CAZNRD010000048.1, on the reverse strand, counting down.
AGTAGGTGGGCATGCGCGGGCGCTCGTGCGCGGTCGAGGCACCGTAGAGATACCAGGCACGGGTGCCGCGGGCGAACGCCATGAGCGCGGCCACCGGCTGGCCTGCAACCTCAGCCACGAGAAGCTGACAGGCTCCGTCGGGCTGAAAGAGCTCGAAGACGCGGTGGTAATAGGCGGGGCTGTGCGCGGCGAAGCCGTCGCGGCGGGCCGTCTCCTGCATCATGCGGGCGAACGCGTCCGGGTCGTCCCACGGTCGGACGTGGACTCCCTTCTTCTGCGCCAGGCGGATGTTGTAGCGCGTCTTGGGGTGCATGCGTGCCAGCAGCATCTCATCGTCTCCGGCGAGGTTGACGATGAGCGTCGATCGAGGCTGGATGGCGTGTGGGCTTGGGCGGAAACCGTGTCGGGTTAGCTGCTCGGCAACGCCGGGGTCCTCGGGGCTGTCCGGTTCGAGTTTGAGAACAAAGGCGCGGCGGGAACGGCACAGTGAGTCCAGGTCGGGCATCAGGTCCGGCAGCCAGGGGCCGACGGGTCCCTTGGGCACGTACGCGAGTCGCAGGCTGGGCGAGAGGCGGCGAAAGAGCACCTGTGCTCCGGCCGCGCCGCGGCTAAGGCGAGCGGTGTCCCAGCCGAAGGCGACCTTGAGCGCGCCCCAGGCGGGAGTCTGGAGCAGGTGGGCATCGGGGAAGGAGGCGAGAAAGGCCTCCCATGCGTCGGTGCTGAGCAGAGCAGCCGCGTCATCGGCCATGGCCGCGGGTTCGGGGCCTCCCGAAAACGTGGTGATGGGTACCATTATCCCTCATTGCAGGGCGAGCAGGGGAAGGGGAGCCTGGATTCGAATATGGGAGCTGGATGGCACTTGTTCTCGAGAGAGTTGAACAACGGAGGGATTGAGGCGGGTGGCCCCCTCCCCGCCGGGGGA
>CAZNRD010000047.1:0-20757 GCA_964575425.1 uncultured Anaerolineaceae bacterium | reverse complement strand
GGGCCCATAGCGCAGTTGGGAGCGCGTCTCAATGGCATTGAGAAGGTCGTGGGTTCGAATCCCACTGGGTCCACCAGACAACTGAATCGACGGCCAGGGCAGAAGCAGTAGGCCATCCCACCAGAGAGCCGGGGAAGGTGCGAACCCGGCGCATGGCGCCCGCGGGAGCGCTTGAGGCTTGCGGAGCAGGCCGAAAGGCCGAACTCGTCTGCCGCCCCGCCCGGGGCAGGCTCCGCCGGTGAGACCGGGCACTAGCCGGCGGCGGCGTTCGCCCGTTAGCGCGAAAGGAGAGGCCCGACCTGCGGGTCGGGCAACCAGGGTGGTACCGCGGAGACCCCTTCGTCCCTGAACCGACGAGGGGTCTCCTCCTTCATCCGGACCTGCAGTCGAGATCGCGGGAGGTGGGTGATGAGTCGGAGCGCCGAGGAACGCAGCGCCGCAGATCGATACGATCCGGCGGTCCTCGAGCCGCGCTGGCAGGCGCGCTGGGAGGCGGACGGGCTGTATCGCGCCGTCATCGACCCGGCGCGGCCCAAGTACTACTTCCTGACCATGCTGCCCTACACCTCGGGCGACCTGCACATCGGGCACTGGTATGCCATGGCGCCCTCCGACGCGCGGGCGCGCTACCTGCGCATGCGCGGCTACAACGTGATGTTCCCCATCGGCTTCGACGCCTTCGGCCTGCCCGCCGAGAACGCCGCCATCCAGAGGGGCATCCACCCCAGGGTGTGGACCTATCGCAACATCGACAACATGCGGCGCCAGCTGCGCAGCATGGGGGCTTCCTGGGACTGGGCGCGCGAGGCCATCAGCTCGGGTCCGGAATACTACCACTGGACGCAGTGGTTCTTCCTCCAGTTCTTCAAGCACGACCTGGCCTACAAGAAGATGGCCGCCGTCGATTGGTGCCCGCGCTGCAACACCACCCTGGCGCGCGAGCAGGTGGTGGGAGAGAACCGCGTCTGCGAGCGCTGCAAGACCCCCGTCATCAAGAAGAACCTCGAGCAGTGGTTCTTCCGCATCACCCGCTACGCCGAAGAGCTGCTGGACTTCTCTCACCTCGATTGGCCCGAGCCGGTGCGGATGCTGCAGACCAACTGGATCGGCCGCAGCCAGGGTGCGCGCGTCACTTTTCTCACCGAAGGCGGCGATCCGATCGAGGTCTTCACCACCCGCCCCGACACGCTGTGGGGCGCCACCTTCATGGTACTGGCGCCAGAGCATCCGCTCGTCGAGCGGCTGACCACCCCCGAGCATTCCGCCGCGGTCGCACAGTACGTCGAGCAGACGCTGCGTCAGAGCGACATCCAGCGCGAGGCGGTAGACAAGGAGAAGACCGGCGTCTTCACTGGCGGCTACGCCAGCAACCCCGTAAACGGCGAACGCATCCCGGTGTGGATCGCGGACTACGTGCTGATGACGTACGGCACAGGCGCCATCATGGCCGTGCCGGCTCACGACCAGCGCGACTTCGAGTTTGCCCGCAAGTTCGGGCTTGAGGTCCGAGCCGTCATCCAGCCGGAGGACATGGCCCCCCTCGACGGTGCGACGATGCACGAGGCCGTGGCGACCTACGGCACGATGATCAACTCCGGCCCGCTGAGCGGGACTCCCGCCGATGAGGCCATGGGCCGGACGATCGAGTATCTGGAGGCCAGGGGAGTCGGCCAGCGAGCGGTCAACTACCGTCTGCGCGACTGGCTGATCTCGCGCCAGCGCTACTGGGGCGCGCCTATTCCGATCGTCTATTGCCCGCAGCACGGTCAGGTCCCGGTGCCGGAGGATCAGCTGCCGGTTCTGCTGCCTGATGATGTGGAGTGGCGCCCCACCGGAGAGAGCCCGCTCAAGCTGCACCCGACCTGGAAGAACACGGCGTGTCCGGTCTGCGGCGGGCCGGCCGAACGGGATACCGATACCATGGACACTTTCATGTGTTCGTCGTGGTATCACCTGCGTTACCTCAGCCCCCAGTACGCTCAGGGTGCGTTCGATCCCGAAGAGTATGACTACTGGATGCCGGTCGACACGTACACCGGCGGGGTTGAGCACGCCACCATGCACCTCATCTACACCCGCTTCTTCCACAAGGCATGCCGCGACCTGGGCGTCACCAAGGGCCCGGAGCCGATGCTGCAGCTGCGCAACCAGGGCCAGATCCTCGGCCCCGACGGCCAGCGCATGAGCAAGTCGCGCGGCAACGTCATCGATCCCGAGGAGCAACTCCGCCAGTACGGCGCGGATGCGGTGCGCGCCTACCTGATGTTCGGCTACCGCTGGGCGGAGGGCGGGCCGTGGAACCCCGGCAACATCCAGGGCGTGGTGCGCTGGCTGAACCGGGTATGGGCTCTGGTGCTGGACATTCCGACGGCGTCGCCCTCGGCGTCGGACCCGGCCGCCGAGAGAGTGCTCCGGCGCAAGGTGCATCAGACGATCCACCAGGTGTCGCATGACCTGGAGGCCTTCGAGTTCAACACGGTCGTCTCCAGCCTGATGGAGCTGACGCACGCCATCGCCGAAGCCAAGGAGGCCGGCCTGGCGGGCCGTCCCGCCGTAGACGAGGCGGTGCAGACCATGCTGCTCCTGATGGCACCTGTGGCGCCGCACATCAGCGAGGAACTGTGGACGCGTCTCGGCCTGCCGTACTCAATCCACCAGCAGCCGTGGCCGGCCTACGATCCCGATCTGGCCAGGGCGGAAGAGATCACCCTGGTGCTCCAGGTAAACGGCAAGGTGAGGGACCGGATCCTGGTCCTGGCGGACATCGGTGAGGAAGAGGCGCGCCGGGCAGCATTGGGCAGCGAGGCGGTGCAGCGGCATCTGGCGGGCCGGCAGCCAAAGAGCATCGTCGTCGTCCCCGGCCGTCTGGTCAACGTCGTCGTCTGAGCGGTGCTCCCCCACCTCCCGTCTCCACCTGGTCCCCGCGGAGTGGCCTGCAGGTCGTGTGCCAGGGGGAAGGGTACAGGATGGGGATGCACAGCGGCGTGCCTGCCAAGCCGGAGGACCCTGGCGTTCTTTCCACCGCCTCCATCACTGGCGAATGCCGCGCTTGTCTTTCCGGCGTACAATCTTTCCATCGCCACTTCTGGGGAGGGACTCATGCTGGATCGACGGCGCGAACTGGTGATCGCGCATCAGGCACCTAGGCCCATTGGGCCCTATTCGGTAGGCATCCGCAGCGGCGACCTGGTGTTCACGGCGGGCATGCTGGGCCTCGACCCGCAAACGGGCAAGTTGGTCGAGGGGGGCATCGAGGCGCAGACCCGACGGGCTCTGCTCAACCTGAAGTCCATCCTAGAGGCGGCTGGCTCCGGCTTGCCGCAGGTGCTCAAGACGATGGTCTTCCTCCAGGACATGAGCGAGTTCCCCAGGATGAACGAGGTCTACGCCGAGTTCTTCCCGACGGAACCGCCGGCCCGGACCACGGTGCAGGTGGGCGGACTTCCGATGGGAGCCCGAGTGGAAATCGAGGCCATCGCCGCCGTCAGCGTGGGAGACTAGGCCCCATGCCGGGCGAGACGATCCTCGTCGTCGACGACGAGGCCAACATCCTCGACCTGGCGCGCCTGCACCTGGAGCGCGCGGGATTCCGCGTCGAGACAGTGAGGGACGGAGAGCAGGCGCTGGAGCTGATCGCTCGCCTGCGTCCGGCTCTGGTGGTCCTGGACCTCATGCTGCCCGAGGTTGACGGCTTTGAGGTCTGCCGCCGGGCGCGCCAGGGGTCGGATGTGCCGATCCTGATGCTCACGGCGCGCGACGAGGACGTCGACAGGATCTTCGGCCTGGAGCTTGGCGCCGACGACTGCCTCGCCAAGCCCTTCAACCCGTGCGAGCTTGTGGCGCGGGTGAAAGCCATCTTGCGCCGAAGCGAACCAGCCACTCACACGAAAGATCGCCTCCTGCGCCTGAACGACCTGGTGATCGACGCCGCCCGCCGAGAGGTGACAATCGAGGGTCAACCGTTGCGGCTGCGGGCCAAGGAGTTCGACCTGCTGCTGGCCCTGGTCGACCACAAGGGCATGGTCCTGACGCGCGACCAGCTGCTGAACTTGGTGTGGGGCTACGACTTCTCCGGCCAGACCCGCACCGTCGACGTCCACATCGCCCACCTGCGCAAGTATCTGGCCGCGAGTGGTGTGCGCATCGAGACCGTCACCGGCGTCGGCTACAAGCTGGTCCTTTGACGGACATGCTGAGCCCGGCCCGCTCCCGCCTGCCGGCCTTATCTTGGCGCTGGTGGGAGACAGCCTGCTGTGCTTCCTGGCGCGCAAACCGCTGACCGAGCGTCGGGCCTATCCCCGGCTGGAGGTCGTGGCCGAGGCGTCTGCCGGACGAGAGTCCAGACTTCCAGGCCAGGCAGCGCCGGCGCCTGGGCAGCTAATCTGCCGCCTGATCCGCCTGGAGCCGGTATAATCAGCCCATTCCCGTCCCTCGGCGGAGGACTGACAATGAAGCCCGAACGAGGCTCGTCGGTGCCGTGGATCGTGCTCGGACTCGTGGTTGGTCTGCTGTGCTGCCTTTGCATGCTGCTGGCGCTGGCGTTGCCGGTCGCCCTGTTCGCGTTGCAGGGCCAGCTGGGCGGCGGACTCCTTCGCGCCTCGCCAACGGCTTGGTATCCATTCGCCAGCGCACCGGCTTCTGCCAAGGCCTATCAGACTCGCCAGCTTCTTGCCCAAGCCGAAGTCCCCGTCGCCGACCCCGTGGAACTCGCCGAACGGCTGCAGGGCGTCCGCGGCGTCCCGCGCGTGGTCGCCGATCATGCCGCGCCTATCCCCGTCGGCAGGGTGGACACCTTCTGGGTCCAGAACGTGGACACCACGGAGTACTTCCGGATTCGGGCCACCATGGTGTATGCGACGCCGCACGTCTACTTCTGGGTCGAGCAAGGCGTCGACTACCGCCTGGCCGACGTACAGGCGCTGGTGGATGCTTTCGAGACTCGCATCTACCCCACCAACCGCGAGTTCTTCGGCAGTGAATGGACGCCTGGCGTTGACGGCGACCCGCATCTGCACATCCTGTACGCGCGCAACCTCGGGTCGTGGGTGGCCGGCTACTATGGCTCGAACGACCAGTACCCGCCTCAGATTCACGAATACTCGAATGCCCGTGAGATGTTCTACATCAGTGCCGACGTCCAGAGCCTGACCGACGAGCACACCTACAGCACTCTGGCCCACGAGTTCCAACACATGATCCACTGGAGGGGCGACGGCAACGAAGATTCCTGGGTCGACGAGGGCTTCGCCGAGCTGGCCTCCTTCCTGAACGGCTATAGCACCGGCGGCTGGGACTATGCCTTCGCCGAAGACCCCGATATCCCATTGACCTATTGGCCTTCGGGCGAGGAGTCGGGTGTCCACTACGGCCAGGCGTTCCTGGTGATGGCCTACTTCCTGGATCGGTTCGGGGAGGAGGCGACGCAGGCGCTGGTCTTCAACCCGGAGAACGGGTTGGACTCGGTGGACTCAACGCTGGCCTCGCTAGAGATCTGGGATGACCTGCGGGAGCGGGTGACGACAGCAGACGACTTCTACGCTGACTTCGCCGCGGCCATGCTCCTGCTGGACCCCAGGGTGGGGGACGGGCGCTACTCGCTCACCTCGTACGAGGATGCCCCAGTTCTCGGCACCGGCAATAGCTTCTCCACCTGCCCCGTGGCTCCGCCGCAGGCCGAAGTCCACCAGTACGGCATCGACGTGATCGAGATCCAGTGCCGCGGCGAGTACGCCCTCGACTTCGCTGGAGCCACCGAGGTCCAGGTCGTGCCAGCCGATCCGCATTCCGGCGTGTGGGCCTTCTGGTCCAACCGCGGCAACGTGTCCGACATGACCCTGACGCGAGCGTTCGACCTGAGCCGTGTCACCGGTCCGGTGGAACTCTCGTACTGGGTGTGGTTCGACATCGAGGAAGACTGGGACTACGCCTACGTTCTGGTCTCCGCCGATGGTGGGCAGACCTGGGAGTTCGTCCCCACACCGTCCGGGACAGACTACGACCCGACGGGAAACTCCTACGGCTGGGGCTACACCGGCACCAGCGGGGGTGGGACGGAACCGACGTGGATCGAGGAGGTGGTGGACCTCTCGTCGTATGCTGGCGAGGAGATCCTCCTGCGCTTCGAGTACGTCACCGATGCCTCGGTCAACGGCGAGGGCCTCCTCCTGGATGACATCTCCATCCCGGCCCTGGGGTATCACGAAGACTTTGAAGACGGTGATGACGGCTGGCAAGCTGCCGGCTTCGTCCGCCTGTACAACCGTCTGCCTCAGACCTTCGAGTTGATGCTGGTAGAGCAGGGGCGGCGGACGCGCGTGACGGAAATCCACCTGGATGAGATGAACCGGGCGACCATCCCAGTGACATTGGGGCAGGAGTTCGACCGGGTGACGCTGCTGGTCATCGGGACCGCCCGTTACAGCTGGCGGCCAGCAACGTACAGCATTCGGGTTCAGTAGCCGGGTCGGGAAATGTGGATGCGGAGGCCAAAGCCAGCACTCGGCCCTGGCCTGCGGCGCGGACAGGGAAGTTGCGGCCCTAGGCCGAAGTGTGCGGCGAGCGCAGTGCCTCCAGCTCGGCCTCGAGCTGGGCACGGCGGGACTGATAGGCCTGGCGCACGTCTTCGACCACGCCCTGGTAGCGGTCGCGAAGTCGGGAGCGAAGCTCGTCCCCGGAGGCCGGGGCCAGCAGCAGCGCCGCCACCGCGCCGACCAGGGCCCCACAAAACGTCCCCGCCAGGAACATCAACATGCGCCGCATGCGCCACCTCCTGCTTCGTGCTATTATCGCATGACCCGGGGAGGATGCCAAGCATGAGCCAGTCTCCCACGGAAGCGGCTGGCGCGCTATACTTTCGAGCCGGGGTCGATGTGAGTGCAAGGAGATCCGCCAAGTGGGCGAGTCTTGGAGGGAATGCCTATGGAGATCGTGATCGAGTACTGTGCTGTCTGACACTACACCGACCGCGCCATCGGTCTGATGGCGGAGCTGCTCAGGGAGTTTGAGTCGGAGGTTGGTTCGATCAAGGTTGTGCCATCGGGTGGCGGGCGCTTTGAGGTCACAGTCGATGGTCAACTGATCTACTCGAAACTGCGCACCGGCCGTCACGCTGAGTCGGGGGAAGTGGCCCGGCTGGTGCGGAAGGCAAAAGGCTAGGAGGCGGCGGCGGTGGCGGAGAAGAAAGGACGGGTGTTCTCGGGCGCACGGCCGACTGGCCGGCAGCACCTGGGCAACTATCTGGGCGCGATCAGGAGCTACGTCGCTCTGCAGGACGACTACGAGTGCATCTACTGCATCGTCGACCTGCACGCGCTGACCACGATGGAGGACACGGTCGGCTTGCGCGAAAACGTCCGTGAGATGGCCCTCGACTGGCTGGCGGCCGGCATCCGACCTGAGGAGACAATCGTCTTCGTCCAGTCGCACGTGCCCGAAGTGACCGAACTGCACACCATCCTCTCAATGGTCACTCCGCTGGGCAAGTTGACCGATCTGCCGACGTTCAAGGAGAAGGCGCGCCTGCAGCCGGACAACATCAACTACGGCCTCGTTGGCTACCCGGTGCTGATGACTGCCGACATTGTGCTCTACAAGGCCAGTGTCGTGCCCGTTGGCGTCGATCAGGCGCCGCACATCGAATTCGCGCGCGAGGTAGTGCGCTCCTTCAACTACCGTTACCACACAGACGTGCTCGTTGAGCCCATGATGAAGAGCACCGAGACCCCCAGGGTGCTGGGGACAGACGGCCAGCAGAAGATGAGCAAGAGCCTCGACAACCACATTGAGATGGCCGCCACGCCCGAAGAGACGCTGCGGCGGGTGATGACCATGGTCACTGATCCGGCGCGGGTGCGTCGCTCGGACCCCGGCAACCCGGATGTGTGCAACGTCTTCTCGATGCACAGAGTGTTCTCGGGGCCCGAGGAAGTGGCCATGGTCGACGCCGAATGCCGCCGCGCTGGCATCGGCTGCGTGGAGTGCAAGCAGCTCTTCGCCCGCAACCTCAACACGCACCTGGAGCCGTTCCGCGCCCGCAGGGCTCAGCTGGCGCAAGAACCCGACTTCGTCTGGGACGTGCTGCGCGATGGCGCACACCGGGCACAGGCCATCGCTCGCCAGACGATGAGCCAGGTGCGGCAGGCGGTCGGTCTCCCCTGACGGGAGTTCTCAAGGGACCGTAGATGCGGCTGGTCGTGCAGCGGGTGCGACGGGGCCGGGTCTCCGTCGATGGCCATACGCTGGCTGAGATCGGCCAGGGGGTTGTGATTCTCGTCGGCGTGGGGCGTGGCGATGGCGAAGCCGAGGTGCGCTGGTTGGCGGAGAAGTGCGCCGGGCTGCGCATCTTCGAAGACGCTCAGGGCAAGACCAACCTCTCGCTGCAAGAGGTCGGCGGGGAAGCCCTGGTGGTCTCCCAGTTCACTCTGTACGCCGATACGCGCAAGGGTCGCCGCCCCAGCTTCATCGACGCCGCGCTGCCGGAGCAGGCTGAACCGCTCGTGCGTCTGTTTGCGCAGACGCTGGCGGCCCAGGGCGTGCCCACCCAGACCGGCGAGTTCGGTTCCCACATGCTCGTCGAAATCGACAACGACGGCCCGCTGACGATCCTGCTGGAGCGGGAAGGTGAGAGTGGGTGAGACGGGCATCACGCCCGGGCGCTCAGGAGTTGCGGACGCTGTCGAGCCCCGCCGATGAAGGTGTTCCCCCCTCGCCCGGCAGCAGGGCCATGATCTCGCGCGCCACTTCTTCCACCGACTTCCCCGTCACATCAATCCGCTGCCAGCCGTGGCGGCGGGCGAGGTTCTCCGCGTAGCGCAGCTCGCGCTGCACCTGGGAAAGCGAAGCATACGGCTCGGAGGGAATGCCGAGGTGGGCCGAGCGGGCTTTCCGCAGCTCGGCCAGACGACTGGCCGAGCCGACCAGATGGAAGACCCGTGTCGCCGGCAACCGCACAAGCGTTTCGGGCAGGGAGACCTCTGGCACGATCGGGACGTTGGCCGCGAACCAGCCTCGGTATGCCAGATACAACGTCGTCGGCGTCTTCATCGTGCGCGAGACGCCCACCAGCACCACCTCGGCCCGATGCAGATCCTCCGGGGCCTGGCCGTCATCATGATGGAAGGCGAACTCGACGGCCTCAATGGCGCGCGAACGCACCTCCTCCAGCTGGCGGAACATCCCCGGCTTCTCCTGGGGGGTGAGATCAAGATGCGTCGTCAGGCGGTCCAGGACCGGACCCATCAGGTCCATGGCGTCCACGTCGTGGAGGCGGGCTTCTGTGAGCATGAAGCGTCGAAGTTCGTCCGATACCAAGGTGTGCAGGATGAGGGACGGCTGGGCAGCAGCCTCTTCGACGACCGCCCTCACCTGATCAGCCGTCCGAACCTGGGCGCGCCGGAGAATCGTCACCGGCGCATCGGGGAACTGGACCAGGGCGGAGCGGACCACGCGATTGGCGGTCTCCCCCGTTGCGTCGGAGACGACGAAGACCGTCAGCATGGGGCGCATCTCTCCAGCCATCATGGGGGATCCGACTGGGGGGAGGAGGCATCATGCCGGATCGATACCAGGTCGGGATCGGGCCTGGGCCCTTCGGCGAGGCCTGGGCAGAGACAAAGGGCATCGCTCACCCGCAGCGCCCACTCTGCTGCCCGGTCGCTCAGCGCCAGCCACTTGTCAACCTGCTCTATCTCCGCAAGCCCGTGCTCGCAGGCATCCGTCGATGCCAGCATCTCGAGAAGGCGGTCTTTTAGTGACATCGAACCCTCACTCGCAGCCATCCTGAGGGGAATCCTCGCCCGCTCTCGCGCTCATGTCAATGACCTTCGCTCCGTGGCTCTGGAGGAAAGTCACGTGCTCAGAGGTGGTCAGCATGGCGACCTGAAGGCGGGTCAGGCCATTCTTCGAGAGGATGTGCCTCATCAGGTTGGCATCGCTTTTCACATGCCACAGCCCGCAGGCGTGAGCGATGTCATGGGCCATGGTCGTGCCGCTGCTGCTGGCGCCCACGACCACGTAGTCGGCCAGAGGGCCGAGCGAGCAGCCTTCCACGCCCTTCACTTGTTGGACGACGAAGAGGTACACAGGGCGGCCGCGGCCGAGCAGGCGGCGCGACCCTCCGAAGTAGCAGCGCCACGCATCACCCAAGACAAAGCGGCGGTACCAGCGGCTTCCGCCTCGGACAAAGAAATCGTCGCGCACCGCCGTCAGGTTGCAGGAAGGCATCAGGGCACGCTCGTCTTGAGGAGCACTTGCCACCTCCACCAGGGGCAAAGGCGGGCGAACATCCCAGGCAAGCCGGACTGGGACTAGGCGGACGCCCGCCTGCCTCTGAAGAATTGAGGACGCATCGGCCAGACGTTGCCGCACAGCCTCACAGTCCGCGACCGGGCCCCCATCCTTCGTGAGCACCACGGCTCTCACGGCCAGGCGGCGATGCGGCCGAACCCCCACAAGAGCGAGCGCCAGCAGAGGGAGGCGAAGCGCCCGCCACACGATGGCCGCTGCAACGCTCATTGCATACAACAGCAAAGGCCCCAGAATGGGGACAAGGTAGATGGTTTCGAGGGCCAGGTCGACAGGGCCGAGCACGCAGTCGAGAAGCAGCTCGAGGCTTTCGATGAGTCCCTTCCAGGAAGGGATGCACATCTCTGACAACCGTTGCCTGCCGGCTCGCCGGTGACCGCCGGTGCAGCCGTCCCCTGAGCCTGCCTGATTCTAGTGCGGAACGGCGGAATACTGTCAGCCCGGTGTCGGGGTGTGGGATGGGCTGCATGCTATAATCGGGCGGATTTCAAAGAGGGAGAGGACGAATGAATGTCGCGGTGATGCTCCGGGCTCTGGCCACCTTGTCGTGGGTGGTGCTGTTCGTCGTCGTCGGGCTGGCCGTGCTGCGTGCCTCCCGCGGCAAGGGCACGCGCGGTGCGCTGGGCATGGCAGCCGGGGCCCTCATCCTGGCTCTCCTGCTGACGGTCGTGGGCGCAGGCGTGGTCTTCATTCGTCCGGAGGAGCGGGGCGTGGTTGTCTCGGCCGCGGTGCCGGGCGGCATCCGCCCCGCGCCGCTGGAGCCAGGGCTGCACTGGGTCATTCCCTTCTACGAGTCCGTCGTCGTCTATCCGATCTCCCGCCAGACCTACACGATGTCCATCGCTCCCGAGGAGGGCCAGGTGCGGGGCGATGATTCGGTGGCCGCCCGTACCGCCGACGGGCAGGAGATCCTGATCGATGCCTCGGTCATCTTCGCCATCGATCCAGCGCAGGTGATCGATGTCCACATCCAGTGGCAGTCCCGCTACGCTGCCGAGCTCGTCCGCCCGCTGGCGCGAGGCATCATCCGTGACGAGGCGTCCCAGTACGGTGTGGAGGAGATCGTCAGCCTGAAGCGACAGGAGCAGATCCAGGGCATTCGCGACACGCTGGAGGCCAAGCTGGAAGAGAACGGCATCGTGCTACTCGACTTCGTGCTGCGCAACATCACCTTCTCGCCCGAATATGCGGCTTCGGTCGAGCAGAAGCAGATCGCCGAGCAGCAGGCCCAGCAGGCCGCGTTCGTGGTGGAGCAGCGCCGCCAGGAAGCGGAGCAGGCGCGGCAGGTGGCACGGGGTCAGGCCGACGCGGAAGTGATTGCAGCCCAGGGTCGGGCCCAGGCCCGCCTCATCGAGGCCCAGGCGGAGGCCCAGGCGCTGCAGTTGATCGCCGAGGCGCTGCAGGCGAATCCGGACCTGCTGACCTACCAGTACATCCTCAAGCTCGCCCCTGGCATCCAGGTGATGCTCGTCCCGAGCAACGCACCCTATCTCCTGCCTCTGCCTTCGCTGACGCCGCAGGCCACTCCAACGCCATAGCACCAGAGCAGGGATCATTCCCGGGGCCAGATGGCCCCGGGAGATCTCTCTACAGGCGGGCAGCTAAGAATGGCACGAGCATCTCCTCCCGCGACAGTCCTCCGTGCCGGCCGACGAGGGTGTTCTCCTTCAGCGCCGACCACAAGTACGCACTGCGCTGAGCCGCCAGGATCTGATCGCCGATACGCTCCGCGGTCTGGGGCGACGGCTCTCCCGGGCCGAACAGGCCAGCGCGCAGTGCTTCTTCCGAGCCCAAGAGCCGGAAGGTGTCGCCCCAGGCGTGCTGCACGTAGTCTGCGACTGCCTCCACCTGACCCGGCCGAACGTACAGATAGGCCAACCTCGTCTCCCCCGTGGGCAGCAGATGAAGCTGGCGCAAGAGCGCCGGGTGGTTGCGAAGCTCCAGGTGTGGATCGCGGCGGGTGGTGATCTGGCCGTGATCAGAGAGAACAAGGAGCAGAGTGCGGCGGCGAACGTCGGCAGACAGCTGTTGGAGCAGATTGGCCTGCATCATGTGCATCACCGCGGCGAAGTCGGCTCGGGCAGCCTCGGAATCCGGGCCATAGCGGTGCGAGAGGGCATCCACCTCGCCGTAGTATCCCCAGATCAAGCGCCGGCGTTCGACGGGTGCGTTCGCCACATCCCGCATCCCCAGGAAGAAGTCGGCCAGGGTGGCATAGCCGCGAACGGCGACCTGTGCCAGGTGCATGCGGGAAAGCCCCGAGCCGCGAATCGCGTTCGGCAGAAAGGCATGGACCTCGACCTCTGCCCGCTGCAGATGTGCTCCGAGCGTCGGCACGGGAAGAGCCATCTCAGGATCGAACCCTGCACGCTGGAGTAGCCCGGCCTGACGGTCAAATGCAGCCGGCGAGTGATTGATCATGTTGGCCACTACGCCGAACTCCTTGAGCAGGAGCTCGTAGCCCACCTGTCCGTGCTCCGTGGGGCTCCGCCCGGTCCAGAGGGTGGTCAGGGCGGCGGAAGTGGTGGAGGGGACGACCGAGGTCAGCGGAGCGAGCAGGCCGTCGTCGACCAACGGGCGGAGGCCGTGCCTCGTGCCATCCAGCCAGCACAGGAATCGTTCGAAGGAAACGGCATCAATCAAGAGAACGAGAACCTGGCGAACTCCATCTCCCAAGGCAGCGAGGCCAGGCAGGTCCAGGGCGGGGTGCGGCAGCTCGCTCACCCCCAGCCAGCGGCAAAGGCTGGACGGAAGATTGAGGATCGACCGTCCGCCATAGGCCGGGTGGACCGCCTCAGAGCCGAGATCGAGGTCGAGCAGGCGGGTGCGAAGCAGCTTTGGCTTGAGGTCGGGGGTCAGGTCGGGCATGGAAGCTCCACGGGCAGGGTCCGCATGATTGTAATGGACTTTCGGCCTGGCTCCTGCGGCAGGTGGAAACCGGTGTGAAGTGAAGTGGAAACCACCGCCGCTCGATAGGGATTTGCCTCTGGACAGGTGCCCTGGAATTGGCGTACTCTGGAGACGAACGTTGCGGCGCTGCCGCCGTGCGGGAAATGATGCACAACTTGGGAGGGAAGAATGGCCAAAGACCTTAGGCTCATCCTGGAGGACCAGCCCGGACAGCTGGCCAAGGTGGGCGAAGCGCTGGGCAGGGCGGAGGTCAACATCGACGGGCTATGTGGCGTCACCTGTGAGGGCAAGGGGGTCATCCACATCCTGGTCGAGGATGCGGCGAAAGCGCGCCGAGCGTTGGAGGCGAACGGGCTGCATGTCGACCGGGAGGAGGAGGTCCTGGTCCTGGAGGTGGAGGACCGCCCGGGTGTTCTCGGCAACATCGCCCGCCGCATGGCCAACGCAGGCGTCAACCTGAACCTCGCCTACCTGGCCACCTCGACTCGCCTGGTGGTCGGAGCCGACGACCTGGAGAAGGCGCGTCAGGCGCTCAAGGTGTGACGAGGCCGAAGGCGGGCGCGGCGGACGCACCGCCCCTCGACGTCTCGCTGCAAGTTGCATGGCCATAGGCCACGATGAATGGCGCACCTCGCAAGTCCCTGGTGGACCCCGGGGAAGTCCGCTTCGAGTTCTTCCGCGCCTCGGGTCCTGGCGGGCAGAACGTCAACAAGGTCTCGACGGCTGTCCGCCTGCGATTTGACGTGCGAGGCTCAGCGTCGCTGCCGGCGGGGGTGAAGGAGCGGCTAATTCGGCTGGCGGGCAGGCGGATGGGGGATGACGGCGTGCTGGTGATCGAGGCCCGCCGATACCGCAGTCAGGACCGAAACCGCGCGGAGGCGCTGCGGCGCTTGCAGGACCTGATCACGCGGGCCCAGGAGACACTGAGCCCGCGCCGACCCACGCGGCCCACGGCCGCAGCCAGGGAGCGTCGCCTCAAGGCCAAACGAGTCCGGAGCGGCGCGAAGCAGCGGCGCGTCCGAATGCGGGAGAGCGACTGACCGGGAAGGGTCGGCAGCTCAGCTTGCCGCTCCCTCCAGCCGCCATATCAGGCCTCTGCCCCGGAGCACCGACGGGCAGAAACAAAAGAGCCCGGTGCCGAAGGCACCGGGCTGGCGGTTATCCTGGGCCGCTCCGCTCAGGGGCGACCTCGCTCGTGCTCCTGCTGCCGGACCTGCGAGCGCAGCCAGGTCATCACACAGCTCCAATCCTGGGCGCAGCTTCCGTCAAAGACAGCCCGAAGCTGTTCCTGAGCGACGCCGAGGCGCTCGGCCAGACGGACAGCAAGCCGCTCTAGATTCTGGATCTGCTGCTGATCACGATCACGGTCCTGAATGCGCTCCCGCTCCTGCTCTCGCACTTGTTCCTGTTCCTGCTGCTGTCCCATCCCCTGGCCGCGCCCGGGGTGCTGCTGACTGCGATCGCGGTCCTGGAGGCGGTCCCGCTCCTGCTCTCGCACTTGCTCCTGTTCCTGCTGCTGTCCCATCCCCTGGCCTTGGCCGCGCCCGGGGTGCTCCTGGATGGATCGCCGGATCTCGCCCCACCGGTCGCCTGCCAGCCGCGCCGCCAGGATATCGTCCACCAGCACGTCTTGATGTTCGGCCAGGCGAATGGCGCGGCGGATCTCCGGCAGGTCAAGCCCCTGGTCAAGATACTCGTCAAGTGCCTCGGGCTCCAGACCCATGTCTGCAGCAGTCCGATAGAACTGGCTGAGCCAGCCCGGGTTGGCGCCGTCCTGAAGGCGCGAGAGCGCATCATAGAAATCTGCCCCGTATCGGGTCGTCACCGCGAAGGCCTGACGGATTTCGCGGACAGATACTTCGCCACTCGTGACCATCTCCACCAGTTGCGTCAGCGAAACCTCTTCCAGGGTGTCGGCGATACGATCAAGCTGAACGAGCAGGCCCCAACCCGTCTTGTTGAGGTGCCAATCCAGGATTTCCTCCCAGGTCATCTCGTCGATCACCTGGGCAAGCTGATAGGCGTGCCACATGCGGCCGAAGCCGAGCTGCGACCCCGTCCATCCGCCGGTGAAGAAGTTGTAGATGTCCTGGCAGGTGTAGGCCTTGGCGGTGCGTCCCGGCGCGAGGGTATTGAGGGCGTCGGCGATGCGCTGCGCCATCGGATGACAGGCCGTTGCCGCGTCCAGGATGACGATCGGAAGGGTGTCGCTGTCGGAGAGACCGCAGCTGTCGCTGACGGTCACCGCGGCGGTGTAGCTCCCTGGCTGGGTATAGGCGAAGCTGGCGCTGGCCGAGCCCGGGTCGGTGTCTTCGTCAGCCGATCCATCTCCGTCGAGATCCCATGAGAACTGGTAGGGCTCGGAGCCGCCGCTGACCTCGGCGCTGAAGTCGACCTGGGCCGAGCCGCCGGGCTCGAGGGTCAGCAAGGGCGGGAATGGGCTGCTGCTGAGAGTGACTTCAGGCCCGGGGACTGTGAGCGTGCCCGAGGCGCTCGCCGTCAGACCCGAGGGGCTGAACGCGCTCACCGACCAGGCATACTCGCCCTGGTCCGGGTAGGTGTGCGTGGTGATGTGAGGTGAACTCACCTCGGTCTCCACCAGGCTATCGCCGTCGCCGAAGTCCCAGGTGAGGGTGTAGGGCCCCGCATCGCCCTCGATGACCTGCGAGAACTCCACCGTGGCGCAGGCGAGTGAGGGGGTCACGGAGATGCTCAGGGCGTCCTGGGCAAGGGCGGAAACCGGTGCCGCCAGGAAGAAGGCGACGACCCAAAGAGAAACGCATGTTCGCAGGCGCATGGCTTTCACCTCCCAAACATGGGCCGAGGGCCGGCCGTGCTCTCAATACGGCTAACGGCGAGCCAGGGAGGCTGTTACACCCGTCGGCCAGTACCCAAGTCCTGCAGGGAGTGAGGTGGAGTGTGCTATTCTAGGCGTCCGTCGGAGTAACGAATCGAACGATCTCCCGTTGTCTCAGGTGAGAGGAATGACGTCCACGCTGCAGGATGCTGAGCTGGTGGCGCGAGCCCAACGCGGGGACGTCGACGCATTCGCGGTTCTTTACCAGCGCTACTATGAGGTGATCTATCGCTATGTCCGCTCCAGGCTGAGCGACGCGGAACCGGCAGAAGACCTGACGGCCGCGGTGTTCTTGCGAGCGTTTGAGAGCCTGGAGGGCTATCGCGAGCGGGGCTGGCCGTTCACGGCCTTCCTCTACCGGCTGGCGAAGAACATGCTGATCGACCATTTCCGCCGCCAACGCCCGGAGATGCCGCTTGAGGAGGCGGACGGGATTGGGACGGACGAGGTTGAGAAGGGGCTGGATGAAGAGCAGAGGCGGCACGCGCTCCGGCGCGCGCTGGAAGCACTGCCGCAGGATTACCAGGAAGTCATTCGGCTTCGGCTGCTCCTGGGTCTGCCGACGGCAACGGCCGCTGCATGGCTTGGCCGAAGCGAGGGAGCCACGCGGGTGCTGCTGAGCCGGGCGCTGGAACGATTGAGGCGAGTGTTGGCCTGGGACGGTAGTGGATGAAAACCACGTGGGCAGAGGCGCTCGACGCGAGCCTGCAAGCGGTCTTGGACGGCCAGGCGACGCTGGAGGAATGCCTGGCGCGCTATCCGCAGCACTCCCGCCGCCTGGCCGAGGTTCTTCCCGCTGCCCTGGCGACTCGAGAGGCCTTGCATCCCCCGCCGCCGCAGAAGCCTGCCAGGCTGCCAGCATCGCTCGAGGCCAGACTGCGTGCTGTTGCGGCCCGACAGCGAAATCGTCCGCAGGCCTTTCGGGTGCTGCCGGCGCTGCGACCGAGCGCGGTCCTGGCCGCCTTGCTCATCGTTGCGCTGTTGCTGGGAGCAACGACGGCCGCTGCCCGTGCAGCGCAGAGGGCACTGCCACGGGATACGCTGTACCCTGTCAAGCGGGGGCTTGAGGAAGTGCAGCTCCTGCTCAGCCGGACCCAGGCCGATGACGCTGCTCTTCTCGAAGCTTTCGCCCTGCGGAGGCTGGAGGAGATCGAGGCACTGGCAGCCGCAGGTCGAGAGGAGGACCTCGCCGCGGGCTTGGCGGAGTACGAGGCAAATGTCTCGCGCCTGCTCCAGGTTGTGGGAGAAGTGCCAGCCGAGGATGGCCCTGGCTCCCTGACCCACATTGAGCAAAGCCTGAGCCATCACCTGGAAGTGCTGGAGCGCGTGCGAGACCAAGCACCCGAGGAAGCCCAGCAAGGGCTGAACCGGGCACTCGAGAACTCCCGCCGCGGACGGGAGGTGATCAGCGAGGTCCTGCACGGCGGAGGTCAGGGCCGAGAGCAAACACCCGGCCAGGGCAACCCGGATCGGCCGAAAGACAAGCCAGAAGACCGCAACCCCGGCCACCCGCAGCGCACGCCCGGACCTCCCCCGCGGCGCCCCCCTTCGTCTCCGACATCCCCCTGACGCCTGATCGCTGCAGCCAGCGGAGATATAAGACCGGGGTGTCTGCCGGACCTGGCGAGCCGTGCGCCTCCCATCCCGTGTGCTTCGTATTGCGCAGACGATGCAAGGGTTGTGGCGGGATGCCAACCGGTTGATGAACCTAGGGCGGAGGCTCCGCCGCCTGCCGTTCGACTTCCACCCACAGCCGTTCGCCGTCGGTGCTCAGCCGGATCCAGCCGTGCAGATCGGTGCGCAGCACGGTCGTCCCGGTGAGGGCGTCGAGGGTTTCCCGATCTGGGCGGCCGCGGCGGTCGCCGGCTTCGATGGAGGCGATCGCCACCCAGGGGCACAGTTCCCCCAGCCACGATGAGGGATTCAGTCGAGCATCGCCGCCGGCAGGGAGGATGAGTGCCGTGACGGGTTGTGGCTCTGACTGCAGACGGTGCATCATCTCGCTGTCGGCGCCTGGTGCTAGCAGCAAGCTGAAGCGGCCGAAAGCGAGGCGCAGCGCGGCGCCGCCTCGGCCCAATGCGATCACTTCGAGGGAACCGCCGTCGAGATCCAGGCGCTGTCCTTCCTGGGCGGCTTGGAGGGGGACAGCGCGGTCGGTGAGTTCCTGCAGGGCCCGCTGGTAGGGCGCGCCGCCGGGTTCTCCGGCAAGCAGCACGCGGCGGACCGAGACGCGTTCCAGCAATCCCACCAGACCCGCCACCTGCTCATTGTGGGTGCCGGCGATCACCAGCCAGTCAAGCGTGCGGGAGCGCGGCGGCAAGCGCCGCCCGAGCGCCTCGGCCAGGGCGATCGGGCTGGGGCCTCCATTGATGAGCACAAAGCGGCCGCCGGGAGTCTCGATGAGAGTCGCATCGACCGCGCCGACTTCAAGAGCGGTGATGTGGAGACGACCATCCGGCCGCGCTGATGCCTCGGTCCAGGCGAAGATGACAGCCAGGGCCAAGGTGCTCAGCAGCAGGCCGCGAGGGAGCAGGCGCAGGGGCGATGGGATCGACACGGGGAGGAGGCGGCGCCGCTTCTCCAGGGGAAGCGACAGCCACCCGGTCAGGCCGAAGAGCACCAGGTAGAGCGAGGCCACGATAGCCGGGGTGATCGGGCCGAGGGCGATGGAGGCGCCCTGCCAGTGGGCGAGATGTTCGACCAGCCGGATGGTGTACGCGGCGAAAGGCCACGCGGCCCAGGCCAGCGGCCGGCCCAGAGGCTGCCAGACGCTGCCGAGCAGCGCGGCCCCGCCGCCGAGGACCATCAATGCTGGCTGGGCTGGCAGGATGGCGGGGTTGGCCAGCCAGGAGGCGACGGAGAGCCGTCGGAAGTAGTAGAGCGTGAGGGGAAGTGTCGTCACCTGGGCAGCTAGGGTAAAGAGGAAGAACTCCGAGATCGGCTGAGCCAGGACCTCGGCTGGCCTGTGCCCGAGTCGGGCGCTGGCCTGGGCGAGGAGCCAGCGCTGGAGAGGGTCGGCATACAACACCAGTCCCAGCGTGGCGGCGAAAGAGAGCTGGAAGCCCACGTCCCACAGCGACAGCGGGTCGATCACCGTCATCACCATGGCCGCGGCCGCCAGTGAGGCCAGCCCGTGGACGCGGTGCCCCAGAGTTCGTGCCAGCAGGGCCACCCCCGCCATCAGCGCCGACCGCACGACCGATGGCTGGGCGCCTACGAGCAGCGTGTAGATCAGGATGGCGAGGGCCGCGGCAGCCGTGCCGCGGCGGCGGCCGAACCAGCGCGCGAACAGGCCGAGAAAAAGGCTTGCCACGATGGCGATGTTGAACCCGGAGATGGCGACGATGTGCGACGTGGCTGTGCGATTGAAGGCCTCGCGCACGCCCTGAGGGATTCCGGACTCGATCCCGAGAAGGATGCCGCTGAGCAGCGAGGCCTCCGGCTCGGGAAAGAGCCCCAGCACTGCATGGTGGGCGCGACTGCGCAGCCAGTAGATGCCCTGCAGAAGAGGACTTGCCTGCCGCGCTTGCAGCCGCCGGACGTCCGCCTCGGGCATCAGACTGTGTATCCCCTGATGTGCCAGGTAGTCGCGATAGGAAAAGCCCTCGAAGACCGGCGGAGTGTCCAGCGGCCCGGAGGCCTCGACCCGGTCGCCGTAACCCCAGGACTGGAAGCGCGAGGCGCGCACAAGGACCACGCCGCGCACCGATCGCGGGTGCTCGCCAGGCTGGAGGGTAATCGACTCGGCTGCCAAACGCAGGCCGGTGTAGCTGTCGCGGACGTCTGGATAGGCGACGATCCTTCCGACGACCGTCGGGCGCCCGGGAAGGTCGTTGTAGAAAGCCAGACTCCCTGGCCCCGAGGACGGAAGAGCTGCGCTGGAGCGGGCCGCGCCGAGGAATGTCAGGAGTAAGGCAAGGTACAGCCTGCGGAAGCCGGACAGGCGGCGATAGAGGATCGCGCCGGCGGCGCCCAGCGCGGCCAGCAGGATCCACTGCCATACCCGCAAGACCAGGGCCTGCCCAAGGGCGATTCCAGCCAACCAGGCCAGGCCGAGCCCAAAGAGCGTCACATGTCCCCCAGGTGTGCGGTCTGTTGTGGTCTGGCGTCCTTTCGAGCGCCCGGCGCTGGGAACGTCGCCTAATCGGCAGCCGTCGTTCCCGGCGTGGGCTGCGGCCATTCCTCGCGCGGCAGCAGCGCGATGGTGTCGACCATCTCGCGATTGAACAGCATGGCCGGCGACTCGGCCCGCACGTTTGGAAAGAGGATGGCGATCAGCTCGGCGGTGTAGAGGGGAATGAAGATCCGATCCCCGCTGAACATCAGGTCGCCGAAGTTGAACTTGCCGGCGGCCTCAATGGTGCCGCGCAGTTCATAGCCGCCGAGTGCGATGTGCACGCCGTGCGGGACCGAGGTGGAATACCCGGCACGCACGACGGTAGCCGGGCCGAGTTCCATCCGGCTGCTGAGCAGGACGGCCACGATCTCATGCTTGACGAGCCACAATGACGGGTAGCGGCCGGCCAGACGCCCGGGTTGGTGGAGCCGCGACAGGTGGGCGTTCTCGATTTCGACGTAGGAGGTCGTGGGGATGTTGAGGAAGCTGAACAGCCCGCTGGCACCGGGGTTGATGCGGCCGAGGATGCGGTGGCTCGAGGTGTAGATCTCGACGGAGGCCAGTCTGCCAG
>CAZNRD010000046.1:3953-21028 GCA_964575425.1 uncultured Anaerolineaceae bacterium | reverse complement strand
ATGGCACCCCTCCACTCGCGGGCATGGCCATGATATTATCACAACTTATGAAACGCGACACTAGAACAGGCCGACGACCCTCCCGGTCTTCAGGTCCAGGTCAACGTCGTAGAAGACGGGCCGCGTGGGCAGCCCCGGCATGGTGCGCATCTCGCCCAGCAGCGGGTAGAGGAAGCCGGCACCAACGGCTGCCCGGATGTCCCGGATGGGGACGATGAACCCCTTGGGGACGCCCTTCAGGTTCGGGTCGTGGCTCAGGCTAAGGTGGGTCTTGGCCATGTTGAGCGGCAACTTGTCGAATCCAAGTCTGGTGTACAGTTCGATCTTCTTCTCCGCCTCGGGCAGGTACTCGACGCCGTCGGCGCCGTAGATCTCCTTGCACACGGTCTCGATCTTCTTCTTGATCGACCACTCCAGCGGGTAGAGGAACCTGAAGTTGCTGGGCTTCTCCGCCGTCTTGACCACCAACTCAGCAAGCTTGACTGCGCCTTTGCCGCCGTCCATCCAGTGGGTGCAGACCACCGCGTCCTCGGCACCTGCCTCCACGGCCGCCTGCCGCACCAGCTCGACCTCGGCCGGCGTGTCGGTCGCAAACGAGTTGACCGCCACCACGACTGGGACGCCGTACCTCAGCGCGTTCTTGATGTGATGCTGCATGTTCGGCAGTCCCTTGCGCAGCAGGTCCAGGTTCTCCTCGGCGTACGCATGATCGAGCGGCTTGCCGGCAACCACCTTGGGCCCACCGCCGTGCATCTTGAGGGCACGCACGGTGGCCACGAGCACAACCACATTCGGGATCAGCCCCGAATAGCGGCACTTGACACCGAAGAACTTCTCCATGCCAATGTCGGCCCCAAACCCGGACTCGGTGACCACGTAGTCGGCGAGCTTGAGGGCGATCTTGTCGGCGATGATCGAACTCTGACCGTGGGCGATGTTGGCAAATGGGCCAGCATGCACGAAGACCGGAGTCCCTTCGAGGGACTGCATCAGGGTGGGCTTGATGGCGTCCTTCATCAAGACGGTCATGGCGCCGGCCACGCCCAGGTCCTCGGCGGTGACGGCCTCGCCCTTCCTGCTGGTGCCAATGACGATGCGGCCCATCCGCTCGCGTAGATCCGCCATGTCGGTTGTCAGAGCCAGGATAGCCATGACCTCGCTGGCGACCGTGATGTCGAAGCCCGTGCGCCGAGTCATCCCCTTCTCTTCGGGGCCCTGACCGACGGTGATGTCGCGCAGGAAGCGGTCGTTGGTGTCGACGACGCGCCGCCAGGTGATGGTGTCGGGGTCAATGTCGAGGCGGGCGAAGCGGGAGCGCTCCTCGGGGGTCAGCGCTTCCGGATCGGTCTTGTCGATGCCCAGTCTCTTCATGCGGCGAAGCATGGAAGGAGAGAATCGGCGCTTGCCCTGCTTGTCCTTGGGGCACAGCGCGTTAAAGAGCTGCTCGTCCGTCTGCTGCGCCTCGTGGAACATGCGGGAATCGATGGCGGCGGCCAGCAGGTTGTTGGCGGCGGTGATGGCGTGAATGTCGCCGGTCAGGTGGAGGTTGAAGTCCTCCATGGGGATGACCTGCGAGTAGCCGCCGCCGGCGGCGCCGCCCTTGATGCCGAACGTCGGGCCCTGGCTGGGCTGGCGGATGCAGGTGAACACGCGCTTGCCCAAATGGGCGCCCAGTGCCTGGGTCAGGCCCATCGTTGTCGTCGTCTTCCCCTCACCGAGTGGTGTCGGCGTAATGGCGGTGACGTCGATGTACTTGCCATCCGGTCGGTTCTTGAGGCGATCGAGGATCTCCAGCCTGACTTTGGCCTTGTACTCCCCGTGCAGTTCAAGCTCCTCCGGGCGGATGCCGACTTCTTCGGCGATCAGGTGGATGGGCTTCGGTCTGACGGCCTGCGCGATCTCGATGTCGGAGGGCACGGGGCGCAACAGGCGAAGACGGATGGGGCTGAAGGGGACAGCGGCCTTCTTTGCCACCTTCTTCGCGGCCGGCTTCCTGGCTGCGGCCTTCTTGGGTTGGGGCTTTCGGACAGTCTTGGCTTTCTTCGCGGC
Source organism: uncultured Anaerolineaceae bacterium (assembly GCA_964575425.1). Taxonomy (GTDB): domain Bacteria; phylum Chloroflexota; class Anaerolineae; order Anaerolineales; family E44-bin32; genus DATEAV01. Next base: position 18,979 of record CAZNRD010000046.1, on the reverse strand, counting down.
GACCTTCTTTGGGGGCATTGCTCCTTGCTCCTCAGGTATAGGCATGGGCAGTCGGGCTGCCGGTCGGACAGTCCCCTTAAGTGTGCCTACAATCGGTGCCTGAGGCAAGCGACGATAATCCTTGGAACCCGGCGCAGGGTATCACCTCTGCCAAGCGGCGCGACCGACTCCGCGGCGCTGCGCCGGCTCCTCGCGTCCCGTGGGGCGTCTTGCCCCTGCTACTGGGATGGCGCGCCTCACCCGAAGAAGGTGTGACCTCTGTCACTTGGCGTTGGGTACAGTTGACGGTAGCATCCTTTGGGGCAAGCCAGCAATATTGGACATAACGAGCCGGCTTCCTCAACAAGCGCTGGATCTTTGGTTCTGGGCAGACGGCGGAGCGACGGGCGCGAATGCAGCTCAGGCCCCAAGGCGATGCCGGAGCAACCCCGGCCGGTGGCTGGCACCGAACCGCGCTGGTGCCAAAGGTGTGGGTTCCCCGTCTTCCCGCTTCAGCGCGCTGCCACACCGGTGGCACCGTTCAGCCCCGAATCCCTGGGGCCAGGAAGCGACACTGCAGGAGGTGAGCCTTGGTCGCAGCGGCCGCGCAGCCTGTCTACTCCTCCACCAGCACTCGTTTTCTAAGCAGCCTGAGTCAATTCCCCGCTGGCGAACGCATCCGCCGCTGCCTGCAATGTGGCTCGTGCAGTGGGGTCTGCCCGTACGGCTTCTTGATGGATTTTCCGCCCAGCCGGATGATCACCGCCCTGCGAGCCGAGGAATTCGACCAGGTGACGACGAGCGACTCGATCTGGCTCTGTCTTTCGTGCTACGCGTGCGCGCAGGTGTGTCCGGCGCAGATACCCTTGACGTCGACGCTGATGACGCGCGCAAAGGAAGAAGTCCTGCTGGCAGGCAAGGTGCCGACGGAGCTGTCGCAAGCGCTGGAGAACTCCCAGCGCTACGGCAACGTGCTCGGGCAGTCGCCGCGCAAGCGCGCGGACTGGGTGAGGGACCTCACGCCCCCCGTGCCGCTCTTTGGCAAGGACAAGCCGTCGGCGGCGATCCTGTGGTTCGTCGGCGACTATGGTTCCTACCATCCGCGGCTCCAGTCCGTGAGCCGCGCCCTGGCCAAAGTCTTTCGCGGCCTTGGCCTCGACTTTGCCATCCTCGGCCCCGAAGAAGCAAGCGATGGGGACTCACAGCGGCTGGCCGGTGAGCGCGGCCTGTTCGAGTTGCTGGCCAACAAGAACGGCCAGGCCTTCCGCCGCTACCAGTTTGAGGCCATTGTCACCACCGACCCACACGCATACAACGCGCTGAAGAACGAGTACCCGGCCCTGGGTATTTCCTACCCGGTGTGGCACTACACCACCTACCTGGCCGAGCGACTGGAGCAGCTGCGGCCGCTGCTGCACCGCGAGCTCAAGGCGCGAATCGCGTACCACGACCCATGCTACCTCGGGCGCGTCAACAACATTTATGATGAGCCACGCGCCCTGCTCCAGGCGATCCCCGGGGCTGACGTCGTCGAGATGGCCCACACCCGTACAACCAGCCTCTGCTGCGGCGGCGGGGGTGGAGGAATGTGGCTGGACGGCTTCCACTGGGAGAAGGCTCACACCCGCACATCGGAATGGCGCATTCAGGAGGCCCTGGCCGTCGGCGCCGACATCCTGGCCGTCGCCTGCCCGTACGAGCCCCTGCGCTTCGAAGATGCAACCAAGGTCGTCCCCGAAGCGGCGAACCTGGCGGTGAAAGACGTCGCCGAGCTGCTGGCCGAGGCGATGGGCGACTAGAAAGGTGAACGCATGAACCTTGTCGTTCTCGTCAAGTTGGTGCCGGATCTGGTCGAAGAACTCACGATCGACCCGAGCGGCAAGGCACTCGACACTTCGTGGCTCCGCCTGATCATCAACGAGTCCGACGACCACTCCATCGAACAGGCCATCCTTCTCAAGGAGCGTGTCGGGGGCAGCGTATCGGTCATCGCCCCGGACGTGGAAGGCGCCGACGATGTCCTCTTCACAGCGGCCGCCAAGGGCGCCGACCGCCTGATCAAGCTCAGCGGCGAGGCCGGCGCCCCGGCCAACAACCACGCCCTGGCGCGCGCACTCGTCCCCGTGGTCAAGGGACTGCTGCCAGACCTGGTGCTCACGGGCGTCCAGGCGCATGACGACATGGATGGAGCCCTGGGTCCGCTGCTTGCTGCACATCTCGGCCTGCCCTACCTGGGCTATGTTGCCGGGGTGGCGATTGCCGAGGGCAAGGCGGTAGCGCGCAAGGAATATCCCGGCGGATTGGTGGCCGAGATGGTGGTGGAACTGCCCGCCGTGCTGGGCATCCAGGCGGCGGAGAAACCGCCGCGCTATGTGGCTGTCAGCAAAGTGCGTCAGGCCATGCAGACTGCACAGATTGAAAGCGTACAAGCGGGCGAATGCGATGGCACGGGCGGTTTGCCGGTTTCACGTCTGTTCCAACCGGAAGCAGCCGGTCGAGCAATCATGATCGACGGGGATGCAGAGACCATCGCAGCGCGCATCGTCGATGTCCTCAGAGAGAACGGCTTCTTGGGTTAGGAGGACGATGATGGGGCAAGATGTTCACGTCGTCATTGAGCACATCCGGGGCCAGGTGCTGGACATCTCCTTCATGATGCTGGGCGCAGCCCGCACCCTGGCCGCGAAGACGGGCGGCGAGGTCGTGGCCGTACTGCTGGGCCACAACGCCCAAGGTCTGGCCAAGGGGCTGGCTGCCCGCCGCCTACTCTATGTTGATCACCCGGCCCTGGCGGAATTCACACCCGATGCCTATCAGTGCGTGCTGGCAGAGATGGTCTCGGAAGCGAAACCGCGTGTCGTCCTCTTTGGCAACACTACCATCGGCTCCGATGTGGCCAGCGCGCTCTCGGTCCGGCTCGGCGTGCCTCTCGTCAGCTCATGCAGCCGCGTCACCCCGGATGGGAAGTTGACTCTGCAGCTGTGTGGCGGGAAGATCCTGGCTGAAGCTGAGCTGCCGGAGATAACAACGTTCATCACCATGGTCCCAGGCGGCCACACTGCCGAGGAAGGCCAGAGCCATGAGGATCCCGAGATCGTCACCAGGCCTGCGCCGACGCTCGAACCGCTGCGCGTCAGCCTCAAGGGCTATCTCGAGCCAGAGGTCGGCGACGTCGACATCTCCAAGGAGCCAATCCTGGTCGCCGTCGGCCGCGGCATCCAGCGTCAGGACAACCTCGAGCTGGCCGAGGAACTGGCCCAGGCACTGAGCGGGGTGGTCTGCGCCTCCCGGCCTGTGGTCGACCAGGGTTGGTTGCCCGTCAGTCGCCTTGTCGGAAAGTCGGGCAAGCAGGTCAAGCCCAGGCTCTACCTGGCGCTGGGAATCAGCGGCGCGCCAGAACATGTTGAGGCCATCAGCGACAGCGAAGTCGTCCTGGCGATCAACACCGACCCGGCGGCACCGATCTTCTCCATTGCCAAGTACGGGGTAGTGGTCGATCTCTTCGACGTCGTGCCCCTGCTCACCGAGCGCATCCGACAAGCCAGGTCGACCTGAGCCCGAGGGGTGAAACGATGCCATTCCGAGAAACCTTCTGGAACATCCCACACTGGGCCGAGATTGGGCAGTACCTTCTGGCCCTGCTGACGGGCATCGTCTTCGTCTACGGCGTCGTCCGGCGAGTGCGCCGTTGGCGGATGGGGCGGCCCGAGCGGCTTCTCGACCGCATTGGCCTCCGCCTGCTCAACGTCCTCAAACAGGCCGTGGTTCAGCTGCGCACCGCCCGCGAGACCTATCCCGGCATCATGCACCTGGCGATCTTCTGGGGCATCATCGCGCTGGCAATCGGCACAGCTCTGGCCACCATCGATTGGGATGTCACCCATCTCATCTTTGGCTTCCAGTTCCTGACTGGTCGGACCTACCTGGTTTTCGAGCTCCTGCTGGACCTCCTGGGATTGGCCGGCCTAGTGGGGTTGGGGCTGGCTGCCTACCGCCGTTACGTGCTCAAGCCGGTGCGGCTGAAGAGCTTTCCCGCGGGCACACCGGGTTGGGAAGACGGCCTTATCCTGGGAGGGCTGGCCCTTGTCTTCGTAACGGGGTATCTGATCGAGGGGCTTCGCCTGGCCGTGGTCCGGCCGCCTTGGGCTTCCTGGTCACCGGTGGGGAACTTGATTGCCCCGGCATTTGCCGGACTGCCGGAATCCGCGGCTCGTTCCCTGCACTTCGGATTGTGGATCGCCCATGCCCTGGGTGCCTTTGCCCTTCTGGCCATCCTGCCGTATACGAAGCTCTTCCACATCCTGGCCGCGCCGCTGAACATCTTCTTCGCCCCACCCCGACCGACAGGCGCGCTGGCGCCCGCCCACGCGGCAAGCGGGCCCGGCGTCAAGCTCTGGCGCGATTTTACCTGGAAACAGTTGCTCGATTTCGAAGCCTGTGTTCGCTGCGGCCGCTGCCAGGATCAGTGCCCGGCCTTTGCCAGCGGACTGAGCCTGTCGCCTCGCGACGTGATGGTGAAGTTGCAGGCGCACCTGTGGCACGACGGCAACGGCCGGCCACTCCACGGGGAGGTAATCCGGGCGCCGGAGTTGTGGGCCTGCACCAGCTGCCGTGCATGCGTGGACGCCTGCCCTGTGTTCACAGATCAGCTGCAGGCGATTGTGGACATGCGCCGCCATCTGGTGAACGAAGGCCAGCTGGACGCCAAGCTGCAGGAGGCGCTGGCCAACTTGGGGCGCTACGGGAATTCCTTCGGCCAGTCGGAACGAGCGCGCGCCAAGTGGACGCAGCCGCTGGCGACCAGGGTGAAGGACGCCCGCAAAGAGCCGGTCGACTACTTGTGGTTTCTCGGCGACTACGCCTCCTACAATGCAGCCCTGGCGGATGTCGTGCGCCAGACGGCCTCCGTGTTCCAGCAGGCCGGTCTCGACTTCGGCATCCTCTACGACGGCGAACGCAACGCCGGCAACGACGCCCGCCGAGTGGGTGAAGAGGGCCTCTTCGAGATGCTGCGCGAGAAGAACGCGTCAGTGCTCAGCAAGTGCACATTCAAGACCATCGTGTCCACCGACCCCCATTCCTACAACACCCTGAAGCACGAGTATGGACCGCTCCTCGGCCAGAGCCCTCCAGTCTTGCACCATGCCGAACTGCTGCATCAGCTGATCGCCTCTGGCCAGCTCAAGCTCACCAGGAAGCTGGGCTACACAGTGACGTATCACGACCCATGCTATCTCGGACGCTACAACGGGGTCTACGATGCGCCGCGGCGGGTACTTCGAGCCGCAGGCTGCAGCGTCCTCGAGATGCCCCGCCACCGCGAGCGCGCCTTCTGCTGCGGCGCCGGGGGCGGCCGCATCTGGATGGAAGAAGGAGAAGTGAAAGAACGCCCGAGCGAGTCGCGTATCCGCGAGGCGGTCGCGCTCGACGGGGTGCAGATCTTCGTCGTGGCCTGCCCCAAGGACCTGACGATGTACCAGGACGCACTGAAGACCACCGGTCAGGAAGGCCGAATTGCCGTCAGGGAGTTGATCGAATTGGTGTCTGAGGCACTGTGAGACTGGGAGCGGTTCGGTTGCTGACGATGTGCTTTCGGGAGACCACAGGCACTCACGTGCTGTCGGCCTGGGCGCGCGCTCCGGTAGGAGTTGGCACCCACCGCTCCCTGGCAAGAGTCGGGCCATGACCTCGAGGAGGCAAGCGGTCGGCAAGAACGGGCTGCCGCTTCTTGTGCCATCGATCGCCACCAGGCTGATGCTCAGCTTCTCGCTGGTCATCGTCGTCATCAGCGTGGCTTTCGTCGCTGGAGGCATCCTCCTAATACGCAACCGCATCCTGACCGAAGCGCAGGAGAAGGTCCGCCGCGACCTGAACGCGGCCCGCGAGATCTACGAAGGTGAGCTGCGGCACATCAGCGACGTGGTCCGGTTCACGGCCGACAGGACACTGTTGCTGGACACGATGCTGTCAGGCAACACGTCCTACGTCCTGAGAGAGCTGCAGGAGGTCGGGGATCGCGAGGGGCTCGACGTCCTGACCATCACCGACGCCTACGGGCGAGTGCTGCTGCGGACGACCAACCCGAGCCAGCTGGGTGATGATCGAAGCCACGATGCCCTCGTGCGCTTCGTACTCAGCACGCGTGCCCCCGTGACGGCGACAGCGATTGTGACCGCCGAGGACCTGCAGAAGGAATCGCCTCTCCTGGCACAAAGGGCGCACATGCGGTTCATCGAAACCCCCATGGCGCGACCGCGGGCTGAAACGGAAGAGACGGCGGGGATGATGCTCAAGGCGGCCGCACCCATCATCGACGACCAGGGGAGGCTGGTCGGCGTGGTCTACGGCGGCGTGCTGCTCAATCGCGATTTCCCGATCGTCGATGAGATCAAGCGCACCGTCTTCGAAGACATGACCTACCAGGGGCGGGACATCGGCACCGCAACGATCATGCAGGATGACCTGCGCATCTCGACCAACGTCAGAAACGAAGATGGGTCTAGGGCGATCGGCACGCGCGTGTCGGAAGAAGTCTACAACCGCGTCATTGGGGAAGGCAAGCCCTGGATCGGGAGGGCTTTCGTCGTCAATGGCTGGTACATCACAGCCTATGAGCCCATCCGCGACCTTGGCGGCAAAAACATCGGCATCCTCTACGTGGGTTTGCTCGAAAACAAGTATGTCGATCTGCAGAAGGAAACCGTCCTGGTGTTCCTGGGCATCACCCTGCTCGGCACGTTGATTTCGCTTGGCCTGTCGTATGTCGTCGCCCGGAGGATTTCCGTCCCCATCCGCAAGCTGGCGTCTGCCTCGCGCGAAGTGGCCCGGGGGAACCTGGACGCCAGCGTGGTGATTGCCTCGACCGACGAGCTGGGCAAGCTGGCGGAGTCATTCAACACCATGGCCTCCGCCCTCAAGGCGCGCGACGAGGAGCTCAAGCAGTTCGCCACCAGGAAGATCATGGAGAGCGAGCGGCTGGCGCTGATCGGCCAGCTGGCGGCCAACGTGGCCCACGAATTGAACAACCCGCTGCAGGGGATCGTCACCTACTCTCACCTGCTCCTGGAACGGCAAGGCCGCGAAGGCGCCGTCGCCGAATCAGTCCGCAAGATCGTCGTTCAGGCGGACCGCTGCCGCGACATCATCCGCGGCCTGCTCGATTTCTCCAGACAGAGGAAGCCCGACAAGACCGTCTGCAGCGTCAATGCGGTCTTGCAGGAATGCGTCTCGCTTCTCGAGAACCAGGCACTCTTCCACAACATCCAGATTACAGAAGAGCTGCAGCCAGACCTGCCCATGGCGGTCATCGACCCATCGCAGATCGAGCGCGTCTTCGTGAACCTGATCGTCAACGCCGCCGAAGCCATGGGCGACATCGGCGGGAAGCTACTGCTGGCCAGTCGGTATGATCCGGAACACCAGGCCATCGAAGTCCGGATCAGCGATACCGGCCACGGCATCCCCGCCGAGCACCTGGACCGCATTTTCGACCCCTTCTTCACCACCAAGGATCGGGGCCACGGCACCGGATTGGGCCTGGCCATCAGCCATGGCATCATCAAGGAACACCGCGGTACAATCGCCGTGCAGAGCGAGCTGGGCAAGGGGACAACCTTCACCGTCCGCTTGCCTGTGAACGACACCGGAGAGGCTCGGGATCGTGGACAGCAAGCCGAAGATCCTCATTATTGACGACGAAGAGGTCGTCCTCGATTCATGCGCCCAGATTCTGGAGGGGAGCAACTGCGACCTGGCCACCGCCCAGGACGGCGCCGCCGGGCTGAGCCTCTTCGAGCAGCTGCGGCCAGATCTGGTATTCGTCGATCTCAAGATGCCAGGCATCTCCGGTTTCGAGGTGCTGGAGAAGATCACCCAGGCCGATCCCTCAGCCGTCACCATTGTCATCACCGGCTATGCCACCATCAGCTCTGCCGTCGAGGCGATGAAGAAGGGGGCCTACGATTTCCTGCCCAAGCCGTTCACCCCCGACGAATTCCGCGTGATCACCCAGCGCGGCCTGGAAAGGCGGAGACTTCTTCTGGAGACCCTCGCCCTGCGGCGGGAGAAAGAGATGCTGCGCGAGCACTTCGCGGCGATCGTCTCTCACGAGCTCAAGTCCCCGCTCGGCACGGTCCAGCAGAATCTGTACGCCCTGGCTCAGGAGATGGCTGGACATCTGACGGAAGCACAGCAGCACCGCCTGGACCGAATGAAGTCCTCGCTCGACGCCCTGCTCAAGCTAATCCACACCTGGCTGCGAGCGTACTCGACGGACTTGCAGGCACTGCAGCAGGGCTTCAGCCCCGTCTCGATCCGCGAGGTCATAGACAAGGCCGTCGAGGCAGTCCAGCCTCACGCGCTGCGCAAGGATATCGACATCCAGGCCTCGATCGACGCCGCACCTTGCCAGGTCCTTGGCGACGAAGGCACGTTGGTCGAGGCCGTGCTCAATCTGCTGACCAACGCCGTCAAGTACTCGCGCCCCGGCAGCCAGGTACTTGTCGGCGTCAGGACGGAAGCCGACTCTCTCACGGTCTCGGTGGCCGATGCCGGAGTGGGCATTGCCAAAGAGGACCTTCCCTTTGTCTTCTCCGGGGTCGGGGCCACCCGACCGGGGGTGGACGCAGAACGAGGGACCGGGCTCGGCCTGGCGATCACGCGGCGCGTCGTCGAGGCGCACCACGGGTCGATCTCGGTGGAAAGCGAATTCGGAAAGGGGAGTACCTTCACCATCACCCTACCACTCTTGCCCGCCCAGGCGCCCGAGGGTGCCACTCCGCGGGCGGAGGTCGAGAAGGAGTCCTTGAAGGAGGCATCGAATGAGCCCGCGTGAAAGGCTGTTGATCATCGACGACGATCCGGATTTCGTCGACGGGATCCGGTCCATTCTGGCCGGCGCCGGCTATGAGGTCGAGGCTGCATACAATCCCAAAGACGGGCTGCGCGCCCTGCAAACCAGGAACTACGACCTGCTGCTGCTGGACATCATGATGGGACGCGGGGCTGAGGGCGTGATGGTCGCCCGCAAGATCCGTAAGGATGCCAGGCTCCGCGAGATGCCGGTGCTGATCATCACTGGCATACGCGAGCAGATCGCCTTCCTCTTCCCTGGCGGCCCAGTCCACCCGCACTTCGTGCCGGTGGATGAGCTCGTGGAAAAGCCGGTCGAGCCCCAACTGCTGCTTGAGCGCGTCGGCTCCCTGCTCAAAGCCGCCAAGGAAAGAAAGGCGCAAACCACGTAGCACCCCGAGGGAATGCAGTGGACGGGAATCCGTCACCTTCGCCAGAGCGCCTCCGCCACAGTGGGCGCGGCGCACCCCAGAGGCCAGGCAGCCACGTCTGGTGCCCGGCCCGCACCCCGCCCTAGCCCGGGCCTAGAGGAGATGGTATGGCAGCCACGCTCACCTTCAGCCAAGAGATCTCCAATCTGCTGTATGCATCCCATGGCAACCCGGTCGAAACGTGCATTCAGTGCGGCACCTGCTCCGCCACCTGTCCTGTGGCGAATTTCATGGACTACACGCCGCGACGCCTAATCGGCATGATCCGGGCCGATCTCAAGAACGAGGTGCTCGCCAGCAATACCTTCTGGTTCTGCGCCTCGTGCTACCACTGCACCGTCCGCTGCCCGAAAGGCATCGACATCGCTGGCCTGATGTACGGGCTGAAGCGCTACTCGATGTGGAAGAGTCTCTACCAGGAAGGACTGATCGGCCCGGTCTTCTCGGAGACCTTTGTCAAGATGATCCTGCGCAGCGGCAGGTCCTACGAACCGGTGCTCGCTCCCTCGTACATGCTCAGCTTCAACTTGCGGGAATTCTTGCAAGAGGCCCAGACGGCCACCGGCCTGATGTTGAAGGGTCGCCTGCCGCTGCTCCCCCCGCGCATCCGACACCTGGATGAATTCAAGCGGATGGTGGAACGGGTCATCCCCGTGGGGAGGGCCCGATGAAGACCTACGCGCTCTTCCCAGGCTGTTCGCTGGAAAAGATCGCCCAGAGCTACTATCACTCGGCGGTGGAGTCTTGCCGGGTGCTTGGCGTCGAGCTCAAGGAGCTTCCCGACTGGAACTGCTGCGGCGCCACAGCCTACTTCCATGTCGACGAACTGCTGGCTCATACGCTCTGTGCCCGCAACCTGGCCCAGGCCGAGCAGCTCGATCTCGACGTCGTCGCCCCCTGCGCGGCGTGCTTCAAGAACATGTTTTCCACCAATCTGTATCTCAAGGAAGACGCAGATCTGGCCGAGCATATCAACTTCGCCCTCGAGGAAGAGAACCTCCACTTCTCTGGCACGATCGCCGTCCGCCATCTGCTTGAGGTGTTGGCCCTTGACGTTGGCACCGACGAGATCGCGCGCCGTGTCGCACATCCACTGAGCGGGCTGGCAGTTGCCGCCTACTACGGCTGCCAGACGATCCGCCCTCGCAAGCCAGGCCAGACCATGGAGGAAGTCGAGCAGCCCCATTTCTACGAAGACCTGGTGGCCGCCCTGGGCGCCACTGCTGTCGACTACCCGTACAAACTCCGCTGCTGCGGCGGTTCGCTCCTGATCACCAGCCGTCACGCCGCCCTCAGCCTGGTGCGCGACCTGCTGCAGTGCGCCATCGATCGCGGCGCATCCGTCATCGCCACCGCATGCCCCATGTGCCAAGTCAATCTCGAGTGCTACCAGCAGCAAGTCAATCTGGAATTCGGCACGGACTACTCCATGCCCGTGCTGTACTTCACACAGCTCCTCGGGCTGGCGCTGGGCGTCTCGCCCAAGCACCTGGGCATCGGCAGTGAGCTGGTCCAGGCAACACCCCTGATGCCCTTCGTCGAGAAGCTGCAGCGCGAGGCTGTATGAACGCAGGAGGTACGTTTCGCCACCGTCGAAACCTGGGTGCCAGGACGCGCCCTACCGTGATCCACAAGCTGGCCGCGCCTGCTCATGATTGCCACCACCAGTTGCAGGGCCTCGGTCCAGGAAAGGAACGAACATCGTGAGCGAACGAGTGGGTGTCTACATCTGCCACTGCGGCAGCAACATTGCTGGCAAGGTCGATGTCGAGGGCCTAGCCCGCTGGGCCGGTGAGAACCTGGAGAACGTTGTCATCGCACGAGACTACAAGTTCATGTGCTCCTCGCTGGGGCAGGAGCTCATCGAGGAGGACATCAAGAAGGAAGGGCTGACGCGCGTCGTCGTCGGCGCCTGCTCGCCCCACCTGCACGAGAAGACCTTCCGCGGCGCCTGCGCCAACGCCGGGCTCAACCCCTACCTGTGCCAGATGGCCAGCCTGCGCGAGCAGGTGTCCTGGGTCACAGAGGAAAAGGCCCTGGCCGATGCCAAGGCGCGTGCTCTGATCGCGGGCGCGGTCGAGCGCGTCCAGCGCCAGGAGCCGCTGCAGCCCACAGAGGTCCCCGTCAACCCGAACACCCTAATTGTCGGCGGCGGTATCGCCGGCATCCAGGCCGCCCTCGAGCTGGCAGATGCGGGCCATCATGTCTACCTGGTCGAGCGCGAGCCTTCGATCGGCGGGCACATGGCCCAATTCGACAAGACCTTCCCCACGCTTGACTGCTCGGCCTGCATCCTCACCCCCAAGATGTCGGACGTCGGGCAGCATGAGAACATCACCCTGCTGGCCTACTCCGAGGTCGAGGAGGTCTCCGGCTTCGTCGGCAGCTTCAACGTGCGCGTGCGCAGGAAGGCGCGCTACGTCGTCGAGGAGGCCTGCACCGGCTGCGGCATCTGCATCGAGAAGTGCCCCTGGAAGGTGAAGGACGAGGTGTTCGAGGCCGGCCTGGGCACGCGCAAGGTGGTCTACCGCCCGTTCCCACAGGCCGTCCCCAAGTACCCTGTCATCGATCGCGAGAACTGCGTCTACTTCAAGAAGGGAACCTGCAGGGCCTGCGAGAAGTTCTGCCCGACCAACGCCATCGACTTCGAGCAGCAGGATACCTTCCTCGACCTGAGCGTGGGCAACATCCTCCTAGCGACGGGGTTCGATCCCTTCGATGCCCGGCGCATCCCGCAGTACGGCTACGGCCGACTGCCGAACGTCTTCACCAGCCTGGAATTCGAGCGCATGTGCAACGCCGCCGGGCCAACCGAGGGCAAGATCCTCCTGCGGGATGGCAAGACCGAACCGAAGTCGATCGCCATCGTCCACTGCGTCGGCAGCCGCGACCAGAACTACAACCCGTATTGCTCGGCCGTGTGCTGTATGGCCGCGTTGAAGTTCGGTCACCTCGTCAAGGAGAAGACCAACGCCGAGGTGACCTCCTTCTACATCGACCTGCGCACGCCCGCTAAGGGGTACGAGGAGTTCTACGACCGCCTGCTGGAGGAAGGGATGAAGTTCATGCGCGGTAAGGTGGGTGAGGTCAGCGACGTCGCCCGTCTCCCGGGCGAGCAGGGCAAGTTGATCGTCCAGGTGGAGGACACGCTGCTGGGCAAGCAGCGGCGCATCCCGGTGGACATGGTGATCCTGATGACCGCCTTTGAGCCTCGCCGCGATGCGCGCGACGTCGGCCTGAAGTTCGGCATCTCCTGCAGCATGGACGGCTGGTTCACCGAGCGGCATCCCAAGCTCGACCCGGTGGCCACGATGACCGACGGAATCTTCATCGCCGGCGTCTGCCAGGGCCCGAAGGACATTCCGGCCTCCGTCGCCCAGGGGGCAGCGGCCGCGGCGCGCATCCTGGGCATGATCACCAAGGGCACGGTGTCGATCGAGCCAGTCGTCGCCACCATTCACGCCGAGCACTGCTCCGGCTGCCGCATCTGCAACAACCTCTGCCCCTTCAACGCCATCGAGTTCAAGGAAGACGAAGGCGTCAGCTACGTCAACCAGGCGCTGTGCAAGGGCTGCGGCACCTGCGTCGCCGCCTGCCCGGCGCATGCCATCACCGGCGCCCACTTCAGCGATGAGCAGATATACGCCGAGCTAGCCGGCCTGCTCTACGACGCTCAGGTTGCTCAGCCTGAGCTGGCCCAGGGCTGAGACCGAGGAGAACACGAATGAGCAGCGGATCCTTCGAACCCAAGATCATCGGCTTCCTGTGCAACTGGTGCTCGTATCGGGCGGCGGACCTGGCCGGTACCTCGCGCATCAAGCACGCCCCCAACGTCCGGGCCATCCGCGTCATGTGCAGCGGGCGCGTCGACCCGACGTTCGTGCTCAAGGCCCTGGCCTCCGGCGCGGACGGCGTGATGATCGCCGGCTGCCACCCCGGTGAATGTCACTACATCGAGCAGAACTACAAGACGCTGCGGCGCTTCATCCTGCTCAAGCACACCCTGCGGCAGTTGGGCATCGAGGAAGAGCGCGTCCGCCTGCAGTGGGCATCGGCCGCCGAGGGCGCACAGCTCGCCGCCGCCATCGACGAGATGGTGGAGCAGGTCCGCAAACTCGGCCCGCTGAGCTGGCCCAGGAATTGGGCAGAGGACGGCGGCCGAGCGCGCGCCCTCGAGAATCTCCCCAAGGAACACGCCGAGGCGATGGAGGTGCCGGCATGACCGCCAAACCGAAACTGGCACTCTACTGGGCCGCCTCCTGCGGCGGCTGCGAGATCGCCGTCCTGGCGATCGACGACAAGATCCTCGACGTGGCCAACGCGTTCGACATCGTCCTGTGGCCGGTGGCCATCGACGCCAAAGTGCGCGACATTGAGAAACTCCCCGACAAGAGCATCGACGTCTGCTTGTTCAACGGCGGCGTGCGCAACAGCGAGCAGGAGTACATGGCTCAGCTGCTGCGCCAGAAGTCGAAAATCCTGGTGGCCTTCGGTTCCTGCGCGCACGAAGGCTGCATACCCGGGCTGGCCAATCAGTTCAGCCGCGAGCAGATTTTCGACTACGTCTACAAGCGCGCCCCGTCGGTCGACAACCCGCAGGGCGTGCTCCCCACGCCCGTGACCGAGGTCGCCGAAGGCGACCTGTACATCCCGGTCTTCTACGACACGCTCCGCACCCTCGATCAGACGGTGCCGGTCGACTACTACCTGCCGGGATGCCCGCCGGAGGCGGAAAACATCTGGACAGCGGTCCAGGCGGTGATCGCCGGGCTAGGTGGGGCTCCCCTGCCGCCAGCGGGCACGGTCATCGGCAAGGAAACCACAGTCTGCGATGAGTGCACGCGGACGCGCACCGAGAAGAAGATCAAGGCCTTCAAGCGCACCTGGGAGATCATCCCCAACGAGACGGAGTGCCTGCTTGAGCAGGGACTGGTGTGCGCCGGCATCGCCACGCGCGCCGGCTGCGGCGCCCTGTGCCCGAAGGTCAATTCGCCCTGCATCGGCTGCCACGGCCCGAACGATGCCGTCGAGGACTTCGGCGCGCGCATGATCTCCGCCCTGGCGTCGGTCATCGACGCCAACGAGCCCGAGGAGATCCGCCGCATCATCGAGGAGGGCATCCCCGACCCGATCGGCACGTTCTACCGCTTCAGCCTGCCCCACAGCCTGCTGCGGCGACGGGCACTGGCAACGGACGGCAACGGCCGCAGCCTGGTCACGGCGCCGCAGAGCGCCGCTGAGAAGGCCTAGCCAAGGAGTGACCCGATGCAGCGCATCTCGATCGATCCCATCACCCGCCTGGAAGGCCACGGCAAGATCGACATCTTCCTCAACGACGAGGGCGACGTCGCCAACGCCTACCTCCAGATACCCGAACTGCGCGGCTTTGAGGTCTTCTGCCTGGGGCGGCCCGCCGAGGACATGCCCAACCTCACCGACCGCATCTGCGGCGTCTGCCCGGAAGCCCACCACATGGCCTCGGCCAAGGCCATCGACGCCCTGTGGCATGTCGAGCCGCCGCCCACCGGCAGGAAGCTGCGCGAGCTGATGTACAGCATCTTCTTCGCCACCGACCACACCACGCACTTCTACGCCCTCGGCGCACCGGACTTCATCGTCGGCCCCGACGCGCCGGTGGCCGAGCGCAACATCCTGGGCGTCATCAAGAAGGTGGGCATGGAGATCGCGGGCAAGGTTCTCAAGATGCGGCGCGACGGCCACAACATGATCCAGATGATGGCCGCCCGTCGCGTTCAGCCCAACTGG
>CAZNRD010000046.1:0-3943 GCA_964575425.1 uncultured Anaerolineaceae bacterium | reverse complement strand
GCTCAGATCGGCCCGCGCATGGGTCAGAAGCACCTCGGCGGCGTCAGCCGCGGCATCAACGAGGAACAGCGCAAGGAAATCGAGGCCCGCGGCCGTGAGGCCATCGACTTCGCCCTCTTCTCCCTCCAGGCCTTCAAGGACATCGTCCTGGGCAACAAGGCCTACGTCGACCTGATCCTCAGCGACACGTACACCCACCGCACCTACTCGATGGGCACCGTCGACGAGAACAACAGGGTCAACTTCTACGACGGCAAGATCCGCGTCGTCGACCCCGACGGCAAGGAATTCGTAAAGTATTCGCCCAGCGAGTACCTCTCCGTCATCGCCGAGCACGTCGAGCCCTGGACGTATCTGAAGTTCCCTTACCTGAAGAAGGTCGGCTGGAAGGGCTTCGTCGACGGAAACGACTCGGGCGTCTACAAGGCCACGCCGCTCTCACGCCTCAACGCCGCCGACGGTATGGCCACGCCGCGCGCCCAGGAGGCCTACGAGGAGTTCTACAAGACCCTCGGCGGCAAGCCGGTCCACCACACCCTGGCGACGCACTGGGCACGCCTCGTCGAACTACTGTACGCCACCGAGCGCTGGGTCGAGCTGGCCACCGATCCGGAGATCACCAGCCCGAACTTCCGCACCCTGCCCAGCGCCACGCCGGACGAAGGAATCGGCTGCGTGGAGGCGCCACGGGGAACGCTGACGCACCACTACAAGACGGACGCCCGCGGCATCCTCACCGAAGTCAACCTCATCGTCGGCACCACCAACAACTACGCCCCCATCGCCATGTCGGTCAAGAAGGCGGCTGAGGGGCTGATCAAGAAGGGCAAGGTCAATCAGGGGCTGCTGAACATGGTGGAGATGGCCTTCCGCGCCTACGATCCGTGCTTCGGCTGCGCCACGCACACGCTGCCCGGCCAGATGCCGCTGGAGGTGACGCTGCACGGCCCCGACGGCGAAATGATCGATCGCCTGACCCAGAACCTGGCGTGATCTCCAGACGGTTGACGTCAAAGGCAGGAATCGGGCACGGCCCGATTCCTGCCTGCTTTCTCTCCGCGTGACGCGCCCCGTGCGAACCCTCTTGCTCGGCCTGGGCAACCCTCTCCTGCGCGATGACAGCATCGGGATCCGCGTAGTGCGGGCGGCTGAGTCGTTCGTGCGCGGCGTGCCGGATGTGGACGTGGCGGAGGATTACCACGGGGGCCTGCGGTTGATGGAACGACTGGTCGGCTACGAGCGGGCCATCATCGTCGATGCCGTGTGCAGCGGCGCCGCGCCAGGCACCGTCCACCGCCTCAGCCCCCATTCTCTGCCCACGCAGCACAGCGCCTCGACCCACGACGTGAATCTGCCCACAGCCCTGGCGCTCGGCCGCCAGACCGGGGCCGCTCTCCCCGCCGATGACGACATCCTCATCTTCGGGATCGAGGCCGTGGACGTGCTCACGTTTGGCGAGGACCTGACACCTGCGGTGGCCGCCGCCATCCCCGCTGCGGTCGACCTGATCCTCGCCGAGCTCGGCATCGGCCCTGCCCCCGCCGACGCCTCGCCTCCCAACGCCGAGGGCTAGCAAATACGGGGCAACAGTTCCCCGCTGAGCATCTCCAGCACGCGCTGGCTCCCGATGGCCGTTCGCATCAGGACGCGCCCCGCTGGCTCCGGCCGGACCTCGCCGATGATCACCGCCTCCTGCCCGTAGCGCTCGGAGCGCATCGCCCGGAGCACCTTCTCGCCTTCCTCGCGTGCCACCACCGCCACAAGCTTGCCCTCATTGGCAACATAGAGTGGATCGAAGCCGAGGAGCTCACATGCCGCCGCCACCGCCGGCCGAACAGGAACGCGTCCCTCGTCGATGACGATGCCCACGCCGGATTGGCGCGCGATCTCACTGAGGGTAGTGGCCAAGCCTCCGCGCGTCGGATCGCGCAGCACATGGATCCCGGCGCTCGCCCGAAGCATCGCCGCCACCAAATGGTTGAGCGGCGACAGGTCGCTGGCCACCTCGACCTCAAGTCCCAGCTCACCACGGGCGCTCAGGACCGCGATTCCGTGGTCCCCCACTGGGCCTGACAGGAGGACCACGTCGCCCGCCTGAGCGCGCTCCCCGCCCAGGATCACGCCATCCGGGATCTCACCAATGCCGGCGGTGTTGATGTACAGGCCATCCGCTTTCCCCCGCTGCACCACTTTCGTGTCGCCGGCAACGATTTCCACCCCGGCCTCGTCGGCAGCGGCCCGCATGGAGGCTACCACGCTCTCGAGAACCTCCATTTCAAGGCCCTCTTCGAGCACGAATCCGGCCGTGAGGCACTTGGGCGAAGCCCCCATCATCGCCAGGTCGTTTACCGTCCCGCAGACGGCCAGCCGGCCGATGTCGCCTCCCGGGAAGAACAGCGGCCACACTACATGGGAGTCGGTGCACACTGCCAGTCGGGCCCCTGCGGCAAGCTGCACCACCGCGGCATCGTTCGATGCCTGCAGGCTCGGGTTGCTTAGCTGCCGGTGGAAGATGTCGGCAATCAGGTCGTGCGTCATGCGCCCACCGCTTCCGTGGGCCATCACGATCTGCTGCCGCTGGCGTATCGGGAGCGGACAGGCGAGCCCTTCCACGGGGATCGCGGGAACCTCCTTCGACGGGTCCTTCGACTCTCGAGGCGTCATGGTTCAGGCGGCCCCCTCCGGCGCCACCGGAATGGCGGGCCGGTAGCGATAGTAGGCAGCACATGCTCCTTCCGAAGAAACCATCGTCGCCCCCAGGGGATGCTCCGGCGTGCATTCCGTACCGAACGCCCCGCACTCTGTCGGCTTGCGGCGGCCCTGGAGGACCAGCCCCGCGATGCAGTGCGGCGATTCCTCCGCACGCACCGCCTGCAGGTCGAAGCGCGATTCGGCATCGAAATCCCTGAACTCCGGCCGCAGGCACCATCCGCTCATCGGGATCGTCCCGATGCCCCTCCACTTGCGGTCGCAGGGCATGAACACCTGCCGGATGACCTCCTGCGCCGCTCGATTCCCCTCGCGCGTCACGACGCGCGAATAGGCGTTCTCCACCTCCGCCCGGCCCTGTTCCAGCTGGCGGACGGCCGCCAGTATTCCATCGACCAGGTCGAGCGGCTCGAACCCGGTCACCACTATCGGCACGGCATGCTCCAACGCGATCGGCTCGTATTCCCAGTAGCCCATCACGGCGCAGACGTGACCTGCCGCCAGCAAGGCCTGCACGCGGCTGCCGGGCGAACTGAGGATCGCCCGGATGGCTGGAGGTACGCATACATGCGACACCAGGACCAAGTAGTTGGTCAGGCCCAGGGATCTGGCCTGCAGCACGCTCATGGCGTTGGCCGGGCCGGTCGTTTCGAAGCCGATGGCGAAGAAGACAACCTGGCGGTCGGGGTTTTCCTGCGCGAGCCGAACGGCATCGAGCGGCGAATACACCACGCGCACATCACCGCCGGCCGCGCGCACCGAAAACAAGTCCCTGCCCGTGCCCGGAACGCGGAGCATGTCTCCGTATGAGGTGAATATGACCCCCGGCATGGACGCTATGGCCAGCGCCTTGTCGACTAGCTCCAGCGGGGTCACGCACACCGGGCAACCTGGCCCGTGCACGAGTTCGATCTCGGGCGGGAGCATCTGGTCCAGGCCGTGACGCACGATGGAATGCGTCTGCCCGCCGCAAATCTCCATCAGCACCCAGGGACGGGTGACAGTGCTGCGGATCTGCTCCAGCCCAGCCCACACCAGGTCCGCCTGGCGGTATTCGCTCAGGTGTTTCACGCTTCTCCGTCCTGCGCGATCGCGCGGAAGAGGTCCAGCCTCGCCCGCGCCTCCTGCTCATCCAGCAGGCTGATGGCAAAACCCACGTGCACGATGGCGTAGTCTCCAACCTTGGCTTCGGGCACGTACTCGAGGCAAGCCTCCCGCACCGCGCCCCCGAAGT
>CAZNRD010000045.1:0-21144 GCA_964575425.1 uncultured Anaerolineaceae bacterium | reverse complement strand
CAGAAGGTGAAGTCGTTCGTCCCTTCGACGAGGGGCACCGAGCACGAGGAACCCGCACACGCGAAGGTCTCGCCGTTCCTTGTCCCTTCGAGGGCCAGGATGCTATAGCCGCTCAGTGGCTCGCTGCCGCTGAGGGAGAGCGCCGCTCCGCCCCGGCACCAGCCGCCGCTGCCCAACGTGCCGCACGTCACCGACCCGCTCACCGTGGCTTCGGGCAGGTAGTACTCCCTCGCCTCGTAGCGGTACGATGCCGTGCAGCCGCAGCCCAAATAGTTCCGGTAGTCCGTCGGCCAGCCGCACCAGTAAGACTGCTGCTCCTTGGCCGGGTGGTACCCTCCCGCATCCGGGCAGGGGTTCTGCGGGTGGTAGAGGATGCAGGCGACGGAGTAGTTGCGATGGCGGCAGGTCCAGTAGTCCCCCGAGGGGTTGCGGACCCGGACCTGCTCGACCACCCTGCGGTTGGGGCCGAGGTAGTCGGCCAGGGCGGGAACAGCCAGGGCCAGGGCGGCGGCGAGCGCCGCCAGGAATGCAAGCCCCGCCAGGATGCGGCGGGGGAACCTTCGCCCGCTCACGGTACCCCCTCGTCACGCGGTCGGTTTCATCTTACAGAAAAGCGCCTCGGCGGCGCAAGAGGGAATTCCGGCGGGGCAGGCGAACCGGGCGCTCAAGTGCGCACCCCCACCCCGGGGCCACCTTCGCCTGTGGCCCATTTCCTGCAACGCAACGCTCAGGCACCCGGGCACCGGCCGCTGCCGCGGGTCTCTCGCTGCCGGGGACTTCCTGCAGGCGGCGGCCGAGTGCCCCGGTGCCGGCCCGGTTGAGGTTACAATCCCCTCCCGATGAGCCTTCCCTTCGTCACGGCCGACCCTGCTCGCACGCAGCCTGCCAGAGCCCGGCGTGCGGGGGCGCTACCCGCTGATCGCGCTCGGCGCCTGCTGGCCAGCGCCCTGGGCATCATCATGGGCATTGGCATGGGCGCCCTGCTGCTGGCGCTCGGCGCATACGCCCTGTTTCGCCTATCAGGCTGGCTTGCGCCAGGCCTGACGGTGGGTGGGGTGCCCGTCGGCGGGATGCCTACCGAGCAGGCGGCAGAGGCCGTGGACAGGGCCTGGAACGAGCAGGCCCGTCTGATCGTGGTGGACACCACCGACAGCGCGCGCATCTGGCAGGCGTCCCCTGCCGACTTTGGGCTGCGGGTCGACGCCCCGGCGAGCATCGCCCGCGCTCACCAGATTGGCCGCGATGCCAACTGGGTGCAAGGCCTATCGGACCTGCTTTACGCACTCCAGTACGGCAGCGAGATCGCCCCGGTCGTGGTCTTCGACGAGGCAACGGCCGAAGCCAGCCTGATCTCATGGGCAGGCCTGGCATCGATTCTGCCGGCAGAGGCGGTCCTGGAGGTCCGCCAGGGAGAGGTGGTGGCATCGCCGGGGCAGCCGGGCAAGGCCCTCGACGTGCAGGCCACGCTCGACCTGCTGCGCGCCAATCCCGAGAGCGCGTACCTCACCTACCGGCTGGTGCCGTTGATCTTCGCTCCCGTTCCCCCGCAGATCGCCGACGTGTCTGCCGCCGCGGCCGAGATCGAACGGATGCTGGCCTCGCCGCCGAAGCTCCGCGCCTACGACCCCGTGACCGGGGAGCGGTTCGAGTGGTCGCCCGAGCGCGAAACGATCGCCTCGTGGCTGCGCATCGAAAGGCTTCCGGGGGGATTCGCCGTGGGCCTGGACCGCGAGGCCATCCGGCAGGATGTGCTGCCATGGAAGGAGGCCCTCGGCCCCGAGCGCGAGTTCGACCTCGAGCAGGCGGCGGAGGCGCTGGAGAACGCGCTGCGGGGGTCCGAGGCCGAGGTCCTGGCGCTGCGGTATCACGAACGGAGCCACGTCGTGAGGCCGGGCGAGACCTGGGTGTCGATTGGTGTTCAGGCGGGCCTGCCCTACTGGAAGATCCTCGAAGCCAATCCCCAGGCCTCAGGGCGGAGCCCGATCCCGGGCGAGACAATTGTCATCCCGCCGCGAGACGCGATGCTGCGCCTCCCGATGGTGGTGGACAAGCGGATCGTGATCAGCATCAGCCAGCAGCACCTGTGGGCCTACCAGGATGGCGAGGTGCTGCGCGACTTCGTCATCAGCACCGGGATCGCCAGGTCCCCCACCCTGCCGGGCATCTTCCAGGTGCAGTCGCACATCCCGAATGCCTACGCTTCGAACTGGGACCTGTGGATGCCGCACTTCCTGGGGATCTACGAGGCCGTTCCGGGATTCTGGAATGGAATTCACGGCCTGCCGCTGCTTTCCAGCGGCGTGCGGCTATGGGCGAACGTGCTGGGGCGGCCGGCCTCCTACGGCTGCATCATCCTGGACCTACCCTCCGCGGAATGGCTCTACGACTGGGCCGATGAGGGCGTGGTGGTGGAAATCCAGCGATAGCCACAGCCAAGGCATTGGGGACGCCTCGGCGGTGTGGGATCGTGGAGGGCGGTTGGGCCCGGGAAACGGGGCGGGTGCGGTGCCCGCGAGCCGGCGACGGGAGCCGCCAGCAACTACGCTGGCAAGAGGCAGCGAGGCCGGGCCCTGGCGGTGTCAGAAAAGAGCGCGGCCTCGGCCACGCTCCGGGGATTCGTGAGGCGACGAGGTTACAAGTAGCTCTCGAGCATCTCCCCGATCTCGGCCATCGAGAACACGGGCCCATCCACGCACGCGAGCTTTTCGCCGAGGTTGCAGCGCCCGCACTTCCCCATGCCGCAGTGCATGCGCGCCTCGAGGGTGACGTAGCACTGCTCAGGCCGGAAGTTCATTTCCTGCAGCATCTTGTTGACGAAGTGAATCATGATCGGCGGCCCGCAGGTGATGGCGATGGCGTTCCTCGGTGAGGGCGCCACGCGTTCGAGCAGCTGGGTGATCAGCCCCACGCTGTGGTCCCAGGCTTCGTCTGGTTCGTCGACCGTCAGGTGGAGGTCGGTGTCGGGGGCGGCGCGCCATTCGTCGTACTCGTCGGTGAAGATGAGCAGCGACGGATGGCGGGCGGCCCACAGGATGGTGAGATGCCCGTAGTCGGCGCGGTGGTCGAGGACCGTCTGGATGACGGGCCGCAGCGGGGCGCCGCCGATCCCGCCGCCCAGCACGATCAGGTTGTGACCCTTGAAGGCCTCCATCGGGAACGGGCGCCCCATCGGGCCTCGCACGCCCACCACATCTCCCTGCCCCAGCTCGTGCAGGGCGTGCGTCACCGAACCGAGGCGGTTGACGGCGAAATCGACAACGACGCTGCCATTGCCGCTGCGCCGGCTGCGCTGAGCCGCCGAGGCCAGGCCGAAGGGAGCCTCTCCCTGGCCGAACGCCGAGACGAAGGCGAACTGACCCGGCTCGTAGCGAGCGAACGGCTCTCGCCCGCCGTCGAGAAGTTCCACCGAGAAGAGCTTGATCTCCGCGGCCAGGTCGCGCACCTCGACCAGTCGACCCAGGTAGGGCATCATCGGATTGGCCGCCTGAGCTTCTGTCATGCCATCCACTCCCTCATCCTTCGCCGAGCGACCTCCCGGTCCTAGCCAGCGACCAGGTAGGCCAGCACCTCGGTGATGTCGATGTTGACCGGGCACACATCGATGCAGCGGCCGCAGCCGGTGCAGGCCACCGGACCGTACTGCTGCGGGTAGTAGTAGAACTTGCAGTAGAAGCGATTGCGCAGCCGCGTGCCGGGAGTCGGCCGCGGGTTGTGGCCGCCGGCGATGCGCCGGTAGTTGGGGCTGGTGCAGCTGTCCCAGCAGCGGAGCCGCTCGTAGCAAGTGGCGCCGTTGTCGGAGAGGGCCGGCTCGTCGCGCACGTCAAAGCAGCGGCACGTCGGGCAAACATAGGCGCACAGGCGGCAGCTCAGGCAGCGTTCGCCGAGGCGCTGCCAGTACTCGTCGGAGAAGTGCGGGGGCCACGCCAGCCCGTCGGGCACAGGAATAGGCTCGCTGAGGGCGGCGCGGGGCAAGTCCCACTCGACCTCCTCCAGCGGCGCGCCGGCCATCAGTTCGCGCCCCTTCTCCGTCACGACCTGCACCGCGTACCCGCGCTCGGTCTCGCGCAGGAAGACGTCCACGTCGGCGGGGTCATCGGGCGCTCCGCCCACGCTCTTGCAGAAGCAGGTCGGGCCCATCTCGCTGCAGGCCAGTCCGATGAGGGTAGTCTGCTCACGCCTGCGGGCATAGTATGGATCGGGCTGCCGGTCCTCCAGGTACAGTGCGTCCAGGACGCGCAGCCCACGTGCGTCGCAAGGGCGGACGCCGAAGACAACCTGTTCGCCCCGCCACAGCGTCTCCTTCAGCTCGATCGTCAGCGGCTGCCCGCCCTGCCGCTGCATTCGGATCGCCAGAAGCGGCTCGGTGGACGGAAACACGACTTGCTTGACCGACACCACCGGTCGCACCGCTCCCGTCAGCGCAGCGACCTCCTCGCTGCTGGAGACCGGGCGGTACAGGAGCACATCCTCCACCTGCTTCGGCGCGATGAGGCTCTTCTCGGCAGCGAGGCGGTCAAGCCAGGCGGCCAGGGCTTCTCGACGGAGGGCTTTCATGCAGCCACCTCCCCCTCGCCGAGCACCGTGACAAGGGGGCTGGGTTTCGCCTCGAGGCCGGCCTTGAAGCCGAAGACTGCCTCAACCTCCCTGGCAAGGCGGCGGTTCAGCAGGCTGATGGGGATGCCCACCGGGCACACCCGCTCGCACTCGTTGCAGCCGACGCAGCGGCCAGCGAGGTGGTAGGCGCGCCCTAGGTGGAAGGCCCGCTTCTCCGACAGGCCAAGCCCCATGCCCACCCAGAGCGAGTCATCCCGCTCGTACAGGCAGGTGGGGCAACTGCACATCGGGCAGGCCTGACGACAGGCGTAGCAGCGCAGGCAGCGGTCGAACTGCGCAAGCCAGAACTCCGCCCGCTCGGCAGGAGTCATGGCGTCGAGGCGGTCGAGCGGGTCCTCGACTGCCGGCCTCGGAGGGGCGGCCTGTTGTGGTTCACCGATCAGCGTGTCGTACAGGACGGGGGCGCGCTCGCCGCACATCTGACAGCGGAGCTGGAAAGGCGCCTCGCCTTCCAGCTCTGCCATCGGCCGCGACCCGGCGCCCTCGACGATCCCCTCGCACACCATCCCGATCAGGTGGACCTGATCGCGCTCGAACTGGCTCTCCGCCAGGAGCACGTTGACCGCGCGCGCGTCGCACGGCTTGACGACCACGGCCATCCGCTTCCTGGGCGCGCCGGGTTTGCCAGGGCGCAGGGATGAGGGCGGATATGTGGCCAGGTTGTGGGTGCAGCCCCGGTTCCAGACCAGCCGCTCCGCATCGGCTGCGCTGTAGACGAAGGCCGGGCGCACCCGACCGCGCGGACCGACCTCGTACCCCAGGACACACACAACCTCGCCCGAGTCCAGCAACTGGCGGGCCTTGGCCTGGATGGCGTCCGTATGGTTCATGCGGCGCCTCCGACTTCGGAGATCATCCAGCGACTCCGAGCCAGCGCCTGCTCCCGCCAGCGAGAAGGGCCCATCTTGCGCACGGCCTCCGTGAACTCCTTGACGATGCGGGCGAAGCGGTCACCCTCCGAGGCCGAGACCCAGTCGAGGCGAAGCCGCTCCGGCTCGAGGCCGGCAAACGTCAGCAGCGCACCCAGCGTCGGGATGCGCTTGGCGGTGCGGTGGTTGCCGTTGTCGTAGTGACATTCGCCGATGTGGCAGCCAAGCACAAGCACGCCATCGGCTCCTTCGTCGAAGGCTCGCATCACCAGCTCCGGCGATACCCGCCCCGAGCACGGCACGCGCACCGCCCGGAAGTTGGGTGGCACCTTCAGGCGCGACGTTCCGGCCAGGTCGGCCCCGGTGTAGGAGCACCACGTGCACAGGAACCCCGCGATCCTGGGCTCGAAGGCTCCCTCGCCAGCTTGAGGGAAAGAAGGCACCGGCTCCGTCATCCCGACACCTCCATCTGGGCGTCTGCCGCGCTCAGCGCCGGCACCCTCAGCGCCGCCAACAGCTCCGAGAGGACCTGGCGGTCATCATAGTGGATCAGCGAGACGGCCTTGTTGGGGCAGGCGGCAGCGCACGTGCCGCAGCCCTTACACAGGAACTCGTTCACGCAGGCTGCGCCGTCCTGAAGGACGATGGCACCATACGGACAGGCCAGGCTGCACTGGCCGCACCCGGCGCAACGGGCGGCCGTGACCGAGGCCACGGTCGGTTCGAGTTCGATCACGCCCTGGTCGATGAGGGACAGCGCGGCCGCGGCGGCGCCGGCCGCCTGGGCAACGCTGTCCGGGATGTCCTTCGGGCTCTGGCAGGCCCCGGCCAGATAGATGCCTTCCGAGGCGGTCTCAACCGGCGCCAGCTTCGGGTGGCGCTCGAGGAAGAAGCCGTCGCGGCTGCGGCTGACGCCGAAGAGGCTGGCCACCTGAGGCGTATCCGATCGCGGCTCAAACCCCGTAGCCAGGAGCACCATGTCGACCTCGACATGATCCGGCTGGTTGCGGAAGCCCTCGTCCCATCGCACCACCAACTTCGGGCCGTCCCCGGCCTGCTCGACCGACCTCACCCGCCCGTGGTAGAAACGCACGCCCAGTTGTTCGGTGCGGTTGTAGAACTCCTCGTAGCCTTTGCCGTAGCAGCGCATGTCGCGGTAGATCTCATGCACCTCGGCGCCGACGTAGTCGTGCAGCAGTTGGGCGATCTTGAGTGAGTACATGCAGCAAGCGCGGGAACAGTATTCGCGAAAGCGTTCGTCGCGGCTGCCGACGCAGTGGATGATGGCCACGCTCTTCGGCGGCTGGCCGCTGCGCAGCAGCACCTTGCCTTCTGTGGGGCCGGAGGTGTTGATCAGCCGCTCGAATTCCAACGCCGTGATGACGTTCTCGAAACGGCCATACCCGAGCTCGGGCGCCCGCGAGGGATCGAAATCGGCGAATCCCGTTGCCAGGATGATCGTCCCCACCTTGAGTTCGATGCGTTCTTCGCGCATGTCGTGGTTGATGGCACCGCGATCGCAGGCCACGACGCACTCCAGGCATTCGGAGCAAACCCCGCAGCGCAGGCAGCGCTCGGCCTCGGCCAGCGCATCCTCCTCGGAGAGCGGCAGATCGATTTCGCGGAAGTCCCCGAAGCGGTCCTTGAGCGGCAGCGAGGGGATGGGGACGCGGGGCCGCGAGGAGGCCTGGCCCCGCTCGATCTTGGCCCGGGCCTCTTGCGGGGAAAGCTCCACCGCCGGAAGCCGCTCCGGCTCCCTGAGCCCCTTCTCGCCGCGCAGGTAGCGGTCGATGCAGCGGGCGGCGCGATGGCCTTCGCCGATGGCATCGACGACGAAGAACGTCTGCCCGCGGCGCACATCGCCGGCACAGAACACGCCCTTCATTGTCGTCATCATTTCCGAATCGGCCTGGATGCCCACGGGGTAGAGGGTGTTGATGCTGCCGTCCGGAGGCAGGAACGAGAAGTCGGGGCCCTGGCCGATGGCCCACACCACCAGGTCCGCCGGGATAACATGCTCGGTGCCGGGCTTCTCGGCAATATCGGGGCGGCCGCGCTTGAAGCCGCGGAACTCGACCTCGACACAGCGCACACCCTTGACCTTGTTGTTGCGAACGATGACCTCTTTGAAGGTCCGCCCGGGGTAGAGTCTCACGCCCTCTTGTTCGGCCACGCCGATTTCCCAGGCGAAGCCTGGCATTTCGCCCCGCGGTTCGAGGCAGGCCATGCTGACCTCTTTGGCGCCCAGGCGCAGGACGGTGCGCGCCGTATCGAGGGCGACGTTACCGCCGCCGAGCACGACCACGCGCCGGCCCCGGAGGTCCGGGCGCTCGCCGCTGCCGACGCGGCGCAGCAGGTCGAGCGAGAGCCAGTTGTCGGGATGGTTCGCGTCGCTGATGGGCAGCTTCTTGGCGGCGTGGGCGCCTGTGGCGATGAGGACGGCGTGGTAGCCCTGCTCCAACAGGCCAGGGACGTCGTCAATGCGCGTGTTCAGGCGCAGTTCAACGCCCTCGTCGACGATCTGCCCGATCTCCCAATCCAGCAGTTCGGTCGGCAGGCGGTGCGGGGGGATGCCAGCCCGCATCATGCCGCCGGCGAAGGGCAGCTGGTCGAAGACCGTAGCCGAATGGCCGATGCGGACGAGGTCCAGCGCTGCGGTCAGCCCGGCAGGGCCGGCGCCGATGACGGCCACCTTCTTGCCGGTTGGCGGGGAAGTGTGCTGGAAGGGTGTGCCGACGATGGATTTGTCGCGCAGCCTCGCCAGCTCGTCCCGGTGGGCATAGGCCCAATCGGCGACGAAGCGCTTCAGCCCCATGATGTTGACCGACTCATCGACCTTGACCCGGCTGCAGGCATCCTCGCAGCGGTGGTTGCACACGCGGCCGCAGACGGAGGGGAAAGGATGCTCGCGGCGGATGGCCCAGTAAGCATCCGCGTAGCGCCGCTGGCGGACGAGGGCGATGTAGCCCTGCGCCCGCTGGTCCGTGGGGCAGGCGCTGCGGCAGGGGGCGACGCCTCGCTTCTCGATGGTATAGGCGTTGGGGACCGCCTGCGCCGAATGACGGTAGGCGGCTTTGCGCAGGCTCAGCCCGAGTTCGAACTCGCTCGGCACCTCGATCGGGCAGACCTCGGCGCACTTCCCGCACCCGGTGCACTGCTTCTCGTCAACGTAGCGGGGCTTGCGCCGCACCCGCACGCTGAAGTTGCCGACGTAACCCGAGACCGACTCGACCTCGCTGTAGGCCAGGAGGTGGATGTTGGGGTGGCGTCCGACGGACACCATCTTGGGGGTGAGAATTCAAGCCGCACAGTCCAGGGTCGGGAAGGTCTTGTAGAGCTGCGCCATGTGGCCGCCGATGGACGGCTCGCGCTCGACCAGGTAGACCTGCTTCCCGGCCTCAGCCAAGCGCAGCGCGGCTTCCATCCCGGCGATGCCCGCCCCGACGATCAGGGCCGATGGCTCCATCGTCACCCGGCGCATGTCCAGCGGCGCATGATGCCGCACGCGGGCCACGGCTGCCTCGACCATCGCCTTGGCCTTCGTCGTCGCCTGGGCGCGCTCGTCTATCACCCACGAGCACTGCTCGCGTACGTTCGCCATCTGGAAGAAAAACGGGTTGAGGTCGGCCTCCTGGCAGGCGCGGCGGAAGGTGGGTTCATGCATCAGCGGCGAGCACGAGGCCACGACCACCCGGTTGAGGCCGTGCTCGCGGATGTCGGTCTTGATCAAATCCTGGCCGGGGTCGGAGCACATGTAGGTGTAATCGCGGGCCACGGCCACGTCAGGCAGGCGGCTTGCGAATTGGGCCACCTCCGCCACATCCACCGTAGCCGCGATGTTGGTGCCGCAGTGGCAGACGTAAACGCCCGTCCTGACCTTGGCGATGTTCATCCCCAGGCCTCCTGTCGCAGGCCGGCGCTGCTCGCCAGCGCGCCGGTGATCTCAGCGTAGAGTTGGTCCAGCGTGAATCCGCGCTGCTCGGCCGCCCCTGCCGGGCAGGCCGCGGCGCAGGCACCGCAGCCCTTGCACAGGACCTCGTTTACCTGCGCCACCATCCGCTCGCCGATCGCCATCATCGAAATGGCGTGGTAGGGGCACAGACCCTCGCAGGTGCGGCAGCCGCCGCACCGGTCCTGGTTGATGACGGTGGTGAACGGCTCGAGCGTCACGTGGCCTATGTCCATCAGCGACAGGGCCGCGGCCGCGGCCGCGCCGCCCTGGGCCACGCTGTCCGGGATGTCCTTCGGCCCCTGGCAGGTGCCGGCCAGGAAGATGCCGTCCGTCGCGGTCTCCACCGGTGCCAGCTTGGGGTGCCGCTCCAGGAAGAAGCCATCGGGACTGAGGCTGACGCCGAAGATGCGGCCCACCTCCGCCTGATCGGCCTGCGGCTCCAGACCCGTGCTCAGCACCACCATGTCGATCGCGGCCTCGATCGGCTTCCCGGTGTAGACATCTGTGGCGGAGACAACGAGGTGACCGTCCTGTCGAGTGACGCGCACATCCCCGTCGAAACGGGCGAAGTGCACACCTTCTTCAGCGACGCGCTCGTAGAAGGATTCGTAGTCCTTGCCGAAGGCGCGCATGTCTCGGTAGAACTCGATTACCTCGGCCCCGAGGGCATCCCGCACCAGATGAGCCAGCTTCAGCGAGTACATGCAGCAGACGCGTGAACAGTATTCGTGCGCGCGCCCGTCGCCGTTCGCAGACAAGTCCGTCCGCACGTCCACGGAGGGTTTGCGCCGGCTGCCGACGCAGTGCAGGATGGCGATGCGCTCCGGCTTGCGGCCGTCCTTCAGGCGAACCTCCCCCAGGGTCGGCCCGCCCGAGTTCACCAGGCGCTCGAACTCCATGCCGGTGACCACGTCATCGAGCACGCCGTAGCCATAGGCCGGTTCGCCGCGCGGATCGTAGTCGCGGAATCCCGTGGCCAGGATGATCGTGCCGACCTTGAGCTCAAGCAATTGATCCTTCTGCTCGAAGTCGATGGAATTCGTCTGACAGAACTTCTCACAGGCACGGCACTTGCCGCGCTGGAAGTAGGCGCAGTTGGCCGTATCGATGACCGGGACGCGGGGCACAGCCTGCGCGAAGTGGAAGTAGATCGCCGGCCTGGTCCCCAGCCCCAGGTCGAACTCCGAGGGGATCTTCTTCCACGGGCACTTCTCAACACATGTGCCGCAGCCGGTGCACGTGTCCGCGTTCACGTTGCGCGCCTTCTTGCGCACCCGCACTTCGAAGTTGCCCACATACCCTGAGACCGCCTCAACCTCGCTGTAGGTCAGGAGGGTGATGTTCGGGTGGCGTCCCACGGACACCATCTTCGGGGTGAGAATTCAAGCCGCGCAGTCCAGGGTCGGGAAGGTCTTGTAGAGCCGGGCCATATGCCCGCCGATGCTCGGCTCCCGCTCCACCAGGTAGACTTGCTTGCCCGCATCCGCCAGGCGCAGGGCGGCCTCGATGCCAGCAATGCCCCCGCCCACAATCAGAGCCGCCTGACGCACCTCCGCCTGCCTCGGTTCAAGGGAGTGTTGATAGCGCACGCGGGCCACGGCCGCCGCCACCAGGTCCTTGGCCTTGGCCGTGGCGCTCGCCGTGTCGCTCGTGATCCAGGAGCAGTGCTCACGGATGTTGGTCATCTGGAACAGGAACGGGTTCAAGCCGGCATCGGCGCACGCCTGGCGGAAGGTGGTCTCATGCATCAGGGGCGAGCATGAGGCGACCACCACGCGGTCCAGGACATGCTGGCGGATGTCGTCCTTGATGAGCGCCTGCCCGGGGTCTGAGCACATGTAGGTGTAATGACGCGCCACCGCCACTCCGGGCAGGCGTGAAGCGTACTCGGCCACAGCGGCCACATCCACCGTGGCGGCGATGTTCGTGCCGCAGTGACAGATGTAGACGCCGACCGCCTCACCAGGCTGGATGCTGCCGCCCTGTGCCATCCTGCGCCTCCTCCTATCGACTGGCCATACGCCTCCGCCGGCTCACTCCGAACAACGGATGTGACGAGGACTTCTCGCACGAGGCGCATCGGGCTGCACCTCACCCGGTCCGCCTCGCGGGATGCAGACCGCTCCAAACACGGCCTGCGCCTTCAGGGGCCCCGAAAGACCCCACACCATGACCGACCGGTCTCGACCCACGCGAATCGAGCCGGCCGAAAGGCGATCCACAACAGGAGATCGTCCCGGGTCATGACAGCGGATTTCTCGTCGACGCAGCGATGTTCCGACTGGACGCACCCTGGCCTCTCTTGTGAAATCTAGCACATGGACAATTCCTGTGTCAACTGACCTGTTTCCCTACCGGCGGTTGTCCAAGGGCATAGTGACAAGGCGCGATGGCGGGTATGACGAATGTCACGGAATGCAAGGCCACCGTAGCGCATCCAACACCCGGCTACCCGGCACGGGCCAATGTGATTTCCACGGGCAGGGTTCCG
This sequence comes from uncultured Anaerolineaceae bacterium, assembly GCA_964575425.1. Taxonomy (GTDB): domain Bacteria; phylum Chloroflexota; class Anaerolineae; order Anaerolineales; family E44-bin32; genus DATEAV01. Next base: position 9,218 of record CAZNRD010000045.1, on the reverse strand, counting down.
ACGGATGCCAGCCTCCACTCGCCGACGACGAATCCTGCCCGCTGCAGCGCGTCCCGGGCGAAGATCGGGCGGCAATCCAAGAGGGCCGGAAACCGCTCGTGGCCCCATTGATACAGACGCCGCAGCAGGTTTTGGCCGCCAGCCCGAGACAATGCGACGACACACAGGCGTCCTCCGGGCCCCAGCGCGGCCACCTCACGTCCTGTGCCACATCCCACATCAAGCACGCGCTCCCCGACATGCGCCCTGAGCAGGTCCAGCGCTTTGCGCTTGGCGCTCTCTTCCCAGCGGCCTGCGAGCAGGTCATACCAGCGGGCAAGGCGGTCGTAGGTCGCGCCGGGCCTGTGCCCGGGCGGCGGGGCTTGAGGTTCCGTCGCAGCGAGATCGCTCAGGCGCAAGTCGCTCATTCGCCGATGATCTTCACCAGCACGCGCTTCCGGCGCCGGCCGTCGAACTCGCCGTAGAAGATCTGCTCCCACGGCCCGAAGTCGAGCCGACCATCGCTGACGGCAACGACCACCTCCCGTCCCATCACCTGCCGTTTGAGGTGCGCATCGGCATTGTCCTCGCCCGTGCGGTTGTGGCGGTATTGGCTCGTCGGCTCGTGTGGCGCCAGCTTCTCGAGCCACGCTTCGTAGTCTGCGTGCAGGCCGCTCTCATCATCGTTGATGAAGACCGAAGCCGTGATGTGCATGGCATTCACCAGGACAAGCGCCTCCCGGACTCCGCTCTCACGCAGGCATTCCTCGACCTGGGGCGTGATGTTGACAAACCCTCGCCGCGAGGGAAGGCTGAACCACAGTTCCTTCCGATAGGATTTCATGGCCTCTTCTCCCCGACCCCACCCCGCCGATTCAGATGCCGCGGCGATGCCGTGGCCCTCGGCTATTGCGACCGCTCCACCGACACCACCCTTCCCATTCCGTCCACTTCCAGGACCCAGCGGCTGCCCGGCTCGAACTGCAAGTACTCGGACTCCCCGGCAGGACCGTAGCTGTACGTCCCACCTTCGGTAACAAAGACGACCTGGTAGGTCTCCGAGCCTTCGCCGAACTCCTTCCCGGCGGCCAGGGAGCCCTGGGGCCAGTAGGGCATGAGATCGTTCCCGCTGGCTGTCAGCGTCTGGACGACGACCATCTCAAACGCCGTATACGTGCAATAGTCGTCGTAGACCTCGTAGACGCAGTCCTGAACCACCTGGCCCAGGCCGGTGCCGGTGTCAACCGTGTAGGGGGTGCCGCACACCTCGACTGCGCCTGCCACCGGCTCTTGCGATGTGTAGCGATACTCGGTGGAACATTGTTCGATGTCGGCCTGGGCCGGGATCTCATCCAGCCAGCCCTCATGCTCCACGGGTGCCAGTGCCAGGACCGGGAGCGACCGCGTCCAGCCCACCTGCTGGACCTGCCCGACCAACTGACTCCGCCTTGTGGAGATCAGCAGGAAGATCACCGCCAGGATTCCGCAGACGACGAGCGCGCCGATTGCCAGAAAGGCTACGGGGATGCGCGAGGAGGGAGAAGGCGCGGCAACCCGAGGCTGCTGGGCCTCCGGTCTTGGCAGCGCGGCGCCGCATTTCAAGCAGCGGGCGGCCCCGGCGGGGTTCGACGCGCCACAGGCCGGGCAGGCCACCGGCGCAGCCGGCTCGCGACGAAACGCACCCAGCACCTTCCCCGCTTCCCGCCGCTTGCCCTGCGCGAGATCGCCGCCGCAGGCGCCGCAGAACTTGGCCGCACCGGGATTGCGCGCCTGGCAGTACGGGCAGTGAATGTCAGGCCCTGCCTTGGCGGCTGCCGCGGCGGCCTCGCCGAGCAGCTTCTCCTCCGGTGGCTGCTCAAACTGCACATCCTGGGGCTGCGGCCCGCCGCACCCGTTGCAGAACTTCTGCGGGCCCGGGTTGACGGTCTCGCAGCGCGGGCATCTCCAGATCAGCTCGACATACCCTATCGACTTCTTAGTCATGGTGCCGAGGCTCCTGTCTCCGAGACCTCCTGGTGCGGAGGCGTTGGGCTGCTCGCTCCCACACATCTTGTCTCGCTTGGTGCTTGGAACCGCGAGATGGGCCGGCCCTCGCTGCCTACCATTCGAGCCTCCACGATAAGCGTTGCCGATCCTCGCTTCGCCCCCAGGACTGATGGCAGAAGCGGCCTACCCCTGCACCGCACGTACAACTGACCACACGACGGCGACCAAGATGACAACCCAGATGACAACCACCACCACGGCTCCGACTCGACTGATGGGTTTCCCTTGCCGCACGAGTTCTTCGGCTTCCCGCCGAGCCTCCACCATCACTCCGGGCGGAACCATCTTCAACGCGAGCGCGATTCCAAGCGGCGTCACGATCAGGTCGTCAAGGTAACCGAGAACAGGGATGAAGTCCGGAATGAGGTCAATGGGGCTGAAGGTGTGCGCCAACACCACCCCCAGAAAGGCCTTGGCGTACCAGGGAACCCGGGGATCACGAGTCGCGATGTACAGAGCATAGGCTTCTCGTCTAAGCAAGTGGGCGCGAGTCCTGAGCGTGTCTATCAAGACGTCTCTCTCTCGGATGAACAGGCGCGCGACCAGCCCGCACCACCCTGTGATTCTACATCACCGCCCACCGGGTCGCCTCTGCCTCTATCCACGTCCGACCGGGCGGGGGATCCGAAGCGACGGAGCGCGAAGTTGCAGGATGTGCTACCATCGTCATGACCTCGCGCCTGCGCCGCACCGATGGAGCCACGGCTGATCCCGCCCCGCCGAATGCATGTCGTCCGGCAGCAGAAGGACGCCGGCGGCCGCATCGCTGCCATCTTCCCTATCCACTATCCACGAGCGCTGCTGCGGGCGTTCGGCTACCTCCCCGTCGAGGTGTGGGGCCCGCCGGGCGTCGATCCTTCGCACGGGGCAGCCCACCTTCAACCCTATGTCTGCTCCATCGTTCGTAATGGCCTGTCGTTCCTGCTTACCGGCGGCCTGGATGTGGCGGACGTGATCCTCGTGCCCCATGCCTGCGATTCTCTCCAGGGCCTGGGCAGCCTGCTGATCGATTTCATCCAGCCCCGGCAGGCCGTCATCCCGCTGTACCTGCCGCGCCGCTCGGATGCGATCGCGCTCACCTATCTTGCGGAGCAGCTTCAGGAAGTGTACGAGCGGCTGGCTTCGCTCACCGGCCTGCGTCCCAGCAGCGGACAACTCCACGACTGCATCGAAAGAGAGGAAACGGCCGACCGGCTTCTCAGCGCGCTCCACCACCGCCGTCCGCTCCTCCCCATGCGCGATCTCGACTTCTATCGGCTTGTGCGCTCGCGGGAGTACCTCCCCGCGGAGTCTTTCGCTGCGGTCGCCGAGCAGACGCTCGCCTCAGCGACAGCCGATCGGTTCACGGGCATCCCCATTGTCCTCTCGGGCATCGTCCCCGAGCCGTGGGACCTGTTCGCCGCGGTCGAATCCCTCGGCGGCGTGATTGTGGGCGACGACATGGCCTGCTGCGGCCGCAGGCGCTACCCGCCCGGCGGCGATCCGGACCCCTTCGTGCGCATGGCACAGAGCCTGCTGGCGGCGCCGCCCGACTCCACCCGCGGCTCACCCATCGAAGCCCGCCTCGATTCTCTCCTCCACCTTGCCCGCGAAAGCGGGGCGCGCGGCGTGATCTTCTACCTGGTCAAGTTCTGCGAACCGGAGCTCTTCGACCTCCCCCAAGTCCGCCGCGGCCTGCAGCAGGCCGGCTATCCCTCGGTGGTCGTCGAGATTGATGTCGGAGAGCCTCTCTCGCAGCAGGCTGTGACCCGCATGGAAGCCTTCTTCGAGATGCTGGCGTGACTCTTCCCGATCGCCTCGCCTACCTCGCTGGCGCCCGCCTCTTCGGCCCGGCCGCGCTGCGCCTGGCGCGCTGGCGCTCAGATATCCTGCCGCAACGCCGGCGCTGGGAGAGCGATCGGCTGGGGCCGCCTCTGCGCATCGCCGCTCGCGGGCGCGAGCTGGTGGCCCGCCACTGGCTCGAGGGCCGCTACGCCAACGCAGCGCGCAAGGTCGCCTGGGTGACGTCCGGCGCGCCGGTCGAACTGCTCAAGGCGCTCGACTTCTTCGTCGTCTATCCCGAGAACCACGGTGCCATCTGCGGGACCGCGCGGGTGGCCGTCGACATCTCCCGCGAAGCCGAAGCCGCCGGTTATTCCACCGACCTGTGCTCCTACGCCCGCACCGACATCGGCACCCTGTTCTCGGGCAAAACACCCGTCGGGCGCCTGCCCAGGCCGGACTTGCTCCTGGCCTGCACCAACATCTGCCAGACCGTGCTCTTCTGGTACCGCGTCCTGGCGCACCACCTGCGCGTTCCACTTGTCGTCATCGACACGCCGTTCCTGTACTATGACCATGCTCCCGAGCACGCGGTCCGCTACGTCGTGCAACAGCTGGAGGCGGCCATCCCCGTTCTGGAACAGGTCGCGGGCAAGCCGCTGCGGCAGGAACGCCTACGCCAGGTCGCTCGCCTCAGCCAGCAGGCTTCGGAGCTGTGGATGCAGGTGATGGAGCGCAACCGCCATCGCCCGGCACCGATCTCGGTCATCGAGCAGTTCATTCAGATGGCGCCCATTGTCGAACTGCGCGGCGACGCGGCCACAGTCGACTTCTACGCGGACATGCTCAAGGAACTCGATGAACGCATCGCACGCGGGGTGAGCGCTGTCCGCCAGGAGCGGCACCGTCTGCTCTGGGACAACCTCCCGATCTGGTACCGCCTCCGCTACCTGGCCGAGGCGCTCGCTGTGCACGGGGCTATCCTCGTGGCCTCAACCTACACGAACGCCTGGGGCGAACTCGCCGCCCTCTTCCACCCCGACGATCCGATCGAATCCGCGGCACGTGTCTACCTGCACCCCATCCTCAACCGGGGCACAGGACACAAGCTGCGCACGATGAAAGCCATGATCGACACCTACCACCTCGATGGCGTCATCCTGCACTCCGACCGCTCGTGCAAGCCCTACTCGATCGGCCAGATCGACCAGCGGGACCGCCTGATCCGCGACTGCGGCAAGCCGGCCCTCTTGCTCGAGGCCGACCACAACGACGAGCGCTGCTTCAGCGAGGCTCAGGTGAGCAACCGCCTGGCAGCGTTTCTCGAGATGCTGGAGGCCTGATGGCGGGCGTGGTGGCACTGGGCATCGACGTTGGCTCGACAACGACCAAGATCGTCGGCGTCGACGGCAGCGGCTCCCTCCTCTGGCATGTGCTCGAGCCTGCCGACCCGCGCGGCGAGGACCAAATCGAGCGCATGCTCGCGCAGGCGCGGCGGGAGGCGGCTGGCGCTTCGCTCCCCCTGGTGGCCACGGGCTACGGCAGGCGCCTGGTGCGGGCGGCCGATCGGGTGGTTACCGAGATCACCTGCCACGCGCGCGGCGTGTACCGGCTGCTTGGTCACGGTGGAACCCTGGTGGACATCGGCGGCCAGGACAGCAAGGTGATCCGTATCGGCGAGGCAGGCGAGGTGGTCGATTTCGCCATGAACGACAAGTGCGCCGCCGGCACCGGCCGCTTCCTGGAGAACACGGCCCGGCGTCTGGGTGTGCCGCTCGAGGGGCTGGGAGAGGTGGCCCTGGCGGCGTCTGAGGAGGTCGCCATCTCGAGCACGTGCACCGTGTTCGCCGAGTCCGAGGTCGTTTCGCTCCTTGCTCACGGGGCCTCGGTCGAGTCGATCCTGCGCGGCCTTCACCGGGCGCTGATCCGTCGCATCGCAGCCATGATCCGGAGCGTCGGCCTGACAGCCCCGCTGATGCTCTCGGGCGGCGTGGTGCGCAACGCGGCCGTGCCCCGCCTGCTCGAGGCTGAGACCGGCCAGCCGGTGGTTGTCCCGCCTCATCCGCAGCTGATGGGTGCCTACGGAGCGGCGCTCATCGCCCTCGAGAGCGCGGCGGCCTGAAAGGGCAGGTCGGGCGACCTATTCTGGCGGTAGGGTCTGGCTCCTGGCGATCTCGGCCTCGCGCAGCGCGCGCCGCAGGATCTTGCCGATCATGCTCTTAGGCAGCTCGCTGCGGAACTCGACTTCGGAGGGCACCTTGTAGGGCGTCAGGCGTTCGCGGAAGTACTCGAGGAACTCCTCCTGCGTGGCGCTCTCCCCGTCCTTGAGGACGACGAAGACCTTGATGCGCTCCCCTTTGTAGGGGTCGGGCACGCCGACGGCGATGCCCTCTTTCACCTTGGGATGCTGGTAGATCAGCTCGTCGATCTCGCGCGGGAAGACGTTGAAGCCGCCGACGATGATCAGTTCCTTCTTGCGGTCGGTGATGTAGAAGTAGCCGTCCTCATCCATATAGCCGATGTCGCCCGTGTAGAGCCAGCCGTCGGCGATCGTCTTGCGGGTCTCCTCGGGGTTGTTGTAGTAGCCGAGCATGAGCGTCGGGCTGCGCAGGACGATCTCACCCATCTCGCCGGGCGGCAGATCGCGGCCGTCATCGAGGCCCACGATCTTCGCGTGGACATCCGGGAACGGGATGCCAATGCTGCCGATCTTGTGCAGGCCGTGGTAGGGATTGGCCATGATGGCCGTCACCGCTTCCGTCAGGCCGTAGCCCTCGATCATCTTGCCGCCCGTCTTGGCCTCGAAGTCCTCCTTGATGGCGCGCGTGAGCGGCGCCGCCCCGACGAAGATGCCCTTCAGGCTGCTCAGGTCGTAGCGCCCGATGTCGGGCAGATTGCTCAAAGCCACGAACATAGTGGGCACGCCGATGAAGAAGTCCGGCTTCGTCTTCTGGATGGTGCGGGCCACCTGCCGCGCGCTGAATCGAGGCAAAAGCACAATCTCGCCCCCGGCCAGGATCGGCGCGTTCATCGTGACGCTCATGCCGAAGCCGTGGAAGAGCGGCAGGACGGCGAGGATGCGCTGCTCATCCGTCAGCGAGCCCCAGGCCACGACTTGATGCGCGTTGGCCACCAGGGCGAAATGCGAGAGCATGATCCCTTTCGCCACGCCTGTCGTCCCGCCGCTGTAGATGAGGACGGCCATTTCGTCGGGCTCCACGGCCTCCGGCTTCCACCCCGGCGTGACCGGCGTGCGAACAAGGCCAGAAAAGCGGACCCTTTCACGCAGTCCGGATTGCCGGACTAGGCGGCGTTCCCGTAGCCCCATCACCAGATTGAGGGGAAACGGGAGAAAGTCTGAGAGCGGACTCACGATGACCCGCCGCAGGGGCGTGGTCTGGAGGAGTGGGGTCACTTTGCCGAGGAACAGCGGCAGCGTGATCAGCGTCTCGGCTCCGGAGTCTGTCAGATGAAATGCCAGCTCACGCTCACTTGAGAGCGGGTTGAGAGGCACGATCACGGCTCCGGCCTTCAGCAGCCCGTAGAACGCGATGATGAACTGAGGCGAGTTGGGAAGGAGCAGCACCACGCGCGCTCCACGGTTGACGCCGGCAGTGCTCACGGCGACAGCGAACGAATCGCTCAATTCCTTCATTCGCCGATAGCTCAACCTTCGGCCGAAGAATTGCGCGCAGGTCCGTTCGGGATGGCTGGCTGCTGAATCGTCGAGGAGCCGGTACAGCGGGATGCGCGGGTAGGTCAGCGACGGCGGCACGCCGGGGTCGTAGTGGCGCAGCCAGGGCCGCGCCTCCGCTGGCGTTGAAAGGACGCGGTCAGCCATAGGTATCGCTCCTGAGATCGCCATTAACCGGGCGCGATCGAAAGGTCCTCCAGAGGAGGGCTCTTGCCCCACTCACCTGACCCAACTGCATCAACGCCGGCTTTGCAGAACCCCCTCCCCCGAAGTGCGTCGGCGCGTCACTCTACATCGTCTGCCTCTTCGGCGCAAGCGGCCTAGCGCGCCTGCGTCCAGACCGCCGCACCATCTTAGCTGCCGTGGTCGGCAAGGAGATGGTCGGGCACCTGTACGGCAACAACCTCCCCTGTGGCGCACACGACGCCCTCGGCGGACAGCGTCGTCGAGACCACCACCTTGCGCCCCCTCACCTCCTTCGCCCGAGCGCGGAGTTCCAGGGGCGGGCCGAGCGGGGTAGGCTTGAGGTAGTCGACATGGAGCGAGGCGGTAAGGAAGCGCAGCGGGGGCTCGCTGTCCATCGGCCGTCCGGCGGCGCGGTGGGCGGCGGCCGCTGCGGTGCCGGTGGAGTGGCAGTCGATGAGCGAGGCGATCAGCCCACCGTAGACGTAGCCGGGGATGGCGATGTGGTAGGGGCGCGGCATATAGGTGGCCACCGCTTCCTCTCCATCCCAGTAGCTCTTGATCTGCAGGCCGTGTTCGTTGAGACGGCCGCAGCCGTAGCAGTAACTGAAGCTATCGGGATAGTAGTCCTGAAAGGCCTTCTCCATGGCATCCTCACGGGCGAGAACTCGCCTGCCCAATCTGGCCGGGTATGGCCTATGGGGCAAGGGGCGCCCCTCCGCCATGAAACCCAATGCTACACCGAATCCGCTCCGCCAGGAGGCGAGCCCGGGCGGCAATGAAAGCAAAGGACCTGCGCACGCGCAGGTCCTCCCGGCAGTGCAGCGCAAGGGGCTGCGGGAACCCTAGCTGCTGGGCCCTGCCGTCATCTCCACAAGCACGAAGGTGCCGCTGAAGTTGACTGCGACCTCCGGGCGGCCCTCCGGGCTGCGCAGAACGCCGCGCAGGATGAAGCGAGTCTCTTCCAACTGATCGGCATGCAGCGCCAGCGGCCGCATCCACCACTCCTCGGGGTCCATGGAGGGGAGTTCCACCCATCCGCCGAGGCCGTCGTCGAGATGAGGATCCCAGTACAAGATGGCGAAGTGGGCGTCCTCGTCGAGGCTGGAGGCCTCAAAGGAGACCACGATGCGCGACCAGAGGGGCAGGGTTTCGACGGGAACCGTTCCCTGGAGCAGCGTAACCGTCAGCGCCGAGACGACGGTCGCGTCCTGCGGCAGCTCGCCCGGCAGGCCTTCCACCGCTTCCTGGCTGACGATCGCCTGATAGCCGCACAGGTTGATGAACTCCACCCAATCGCGCCCGGGCAGGGTCAGCCTGGTCACCGGGTACTGACAGCTCAGCGGCTTCGGCTCATGGCCGGTGACCGGGATGAGCAGCCGCCGTGCCGCACCGACCGCTGCGGTGGGGTTGGTCCGCGGAGCCGATGTTGCCGGCGGTGTTGCGGTGGACGTCGGGGCCGGCGGCTGAGTAGGTGTCTCCGTCGGCGTTGGTGTCGCGGTGGGCGTCTCGGTCGGCGTGGGCGTGATGGTCGGTGTGGGCGTGAGGGTGGGGG
>CAZNRD010000044.1:0-21545 GCA_964575425.1 uncultured Anaerolineaceae bacterium | reverse complement strand
ACGGCGAGCACAAGGTGCACGTGCCCTACGAGCACAGGCTCGACCTGCGGGCCTCGGATGTGGCCGGGAACGCGGCGGCGCACAGCCTATCCGTGCGGGTGGACACCGTCCCGCCGGAGGTAACACTGAGTGCGGGCGGGGCCTTTTGCCCCGGGTGTGGCCACAGGATGGAGGTGACGCTGTCCGTGGGTGACGGAGGCAGCGGCGTTGGGGAGTGGAGCCTGACCGTGGGTGGGACGGTGCTGCGCAGCGGAAGGGAGGCCGTGAGCGAGACCTTCTCCTGGAATGGCTCAAGCCTTGGGGCGGGGTCGCACACCCTCAGTCTCGAAGGCAGTGACAGGGCCGGCAACACGGCCGAGACCACATTGACCGTTCGGCTGATCGCCCCGACACCTGTGCCTGCCAGCCCAACCTTGCCGCCCCAGAGTGGGCCGGGCTCGGGAGGCGGGGGAGCCTCGGGACCGCTGAGCGAGTCGGGCGGGGCAAACCCGACGCAGGTGCCAGGCCCATCGACGCCATCAGCCCCGACGCGCACGCCATACCCCACCCGGACGCCCTCGACCTCGTGGTTTGGCGGCGCCCCGGCAGAACACCGGGACGGCGCCCCGGCACTGCCGTTCGGCGATGTGGGACCCGGGACGTCGGGGCAGCCAGAGGGCGGCTCAGCGGGCGAGCCTGCCTCGGGCGCCTCGACTTCGTCTACGGGTGTGCTGTGGGGTGCGGCGGCTGCGGTGCTGATTGCCGGGGCCACGGCGGCTGCGCTGGAGGCCGCCAGGAAGAGGCAGGAGGAGGAAGAGCGCGTGCGCGCCGAGATGGAGCGCAAGAACGCCGAGGCCGAGGCGCGTGAGGCCGAGATCCGACGCAACGTCAGCCTGGCGCACCTGGCGGCGCTGGCGGCAGCGGCCGCGGCTGCAGCAGCGAAGGACAAGGGCAGGGATGAGGAGACTCGCTTCCTCAGCACGCCCCCTCCCCAGACGCCGGCGGCAGCACAGCTGCCTTCGTTCGACGTGGCGAAGTGGAAGCAGCGCGACGACGCCGAACTCGATGCCTGGGAGAAGAAGCAGGCCGAACTCCGAGCGGAGGAGAACCGCCGCTGGTGGGTGAACAATCCGCCGGCCGCGTCGGGCGCGGTGCTCTCATCGACCGGGGGAGGTTCGTGGCTGTACGCACTTCCTGTGGTGGGCCCCTTCCTCAATCGCGTGCGCGAGGCGAACGCAGTGCTGCGCACTCGACGCCGGGCCTCAGGCTGGGATGGGACGTTCGATGCGGCGGATATCGTGACATCCCTGACAACGCTCGGATACACTGGCGGCTACGTGCTGACCGGCGACAGGGAGCTGCTGGCAAGAGCTGAGAGGAGCGCGACGGCCAACGACGTGCTAGGCGTGACCCAGTTTTTCGTCGTGACCCTCCCAAGAGCGTTGTCCGCTTCCGCGGGAAGCTTCGACGAGGTCTTGTGGCACCTGGGGAGGGTAGGCCCCCTGGGGCGCGTCGCCGCCGGGCTGGCCTTCTTTCTTGGAGGAGCCCAGGCCGTGACAGCGGGTTACGGCGCTTTCACAGGAAAGAACATCTTCACGGGGCAGACACTCGATTCGCACCAAAGGGCGGTCTCAGCCGTGCGTGCTGTGACCGGATTTGTGGCATTCCTGGGTGGCGCCTCCGTGGTCGGCGGCGCAGTAACGGGTGCGGCTCCCTTGGCAGGCGCGGGCGTGATGGCGCTAGTTGCTTCAGGCTTGATCGACCTCGGCGTGACCGCCTATGAATACATCCACGAGAACAGGGGACCGCTCAGCGAATGCCTTGCGGTCGCTATCGGGCGACCTGATCCGCCGGGGACCCTCCCACTGGCCCCGCCTCCCCCGACGCCCGTGGGCAAGCCGGCGGCGAGCGGGACTCCCAATCCTCCCACACCGCCCCCACCGCAGGCACCTACTCAGACGCCCACGCCGCCGACGCCGAGCCCGACTCCCATCATCCCCATCGTCACTCAAACGCCGGAACCCCCTGGGCATTGATCGGGCGGTAGGCGGGGCAGAGTCGAGAAACTGGTATCCTGGTGGGGGTGAGCTGCGCGGCTGAAGTCCCTCGTAGGCTCGGGGAGGAACAACGATGCGAAAGACCACACAGAAAATGCTCAAGTGGGGGCTTGCCATTGTTGCCATGGCAATAGCCTTCTTTTGGTTGAGCTTCGCCCTCGGCTTGTGGGTCGCCGAGGTGTGGGGCCAAGACGCCGGTTTTGTCGTCTTCATATGCCTGCTCTTTGCGTTTGTCTTGGCGGTCGTTCTTGGGGTTCCCGTCTATGTCCGAATGATTGCTCACAGGAGTTGGCGGGTCAACCGGGCCCGCTACCCGGAGGTGGCGGCTGCCATCGAGCGCTACCGGGAGAAGGGGGAGGCAGTTCGGCCGGTGCTGCCGGCGTTCCTCATCGACGGCCGGAGGTACTTCATTGTCAAGTACCTTCCTAAGAACGCCGTGTGGGAGAACGTCGACGAGAGGGGTGTCCTCGTCGTGGACGAGCACGGGAGGGTGCAGGACGACGAAGCGCTGTTCCCACGTCTGCTTCGCCTTGTGAGGTTTGTCGAAGAGAGCACCCGCGATGAGAGCTATCTGGCGATGGAACAGGCGATGGCTGTTGGGCCTCGCCTGGAGCGAGAGATCGCCAAGGCGCGAGAGGCGTTCTCGACGTCTGCGCTGGCGCAGGCCGATGGGGAATGGATGCCGGCGCTGGAGGCGTTCTGGGACGCGCTGAGCGATCAAGTGGAGGTGATGGTATCCCGAGCAAGAGACGAGCACGAATGGCGTGATGCCAACCGCAAGCGAGTGGAATTCACGCTTGAGGAGATGATGCCGTTGGTGAAGGCGCTGGAGGAGGCATCGGCCCGGCACATCGAGAACGCCGGCAGGGTTGCCCAGACCTGGGCAAAGGTTGAGGGACTTCGGGCCAGGCTCGAGGACGCGCCCAGGAGTTCAGGCCGCCTGCCTCGGCGGCTACGCAGGTTTCTGGACGCCTTCGGGGTTTCGGCCGCCGCTGCCTCGGACGCGGAGCAGTTCAGGATCCGACTGAGGGCGGAAAGGTGGGAAGCGTATCGCTCGCGGACCGCGAAGGCATTGCAGCTCGAGCGTCAGACCAAGACCTCTCCCGCCCAGTAACTCAGGCGAAGCGCAGCCTGCTCCTCGAAGGTCGGATGCCGGAGGCATCGATGCCTGGCACTGCCACAGTGTGATGTGCATGCAGCCTATGCCTGGTTGGGCGACGGCGCTTGCGGTCGAGGCGGCGAGGAGGAGGCAGGAAGAGGAAGAACGCGTGCGCGCCGAGATGCAGCGGAGAAACGCCGAGGCCGAGGCGCGTGAGGCCGAGATCCGACGCAACGTCAGCCTGGCGCATCTGGCGGCGCCGGCGGCAGCAGCGGCCGCGGCTATGGCGGCGAAGGCCGCGAAGGACATGGCCGAAGATGATGAGGGATAGCCCTCGGAGAGCCGGTTTATAGGGCCGCACCAGCCGCAGACAGTGATAGCAGGCCAGCCTGCTCCTTTCGACCTGGCGAAGTGGAAGAAGGAGGAGTTCACGGTATTCCCGGGAGGGCAGGCTGCTGACAGCGAGGCATCCCTCCAGCAGCCGACGGCGGTTCACGCGATCACTCCGCCGTTCTGGGACCCGGCTGCGTCGGGAAGCGGGTCATTGCACGGGGAGTTGTTTGTGGCTCTCCGCCGTATGATCCTGTTCCCGGGAATCCCAACGATCCGGCTGTTGCGATCGACGGAACTGGGGTGTCCGGGGTATTCCTGCCCTTGAGGCTGCCTCGCAGGGTTCTTGCCCCATTCGCGAATGCTGATATCTTCGGACAGCATCAGTGAACGTCGATGTCCCTCTCTACTACGCCGGCCACGCGGACGGCACGCTGAGCATCCGAGGCGCCGTTCTCGACAACCAATCAAGCCACAGGCTTTTCGTTCGCAATGTCTCGATAGAGGGACCGGGTGGTAGTCAGACCGTGTATCCGGTGAGAACAGACGGATTCCTGCCTCTTCCGCCCTCGGCGGGCCCTGGCGAGACGGCCTGGGTCTGGTTCGACAATTCGTCAGGCGAGCGAGCATTTCGGCCAACCGCGGAAGTGTGGCTGTATCTCACGACAGCGGAAGCACCGTATTCTCTGAGTTGGCAAGTGCAATGGCCTGGGAACTCAGCACAATGAGAGACGTGCGCTTGGGCTGCGCGCGACTGCCGACGCGTCCGTCTACACGACGCTGCAGCCCTCCGTGTATCATATCCAACCTTTCCCGGGTACTGCCTGGCGTTTCATGTGTTGTTGCCCTGGGGTTGGCAGGGTGTGAGATACTCCAACGTGATGCCCGCGAGCGGCAATTCCAAGAGCAGTTCCCTTATCACGACCTCAAATGCACTCTCTCTTTGAGACCCATAGAGGGAGTAACGGACACCGCGATTGGGCGAGTCGTCACACTCGAGCTTGTGAACGAGAGTGATCACACCGTCGCGTTTTCGCCGAAAGAAGGCATTGTGGGCCTTGTGTATGACACAGAGGGGAGCGGATGGGTGGAGATCGAAAACGTTGTTGTCTACCCGGACATTGTGTTGGGGCTAGGCTTTCGTGGAGGAGAGTTGCCAACCGCGACGGCGGTGTACTTCAAGCCTATCCTCGAGGAATTCCTGGATTCGATCAGCATGTGGGTCCTGGCAATCGGCCACATCTGGGATGAACATCACGGCTTTGGGCAACCTGTAGCTGCCTACATCGACCTGACCCTCAAGCCATAAGCCGCTCAAGCCAGGAGACGACACGCACGTCGGTTTCGTCTAATGCGCGTCATCCAGCGGGAGCCGGGCGCTCGGATAGGCATCCCATCTCCGTCATTCGGACCGCCCCATCGTGCTCTGCGTGGCAGTCGTCACAACGGAAGGCACGCCGCGCTTCAGCCGAGCGCGGGACCTTCTCTGGTGCCGCTCGGGCTTGCGCCCCCGTCAGTAACGGGCATAATGCGCACTGACGAGCAAATTCCCCCTGCCAGCCTTGCAGTTCCGGCGCTGGGCAATCAGTGAGGTGCCTGATGGACAGGCAAGACCTTCCCGTCATGACCATTGCCGAGGTCGCCGAGTGCCTGCGCATCCCACGCGGCTCGGTCTACAAGCTTGCCCAGCGGGGCGGGATCCCATGCCAGAAGGTAGGGAGGCATTGGAGGTTCCGCAGGGAGGCGATTGATCTCTGGCTGGATGCGTCGGCGAACGGCAGCCCGGCCAGGCAGTCGGAAGCGAGGGCGTAGATGCCAGGGGGAAAGAAGACGGCAGCGAAGAGGCCGGCCAGGAACTCCGGCGCCAACATCGGCTACGAAGCCCAACTCTGGCAAATGGCCGACGCGCTGCGCGGCTCGATGGACGCCGCCGAGTACAAGCGCGTCGTCCTCGGACTGATTTCCCCAAAGCACATCTCGGATGCCTTCGAGGAGCATGACGCTAGGCTGCCAAGGGAGGCGAACCCGCAAGACCCAGATGAGCATGGAGCAGTGAATGCTTTCCGGGTGCCTGGGCCACGCGCGGTGACGGGAGGTAAGTGCACGTGTTCGTTCGTGGGTTTGCTTCAATCGCTCTGTCACTGTTGGTGACGATAGGGATGATGGGGGGCGATCGCTTTGTTGTGCATGCGTTCACGCGAATTCCTCCCGATACGCTCGGTGACAACGTTGTCATACCCTAAGGGGTGAAGGGCGGAGCTGCCGGTGCCCGTCCGAGCCCCCTCCGCCCTCTCTCCTATTGCCCCGAATCATAGACAGTCGAAGAATCGATGCAGCTCTGTCGACGCGAGGGTCTGCGTCCGCTTACAAAGAAGGCACCCATGAACTGGCCTTCTTTCCTCAGGAGAGGAAGACCACCATGGAGAAGGTAGCGCTGAGCGAGACCCGCCCCAATGGGAAAGCGACACCTCCAATGAGCCTGGAAGAGGCGCGCAAAGTGACATGGCTCCGGAACCGGCCAAAGCCGCTGGGCGAACTATTAGACGAGGGCTACCTGAACAAGGAACGTCTCGAGTGGGCCGCGAAATGGGCCTACAACCCTCAACTCAAGGAGGCGGCGCGGGTGCTACTTGAGTCGCAGGCCGGGAGATGGGTGCGAGCTGGCAGCGGGGGCAAACCGCTGGGCTCTGCCCCCGCGGGGGCGATCTCGGCGGGGATCAGTCTTGAGGCGGCACGGTCCACTCCATGGCCCTTCACCCCCCACAAAGGTCAGCCAATGGGTGTGCTGTCTGAGACCGGGAACCTTTCCCTCAAGGATTTGGCCTATGCCGTTGAGAGCGCTTGGGACCAACGTGTGCGCAGAGCAGCCATCGCACTGCTGGTGGAGCGACTGGATCAGGCGCTGCAGGAGCCGGAGGCGCAGGCGGGCCCGCTCAATGTAGTGAAGGCAAGGAGGAGCTTTGCGGCGGTTTCCCAGCTCCGGCTTTCCTTCCTGGAGGGGGTTTTCGTCGGGCTGGTGCTTGCCCTCGCCGTAGCCTTGTTTGCCTTGCCCACGCACCGCCAGACCCCTGATGTGCAGCGGGCGAATCCTCTCCCCGAGATTCTCAGGTCATCGCCGTGGAAGATCGTTGTTGCCTCCATCGTCGCAGCAGGGTCCATGGGGTTGGCCTGGTTCGGTCCGCGCATGGTCCTGGAGAAGCTCGATGCACAGATTGAGGCCTACCGTCGCGGGGAGGAAGGCGAGGAGCGAGTGGTAGAGAAGGCCAGGCGAGCACTTGACGGGAGCTGGGTTCTCTTTCGGAATGTTGTGCTTCCAGGCAGGAAGCGCGGAGACCTGGATATCGTTCTCTTGGGCCCGCCGGGTGTATGGGTGCTCGAAGTTAAGACATTGAGGGGGAACTACTGGAATGTGGGTGATGTTTGGTTTCGTCGAGTACGGAAATCATGGAGGAAGATGAGAGGCAGCCCCAGCCGCCAGGCGCGGAACGCTGCGCTAGCCCTCAAGGGCTGGCTGAAGGCTGACGGAATCAAGACCTACGTTCATGAAGCTGTCGTCTGGGCCGATGAGGAAGCACAGGTCACCGTGGAAGACCCTATCGTCCCTGTCTGGACGCTCAGTCGTATGGAAGATGAACTGGGGAATCTGTGGGACGGTCAGAGGCTGGCACGCGATGATGGAGAGAGAATCGTGCAGAAGTTGAATCGAGCGTGCCGAGCCTCAAAGAACGGGGCATGGTGATGGAGATGTGGGCGCGTTTTCGCTCGGCTCTCAAGCAGCCATCCCCCCGTCTTCGTGTGGCGCTTCCTGTGGCTGGCAGATACCTGGCGTGCACCAGGCCGGCGGAGGGTCTGGTCACTCTGGACAAAAGCTATCCAATAGGTTAAAATAATGCCATCTGACTGGAGGATGGCACCATGGCCCTGCCGCTGGGCAAGGCTCAGGAAGTCGTCGAAGAGTTCCGCACGGTCGTCCTCGGCCGGTCGGGCCTCCTCGACACCATCCTTCCACCTATCGCCTTCCTCATTGTTCAGCGCCTGGCTGCCATCCAACTTGCCCTGCTGGCGGCCTTTGCCCTCTCGGCCGGTTTCGCCGCGCTGCGTCTGCTGCGACGCCAGACTGGCCTCTACTCGCTTCTGGGATTGGCTGCCTCCGTCCTTGCCTTCCTCGCCGCCCGCACCCTCCAGCGCGCCGAGGCCTTCTTCTTGCCTGACCTGATCACCAACCTGGTCCTCGCCACCCTTGCCCTGGCCTTGCTCCTCCTGCGACTTCCCCTGGTGGCCTGGACCAGTCACCTCGTGCGCCGCTGGCCCTGGGCATGGTACGCCCACCCGCGCGTCCGCCCTGCCTACTCGGAAGTCACGCTCGCCTGGTCCCTCTACTTCTTCCTGCAGGCGGGGATGCAATGGATTGGCTTGCAGGCGCACAATCCGGCGCTCACAGCCGGGTTGGCTCTTCTAGGGGGATGGCCGGCGATGGTCGTTCTGCTCGTGCTCTCGTACCTGTACGGAACGTGGCGCCTGCGCGCGCTCGGCGGCCCGGGCGTGGCCGAGTTCCTGGCTGGCGGTGCACCGCCATGGGCGGGACAGCGTCGCGGTTTCTGACCGCCCACCCTCAAGGAGTCCTATCATGGACCTTCTCTCGATCCTCAAGTTGCTCTCCGCCCTGGCCACAGCCGCGACGGGCCTGTTCTCACTTGTGGCCCCGCTCAAGACCATCGGCTTCACCGGGCTGCAGCCTGTCGGCGGGCGCGGCATCACCGAGCTGCGCGCCGTCCTTGGCGGCCTGTTCATCGCTTTGGGTTTGGCGCCGCTTGTTCTCGGCCCTGTCGCCTAGCGCATGCTGGGCTTGGGCTACCTGGCCATCGCACTCGTGCGCTTCGTCTCGATGTTCGTCGATCGTTCTATCATCCGTTCAAACGTCATCAGCCTGGTCACCGAAATCGTGCTCGGTGTTATCCTGGTGCTGTAGCGAAGTTACCTGAGGAGGGGGACATGACCGTCCGTATCGTCACCGACAGCGCCTGCGACCTCCCCCCGCAGGTCGCCGCCGAATACGGCATCACCGTTGTGCCGCTTTACATCAACTTCCATGGCCGCGGCTACCTGGACGGCGCGGATCTGACGCGCGCCGACTTCTACGCGCGCCTGCCCGACCTTACCCCTCCTCCGACCACCGCCGCGCTTGGCGCAGACACCTTCGATAAGGTCTATCGGCGGCTTGTCGCCGAGGGCGCCAGCGCCATTCTCTCGATTCACATCGGCTCGGCTTTGAGCAACGTTTTGAATGTGGCCGCATCGGCAGCGGCCGCCATCGATGACGTGCCAGCACGCGCGGTCGACGGCGGAGAGGTCTCATTGGGCACTGGCGTCCCGATCCGTCTGGAGGGCGAAGTGGCGCCGGTCATCGGTGCCCATGTTGGCCCGCGCGCGGTGGGCATCGTCTGTGTCCAGGCGCGCCGCGCCTGAAGGAGACCCCATGACCTTTCTGGATCTGTACCTGCTGGTCGCTGCCGCGGTGCTCGGCCTGATGGTCCTGCTTTGGCTCGTGAGCCTGGCGCTGCGCAACTCAAGTATTGTCGACATCTTCTGGGGCACGGGCTTTGTGATCGTTGCCTGGCTGTCGTTTGCCCTCGCCGGCGGCTACCCGGAGCGAAAGCTGCTGCTGACTTCCCTGGTCACGGTCTGGGGGCTGCGCCTGTCGCTGCACATCCTGCGCCGGAATTGGGGAAAGCCCGAGGACTTCCGCTATGCCCGGTGGCGAGAGGAGAACGGCGCCCGCTGGTGGTGGGTGAGCCTGTTCAAGGTCTTCTTGCTGCAGGGCGTGCTGCTGTGGGTCATCAGCGCGCCGCTGGTGGCAGCTCAGGTCTCTCCGGGGCCGGCCCATCTCGGTGCGTTGGACTGGCTTGGCACGGCCCTCTGGTGCATCGGCTTCTTCTTCGAGGCCGTCGGTGACTGGCAGCTGACCCGCTTCAAGGCGGATCCGGACAACCGGGGCAAGCTGCTCACCCACGGCGTCTGGCGCTACTCGCGCCACCCCAACTACTTCGGGGACTCGGCCCAGTGGTGGGGCTACTTCCTCATCACCGCCGCCGGCGGCGGATGGTGGACGGCCTTCAGCCCGATCCTGATGACGCTGCTCCTGATCCGGGTCTCAGGCGTGGCGCTGCTCGAGAAGACCCTGATCGTGACCAAGCCCGGATACCGGGAGTACGCCGAAACGACAAGAGCCTTCGTTCCCTGGTTCCCGCGGCGTCCGCGGACGCGCGGCTGACCCCTGGAGGTTCCCATCCGCGCAGCGAAAGCACTTTCGCTCCTGGGCCTCTTGGCCATGACGGCCGTCCTGATCCACGGCTTCACGGTTGGGGACTTCGCGGAAGAGGGGAGTCGGCTGCTGCGCATGCCGTGGGGCATCGTCTCCCTGGTGGACCTGTACGTCGGCTTTGCCCTCTTCTCGGCATGGATCGTCTTCCGCGAACGCTCCCTCGTGCGCTCGGTCATCTGGGTGGTGCTGATGGTGGTGCTGGGGTTCTGGACCGCCAGTCTGTACGTGTTCGTGGCGCTCCGGTCGAGCGGCGGAGACTGGTCGCACTTCTGGTTTGGCCGGGGACATTCCAAGTCGGTCTGAAAGCAGACCTGACGGCCCTTGCTCTTTGCGTAGGCCCGCAGAACTGCCTTGCGTTTCGGGGTGGCTTGGGAGCCGCCGACTCATCAGCCAGGTTGGAGTAACATGGGGACTGTCCGGCCCGGAGGGCCAGGCCACACGCACGCGCCTGTGGCCACCGCCCGGGCCCAGAGGTGGAGGTCCCCCATGCCCCTGAAAACTAAGGCTGAGTATCTGGCGAGCCTGCGTCGGATGAACAAGCGGGCCTTCCTCTTTGGGAAGCCTGTCCCGGACCCTGCCGAGCAACCGCTGCTGCGCCCCTCGGTCAACGCCGTCGCCATGACCTACGAGCTGGCGCAGCACCCCGAGCACGCCGCGCTGCTGACCGTCCCCTCCAGCCTCAGCGGACGGCGCATCAACCGCTTCACCCACCTGCACCAGAGCACAGGCGACCTGGTGGCGAAGGTCAAGATGCTACGTCTGCTGGGACAGAAGACCGGCTGCTGCTTCCAGCGCTGCGTGGGCATGGACGCGCTGAACGCGCTCGACTCCGTCACCTTCGAGATGGACCTCGCCCTGCACACCGATTATCACGTGCGGTTCCGCCGCTACCTGGAGCGCGTGCAGGACGAAGACCTCGTGGTTGACGGTGCCATGACTGACGCCAAAGGGCATCGACGCTTGAGGCCTTCGGAGCAAGACGACCCGGACCTGTTCGTCCGCATCGTCGAGAGGCGCTCAGACGGCGTCGTGATCCGCGGGGCGAAGCTGCACCAGACGGGTGCCCTGAACTCCCACGAAATCCTGATCCTGCCGACGATGGCGATGACGGAGGACGAGCGCGACTACGCTGTCGCCTGCGCGCTGCCGGCGGATGTGCCGGGCGTGGTGATGGTCTGTGGGCGGCAGCCCTCGGACACGCGCCGCGCGGAGCCGGGCCAGATCGATGTGGGAAACTGCACCTTCGGCGGGCACGAGGCGGTCGTTCTCTTCGACAACGTGTTCGTGCCCTGGGAACGCGTCTTCATGGCGGGTGAGGTGGCGTTCAGTGGGATGCTGGTGGAGCGCTTCGCCGGCTACCACCGTCAGAGCTACGGAGGATGCAAGTCGGGCGTGGGCGACGTGCTGATCGGCGCGGTGGTGGCCCTGGCCCGCTGCCTGGGGATCGACGAGGCCTCTCACGTGCGAGAGAAGATCGTGGAAATGGTCCACCTCAACGAGACCCTCTACGCCTGCGGCCTCGCGTGCTCGGCCGAGGGGCGGGCCACGGCCGCCGGGACCTACCTGATCGACTTGATGCTGGCCAATGTCTGCAAGCTGAATGTGACGCGCTTCCCCTACGAGATCGCGCGCCTGGCGCAGGATATCGCCGGGGGGCTGCTCGTCACCCTGCCTTCGCAGGCGGACATGGAGAACCCGGAGATCGGCCCCCGGCTACGGAAGTACCTGCGCGGGGCAGACCCGGCGACGGCCGAGTATCGGCAGCGGCTGCTGCGCCTGCTGGAGAACCTGACCCTCGGCCCGGGCGCGGCAGCTTATCTCACCGAGTCGCTGCACGGCGCGGGCTCGCCTCAGGCGCAGCGCATCATGCTGGCCCGCCTGGCCGACCTGGATGCAAAAACACGGCTGGCGGAGGACCTTGCCGGGGTGTGCTGACAGGCTCACGCTCAACTGCCTCGACACCCGCCCCTCATCATGTCATTGGGGAGGGAAGAAGCGCAAGACCCCCACTCTCCCGATGAAAGGCGAGATCGGGTGTCTTCGCATCTGGGTCGCTTCGGCTCAGAATGGTAGGAGGCCTCCCCAAGGGTATGTACCGGCGGCCTTTGGTCTCCGTGATCGATTGTCGCATTCGGGGCGGAGGGGCGTGATGCTGCTTCGATCTGGTTGTCGGAAACCTCTGGACCGTCCCCCGCGCGTAAGCCCTGGATTGCCAGAGCCCGATCGCCCAGGCCAGACACGGTCTTGTGGCTCACTGCGGGGGGACGATCTGCCCTGGTAGTGTTGAGGCGAAGGTAGTAGATTCGGAGTGTCGTCCATGGGAAAGTTCTCGAGATCACTCCCGCCTGGCATGCGTGTTCTTGTCCTCATCTCCCTGGTGGCGATAGCCGCCAGTGGCTGCTCCCTGTCTGGATCACCGCCGACCGACTCACAAGCGAACGTCGACCCGACGCCTACGTCTTTCCAGCCAGTCCCGAAGACATCCACCCCTCCGCCGCCCAGCCCGACGCCGTCCCCTACTCCGACGCCCAGCCCGACGCCGTCCCCCACTCCGACGCCCACCCTTGCCCCCGATGCCTGGCGCGACTTCCCGGTAGTGCCCACCGTGAGCGAGAGGGCGCTCCAGATTTACCAGCGGGGCCTGGCTCTGGGCAACGACCCGCACGCATTCTCGGTCATCGGCGACTGCGAGGGGACGCCTTCCCGTTTTCTCGGCGTCTTCGACTCCTCGACTCGGTGGTATCGGCTGGGGGAGTATGCCTACCTGCAGGAGGCAATCGACCACTTTGCCGGGTCTTTCGGCAGGGTCAGTCGGGCTGCCCACAGTGGGTTCACCGCCGCTGCCGTCCTTTCGCCGTCGTGGGCCAATCCGGAATTCTGCCGCTCCGGCGAGACGCCGCTGGCGTGTGAGCTGCGCATCCATCGGCCAAGCATTGCCCTGGTGATGGTGGGGACGATGGACTTTCGACACCCCGAGGCCTTCGAAGGCTACCTGCGCAGGATCGTGGAGACCCTGATCGAACACGGGGTTGTGCCGATCCTGTACGCCAAAGCCAACAACCGCGAGGGCGACTGGAGCATCAACGCTGCCGCTGCCCGCGTCGCGTACGAGCACGATCTGCCATTCTGGAACATGTGGCGGGCCGTCCAGCACCTGCCGAATCACGGCTTGCGCGAGGATGGAATGCATCTCACCTGGGGCCCGAACTTCTTCAACAGCCCGGAGGCGATGACGTACGGCTGGCCCTGGCGAAATCTGACTGCGCTCCAGGCCATCGACGCCGTCTGGCGGGGGGTGAGCGGGCAGCCGATGCCGGGAGAGGCGCTTGCCACAGACCATCCTTGAGGCGATCGGAAGCGGCCGCGCCCTTGGTGACATACCCCTCAATGGCTTCTGACCCTGTTGGCTTTGCCGTACAATGGCTGCAGCAACCTGGGCGATCCCCCAGGATAGGCATGAGAAGCCGTGACCATCGACCCCTCCGCTGAACTGAACGCCGTCCTCGCACACTACGACCTCGGCCGCCTCGTCGACTGGCAGCCAGACCGGCGCGGCACGTGCAACGTGTCCTTCGCGATCGAGACGGAGCGGGAAGGACAGCAGACCAGGTACTTCCTGCGCCGTTACAAGGACAGCACGCGTGCCGAAGAGGTCCGTTTCGAGCACTCGCTCATCCGTCACCTTCTCGAGCGAGGGACGTGCCCGGTGGCTCGGGTGCACGCCACGCGTGCGGACCAGACCTACCTCCGGCTCAAAAACGACGAGGGCGCAGTCCGGTTCTATGCCGTCTTCGACTTCCTGCCGGGCGTGGACCGCTACACCTGGGTCGGGCCGCGCTGCACCCGCGGCGAGCTGCGTCAGGCCGGCGCCGTCCTGGCCGAGTTCCACCGGGTGGCCAGCAGCCTCGTTCCGGAAGGGCAGCGCCAGGAGCCGAAGATCCTGGAGCTGCTCGGGGTGATCGAACGGGCCTGGCTGGAGGCGCCGCCGAACTCGAAAGGAACGGTCTTTGATCGTGAGCTTGCAGCGAACCTGGAACCCATACGCCGCAGCATCGACCGGACGCGCGCTCGGCTGGCGAAGGCCGCACCGCGCCTTCCCGAGTGCTTCATCCACTGCGACTATCATCCGGGCAACCTTCGGTTCCAGGGCGCCGACATCTGCGGGGTGGTGGATTTCGACTGGTCCAAGCGCGACCTGCGGGCCTTCGATGTAGCATTGGCGCTGTGGTACTTCTGCGTCTCGTGGGAAGGTCGCGCCGACGGGCGGCTGCGCCTGCAGGAGGCCTCAACCTTCCTGGGCGGCTACCAGGCGCACCTGCGCTCGCATGCCGGCCTGCCCCCGCTGGGTCCCGAAGAATTCCGGGCATTTCCAGACCTGCTCAGCGCCGCCAACATCTACGTCCTGTACTGGGCGCTGCGCGACTATTTCGCCAAGGATGTGGACCCGAACGAGTACCTCGTCTACCTGCGCCACAGCATTGCCTTTGCTCGCTGGTTTGCCTCGGACAGAAATCGGATAGGACTGCACGCAATGCTGGAGCGCATTCCGCGCGGATGAGGGTGTGTGGGCCGAGGTCGCAGTTCTGCCTCTATGCCGAAGCGCCGGAGTAGTGGCGCAGGCCGATGTGCCAGAAGCCGCGCGCGGCGAAGAGCAGAAGGGCAGCTAAGAAGAGAGCGCCGACTAGCGTCGGCGTATCCAGGCGGCCGGTGAGCGCTTCCGCGGGGACGGTGGTGGCGAAGGCGACGGGTACGATGAACGTCAGGCCGAAGCGCAGCCAGCCAGGATAGAGGCTGATCGGCCATCGACCGGCCTCGTACATGCTCTGGAAGATCACCAGGATGTTCTCGACGCGCACGAACCAGAACGAGAGCGTCGCCAGCATCAGCCAGAACGAGTAGACGATCGCCCCGCCGGCGATGAGCATCAGCCCGAAGGCTGCCGCCTGCCCGACGGTCACTTGCTCCCCCAGCCGGACCAGCGCCGCGACCAGCACGCCCGCCCCCAGGACGATGTCGATGCCGGACCAGATTTCCGCATCCCGGATGCTCACCAGGAGCTGCGCGTCAGCGGGCTTGGTCAGGGTGAAGTCCAGCGTCCCTTCGCGGATGGACTCGATGAACTCCTCCATGC
This sequence comes from uncultured Anaerolineaceae bacterium, assembly GCA_964575425.1. Lineage (GTDB taxonomy): Bacteria > Chloroflexota > Anaerolineae > Anaerolineales > E44-bin32 > DATEAV01. The sequence continues at coordinate 6,627 of CAZNRD010000044.1, read as the reverse complement.
TCGGCTGAATCACAAGGCCGATGATGCCGCCGACGAGGAAGTAGACGCCGAGCAGCGCGGCGATTTCGTCGGGACGCCAGCCGCCGAGGGTGTCGGTGTAGGAGAAGATGACCGCAATGCCGGCCAGGGCTGTCGCCAGTTCCAGCAGGGACTGGAAGAGGCGCACGAAGAAGTTGACGCGATAGGCCAACTCGCCCATCACGCTGACGCGCAGGAACTGCCACAACAGCCGCAGCATCGTCAGGCTCCCACGGCGGAATACTGTTTGAGCCCGGCACGCCATACCAGGCGCATCAGCCCGAGCGCCAGCATGAGCCACAGGACCTGCGCGCCGAGGCCGCTGAGGGCGGAGGCAGGCGTCAGCCTGCCCAGGAGCAATTCGACCGGAAAGCTGACCATCCAGCGGAAGGGCAGGATGGCGGCCGCTGTCTGCACCGGCGGCGGCAGCAGCGAGAGCGGCGCGATTCGGCCGGAGAGGAAAAGGAGAGCGACGAAGTAGAGCTGGTTGAATGCGCTCACTCGCGTCGTCCAGAAGGCCGCCAGCGCCAGAGTCCATTCGAGGAGGAAACGCAGCAGGAAGGCAAGTGCCAGGACGGGCACGGCCGCCGCCACGGCCCAGGCGGAGAACTGCAGGGCGGGGCGGAAGATCAGCGCCAATACGACCGCGGCCAGCAGCACGCCGGGCAGGCTGATGAGCTTGGAGGTCAGGTTGTCGGCGATGTCGGAGTGGATGGGATGCACCGGCCGGAGCAAGGCGAAGGAGAGAACGCCTTCGCGCACGCGGTATTCGTACTCGTACATGATCCAGGTGTAGGTGAGGTGATTGACCAGCATCAGGACGATGAAGTAGGCGGCAAAGTCCGCCGGGGTGTACCCGCCCGCGCTGCCCCCACCCGACCGCGCCGCCACTGACCACACCACGAGATAGACCAGGGGTTCCAGCACGTGGCCGATCATCCAGATGGCGAGGGCAGCACGATATTGCAGCATGGCTGCCAGGGTGGTCCTGAACTGCTGCAGGTAGAGGGTCACAAGCCCGGTCACAGCGTCTCCTGCTCAAAGACACGCTCGATGACTTCTTCGATCGGCGGATCTTCTACAGTGAGGTCGATGACCGGCAGCTCAGCCAGGAGGCGTGCAGTCACTCGGGCGGTCTCGTCCTTGGGGACGCGCAGGGTGACGTACCCGTCCTCGCAGGCGATGACGTCACCGTAGCCGCGCAGGTCCTCGCGGCAGTCCGAGAGCCGGACCACGATCGTCTTGTGGGCGGTGAAGCGCTGGACGAGGTCGGAAAGATCGCCGTCGAAGAGCAGGTGGCCGTGGTGGATGACAATCACCCTGCGGCACAGCGCCTCCACGTCGGCCATGTAGTGACTGGTGAGCATGACGGTGGCGCCGGAGCGCTGGTTGTATTCGGCAAGAAAGCCGCGGATTCGATGCTGCATGGTCACGTCGAGGCCGATGGTGGGTTCGTCCAGGAAGACGACCTGCGGTCGGTGGAGCAGCGCCGCCGCCACCTCGCACTTCATGCGCTCTCCCAGGGAAAGGTTACGCACCGGCTTGCGCAGGAGAGGCTCGAGATCGAGCAGGGTTGTGAGTTCGTCCAGCGTGCGGCGATAGTGGGCGTAGGGGATGCGGTAGATGGCGCGGTTGAGTTCGAAGGAGTCGAGCGGGGGGATGTCCCAGACCAGCTGGTTGCGCTGCCCCATGACGAGGGTGATGCGACGCAGGAATTCCTTCTCGCGTTTCCAGGGGATGTGGCCCAGGACGCCCACCTCACCGGCCGTCGGGTGCAGCAGGCCGGAGAGCATCTTGAGCGTGGTGGTCTTCCCGGCGCCGTTGGGGCCAAGGAAGCCTACTATCTCGCCGGGGGCGATGTCGAACGAGATGCCATCGACGGCCGAAACATGCTCGATCTGGCGGCGCACGAGACTGCGCAGCGCGGCGCGCATGCCGGCCTCGCGCTCGCTCACGGTGTAGACCTTGCGCAGTTCCCGCACGTGGATGGTGGGTGAGGTCACTGAGTCATCTCATTCGCAGGGGTATGGCCCGCGATTCTACCGCGCTGGCCTTCCCCCTGATGGGGACCGAGAGCCGGCGGGCGTGGCGGATGGGCTTATGACGCGGAGGCGTCCGATGGCGGAGGCGGCAGCGGGGACAACGCGATGTATTCGACCCGTGCCTGCTGAAGGACACCCTCGACAGCGGTTCGCTCGTCCCAATCGAACTGCAGGGCAAGCCCGCAGTCGCTGGAAAGCTCGCGCGGCGTGGGGATGAGTTTCGAGGGTAAACCTGCGTCGCGCAGGAGTCTTTCGGCGCGGAAGGCAGCCGAGGTCGTGTAGAAGAGGATGACCCCCAGCGGGCTCATCGCTACGGCAACTCGGCCACGGCCCGAAGGGCAGCGTCGATGTCTTCAAGGGTAGTCAGCGGCCCGGGCGCGAAGCGGATGGTGCCTTCCGGGAACGTGCCCAGGGAGCGGTGCGCGGCCGGCGCGCAGTGCAGCCCCACCCGGCACAGCACAGCATACTCCTCATCGAGGCGCTTCCCGACCTCCGACACGCGCAGGCCGGCGATGCGGAACGAGACCACGGCCGTGCGTTCCTGTGCCTCACGCGGGCCGTAGACCGTCACGTCGGGGATCTCGCTCAATCCTTCAATCAGCTGTCGGGTCAGCTCGACCTCGTGCCGGCGCAGGCTCTCCAGGCCGCGCTCGTGCAGCCAGGCAATGCCCGCCGCCAGGCCGGCGAGGCCAGCGCCATTGGGAGTGCCGCACTCCAACCGGTCGGGCAGGTGGTCCGGCTGCCGTTCCCATTCCGAGCGGCTGCCGGTGCCGCCTTGCAGGAGTGGCCGGATGCTCCGCAGCAGCTCATCTCGCCAGGCTTCGCCGCTCGGAAGGTTGAGCACAAGGCCTCCGGTGCCTGGCGGACCTTGCAGACCCTTGTGGCCGGTGAAGGCGAGCAGGTCGATCCCCATGGACTGGATGTCGATGGGAATCACGCCGGCCGTCTGAGCCGCGTCGAGGAGGAAAAGTGCCCCCGCGGCGTGCGCCACCTGGGCCACCTCCGCCGCGGGGGCGAGCGAGCCGACGACGTTGCTGGCGTGGTTGAGCACGACAAGTCGTGTACCGGGGGTGACAGCCCGGCCGAAGTCGTCGGGATCGAACAGGCCCTCGGGGGAAGCGGCGACGACGATGACCTCGACGCCGCGCGCCTCGAGGGCGCGCAGCGGCCGCATCACCGAGTTGTGCTCCATGCCGCCTGTGACCACCCGATCGCCCGGCTGCAGCACTCCGTGCAGCGCTAGGTTGAGGGCGTGCGTGGCGTTGTGCGTGAAGATCACGGCCAGCGGATCGGGCGCGTGGAGAAGCCCGGCCACGGCCTCCCGCGCCTGATAGACGATCCGGCCCGCGGCGATAGACAGGCGGTGCCCCGACCGTCCTGGGTTGCCGCCGGCCTCCTCGAGAAAGGAGGCCATGGCACGCACGACCTCGGGCGGTTTGGGCCAGGAGGTGGCGGCGTGGTCGAGGTAGATCATCGGTGGTCCTCCGAGGGAGGGCAGCTCACTTGGTGAGGGTGAGGCGGAAGACCCCTGTGGGCTCCTCCTGGACGTCCGCCTTCCAGCCCGCCAACCTGGCGGTGCGGATGACGTTGTCGCGCGAGGTGATGGAATCGACGAGTACGGTCACCGTGCCGCTGCCGGCTACCAGCAGGGCCTGGCGGGCAAGCATGGCTGGTTCGGGACAGGACAGGCCTCGTGCGTCGACGACGTTCTGTGTGGCAGAAGTTGGTTCGGTCACGTCCCACCTCCTATCGCTCGCGAAAGACCAGGCCGATGATCGCGCAGACGACTAGCCCGCTGATTACCGCCGCAGTGCCGTATGCGCCTGGTCCATTGGGCGAAGAAGCCAGGCTGAAGTTGTGGGCGAAGCCGGCGCCGACGATCATGCCCAGGGCGAAGAGGCCGGCATCGGCGTCGCCCTCACCGGATAGGAACAGCTGCCGGCCTGGGCAGCCCCCGGCCAGCGTGAAGGCCAGGCCGGCCAGCACCATCCCGCCGAAGTTCCAAAGTGCTGCGGTGTGTGCGACCGGTTGGCCCTCGAAGCCGGGCTTGAACTGCCCCAGGGCCAGGTTGGTGAGGAAGGCTGCGGCCAGGAAGGCCAGGATGCCGTTGAACAGGTGTGAGTCCCGCAGCAGCACCAGATCCCGAACGGCGCCGACGGTGCAGAAGCGGCTGCGCTGCGCCAAGAAGCCAACCAACAGTCCCACACCGAGCGAGATCAGGATCGGCGCATGCAGACTTCCAGGCCCGCTCTCGGAGAAGAAGATCGGCCCGGTGGGGTTGCCTTCGGCATCGCGACCGAACTTCGGCGCGGCTATCAGCAGGCCCAAGAGCACAAGCATGAGGATCGGCATGACCCAGCCCAGGGCTTTGGGTGCGGGGCGGTTGCGCCCCAAGCCGAAGCCCGCGCGCAGGAAGAGGATGCCCACCAGGACGCCAACGACCAGGCCGAGGACGCCGAAGATGGCATTCCAGTCCCCGGCGCTCAGGCGCAGGTAGGCCCTCCAGGGGCAGCCGAGGAAGACCAGGGCGCCGATGGAGGCGAAGATGCCCAGCAGGAATCGCACCAGCGGGGCCGAGCCAGTGCGCGGCTTGAACTCCCGGAAAATCAGCGCCGCTACCAGCGAGCCCAGGACGAACCCCATGATCTCGGGCCGGAGGTATTGGACCACGCTGGCCCGGTGCAGCCCGAGCGCCCCGGCGATATCACGGGTGAAGCATGCCACGCAGATGCCCATGTTGCCGGGGTTGCCGAGGCGAACGAGGACGGGGGCGAGGATGCCCACGGTCAGGCCCGTCACGATCGGGCCCCAACGCGAAGTCAGGAAACGGGAGAGTGCGGGCATTTTGGCTCCTCTGCTGTTTCGGATAGTTCCCGCCTGCACCGGAGAGGCGGGCCAGCAGAAGGAGCCGGGGAGCTCAGTCCGAGGGCCCTGGCTGGCCAGCCTGCATCCGGAGCGGCAGGAGGTGGGGATGCACAACGTGCATCCGGCCAGGAAGCCCTCACGTGCGCCGGATCAGGTCAGCCATCAAGGCCCTCCTTTCCTTGAGAAGATGAGAAGCTCAACCGGGCTTATTGTGCCTGGAATCGCTCGGGCAGTGAGGTGACTTTCTTCCACAATCCGGCCGCGTGGATGGCCCTCAAGCGACGGGCATCGAACGAGATGTAAGCGGGGGGAAAGGGGGGAATTTCATCGGCCGGATGCCGGCCGCATGAGGGGAAGGTGTCCCGCGCGGGCCTCTCGCACGCTGCGGGAAACGCGAGGTCAGCCAAGTGGAAGCCGACCTCGGGCAGCAGGACCCTGGTCGATGCAGGCAGTCACTGTCGTGTGAACACTAGGTCGACTTCGAGCGTCACCTGCTCTTCAACGGAGGCGACCTGAGGCGGCAGGTAGGGTATCTGGATTCCGAACTCAGGATAGAGGAAGGACAGTGAGGCGTGCCCCACCAGCCGCCCGTCGGGCTCGGCGGTCGCGCGCGCCTCGAAGGTGAAGGAGCGGGTGACGCCGTGGATGGTCAGGTCGCCGGTGAGGCGCAGAGTGTACTCCTCGCCGATGAGGAAGCGCGCCTCGCTTTCCTCGGGGAGGAGGACATACGTGAGCAGCCCCTGGCCCGAGGGCTGGGGCGCGGTGGGGGACGGCGCGGCAATGGAGGGTTCGGCAGGAAGAGCGGCGGTTGGCGTGCCCGTGGATGTTGGCGCGGCCGATGGTGCTCCGCAGCCGGCAGCGATGAAAGCGACAAGGATGAAGGCAATGGACAGGCGTGAGTTCATCTGGCCCCTCCTTGGGGAACCGATGGCGAGAGTATACCAGTCAAAGACGACTTTTTGGAGGGGAGATGGGCGCTTGTGGACGGGTGAGGACAGGTCGGCTCAGGGACGGGCGAAGACGGCGGTGAAGTAGCCGCCGTAGGTGCTGCCGGAGCGGTACATGTAGCCGAGGCCGATGTCGATGTAATTCGTGTTGAGGAGGTTGGCCCGGTGGGGAGCGCTGTTCATCCACCACGTGAACGCCTGCTGAGGAGCGGAGGAGGAGGTGTTGCTGGTGGCGTAGATGTTCTCTCCCACCCAGGTCCAGTTGTAGCCCTGGCGGCGGACGCGGTCCCCGACGCTGGAGCCGTCGGAGCCGGTGTGGGAAAGGAAGTTATTGCAGGCCATGTCGGCGCTGTGGAGGCGGGCGGCTGCCTGCAGCCGGCTGTCCAGGTTGTACGGCGTCAGGCCCCTGCTCTGGCGCTCTTGATTGATCAGGCTGAGCAGCGTCGCCTCGAAGGCCGTGTTTCCCGTGGGGCTGCAGGCCGGGGAAGGGGTGGCTGTTGGTGGGAGCGGCGTGAGGGTTGGCGTCGGGGTGTTCGTGGCCGTGGGGCCGACGGCGGTCTCGGTCGGCGTGGGAGACCAGGAAGGTGCGACCGTCGGCGTTGGAGTGTCGGTTGGAGGGCCGGCGGTGGGAGATTGCGTTGGGCTCGGCGTCGTGGTTCGTGTCGCCGTCACGGTGGGAGAGACCGTGGGCGTGCGCGTCTGGGTCGGGGTACGGGGCAAAGTGGCGGCGGGCGTGGGCGAGGCGGTGGTGCAGG
>CAZNRD010000043.1:0-22175 GCA_964575425.1 uncultured Anaerolineaceae bacterium | reverse complement strand
GGAGTTCGGCGTAGTCGCGCTGCTTCCACTTCGCCACATCGAACGCAGGCGGCTGTGCTCCGAGCGGGGTGACGCATAATGGCGGAGGAAGGTCGACTCAGAGGAACTCGATCGGGATGGGATCGATGGCGTCGGCCGGCTGGAAACCGAAGACCCTGCCGTAGAAGGACAATTCCGCTTCCAGGCAGCGGCGCTTGGTGTCCTCACGCCGGAATCCGTGTCCCTCCCCCTCGAACGTGAGATAGGCGTGGGGGACGCGGTTGCGCCGTAGGGCCTCGACCATTCGCTCGGCCTGCGAGGGCGGAACGATCCGATCGTCCATACCCTGAAAGAGCATGATGGGAGCGCGGATGCGGTGCGCCAGATGTACCGGGGACCGCTCGCGATAGAGGGCGTCTGCGGCCGGCCTGGGGCCGATCAGCCATTCGTTGTAGTGGGCCTCGAACTTGTGTGTCTCCTCGTCGAAGGCGGTGAGGTCGGCGACGCCGTAGTAGCTGGCGCCGGCGGAGAAGGCGTTGGAGCAGGCAAGGGCCCGCAGCGTGGTGTAGCCCCCGGCGCTTCCGCCGCGGATTGCCATTCGCCGGCCGTCGACCTCGCCTTGCTCGACGAGATGCAGCGCGGCGTAGATGCAGTCCTCGACGTCGACGATGCCCCAATGGCCCCAGAGCCTCTCGCGGTAGCCGCGGCCGAAACCCGCGCTGCCACCGTAGTTCACAAGAGCAACCGCCAGACCGCGCGAAGTGAAGAACTGAGTGTCGAGGTCGACGTGGGACGCAGCGGAGCCGGTCGGCCCGCCGTGTGCGACGACGATCAGTGGGGGCTTCTCGTGCTGCGGGGGCTGGAAATCCGGATGCTGCGCCCGATAGAACAGCATGTGCGCGGTTTCATTCCCTGCGGTCGGAAACCGGATGGAGATGGGTGGAGAGAACCAGGTCGGATCGAGCGCCTGGGGGAGACCGTGACGCAGGACCTCGGCCCGCGGCGCGCGCAGGTCACAGCGGATAATGGAGCGCCCCAGCGTCGGGCCGCCGCCGACGAACAAGAGCCGCTCATCTCCGTCACTCACCACATGCGGCGGAAAGAACGACGTCAGGCCCAGGTCGATGACTTCGAGGCGCCCGGATGGCTGGAGGACCGCCAGGTGGTCGAAGCCATCCCGGCTGTAGACGCAGGCGAGGCGGCGGCGGGAGAGGAAGGCGTAGCGTGCGAGGCCGAAGAGCCACTGCGGGTAAGCGAATTCCGCTTCCATCGGTGCCAGTGGCTGACTCTCCCCATCCTGCTGTCGGTAGAGGTTCCACCATCCTGAACGGTCGGAGACAAAGTGCAAGGCCCCTTCCGGGCTCCACTGCGGGTCCGTGATGGACTCCCCGGGGCCGCCGGCGGCGCGACGCGGGTGCAGCAGCCGAGCGTCTCCGTCGAGTTCGCCGACCCAGAGTTCGGTCCCCACCCAGGGGAGAGACGGATGACCCCAGGTGAGCCAGGCAAGCGTTCGCCCCTGAGGATCGAGCCGAGGCGAAGCGTAGAAGTCACGGCCCGACAGCAGCGAACGGGGCGGCTCGGAACCGTCGCTGGGCAGCATGACGATGTCATTCATGACACGGCCATTGGACAGATGCTGCTCGCGCACACAGATCAGGTGCCGGCCGTCGGGCGTGGGGATAAGGTCGGCGAAGCGCAGTGCGCCCGGAACTGAGGGTTGGGGGGTGATGGGTCGGGGCGGCTGCCCCGGGTCCTGGCGGTAGAGGCGGTGGTCGACGTAGTTGGAGAAGTACACGGTGTGCTGGAAGACCGTGTACGCGCCACCTCCATACTCGTGCACGCGGCTGCGGGCATTGAATCCGGGGGGCGTGATGTCCTCAACGGTAGAAGGGCCAAGGCGCACGATAACGCTTCGGCCTGCTTCCTGCGGCCGGCTCTCCACCCAGTAGTCGATGCCGTCGGCGATGCGCGGCTGGCTGACAAGCAGTTCGGCCTGGGCGCAGAGTGTGGCGGAGATGGGCGAAGGCCAGGTCCCACATGGTGCGGTGCGCTTGCGGCTCATCGAACCCCTCCTGCTTGGTCTCCTTTCGCGCGCAGGTCTACGGGCAGGCGTTTTGCAGATGCTCTTCGAAGGTCTTGGCGAACGCGTGGCGGCCCGAGCCGTCGCACAGGGCGCGGAAGTAGAAGTACGCGCTCTGTGCCGGGAAGGCCACCGCTCGCAGCGAGGACAGCCCGGGGCTTGCGATGGGGGTCGGCGGGAGCCCCGGATAGCGGTAGGTGTTGTAGGGGGAATCGAGTTGGAGGTCGGTGGCCGTGAGCGGCGACTTCCACCAGCTGCCGTCGGGCTGCAGGCCGAGGGCGTACTGCACCGTGGGGTCGGCGTCGAGGTTCATGCCAGCGGCGAGGCGATTGAGAAACACAGACGCGATGAGAGGGCGCTCGTCGGGAACGGCCGCCTCGCGCTCGACGATCGAGGCCAGCGTCACCGCCTGATACAGCCCCAGCCCCTGCTGCGCAAAGCCCTGTCTCAACTCCCCGTCGACGCGGCGCTCGAAGTTGTCGAGCATCGCGTGAAGGACCTCCTCGGCAGTGGCGTCGAGAGTCAACTGGTAGGTGTCGGGGAAGAGGAGGCCTTCGAGCGTCGGGGGTTCGGGGAGGAGGCTGCTGAAGGAGTAGCCGGGCGGCCGTGCGTGTGCGGCATCGATGAATTCCTGGTCACCCAGCCCCAGGCGCGTGTCGCGCAGCGCCAGCGCGATCTGTTCCAGGCGCCAGCCCTCGATCACGGTGAGTTGCACGGCCGGCGCGCGTGCCGTCTGCAGCGCTTCCGCAAGCTCGCGCACCGTCATTCCCCCGCTCAGACGATAGCGCCCGGCCTCAATGCCCACGTCCATGCCTCGATAGCGCAGGTAGGCGCGCAGGAGCAGAGGGTCGTTCACCACGCCAATGTCTCTCAGTCGTTCCACGACCTGGTTGGCGGCCTCGCCCTCGATCACTTCGAAGTCCGCCGGTGCATCATGCGTCCCGGCCGGCCTGTCGAGCGCCGAGGCACGAGCAAGCAGGTAGCCCTCGAGCAGAACGCGCTGCAAGACGGGGAGAGATGGACTCGCCGGGCCGAGCCTTGCGGCTGCTTCTCCAGGCAACGAGGCCAGGATGAGCAATCCGCCGAGGGCGAGCCCACAGCACACGGCGAGGGTCAGGAGCGCCAGAACCGCAATCGGACGGCTACTTCGGGCGGTGTGCATCCAGGTACTCCTGGAGGATCGCCGCGGCAGCCCGTGCGTCCAGCATCGGATCGGGCCGGCGACCGCGCGCGACCGCGCGCGTGGAGCCGCTCTCGTCCCACGTCTCAATGGGCAGGGAGGTGCAGGCGCGCAAGGCTTCGACCAGGCGCAGAGCCCGGCGGGCCTGTGGCCCCGGGAGCCCTTCGGCGTCGAGTGCGAGGCCGACGACAATGCATTCGGCTCCCTCGACGGTCGCCCGGCGGGCGATGGCCTCGGCATCCCTCTGGCGCGAGAGATGCCTCAGCACGGCTAGCGGCCGGGCCACCGTCTTGCTCTCATCGCTGATTGCCAGGCCGATGCGAACCTCGCCCGGATCGACTGCCATCACGCGGCCCACGCGTCAGTCCCCCCACTCAGATAGCACCCGGATGCGGACCGTGAGCAGCGGCATGCGAGGCCACCAGGACGGGTGGACTTCGATCGTTGGCTGGCGGTCCAGGGAGAGGGAGGACTGAAGAAGTGACGCGACCTCAGCAGGCGTGCGGCCGAGCAGCTGCGGCAGCAGGTCGAGGTAGCCGGGCATCTCGGCTGCTCGCCGTCTGGCCAGCAGGAAGAGGCGCGTCTGGCCGGACGAGTCGGTGGATGGTGGCGAGAGCGGACGCACTTCCAGAGAGCCCGTTGCCTCAACCCATCGCGGGAATGATGCTTGCAGCGCGGCGCGTGCAGATGCTTCCACATCAGCCCAGCGGTACGCCAGCCCGGCAACGTCTGCTTCCAACGTCAGGCCGACGGAATCGGTGGGCTGACCAACCTCGCCATCGTAGGCGCGCACATGCTCGCGCACGATGCGGAGGCTGCCGGCGGCCAGATCCGTACCCGGGTCGAGGGTCGCCTCGAGCTCCGCCTCGGCGTTCTGGAGTAGGAGGCTGGTGGCGTCTCTCAGCAGGCGAGTGCGATCGGCAAGAGCCACAGCCGGGCGGGCGGTGTCCAGGCCGCCGCTCGTCGGGGAGGGATTGGTGACGCGCAGCAGCAGCCCTAGTGACCCCTCAAGCGAGTCAATTGAGCCGGCAGGCAGGTTGCCTTGTGAGCCGGGATCCTCGGCGACGATGGACGCAGAAGCGGTGCTGCCCCGGCCGGCCGGAACGACGACCGACTCTTCGGTGAGGAAGCGCATGCCGCCGAAGGCGGAGGCGCGCAGGCCGGTGCCCTCCGGGATTGCCTCCTCGTTGTCGGTGAGGTTGGTGAAGAGAACGGTGCCGCGCGCCGGATCGGCCGGGACAAGGGCTGTGCCCGTGGTGGGCACGCGCAGTTCCTGACGCAGTCGCGTGCGCACAGTGAGGGCCGGGATGCGGCCCGACAAGTCCGGCGAAGTCAGCGCCGGATCGAGGAGCAGGGTCAGCTCTGTGTCCTGCGCGGCGGTCGAGAGGGGAAGGTAGATTGTGGCGCTCGGAAGGAGAGCAAAGGCGATGGCCAGGGGCGAGGCGACGGCGAGGATGAACAGAGGCCATCGAAGCATGCGGTAGAGCCGACGAGGTGGGGCTGAGGCGGGCCGCAGGGCGGCAAGGTCCGGAGGCGGATGACGGCGCGCGATGGACCTTGCCGTGACGCGCCCTCGCCGCCATCCGTCGCCGCCGGCCGCGTCCGGGGTGTCGAAGGTTGGTATCCCGAGTTCGGATGCCAGGTCAAGGACCTCCGGGTCATGCGTGACCAGCCCGAGCTGGGCGCCCCTGCGGCGGGCGAGACGCTGAAGGAGGACCAGGTCGAGGCGGCGCGTGAGCACGCGTCCGCTCGGAGGCCAGACGAGTAGCACCCGCGGCGCCTGGGCCCAGTTGAGCCTGTCGCTCACCGAGGCGCGATCGTCAGAAGATTCGAGCTGCAGGATCTGAATCTTCACCGGCGGAGGCTCGGCCTGGCAGCCATCACTTCAGATGCGCTCGGATCCACTCACGAGCATGGTCGAGAGCCAGAGGCAAGCGACTCGCGTCTCGCCCTCCCGCCTGGGCCAGCGTTGGACGGCCGCCGCCGCTGCCATCGACGAGCTGCGCAGCGGATTTGACCAGCTCGCCTGCGTGCAGCCCCCGGCTGACCAAGTCCTTGCTGACGGCGGCCACAAGGATGGGACGGTTTCCGATCGCCGAGCCGAGGACCACGACTCCTGAGGGGTGTTCCTGGCGAAAACGGTCAGTCAGGTGGCGGAGCATGTCCGCGTCGGCCTCAGGGATGATGCCGGTGAGAACAGGCAGGCCGTGGACGTCCCCGGGGCGCAGCCCCTGATAGGCCTGAAGCGCGAGCTGCTCCCGCAGGCGCGCGAAATCTCGCCCCTGCTGCTCCCGCTCCTCGAGCAGCTGAGTCAGCCGCAGCTCGACGGAATCGGGTGACACGCCGAGCAGGGAGGCGCTGCGTTGCAGGGTTCCCAGACGCGCCTGGACGAGCGCCTGCGCGCCGCGCCCGGTGACGGCCTCGATGCGGCGAATGCCCGAGGCGACGCTGCTCTCGCTGACGATCAGGAAAAGGCCAATGACGCCAGTCTGCGGCACATGCGTCCCGCCGCAGAGCTCATAGGACAGGGACTCGTGTTCGCCGATGCTCACCGTGCGCACCACTTCGCCGTAGGTCTCGCCAAACAGCGCCATTGCACCTTCTTCGATGGCCCTCTGACGCGGCTTGTGGGCGACCTCCAGGCCGTAGTTGTTGAGGACGGAGTCGTTGACCATCTCCTCGACGCGCGCGATTTCCTCGGGGGTCATCGCCTGAGGGTGGGTGAAGTCAAAGCGCAGGCGGTCGGAGGCGACCAGCGACCCGGCCTGGCGCACGTGCTCCCCGAGCACTACCCGCAGCGAGGCGTGCAGCAGGTGGGTGGCAGTGTGGTTGCGCATCACGTCCCAGCGGCGAGCCCTGTCGACAGCGGCCAGGGCACGATCGCCGATCCTGGGTTGCCCGCTGATGACGCGCCCCAGGTGCAAGATCAACCCTGCTGCGGGGCGGCGGACATCCTCGACGGCGATCTCCCAGCGTGGCTCGGCGACGGACAGGATCGTGCCGGTGTCGGATACCTGTCCTCCGGCCTCGACGTAGAAGCAGGTCTCGGGCAGGACGACGGCGACCTGGTCGCCCGGGGACGCCGCTTCGATGCTGTCGCCGTCGCGCATCAGGGCCAGCACAGGGCCTTCGACTTCGAAGCAGGTGTGTGGATCATAGGCCACGCCCTCAGGCGGCAACCTGCCGGAAGCCATGAGGTCATCGGCGAGACGCTGGAATACGCGGCTGGCCTCGCTGGTCAGGTCCGTGGCGAACTGGCCGGTGCTCGAGGCGGCGCGGTGCGCTTCCATGGCGGCGTGGAAACCCGCCTCTTCGACTTCTGCCTGGTTCTCGTGTGCGATGTCGCGCGTCAGTTCGAGGGGGAGCCCATAGGTGGCATACAGATCGAAGGCCTGCTCCCCGGGGAGCAGACGACTGCCGCTTTGCTGCGCATCGTCCAGCAGCCGGGAGATGTGCGCAAGCCCGGTGTCGAGTGTGCGTTCAAAGCGCTTCTCTTCGTCGGTGAGGGTCGTCAGGATCGCGCGGCGGTTCCGGACAATCTCGGGATAGGCGTCTCCGTAGCGCTCGATGACGGTTTCGGCCACGTCGGCCAGGAAGGGACGGTCGAAGCCCATCTTGCGCCCGAAGCGACTGGCGCGCCGCACGACCATGCGGCATACGTAGTTGCGCCCGATGTTGCCCGGAACGACGCCGTCGGCGATCAGGAAGGTCGCGGCGCGAGCGTGATCGGCGATGACGCGGTAGGCGACGAGATGCGCCTGGCGCTCCGCTTCTCCGTGGGCCGCCAGGGACTGGATGCGGGCCATGATCGGGGAGAACAGCTCGGTGTCGTACGAGTTGTCGACGCCCTGGACGATCATGGCCAGGCGCTCGAGGCCCATGCCGGTGTCGACGCCTGGGGCAGGAAGACGAGAGCGCCGTCCGTCCGCCGACTGGTTGAACTGCATGAACACCAGGTTCCAGATTTCCAGGAAGCGGTCGTCGGGATTGGCGTCTAGCTGATAGGGCAGCTCATCTGCGGGCACCGGGCCGCGCGCGGGGCTGAAGTCGTAGTGGATTTCCGACGTCGGGCCACAGGGGCCGGTGTCGGCCATCTGCCAGAAGTTGGTCTTGTCGCCCATGCGGGCCAACCGGCCGGCCGGCACACCGATGTCCTGCAACCAGATGGCGAGGGCCTCGTCGTCGTCCTGATGCACCGTGTAGTACATGCGGGCCGGGTCCAGCCCGAAGACCCGCGTCAGGCAGTCGTAGGCGTAGCGGATGGCCTCGCGCTTGAAATAGTCGCCGAAGGAGAAGTTCCCCAGCATCTCGAAGAATGTGTGATGTCGGGGAGATGGGCCGACGTTTTCCAGGTCGTTGTGCTTGCCCGAGACACGCATGCAGCGCTGGGCGGTGGTGGCCCGCCGATACGGGCGCTTGTCCTGCCCCAGGAAGACATCCTTGAACTGCACCATGCCCGCGTTGGTGAACAGCAGCGTCGGGTCGCTGCCCGGCACGAGCGAGGACGAGGGCACGACGGCGTGGCCCAACTCGGCGAAGTAGTCGAGAAAGGCCTGGCGAATCTCATCGCCGCTCATTGTCTTGTGAGAGGCGCGTTCCTCCGGCGTCATCGTGCCTCCACAGGCTGGCCGAGCATTATACGCCAAGAGAGGAGCACCTTCAACTGCGGGGGGCGGTCCAGGCTGCATTGGGTGCGGCAGACGGAGCGATGGGCCCCGCTCCTAGACACCGTGATCCGTCAAAGCGAGAAACCAACAGCCTGTCATCTCTCACACTGAAAGGGGGAGCGGCACGGGTTGGGGCGAAGGTAACGCACGGACCAGACCCATGCATCGCCAGCGCGGTTGTCTCTTGTGCTTCCAGCCAGACCGGTCAACGAGACCGATGCGGGGGAATGCCTCCGGCTCCCAATGGGGCGGACGCGCAGGCGCCTGGGTTCGCCCAGGCGCCTGCGTTGGCCGTGATCGATACCAGCAGCGAGCTCAGAACCTCTAGGGGAGAGGCTCTGAGTACTGCTTAGGCGGGTAGATGTGCTCGTAGCCGAACTGGTGGAAGTCGTGGTTCCCCATCGACCATCCCACCCGGGTTCCGCCGCATCCTTGCTTCTGGAAACTCTCAAGCCTGGTGTGGCTGCTGGCGTTCGTCCGAATGGAAGGGTCGCGTATCTCCTGCATGGTGATTGCCCCGGAGCAGGTCTCCCGGATCGTCCAATACGGCCAGCCGATCACTCCAATGTCGGTGACCGGGTTGGTCGTATAGCTGCTGACGCCCGCGTTCCAATTGATTGACAGGTTGTCAACTCTCTTCCACCTGCAGGCGTTCGTTGTCCCATACGGTTGGCACGTCGTCGAGGCCCCTGCTGACGGCGCTGCCGCAGCGTCGAGAGCAAGGAGGCTGAGGATCAGGAGGCAAATGGCAGCCGATAGGGCTTGGCGTGGGACTTTCATCGGGAGTACTCCTCGAGAAGGGCGAGCATCTCATCCGGTGGACGGTCCACCCTCTCGACCTGGAGGATTGTGGTAATCGAAACCACCCGTTCCCGGCCATTCTGCGAGGTGAACACTATCTCGAAGGAGAGAAGCGCGCTGGTCTGCGCATCGAAAACGGCGCGGTGAGTGCCGCGGCTGACCCTCTCGGGATGGCCCACCAGGGCCAGGCCACCGGGAAAGTCCTCCCAGATTGAGATCTCGACGGTAGGATTTCCGGAGCGCGTGCCGGTCGTATACCCGCAGCCGGGGAATCGCCCGTCCCGGATCCCTGTGCCGATGCCATAATCGAGGCCCAGTGGAAAGGGCTCACCTGCGTAGCGGAGGCCAAAGGTTGGGTTCTCCCAGGTACGTCCGTCGAACGTGCTGAGCTGGATCACCTCGCCGGCGAGGTCGTACATGACTGCCACCGATTTGACAGCCAAACCATCCGCACCGATCAGGTACCAATGATCGAAAACGTAGTCCTCGGGTATCGGCCGCCCGTCCGGGAACGTGCCAACATCCAGATCATCCCGGTCGACTTCCTCCTTCAGGTGAACCCAGCCGCCGGGTACGATCAGCGGCGTAGTCGAGGCGGAGATGAACGACGTGATCCTGCCGAGAGTCTCTGCAGGACACAGGTCGGAGCCGCTGGCCAGGTCGGGCGGGGACGGAGAAGGGGTGATGCCGGCTTCTCTGTCAAGAGGATGGCTCTCCCTCTGGTCTGGCGATGGGGGCGGCGCTGCCGTCCCGCGTTCATACCTGCCGGCAAGGAACACGCCCGGCAGGACGACGAGTACCAGGGCGGTAATTGCGATCTTGGGGTTCGGTCTCACGGGGCACCTCCCATCAGCAGCCCCCAGGAAGAGATGGCCGGTACCGAATGCTCCGGAGTGTGGGTGCTGCACACTCCGGCTGCGGGCAGTGCGAGGCTGCTTGCCTATCATATCTTACACCCGGTCGTCTCATCGCATTCACAACGCCGGGAACCAGGACCGACGAGAGTGCGGAACACATCCGAATTCGGGCGGGCAGCTCTCCGAGTGCGCCTGTCCGAGGCGGAGGGCTCAACCACGAGCACGCTCACCCGGCGCTCGCCTCGCGCTCGTCGCCGTGCTTCCCACGGCCGGCAGGCTGGAGTATCCTTGACAGCGGAACGTAAGCCGGCGGGGTCGTGGGGGATTGCGCGCCGAGCCGCGAATCGTGGTAAGATGAAGCCTGATGGCGCACGTCATGGCAACCGGGTGTATTCGCTACATCTACCGGGGGGGCGGCGTCCGCCCCTGAACCCCGCGCGCCAGAGCCGAAAAGACCGCTCTACTCGATCAATATCCTTGAAGCGTGGCGCGCACAGCCCACGCTTTTCGTTTCTCGTCAAACCAATCCGGGAGCGCGAACATGACCCAGATGACCATCGATGAGCAGGTGGCCCTTCTGATGCAGGGGACCGAATACGGCGACGAAGAACTGGCTGAGGCGATGGCCGCCGAGCTGCGCCAGCGCCTGATCGAAGCCGGCACAGAGGGAGGCAAGCTGCGCGTCTACTGCGGGTTCGACCCGCGCACCTCGGACCTGCACCTGGGCCACACCATCCCGATGCGCAAGATGCGTCAGTTCCAGGACCTGGGCCACGAGGTGATCTTCGTCATCGGCCGCTTCACCTCGCTCATCGGTGATCCCTCCGACAAAGACAAGGTCCGCCCGCGCCTGACCCCCGAAGAGGCGACGCGCAACGCCGAGACCTACGCCGAGCAGGCCTTCCGGATTCTTGATCCGGCCCGGACGCACATCGAGTACAACGACACCTGGCTCTCCAAACTCACCTTCCGGGAACTGATCGACCTGGCCTCCAACTTCACCTTGCAGCAGTTTCTGACGCGGGACAACTTCCGCCTACGCTGGGATGCAGGCGACCCGATCTACCTGCATGAGACGTTCTATGCCATCATGCAAGGATACGACGCCTACACCCTGCGGGCCGATGTGCAAATCGGGGGCACCGATCAGCTGTTCAACATCGTCACCGCCGCCAGGAAGCTGATGGAGGTACTAGGCGCCCGGCCGAACATCGCCATCATCCACGGCATCCTGCCCGGCACGGACGGCGTCGTGCGTATGAGCAAGTCGCTGGGGAACCATATCCCCCTCAACACCTCCCCGGAGGATATGTACGGCAAAGTGATGAGTCTGCCCGACTCGGCCATGGGCGCCTACTTCCGCCTGGTGACGCGCTGGACGCCGGAGGACATCCGCCTTCTGGAACGGCAGATGGCCAGCGGTGAGCTACATCCGCGCGATGCCAAGATGCGCCTGGCTTCGGAGATCGTGGAGATCTATCACGGTCAGGCGGCAGCGCGTGAGGCCGAAGAGGTCTTCCGCCGCGTCTTTCAGGAGCGGAAATCCCCGGCGCAGATGCCGGTCTTCCACCTCGGGGAGGGGATGACGGTCATTGATGTGCTGACGTGCGCGGGGCTGGCAGCAAGCAAGGGGGAGGCGAGACGCCTGATCAGCCAGCGCGGGGTGCGGCTGGATGGCCAGCCGCTCGACGACGTCGACCGCGTGCTCGAGCCGGGCACGGCGGGGGTGCTGCAGGTGGGCAAGCGGCGCTTCCTTCGCCTCGAGCCGTAGACGGCGCCCTCATCCCTTGACGACAACAACCGGCCTCAACCGGGCGACGCGCAGAGCAATGCCCGCCTCGGCCACGACATCCACCACATCGTCCACCTGCTTGTAGGCCTGGGGCGCCTCTTCCGCCAGGCCGGGCATCGATCCAGCCAGGATGTGAATGCCCTGCGCCTCGAGGTCCTGACGCAGCCGGTCGCCGCGAATCGACCGCTTCGCCTGATGGCGGCTCATCACCCGTCCGGCACCGTGGCACGTCGAGCCGAAGGAAAGGCGCATGCTCTCCGTGGTGCCCAGCAGAACCCACGACGCAGTCCCCATGCTTCCCGGGACCAGCACCGGTTGACCCAATTCTCGGTACTCCTCGGGCAGACCCTCGAAGCCCGGCCCGAACGCCCGTGTTGCGCCCTTGCGGTGGACACAAACCTGCTGCCGCTTGCCTTCGATGACATGGTCTTCGATCTTCCCCATGTTGTGCGCGATGTCGTACACCTGGCGTAGGCCCCAGTCCTCGACTCGGCCAGCGAAGACCTGCTCGAAGGACCGCCGGGCATGGTGCGCCAGGATCTGTCGGTTGGCGAAGGCGTAGTTGGCGGCGCAGGCCATGGCCGCCAGGTAGCGCCGTCCCTCCGGCGAATCGAGCGGCGCGCACACCAGCTCGCGGTCCGGCAGCCGGATGCCATAGCGTTGGACGGCCGACTGGAACTCATGCACGTAGTCGGAGCATATCTGGTGGCCAAAGCCGCGCGAGCCGCAGTGAATCTGGAGGGCAAGCATTCCCTCCGCCAGCCCCATCGCGGCAGCGGCCTGCGGGTGGAAGACCTGTTCGACGACGTCGACTTCGATGAAATGGTTGCCGGCGCCGAGGGTGCCGAGCTGTGGGCGCCCGCGCTCTTTGGCGCGGCTGCTGACGCAGTCGGGATCGGCTCCATCGATGCGGCCCGATTCCTCGGTGCGGGCGAGGTCGCCGGGCTGCGCATAGCCATTCTTGTCGGCCCACTCCGCCCCCATTCGGCAGACCCGGTCGAGCTCCTTGGCGCTGAGCGGGACGCTGCCTTTGACGCCGACGCCGCTTGGACAATTCTGATAGAGTGCTGTGGCGAGGTCGGGAAGCAAAGGCTCGGCCTTGCTGATCGGAACGCGCGAGGCCAGCAGGCGGACACCGCAGTTGATGTCGTAGCCGATGCCGCCGGGAGAAATCACCCCGTCTGGCAGGCGCGTCGCTGCCACACCGCCGATGGGGAAGCCGTAGCCTTGATGGACATCGGGCATCACGGTGACGTGGCTCACCAGCCCGGGCAGGGTGGAGGCGTTGACCGCCTGCTCGATCGACTGGTCCTGGAGCGCGTCCTCCATCAGCCGTTCATCAGCGAAGACGCGCACCGGCACCCGCATGTCGTCGCGAAACGATGTCGGAATCTCCCACAAGACCGGGCTGAGCCTCCGGAAATCCTGCTTGCGCACCATCGTTCACCTCGCTTCACACGTCAAAGACGATTCGCGCCCGGAGACCGTCGGGCGTCTGTTCCACTCGAAGTCCATGAAAGGTCACAGCCTTGATGAAGCGCTGGATGGCGGATGCTGGCACCTCCTCGACGCGCGCCACCAGATACTTGCCGTCGCGGGTGTTCACATCGAACTTGGAGTAGGCGACTCCCCTCGCCTCGATTCCGTACAGAAGTTCCTCCAGCCATGCCACCAACAGGCTCTCGGCGTCAGGCGCCTCGAGGCGGATGCGGCGGGTGCGCTTGTTGGGGCCTGTTCCCGGCCGCACGCCCATCAGCTCCAGCATTCCCCAGGCGGCGTTCTCCAGCAGCTTCTCCAGGGTCTGGCCGCGAGCGACGAGCGCCCAGTCGGCTGTATGTTCGGCCTCCTCGTAGGGACTGCCAGCCATGTTCCCAGTATAACCCCTTCGGCCCCCTTGCCGCAGCGTTTCGGTAACGTATAATGCGGGTGTGGAAGAGCGTCTGCCGCAGGTCGAAGACGCGGTGCGGGCATTCCTGCAGGCGGTTTTTAGCCGCGTTGCAGACTCGCGCTTCTCGCCGGACGCCATCGCCCGCACCCTGGCGGACGAGGTCCTCAACGCGACCCGACGCACTGAGGGCGGGCGCGTCTACGCCCCCGATCAGTACACGCTCAGCATGCACCCGGCCGACGTCGAGGCGCTGTTGGCCGCTGTCCCCGCCTTTCAGCATGAGCTAGCCCTGCGGCTGCAGCAGATTCTGAACGGGCAGGGCTTTCTCCTGGTCCGTGAACCCCATGTCACCCTGGCCACCGATCCGACGCTGGGCCGCTGGGAGGCGCGGGTCTTTGCCTGGCGCAGCCGCAACCCGCCCGAGGCGGAGGCAGCTCAAGAGGTCGCCGTCGCGGAGGCCGGCGACCGGCCGCCGCCCGGTGCGTTTCTCATCGTGGAGGGCAAGCGCCACTTCCCGCTCACACAGCCCGTCATCCGCATCGGCCGCCGCCACAACAACGACCTGATCCTGTCGGATCCGCATGTCTCTCGCAGGCATGCGGAGGTGAGGCTGCTGGCAGGCCGTTACGTCCTGGTCGACCTGGGCTCGAGCGGCGGCACCTACGTCAACGGCCGACAGATCAAGCAACACATCCTTGATCCTGGTGACGTGATCTCGATCGCCGTTGTGCAGCTCATCTACGGCGAGGACCCAGGCGGCCCACCGCGCGTCACCCCGCCGTACACGCCGCCCAAGGGCATGGATCGCGACCAGATCACGCCGCACTACCTACGGACGCTCACCCCGCGCCGCCGGCCCAACAGGGGCTGAGGCCGACCAAGAGGCCGCGCCCAGGGAAAGGCCGGCTCCCGCAGCTCCCGGTGCCATGCGTGATCGTCTGAGTCATCTTGAGCAGCAGCTTCAGGGATTGATCGAGGGTTCCCTGGCCCGCCTGCTCGGCGCGCAGCTGTCCGCGGCAGACGTGGCAGCTCAGCTTGCGCGGGCCATGGAGGACGGCGTGAGCACCGATGCCCAGGGATCGGCTCAGGCACCCGATCAGTACGCCCTGACGTTGTGCCCTCAAGACATCACGACCCTCCTTCAGCAGGGGGAGGGCATTGAGGAACAGCTCGCCGGCGGTTTGCGGCAAGCGGCGCGCCAAGCCGGCTACGCCATGCCGCGTGAGCCCAGGGTGACTCTGGCGGCAAACCCGACGCTCTCGCGCTGGCAGGTGCGCGTCGTCGCCTGGCACAGCAGCAACCCACAGGAGCTGACCCGAGGGATGTCGGTCGATGCCCAGACGGCGCGCAGCCTGCCGCCCCCGGGGGCATTCCTGATCATCGATGGCACCCGGCATTTCCCTCTCAACCGCCCCGTGGTCAACATCGGCAGGCGGCTCGACAATCACATCATCCTCGAAGACGTGCATGTCTCGCGGACCCATGCCCAGCTGCGTGTGCGCGACGGGCGCTTCGTCATCTTCGACCTGGGCTCCACCTCGGGCACTCGGGTCAATGGGAAGCGCATCAAACAGCAGGTCCTCATGCCGGGAGACGTCATCACCTTGGGTTCCATCCGGATGGTCTACGGAGAAGACCCAGGAGGCCCGCCCAACGAGACCCCGCCCTACCGCCCGCCGTTTCCTCCGCAGCCCGCCGGGGATCAGCGTACGCACATCTCCGACCGGGACGACGAACCGCGATCATGACCCCCGCTCTCCTGCTCCTGGCCATGCGGGTGCTGCTGGCGCTTCTGCTTTACGCGTTCCTGGTGCTCGTTCTTGTCACCCTCTGGAAGGACTTGAGGAAGGCCCGGGCCGAGCCCGCGGCCCCCACGGCCCATCTGGTCATCGTCGAGGGCCCCGGCCAAGGAGGCTGCCGTCCTCTATCCCAGGTCAACACCCTGGGCAGGGCCGCCGACAACACGCTCTCCCTCGCCGATGAGACGGTCTCGGCGTACCATGCTCGCCTGAGCTACCATGGCGGTCAGTGGTGGCTGGAGGATCTGGGGTCGCGCAACGGCAGCTGGGTTAACGACATCCCGGTCGACCAGCCGCTGGTCATCACCTATGGCGATGTCATCCGGCTCGGCCGGGTTCGCCTGCATCTGACCGCAGGCAGCGCCAGCGCGCCGACCTCGCATGTCAGCGACCAGGGGTAGGGAGCCGCGGCAACAAGCTACCCCTGCGTATGCTATGATTCGCCCACTCGCAGAAAGGAGGCGGCATGGACGACAGACCCGTCCTCGGCGTGATCGGAGGCTCCGGCCTGTACGGCATGGATGGCCTCCGGAATCCTCAGGTGCATCGCCTCGAAACCCCCTTTGGGCCGCCGAGCTCGCCCATTGTGGTGGGGATGCTGGAGGACAGGAAGTTGGCTTTTCTGGCGCGCCATGGCATCGGGCACAGGCTCTCTCCAACCGAGGTCAACTACCGCGCCAATATCTACGCGCTGAGATCCCTGGGCGTGGACCGGGTCTTGTCGGTCAGTGCCTGCGGCTCGCTGCGGGAAGACTATGCACCCGGCGAGATCGTCGTCCCCGATCAGCTTTTCGACCACACGCTCTCGCGCCCGCGCTCATTCTTCGGCGATGGCTTGGTCGGCCATGTCAGCGTTGCTGACCCCTTCTGCCCCGAACTCTCGCAAAGCCTTGCCGCAAGCGTCGAGGCGGCTGGTGGAACTGTGCACCGAGGGGGGACGACAATAACGATCGAAGGACCGCGCTTTTCGACGCGGGCCGAGTCGAACACCTACCGCGCCTGGGGGATGTCCGTCATCGGCATGACCACAGCCCCTGAGGCCTTCCTGGCACGCGAGGCCGAGATGTGCTATGCCGTCATGGGCCATGTGACCGACTACGACGTGTGGCATGTCTCCGAGGCTCCGGTGAGCGTCGCGATGGTCGTGCGCGTCCTCGAGGACAACACCCGTCTGGCGCAGGCGGCGATCGCGCACCTTGTGAAGTGCCTTCCGTCGGTGCGCACATGCACCTGCGGACAGGCCTTGGCGACCGCGCTCATCACACGGCGCGAATCCATTCCGCCGGAGACACGCGCTCGGTTGGGGCTCCTTGTCGACCGCCATCTTCGCTGACGATCTCGGCCTCATCGGACGGCGCGAGGCCCGCCTGTTGCGCCTCGCGTTCGTGTTCCTGTTGCTGGCCGCGGCGGCGCTGATCGTCGCGCGAATCGTCCGCTTCGCGCAGCCGCAGGAAGTTCTCTCGCGGATACCCCTTTTCACCGTCCCGGTCCTGTGGGCGGCGGCGGGCTGGATCGTCCATCGTCTCCTCAACCGCGTCCGGCCGGAGCGCGATCCTCTGCTCCTGCCGACGGCCATGCTGCTGACCGGCTGGGGGATGCTCCTGATCTGGCGCCTCTCTCCCACGTTCGGAGCGCGCCAGACGGCCTGGTTCGTCGTCAGCGTCGGTGTGCTCGTCGAAGTGCTGCGCGGGCCAGCGGATCTGCGCTGGCTGCGCCGTTACCGGACTCTGTGGCTGACAGGCGGCCTTATCCTGCTGGCGCTGACGCTGATCTTCGGCACGCATCCATCCGGGGGGCAGCCCAGGCTCTGGCTTGGATGCTGCGGCCTCTACTTCCAGCCGTCGGAGCCGCTGCGGCTGCTGCTGATTGCCTACCTTGCCTCCTTGTTCGCCGAGCGCGCCATCGCCGGCAGTCTCCACCACCGTAGGCGCTGGCTGATCGAGACGGCTCCACTGCTGCTCGTGTGGGGGCTGTCCACAGCCTTGCTGCTCGTGCAGCGCGACCTAGGTGCCGGCACTCTGCTTGTGGTGTTGCTGGCCTCGATGCTCTTCGTCGCCACCGGCCGCTGGCAAGTCCTGGCAGCCGCCCTGGCGCTCGCGTTGTTGGGCGGTGCCCTGGGCTATGCCGCCGTTGACGTCGTCCGGCAGCGCGTGGACAGCTGGCTGAACCCCTGGCTTGACCCGATCGGCCATTCGTACCAGGTCGTTCAGTCCCTGATCGCCATCGCCGCCGGAGGGATCTTGGGACGGGGTCCTGGCATGGGATCTCCCACCCTGGTGCCCGTGGTTCACACGGACACGATCTACGCGGCCGTGGCCGAGGAATGGGGTCTGGCGGGAACGGTGGGGTTGATCGCGCTGCTGGCGGTGTTGGTGAGCCGCGGCCTCAGGGCGGCGGCCCGTGCGCGCGAGCCGTTTGCTGCTGTTCTAGCTGCAGGGGTGAGTCTGTCGATCGGGATCCAGGCCATCCTGATTATCGGCGGTGTGATCCGTCTGCTTCCCTTGACCGGTGTCACTCTCCCCTTCGTCTCGTATGGCGGATCCTCGCTGCTCACCAGCTACGTGTCCTTGGCGTTCCTGCTCCTCATATCCGGCGAGGAGGGCAGACCTGGGCCGTTCAAGAGGCCTCTGCTGATCGCCAGCGCGGGGCTCCTGACGGCCTGGTTGGCGTTGGCTGTCGGGACCGGCTGGTGGAGTCTCTACCGTGCGCCGGCTCTCGCCGCGCGCACTGACAACGCGCGGCGCGCCCTGGCCGCGCTGATCTCGCCGCGCGGCCGCATCGTCGACCGACACGGTCAAACGCTGGCCGAGACTGTCGGCGTGCGCGGTTCCTATCGACGCACCTACCCCGAGCCTTCGGTCTACTCGCTGGTGGGTTACGACTCGATGGCCTACGCCCAGGCCGGGGTGGAGGCCGCAATGGATGCCGCGCTGCGCGGGGAGTCGGGCCACGGGGCATGGACCATCTGGTGGTCCCGCTTGCTTACCGGCGCGCCACCGCCCGGGCTCGACGTGCGCCTGACCATCGATCTGGACTTGCAGACGGCCGCGGCAAGTGCGCTCGACCCCTACCGTGGCGCTGTCGTCGTCGCCAATCCCGTGAGCGGGGACATCCTGGCCATGGTTTCGTCGCCGACATACGACCCGAACCGGCTGGATGCGGATTGGCAAGATCTCGTCCGCAGGGCCGATGCGCCGCTCCTCAATCGAGCGACCCAGGGGGTCTTTCAGCCCGGACCAGCCATCGGGCCGCTGCTGCTGGCCTGGGCCGAACGGCAAGGGCTGGTGTCGGCATGGGATGTCGCACCCGACCCGGAGCGTCCCCTGTCGCTGAACGGACGCACGGTGCAATGCTCGCAGTCGCCAGGGCAGGGATCAATCAGCTACGGTCTTGCGGTGCGCATGGGCTGCCCGTCGGTCTTGGCGGCCCTTGGCACGAGACTGGGGGGCGACGGACTTGAGTCTATGGCTTCGGCCTTCGGCCTTGACCAGGCGCCAGCGGTCGGAATCGAGTCGGCCGATGTTGGACCGGTTGTGCTGCCCGACGAAGCCGAGGCACTGAGCCTTGCGGCCGCGGGCCAGGGGACGCTGACGGTGACACCGCTGCAGCTGCTGCGAGCGTTCTGTGCTCTTGTAGCGGGAGGCGACCTGCCCAGGCTTCGCCTTTTCGAGGACGTCCGCACCCCTGGGGGAGAGTGGATGCCGGTCGCCACGCGGGAGATACCCTCGGCCGCGCTGCCAGGAGATGTGGCTGAGGATGTGGCGCAGGCCCTGCGCATCCCTGGGAACAACATCACCGGGCTGAGTGCGCAGGCGCTTGTGGGTCCAGCGGGGGAAACCGTGGCTTGGTTTCTCGGGGCGACGATGGATAAGGCCAACCCTCTCACGGTCGTAGTGCTGCTGGAACAGGCGACGCCGGCTGAGGCGCGTGCGATAGGCCTACGCCTGCTTCGGTTCGCCTTCCCTTGACCGCATGGCATGTGCAGACTAGAATGGCAGCGTTGGCAATTGCGCACACGGGTTCTTCCGCCGGTCGCTGCGCAGGGGGCAGGCTGATCGGCGGTTGCATGTCGGGTGTGAGACTGCATGTTTGAGAGGCTCGCCGAACGCCTGCAGGATGCACTGCGCCGCCTGGGGAGCAAGGGCAAGATCAGCGCGGGTGAGCTTGAGCGAGTCTTGATAGAAGTCCGCTCGGCTCTGCTCGAAGCCGATGTACATTACCAGGTGACGAGGGACCTGCTGGAACGAGTGCGCTCGCGTGCGCTCGGGCGGGAGGTTTCGCGCGCGCTTAACCCCGCGCAGCAGATCGTGCGCATCGTTCACGACGAGCTTGTGGCGACGTTGGGAGAGCCGGCCAGGCTCGCACTCAGTGGCCCGCGCCCGCGCGTCATCCTGCTCGTCGGGCTGCAGGGGAGCGGCAAGACGACGACGGCCGCCAAGCTGGGAGCGTGGCTGCGTGGGCGAGGCGAGCGAGTGTGGTTGGCCGCGGCGGACCCATACCGGCCGGCTGCAGCGCAGCAGCTCCAGGTCCTCGGCTCTCAGATTGGCGCTTCGGTCTTTGCCGAGACGGATCGGAGTCCGGTGGACCTGTGCGTGGGCGCGCAGGAGCAGGCACGGGCGGCTGGTGCCACTGTCCTCATTGTCGATACGGCCGGCCGCTCGCAGCTCGATGACGAGTTGATGGACGAGCTCGGGGCCATCGGACGGCGGGTGTCACCGGTGGAGGTCCTGCTGGTGGCAGATGCTATGACCGGACAGCAGGCTGTGAGCATCGCGCAGGGATTCCAGGCCAGGCTGCCGCTGACAGGGTTGATCCTGACTAAGATGGACGGTGACGCTCGCGGCGGCGCCGCCATCTCCATGCGGGCGGTGAGCGGGGTTCCGATCAAGTTCCTGGGCACAGGCGAAAGCGTGCAGGCGCTGGAAACGTTCGA
This sequence comes from uncultured Anaerolineaceae bacterium, assembly GCA_964575425.1. GTDB lineage: Bacteria > Chloroflexota > Anaerolineae > Anaerolineales > E44-bin32 > DATEAV01. Next base: position 2,199 of record CAZNRD010000043.1, on the reverse strand, counting down.
GCCGGAGCGGCTGGCGTCGCGCATCCTGGGGATGGGCGACGTCCTGACCCTGATCGAGCAAGCCGAGGCGGCGCTCGACCGTGAGGAGGTGGTCCGGCAGGCCGATCGCATGCGGCGCGGCGAGTTCACGCTAGAGGATTTCGCTGCGCAGATCGCGCAGGTGCGGCGGATGGGCCCGGTGGGAAAGGTGATGGACATGCTCCCGATGGCTGCCGCGGCGGCAGCCCGGATCGACTCGCAGCAGGCCGAACGTCAACTTGTGCGCACGCAGGCCATCCTGCAGTCGATGACACGGGAAGAAAGGCGCCGTCCCGATCTGCTGAACGCCAGCCGCAAGCGGCGAGTGGCGGCCGGGTCGGGAACGACCGTCCAGGAAGTCAATCAGGTGCTGCGCCAGTACCAGCAGATGCGCAGCCTTTTCAAGCAAGCGGGTCGACGGGGTCATGGCGCGTTTCCGCCCGGGCTCCGATAACCGACGGGCAAGGAGGCCCGACAGGAACCTGTGCCCCCTGGTCATTCCCGCCAGGCTCACCCTTCCGGCACACCCCTCTCCCTGTCGCGGTTTCCAGGCCGATGTACAATGAGATAGGAGAGCGATCGCAACATGGTGCGAATACGCCTGCGAAGAGTCGGTGCCAAGCGGCAGCCGAGCTACCGCATCGTCGTGGCTGACCGGGAGAGTCCGCGCGATGGACGGTTCCTTGAGGTGATCGGCCACTACAGCCCCCGTACCTCACCGGCCCAGATCGAGGTCGATGAGGAGAGGCTGTATCACTGGCTGAAGCGAGGGGCGCAGCCCTCGGAGTCGGTCCTGCGTCTGCTGAAGACTCGTGGGGCATGGGACCGATGGCTGCGCTACAAGGACGGAGAGGCGCTGGAGGTGATCCTGGCCGAGGCTAAGGCCAGCGGAACTCAGGCCGACCTGCGCACCCGCCGCGATGATGTCGCCCCACGCCGCGCCTCGGGGAAGCCGAAAGCCAGAGCCGCCGAGGCTGCCGAAGAGGTTGCGCCTGCTGAGTCATGAACCGCACGCGAAGCGGCAGAACAAGCGGACCTCCGGTGAGGGAGCTCATCGAGTTCATCGCCAGGTCGCTGGTCGCTGATCCGACCGAGGTCAAAGTGGTCGAGCGCCCCGGCCGCGGGTCCATTCACCTCGAGCTGACGGTGGCCGAGGAGGACATGGGCAAGGTCATCGGTCGCAACGGGCGGGTGGCCAATGCCATGCGTGTCCTGCTGCGCGTGGCGGCGGCGCGCAAGGGGACACGCGCCACGCTCGACATCCTCTAGACGGATGGCCGGCTCTGGCCTGCCTTCTCGACCCCGACGGCCGCCGCAGTACGCGGCTGTCGGACGCGTCGTGAGGCCCCATGGCGTGCGGGGCGACCTGCTGGTTGAGATAGCCCCAGACGCCGCGGGGCTGATCGTTCCGCGCGGGAACGTCTACCTGGGGCCGAGGCACAGACGATTTGAGGTCCAATCGCTGGGCCGCCATGGACGTCAGCACCTTCTCGCCCTCGAGAGCCTCCCGGACCGGGAGACCGCGGACCGCTGGCGCAATGCCGAGATCCACATACGTCTCTCCGAGGTCGAACCGCTGCCGGCAGGCGTCTACTACGACTGGCAGATCATCGGGCTTGAGGTGTGGGGGGCTGGCGGGAGACTCCTGGGCAGGTTGGCCGAGATTCTGCGCACGGGCGCAAACGATGTCTACCTAGTGCGAGATGCCTCGGGGGGTGAGATCCTGCTGCCGGCCATCGACAGCGTCGTCCTGGAGATCGACCTCGCGAGGGGGCGGATGTTGGTTCAGCTGCCGCCTGGCCTGCGAGAGGAGCGGGGCTGATCCTGTTCCGCTGGCACCCATGAGCAGCTGAGCCTCCTCACCGCCGACCGTGGACCTCCTTGCCCATCGGAGCAAGTCTCACTGCCCCTGTGGCTCGTGGGTGTTGAGAAACACCGGGCGGGGCTGCCGATACCATCCAGGTCAAGCTGCGCCTGCAGTGGCAGGCCGCCTGCGCCTCACCCCCCGACCCTCTCCGCCTTCGGGCGCGGCTGCCACCCCGGGCCTCAACGCCGGAGAGGGGGTGTCTGAGGATCTCCGCGCGATTGCCGAGATGCGCGGGGTCATTCAACAGTCTGTCTTCCCTCGAGAGTGTTGAACAACGGAGGGATTGAGGCGGGTGGCCCCCTCCCCGCCGGGGG
>CAZNRD010000042.1:0-23170 GCA_964575425.1 uncultured Anaerolineaceae bacterium | reverse complement strand
TGGGCGCCCTCGGCGTGCTTTTACTGGGATCGCTCAGCCTGCTGCTGCTTGGGCAGCTGCCGTCGTTCCTCGCGAGGGCGGAGTTCTGGGTCGCGGCGTGGGTGTTCGGAGGCCTCGCATTCCTGAACACCTGGGATTTCCCAATCTACCTCTCGCTGCTGCTCGTCATCGGGCTGTGGGGAAATCGCGAGGCGGGCTTGGGCGAGGCGCTCAAGCGGGTGGCGGCGACGGTTGCAGGCGTGGTCACGGCCGGCGTGCTGCTGTACTTGCCGTGGTATCCGACCTTTGCCTCACAGGCGGGCGGCGTACTGCCCAACCTCGCCTTCCCGACGCGGTTGACCCATTTCGTGATCATGTTCGGGACGATGATCGTGCCGTTGGGAACGTGGTTGGTGTGGAAGGCAGCCGCGAACTGGGACGCAAGCGACCGACGCCTGGCGCTGCGCGTCGGGCTGGGTCTCCCCGCGGCGCTGCTCCTCCTGTCGTGGCTGCTGGCCCTGCCGATCGGCCTGCTGCGTCCGGATGTCGCGGCCCAGGCGGCGGAGAGGCTGGGTGCTATGACCATGGAGGAGGCAGCGCGCGGTGTCCTCTTGAGGCGCCTGACGACATCGTGGACGGCGCTGCTCTTGGGGGCCGTCATTGCTCTGGGTGCTGTGGCGCTGCGCCGGAGGTGGCAGGGGCGCGGGCCAAGGGCGAACGCGGCGGAGCACCCTACCGCCTACCTGACAATGCTCTCCGCGATCGGCGGGCTGCTCGTGCTGGGCCCAGAGTTCCTGTACCTCAAAGACCTGTTCGAAACCCGAATGAACACGATCTTCAAGTTCTACTTCGCGGCCTGGATCGTGTGGGGCCTTGTGGCCGCCTATGCCGCGGTCGAGCTGTGGGAGAAGGGGGGCAGGAGGCGTTCCTGGTGCCGCGTGCTCGCCGTCGCGCCCCTGGCATTGGGGCTGGTTTACACTGTCACGGCGCTGTGGAACAAGACGGGGGGATTCAACCCTCCCCTCGGACGGACGCTGGATGGGACGCTCCACCTGGCGCGCGGGAACCCGGACGACTACGCGGCCATCCAGTGGCTGCAGGGCAATGTCTCCTCGGGCGTGATCGCCGAAGCGGTGGGCGGAAGCTATCGCGGCGAATTCGCGCGAATCTCGGCCCACACCGGATTGCCCACGGTCATCGGTTGGCCGTGGCACGAGATTCAGTGGCGAGGCAGTGCCGAACCGCTCGGCTCGCGCGAGGCCGACATCCGCCGCCTGTACGAGACACCGGACTGGGTCGAGGCGAAAGCCATCCTCGATCGCTACGAGATCAACTACGTAGTCGTCGGCCGAAGCGAACGGGCGGCCTATCCCGGCCTTGTATGGCGCAAGTTCGATGCGTACCTGGTTCCGGTCTTTCAGAGCGGTGAGCTGAAGATCTATGCTGTGCCCGGAACGGAGCAGACGCCATGACGAGCAAGGGCCTTCCGATGCGGTGGGAAGTGATTCTCTACGCAGCCATCGTTGCCCTGGCGTCCGGGCTGCGGTTGGGCGGGCTGGGCTGGCCCCCGCTGACGGAAAGCGAAGCGAGCCAGGCGTTGGGGGCTGCCTGGAAGACGCCAGGGGCTTCGGCGCACTGGGCCCCCGATGAAGAGTGGGCGCCTGAAGCGCCAGCGTACAACGTGCTCACGCGCTGGGTGTTTCATTTCGGAAAGCCGAGCGAGGCGCTGGCGCGTTTGGTCCCGGCTCTTGCCGGGATAGGCCTGGTCCTGGCGCCGCTCTGGATGCGGCCTCGCCTGGGCCGCGGGCCGGCGCTGATGACGTCTTTTGTCCTGGCTGTCTCACCGACGATGGTGACGGTGAGTCGGACCGCTGGCGGGGAAAGCCTTGCCCTTCTCGGGATCGGCGTCTGCCTGGCTCTGCTGGTCGGCGTGGATCACCCCGGACCAGAGCGTGTGATCGGCGCGGCAGTGGCCGCGGGGCTTGCGCTTGCCTCAGGTTCCTCTGTGTTCACAGCCTGCCTGGGGCTTGGGCTCGCGTATCTGGGGCTGCGATTCCTCTGGCGCACGTCGGGATTGATGCACCCTGGCGCCAGCGCGATTGGCTGGGGTTGGTTGCTCGTCGCAAGCCTCGGAACCCTTCTGCTGGTCGCCACTTCGTTTGGTGGTTCGCTCTCCGATGCGGCAGGAGTCGCCGGCTCACTGGCCGGGTGGTTGCGCGGCTGGTCGAGCATGGGCCAAACCAGCGCACTGACCGCCCTGCTGATCCTGGTCCTGTACGAGCCCCTGACGCTGCTCTTCGCAGTGGTGAGTGCGGCAGGGGGAAAGGGGCGTAGGGACGTGCTGGGGGCAGGGTGCAGCGCTTGGGCGGCCTGCGCCGTGCTCGTGACCCTGGCGTATCCGATGCGTGAGCCGGCGGCCCTGGCCTGGGCAGTGCTGCCGCTGACGGTGCTGGCCGGACGCGCACTTGCCAGCCTGGCCGACCGCCTCATTGGTGGTTGGGCCTGGTTGGGCCATGGGACGCTGGTTCCCGTCTTGCTGCTGTTCCTGGCCGTCGCCGGCATCCAGTTCTCGAGCTACGCAGCGGGGCGCGGACCGGGCATCTTTGCGGCCGACCCTACTATCAGCCTTTGGCTGGCATTGGCTGTGCTCGCCGTGGCGGCGGTGATTGTCGTGCTCTATGCCAGTGGCTGGTCGGTAGGGACGGCGCTCGAGTCGGCGGGAGCCGCGGCTGCTGTGGCGACGCTACTGCTCGGTCTGTCCATGCTGTGGCGGTCGAATCTGGCGGACACGGCAGCCAGCGCGGGCGGACCATGGCGCGCCGAAGCCTTTGGCCCTGGGGTGCGGCTCCTGACGAGGACACTCGAAGGGCTGTCGCAGGCGCACACCGGACGGATTGACGCCCTGCCGGTGACAACGGCCGGGCCCGCCTCAGCCTCCATGAACTGGCAGCTGCGCTCGTTCCCTCGTGCAGCCGAGGCGGAACCGGGTGCCTCGCCGGAGGTCGTCGTCGCGCCTGAGGGTTTCGTGCCGGACGGGCTGGCGGCAGAATATCTGGGACAGACGCTCACGGTGGGCGAGCGCCGGGCGTGGCAGGGCGGCCTAGCGCCGCAGTCGTCGCGATGGTGGTTGACTCGCCAGGCGCCGACGGAGCCAGTGCGATGGCTCATGCTGGTGCGGAGGGACCTGGCCACCCTGGGGGAAGAGCCTTCGAGTGCCCCATGAGGGAGGGCGTGCGATGAGTGTGGCCAGCAGGATCGCCATTGACGGTCCGGCTGCTTCGGGTAAGTCGACCCTGGCCGAGCGAATGGCGGCGCGCCTGGGATACCTGTATGTCGACACGGGGGCCATGTATCGCGCCGTCACGCTGGCTGCGCTGCGTCGGGGGATCCCGGTTGACGACGAGCGGGCGGTGACGGAGCTTGCGCGCTCGATCGGCCTTGATGTGCGCCCGCCGAGTGTGGCCGATGGCCGCCAGTACGACGTCCTGCTCGATGGCGAAGACGTGACGTGGGCGATTCGGACGGAGGCGGTCGATGCGCACGTCTCGCAGGTTTCGATGTATTCCGGGGTGCGGGAGGCGATGGGGGAACGGCAGCGCGAGATCGGCGAGCGCGGGCGGGTGGTGATGGCCGGACGTGATATCGGCACGGTCATCCTGCCACAGGCCGACCTCAAGATCTACCTGAACGCCTCCGTGGAGGAGCGCGCCCGCAGGCGGCATCAAGAGCTGGCGAGGCGCGGCGAGGAGCGTCCGTGTCAAGAAATCCTGGATGCGATGCGCGAGCGGGACCGGCTGGATTCCACACGCAGCCTTGCTCCGCTCAGGCCTGCCGCGGACGCCGTCGTTCTGGATGCGACCGGGCTGACGATCGACCAAGTTGTCGAGCGGGCGCTTGAGCTGGCGCGAGGCAGAAGGCCGGTTGCGGCGCAGCATCCCTGGAAGGTGCGTCTCTTTCGGGCAGTAGGGCGGCCTGTCTTCCGGCTTCTGTTTCACATCCTGTGCGACATCGAGATCAAGGGGCGGGAAAACGTCCCGGCGCGTGGTGCGTACCTGGTGTCGGCGAACCACCTGTCGATCATCGATCCGCCCTTTGTCCTCGCGTTCTGGCCGAGAGCCCTGGAGGCGCTTGGTGCGGTGGAGGTGCTGGATCGGCCGTTTCAGGGTTGGCTGATGCGCTCCTATGGGGCGATGGCGGTGCACCGCGGCCAGGCCGATCGATCGGTCCTGGAGGCCATCGTCGCGCGACTGAGTGCGGGGCTGCCTGTCCTGGTAGATCCGGAGGGTCGGCGGTCGCATGTGCCCGGCTTGCAGGAGGCGCGACCGGGGGTGGCATACCTCGCGGCGCGGTGCGTTGTTCCGGTTGTGCCGGTGGGGATGACCGGTACGGAGAGCGCCACGGCGGCATGGCGGAGACTGCGGCGGGCGACGCTCCGCATGGTCATAGGCCAGCCGCTGCACCTTCCGCCGATCGACCTGCGTTCTCGGCAGCGCAAGCAGGCATTGCGAGCCAACACCGAGGCCGTGATGCGCGCGATTGCCGCGGTGCTCCCGGAGGAGTACAGGGGTGTGTATGGGCGGCGCGAGTGAGGCGCTCCGCAGGCAGGAGGCCGTTGGGGGGTGGTCGGGATGGATGAGAGCATGGGCAGGCACAGGTCAGCGCCATTGGAGTCGAATCCGAAGGTGAGGCGTCGGTATGATCACGCGCGCCTGGAGCCTCAACGGCGGGTGCTGCGCTGGTTGATCACGAACATCGGCTTTCGGACGCTGGTGAAGTTCGAGCGGGTGGAGGGGCTGGAGAACCTGCCCGCCTCCGGCCCGGCAATCCTGATGATCAACCACATCGCGTTCGTGGATCCGATCGTGGTGCTCGGGTGTCTGCCGCGCAACGTGGTGCCGATGGCAAAGATCGAGGTGTTCCGCTATCCGGTGTGGGGTATCTTTCCGTGGCTGTGGCAGGTGATCCCGGTCCGGCGGGGGGAGGTGGACCGGGAGGCGCTGCGGCGGGCACTGATGGTCCTGGAGGCGGGGGAGATCGTGTTGATGGCGCCAGAGGGGACGCGCAGCCCGGCGCTGCGTCGTGCCAGGGAGGGTGTGGCCTATTTGGGTCAGCGGACGGGAGCGCCGGTGATTCCGGTGGCGGTGGAAGGCACCGTAGGCTTCCCCTCGATCAGCCCGCGGCGGTGGCGCCAGCCCGGGGTGGTGGTGAGGTTGGGGCGTCCGTTTCGCTTTCGGGGGGTGGGCGAGCGAGTGAGCAGGGAACGTTTGCGGCAGATGACAGATGAAGCGATGTATGTGCTGGCGGCTATGCTGCCGGAGGAAAGGCGGGGGGAGTACGCGGACATGTCGCGAGCGACGAGTGAGACGATCGACTTCGCATAGCCACGACCGGAAGTACGATGGGGCGGCTGCGGCGTCAGAATGTGCGGTATAATGCCATCGGGAGGAGGTGACGGGAAAGCAGGATCGTGGGACAGCGCATGGCCCCGGCCGCCTGTGGGCGGGTTGGGGTGACGAGGATGAGGGTTCCCCGCCGCGAGGCGGGGCCAACCGGGAGACTCCGGTGGCTCCCCACCACCGGACCGGGAAAATCGAGAGATCAGCGGAAGCCCTCCGGGCGTGCCAGCGCCCGCGCCGCCCCGTGAGGCGGCCCCGGCCGACAAGACCGCACCGGTGACGGGCGGGCAAAACGGCCAGGTCTGGATCGACCAAGACTCCAGCGAAAACAGGAGCACAGCATGTGCGGCATCGTTGGCTATGTCGGCCCGCGCAATGCGACGCCGATCATCCTGGACGGCCTGCGCCGGCTCGAGTACCGCGGATACGATTCGGCAGGCTTGGCTGTCCTGACGAACGGGCGGATCGAGATTCGGCGTGAAGCCGGGAAGCTGGACCGCCTGGCGTCGCTCGTGGCGGCGGCACCGATTGAAGGGCAGGTGGGCATCGGGCACACCCGGTGGGCAACCCACGGCGAACCCAACGCGCGCAACGCCCATCCCCATGCCAGCGCTTCGGGGGATGTGGTGGTGGTGCACAACGGCATCGTCGAGAACTACGCCGTCCTGCGAGAGGAACTGGCGGCGGAGGGTGTGCGCTTCAGTTCGGAGACCGATACGGAGGTCATCGTCCATCTGGTGGAGCGGTACCTCAACCTGGAGAACAGTCTACTGGAGGCGGCGCGCCGGGCGATCCGTCACCTGCGGGGTGCGCACGGGATCGTGCTGCTTTCGTCGCGCGAGCCAGACTGCATCGTCGCAGCCCGCGTGGGCAATGCCGGCGGCGTGGTGATCGGCATCGGCCAGGGCGAGATGTTTGTCGCATCGGACCTACCGGCCATCCTTGAGCACACGCGCGCCGTGGCCTTCCTTGAACCGGGGCAGGTTGCGGTCGTTCGTTCGGATGACTTCAGCGCCTGGACGCTGGACGGCCATCCGGTGGGCCTGGCACGGCAGGTGGTGCCGTGGGACCCCGTCTCGGCGGAGAAAGGGCCCTACAAGCACTTCATGCACAAGGAGATCCACGAACAGGTCCGCTCCCTCACCGACACCCTGGCGGGCAGGGTCGATTTCAAGGCGGGACGGGTGAATTTGCCGCAGCTCAATCTCTCGCCGCAGAAGGCTCGCGCCATCGAGCGCATCATCCTGACTGGATGCGGCACGGCGGCGCATGCAGCCCTGGTGGGCAAGGTGCTGATCGAGCGGTTGGCGCGCATTCCGGTGGAGGTGGATATTGCCTCCGAACTCCGCTACCGCGAGCCGCTGCTGGACGAGCGCTGCGTGGTCGTCGCGATCAGCCAATCCGGCGAGACCGCCGACACGCTGGCGGCGATGGATGAGGCTCGCCGCCGCGGGGCGCAGCTGTGGAGCATCGTCAATGTGCTGGGATCACAGGTGATGCGGCTGGCGGACGGCTACATCTCGATGCAAGTCGGGCCCGAGATCGGCGTGGCGTCCACCAAAGCGTTCACGGCACCGCTGGTCGATCTCTACCTGCTTGCGGTCCTCCTGGGCGATTTGCGTGGCGTCCTGGACGCGGGGCGGCTCCAGCGTCTGTTACAGGACCTGCGCCTGCTGCCGGACCTTGTGGGGCAATGTCTCGATCGCGAGAAGGATGTCGAGGGTGTGGCCTGGGCGCTGAAGGACACTGAGCACTGCCTGTACCTGGGACGGGGGATTCAGATGCCGATCGCCTATGAAGGGGCGCTGAAGCTGAAGGAAATCTCCTACATCCATGCCGAGGCCTACCCCGCCGGCGAGATGAAGCATGGGCCTATTGCCTTGATCGATCGCACCATGCCCGTCCTTGCCATCGCCGTGCGGGATCCCTGGTACGAGAAGATGCTCAGTCAGGTCGAGCAGGCGAAGGCTCGGGGCGGCATGGTGGTGGCGGTGGCAACCGATGGCGATGAATCGCTGCCAGGCATGGTCGACCACGTGCTGTGGGTGCCGGAGACGCCCTGGCTGCTCGGCCCGGTGACGACGACGATTCCGCTGCAGCTGGTCGCGTATCACATCGCCGTGCTGCGTGGGGCCGACGTCGACCAGCCGCGCAACCTTGCCAAGAGTGTGACCGTGGAATAGCCATGAAGGCAGGCGGGGGCTTTCGACCAGGCGAGGCGGCGCTGGGCTGACTGCAGCCGGTGGATGACCGAGGTCACTCAAGCAACAGGCACGACGAGGACAGATCGAGTCGTACCTTCCACGACACCCCGAACCAGATCGCCGCCGCGCTGCTGCTGGCGTTGGCTGGAGGTTGGGGCGCCCATCACGACCAAGTCGTAGTCGCCGGCTTCGGCCTCCTTGAGGATCCCCTGCAGGATGTCTGACCCTTCCCGCAGGCAATACCGCGAGGATACCCCCTGGGCCTCAAGAGAGAGCTGCGCTTGGTGCAGCTGGCGCCGGGCGCGCTCCTCGTCGCTGGCCGTGAGGCGCGGCGGCAAGACGTGCAAGATTGCGACCTCGGCGCCAGTCCGGCGCGCGATGCGGCCTCCCAGAAGCACATCCCCCTTGCCCGGCTCGCCGCCGGCGATGCAGATGAGCATGCGTCGAGGAGCCTGATCCGCAGCCCCGATGAGAAGCAGGGGCGTCTCGCTCGCTTCCAGCAGGCGCAGTGCAGTCGGGCCGAGCGCTCCCGGACCGAGTCTCGGCCTTCGGCCCAGGATCACAATCTCGTAATGTCCCTCCTGCGCTTCGAGGAGGATCTCGGTGGCAGGCGTGCCCTGACGGATGCGAGTCTGTATCATTGGCTGGTGCGTGGCATACTTGCGGCGCAGCGCTTCCAGATACTCGCGGCCATCGGCCACCGCGGCGGCGCTGTCGACGACGAGGAGCAGACTTGCTGGGCCGGCTGCCGCCTGGGCCAGTCCGCAGCCGAATGCGGTGGGGGCGTCGCTGGACGGTGGGCGTTTGACACAGATCAGGAGCTTGAGCCCGGTAGGATCGAGGACGTGATATGCGGCAACGCCGATCCACAGGGCCTTTCCGGGAGCCAGCATGTCGGCGGCCGCGTCGCTGGGCTGAACGGCTTCGATCAACGTGGAACGCTGGCCATACACCGGCGGAGGCGCCAGGGGCCGGACGCCCTGCAAGGCATCGACCTCAAGCCGAAGCCGCTGCAGGGGGCCGGCAAAGACGCGCTCCCGGACCAGGCCGCGAGCCAGCGGGAACACGCCGCTCTCCGGCGCAAATGGCTCTTGCTGCAGTCGGACACGTTCCGGGCGGAAGAGGACGCGAATGGGAGCGCCATCCTCGTGGCGTGGGACATTTGAGGGGAGGGGGAGCGTGGCTGCGCCAAGCTGGATGCATCCGCCTTCGACTCGCCCGACCAGGACGTTTCCCCCGCCAACGAAGGTGGCGGCAAACTCCGTGTGGGGATTGTGATACAGCTGGTCCGGACTGCCGACCTCGACCAAAGCCCCGCGGTCGACGATGCCGATGCGATCGGCGATGGAGAATGCCTCCTCCTGGTCGTGGGTGACCTGAATCGTGGTGATCCCCAGGCGGCGCTGGATTTCCTTGAGGCTCTCGCGCAACTGGGCCCGGATCTTGGCGTCGAGGGCGCCGAACGGTTCATCCAGCAGGAGCACCACCGGATCCTGGGCCAGGGCGCGGGCGATGGCCACCCTCTGCTGCTGGCCGCCGGAAAGCTGATGGGGGTAGCGATTGCCCAACCCCGCCATGTTCACCAGTTCAAGCAGCTCTTCGCTGCGTCTTCTTCGTTGCTGGGCGGGGACGCGGCGGAGCCGCAGGCTGAACTCGATGTTTTCGGCCGCCGTCATGTGCCGGAAGATCGAGTAATTCTGAAACACGAAGCCTGTGTTGCGCTCCTGCGGGGCAAGGTGTGTGACATCGCGGCCACCGATCTGGATGCGGCCTGCATCGGGCTGAGTCAGCCCGGCGATCAGACGCAGGATGGTGCTCTTGCCGGCACCGCTTTCGCCGAGCAGCACGAAGAGCTCACCATCGCGGATCTCGAGCGAGACGCGATTGACGATGAGATGATCGCCGAAGCGTTTGGTCAGGTCGGTCAGGATGATCGACATCAGGCCATTCCCGGCGCCGGCCGCCGCGTCACCCGAAGCAACGCGAGGAACAGGAAGAAGGACAACGTAGCAAGGACGGCCGCCACGGCATTGGCGTTTTCGATGCTTCCGGCTTCGAACTGCGCGAAGATGTACAGGGGAGCGGTCTGAGTCCGCAGGCGCAAGTTGCCGCTCACCAAGACGGTGGCGCCAAACTCGCCCAGAGAGTGGGCGAACGTCAGGAGCGTTCCCGAGAAGAGCCCTCCTCGCAGGACAGGCAGGATGACGAAGCGGAAGGTTTCCCAGCGACTGGCACCCATGGTGTAGGCGGCCTCCTCATAGGTGCTTTCGAGCTCGTCAAGGACGGGTTTGACCGCGCCCAGCATGTACGGAAAGGTGACGAAGAGGTGGGCCAGGAGCACGCCAACGGGCGCAAACATCGGTTGAATCCCGAGAGGATCCAGGAAACGTCCCAGGAGGCCGATCGGCCCCCACAGGAGAAGCAAGGAAGTGCCGACGACCACGGTGGGGATCGCAACGGGCAGGTTGACGACGATGGTGAGCGCTTCCTTGCCGCGGAAGCGGTACCTGGAAAGCACGTAGGCGGCGAGCGTGCCGATGACACAGTTGACCAGCGCCGTGGCAAAGGCGATCAGGAGTGAGAAGCGCATGGCAAACTGCGCATCCGGACTGGTCAGGGCGGCCCAGAAGGGGCCGAGCCCTCCGCGGCCGGCGAAAATGTAGACGGCCGCCAGCGGCATGAGCAGCAGGGGAGTCAGCACAGACAGCAGCAGGTAGATAGGCAGCCGGCTGGGTGCACGTTGGCGGGGCGGAGGCATCAGGGCGGCGGTCATCGGTTCACCTCCGGCAGCACGCGTTCCTTCCAGATGGCGCGGATGACATCCCGACTGGCGATCTCCCATCCGCCCAACTCGTCGACGGTGAACGGCGCAGGGATCGCGCCGAGGAGCGGATTGTCAGCGTTGTACGCGTCTTCGACGCTGCGGAAGCCGTATTCGACGAAGATGCGCTGCGCCGTCTCTCCCCAGAGGAAATCGACGAACGCGTGGACCAGCTCGCGTTCCTCCGGAGCAACGTTGCGATCCAGGACTACCAGCGTGTGCTCGCTGAGAATCGTGCTCTCCGGATAGATGATCTGGCCCACCGCACGGCCGAGGGCCAGGTCTGAGACCGCTTCCTGTTCGTACGTGATCAAGGCATCCCCGAACCCGCTGGCGAACTGGGTGCGGGCGCCGCGTGCCGAAGATGCCTGGGCCACAACATTACGCCAGATACCGAGAAGCTGCGCATAGGCGGCTTCGGGATCCCCTGTGGTGAGCAAGGCTGAGCCATACTCGGCCAGGATGGCCCACTGGGCGCCGCCTGAAGTCAAGGGATCGGGGTGCACGATCCCGACGCCGGGCCGAGTCAGGTCGGCGAAGTCGGTGATATTTCGCGGATTGCCTGAGCGCACAAGAATGATGAAGGGCGTACGGTTGACAACACCACCGTGGGGTAGGTTGCGCCAGGTGGGACCAGGGAGGACGCCGGCCTCCACCAGCCGCAGCGCATCGAGCTCGAGGGAAAGCAGGGCGACCTCGGCTGGGACGCCCATGATGATCTGGTTTGTGACTGTGCCGGAACCGGCGAAGGAACTGATGAACTCCACGCGCTCGCCAGTGCTGGTCTGCCACTCGGCCTGGAAGGCCGGGAAGATGGCGCGGTTCATCACTTCGCCCAGGATGCTGAAACCGTAGAAGACGATCGTGCGTGTGGGCGCGGCTCGCACCCCAGGCAGCCACGGCCACAGCGCGTAGAGCGCAAGGCCGAGGATGCTCAGCCATGTGGTGGTGCCGGCCAAGCGGCGCACGAGCGCGTGGCCGGCGCGACCCAAGGATCCCAGCCTGATCAAGGAATGCGGACTCCCATGTTTGATGAAGGGTGTGCTCGCCCCCCGTTTTCAGGCGACTGGGTATTTCTGGGGATTCTAATGCTCTTTCTGGCACAAGTACAGCAGGGAGCCGCGAACAAGCCGCCAGGCGGTAGCCAGCCGTCATGCGGCTTCCCGCAGTTGCGCGGAGAGGGCGGCGGCCGATTCGGCCGGCAGGCGGCAGGTGAAGGCCTGACAGAGATAGGCCGCGGCGCCTCCAGGGGGAGCCGTGCGTCCCTGGAGCAGCGGCGGAGCCCCGGGCTGATCCGGAGGCCCGCCGGCGATGACCATTCGCGGCAGGAAGCGACGGGCCGCCTCTTGGGCCAGCGCCTGGAAGGTCGACGAGCGCGGGTCGCCCGCGATGGCCAACTGCTGTTGCGGGCCGATGGCGAAATCCAGAGCGCACAGCCATGCGCCAAAGGCGAGTGGATGCCGGGCGAACTCGTGCTGGAGGGCACGGAGTGGCGCCTCGGCAGCGGCGGTGTAACGAGGCTCGCCAGTGAGCGCGGCGAGATGGAGCAGGACGGCAACCGCCATGGCGTTGCCGCTGGGAATGGGGTTGTCGAGGAGTCCCTTTCGGCGCGTGATCGGAGTTGCGTGCTCGCTGCGGGTGTCGTAGAAACCGCCGTCCGGCGCGGCGAAGTGCGTGAGGATTTCCTCGGCCTGCTGCGCGGCGGCTGCATACCATCGGAGGTCGAAGTCCGCGGTGTAGAGGGCGAGGAGCCCCTCGGCCAGGGCCGCATGGTCCTCCAGGAAGGCGCGCTGACGCAGCGCGCCTTCGCTCCAGGAACGATAGAGCTGGCCGTCGCGCTGCAAGTTGTTCAGCAGGGAATCCGCCAGCATCTGCGCCGCCTGAAGGTAGCCCTTGTGCTGGAGCGCGCGGCCCGCTTCCGCGAAAGAGGCAAGCGCTAGGCCGTTCCAGCAGGTGAGGACCTTCTCGTCGCGCGCCGGGGGAATTCGTTCCGCGCGGCGCCTGCGCAAGCGCTGCAGGGCGCGGCCCAGCAGGTCTCGGGCCGCTTCTTTGCTCACGTCGAACTCGGAGGCGAGCGCGGCATCATCGCGCACTCGGTGGAGAACGTTGGCACCATCGAGATCTCCACTCTCGCTGACGCCGAAGGCAGCGGCAAAGAGAGCCGTGTGGTCGGCCGACCCCAGCGCAGCCCGGATCTCATCCGCTGTCCAGACATAGTAGCGCCCCTCCTGCCCCTCGCTGTCCGCGTCCAGAGAGGAGAAGAAGCCTCCCAGGGGATGACGGAGTTCGGCCAGGAGGAAATCCAGCGTGGATTCGGCGACCTGGCGAAATTCGGCTTCCCCCGAAACCTGCCATGCGTGGAGGTAGGTTCGACTCAAGAGGGCATTGTCGTAGAGCATCTTTTCGAAATGGGGAATGTGCCACGAGGCGTCGACAGCGTAGCGGTGAAAGCCGCCGCCGACGGCATCGTAGATGCCGCCGCGACACATCTGCCGCAGGGTATGGCATGCCACCTCGAGGGCGAGGGGATCGCCATCTCGGGCATGTTGGCGCAGCAGGAATTCGATAGCCGCAGCCTGCGGGAACTTCGGGGCGCCGCCCCATCCACCGTAGCTTGGGTCGTGAGTTTGAACGAGAACCTCGCGGGCCTTCGCGAGGACAGCCGGATCCAACGCGCCCTCCGCGGCGGCAAGCGGAATGGGCGTGGCCAGCTGCTGCCCCATGAGAGCGGCGGCCTCGAGCAGACGCGGGCGGTCACTGCGCCACGCGTTGGCGACGGCAAGAAGGACCTCGCGGAAAGCCGGAAGGCCATGACGCCTTGTCGGGGGGAAGTAGGTTCCGGCGTAGAAGGGCTTGGCTTCGGGGGTGAGGAAGACGGACATGGGCCAGCCGCCCTGGCCGGTCATGGCGACAACTGCGTCCATGTAGGTCGCGTCGATGTCGGGGCGTTCTTCACGGTCGACCTTGATTGCGATGAAGTGCTCGTTAAGCAGCGCGGCGGTCTCGGGGTCTTCGAACGACTCGTGCGCCATGACGTGGCACCAGTGACAGGCGGCGTAGCCGATGCTGAGGAATATAGGCTTGCCTTCAGAGCGGGCGGCGCTGAACGCCGCCTCACCCCACGGATGCCAGTGCACCGGGTTGTCCTTGTGCTGGAGCAGGTAGGGTGAAGTTTCGCCAGACAGCCGGTTGCTCATCTTCGAACCTTGGGCGGGTGGTACAATGCCATCATGTCCGGCACGTCACCTGTTCTGCGCTGGCTGCCATCGCTCGTGATGATGGCGTTGATTTTTGGGTTTTCATCCCTGCCGGCATCGGCCCTGCCGCATCTCGGCGTACTCGACGTCTTTGTCAAGAAGGGCGGGCATGCGCTGGGCTACGGGCTCCTGGGGCTGGCCTACTTCCATGCGCTGCCACCCCGCCTCACCTACCGCTACCGCTGGCTGCTGGCGCTCCTGATGGCGGTGCTTTTTGCCTTGAGCGACGAGTATCACCAGTCGTTCGTCGAAGGGCGGGGCTCGACGATAACGGATGTCATGATCGACGCCGCCGGCGCAACCGTCGCCTTGAGCTTCGGCGCGCCTTACCTCTCGAACTCGAGCTCGAATTCGATCTCCTGACCGCCCTGCCAGCCTTCTGCCGGCGTCAGCTCGATATCGCCGAACAGGCGCTCCTGGGTTGCCGTCACCCTGCGCTGTTTGACCAGCTCCAGCACCGCTAGAAACGTCACGACGACCTCGAGACGCGAACGCACCCTGCGCATCAGGCGGCGGAAGCTGGTCTTTCCGCGGGAGCGGATGGCGGCCACGATGAGGCGAATCTGGTCGCGGATGTGGACCTGCGGTGCAGCGACGACTTGGCTCAAGGGCCTGTCATCGGCCGGAGGAGCCAGGGCTTCCAGCAGGGCACGCTGGAGGTCCTCCACGGTGAGGCCGGAAAGGTCCAGCATTGCGGGCGGGGCGGGCGGCGGGGCTAGGCGGACGTAGCAGCGCAGTCCCGCACGCTCGCGCTCGGACAGCAGATGCGAGATCTGCTTGTACTTCTTGTAGGCAATCAGTTGTCGTGCCAGGGCTTCCCCGGGGTCTTCCTCGCCGGGTTCGCGCTGAGGCGGCCGAGGCAGAAGTGCTTCGGACTTGATCTGCAGCAGACGAGCCGCCACAACAAGAAACGATGCCAGGTCCGCAAGGTCGCGCTCGGGCATCTGCCGCAGGTAGGCCAGATACTGGTCGGTGACCTGGGCCAGGGCGACCTTGGTGATGTCGAGCTCAGCGCGCTCGATCAACTCCAGGAGCAGGTCGAGCGGCCCCTCGAACACCTGGAGCTGGACGGAGTACGCTGTGGTGAGCGCCATGCTAGAACGCCAACACGAGTGCAACGACTGCAAGGGCGACGAGCACAAAGGCGACGACGGCTGCCGCTGCCAGCAGCAGGCCGCGGTCCTCTTCAGCGCGCGCCGCGCTCATGCGGCGCAGTTCCTGCACACGCAACTGTTCCGCGCGCCGGTAGGTGGCCATGCGAGCCTCAGAGGCCTTCTCGCCCTCTGCCTTCAGGGCTGGCGCCTGCGCCCGGACCTGGTCGAGGCGGCGCAGCGACGGCTGCGCCAGCTGGCGCTCCACGACGCGCGCAACCAGCGAAAGCGGCTCGCCGCAGAATTCGCAGGCCTCGGCACCAGGCACGTTCGGATGCTCGCAGGATGGGCAGGAGATGGGCGGAAGGATGAACCCGGTGCCGCAGTCCTGGCAGATCGCCTCACCCTCTGCACCAGTGGCCACATCGCTCGAGCCGCAGATCGGACAGGTCGGCAGCAGCAATCCCAATGCTCCTCCGATGAGATCTTGGGCATTATAGCATCCGTGGTAAGATAGGCGCTGGATTTCTGGCCGAGGAGTGCAACATGCATAAGTCGCCGATTGCGGCAAGCGATGCAACTTTCGAGAAGGTGGTGCTCCAGTCTGACCTGCCTGTTATCGTGGATTTCTGGGCAGAATGGTGCGGCCCCTGCAAGATGGTGGCTCCGATCCTGGAGAAGATCGCTGCGGACTACGCCGGCAAGCTGGTTGTGGCAAAGGTTGATACGGACCAGAACCCCAAGTACGCCGAGCAGTTCGGCGTTCAGGGAATCCCGACCCTCCTGTTCGTGGCGAACGGACGGGTGGTTCACCGTCAGGTGGGGGCAGTGCCGGAGGGCTACCTGCGAGACATGGTGGAGGAATTCCTTCAGACCGTGGGCAAGACGCCCGTGCAGTAGGAGCAGCGCAGGCGCAGTTGGTGCCCGGGCCCGAGGCCCGGGCGCTTGCGTCTGGGTCAGGGCTCAGGTGGTGGGGCCGTGCCGGAGCCCCATATCAATCCCTCGAGGAAGCGCCAGAGGCGACGGATCAGCGAACGCACTCTGCCCAGAGCCCCAAGAATCCGACGGCGGAGGCGGACGACGCGGCGGGCAGCGCGCTCCGGCAAGACCCACTGCAGCGTCAGCGCACCCCAGGTCAACCCGGCGCCGAACGCGACCAATACCAGGTGATCGCCAGGCGCAATGCGACCTTGCTGGACCGCCTCGCACACCGCCATTGGGATGGAGGCGGTGGAGGTGTTGCCGTAGCGTTCGATGTTGATCATGAAGCGGCTGAGCGGGAGTCGCAGGGTGCGGGCGGCCGATTCGATGATGCGCAGGTTGGCCTGGTGCGGCACCACGAGTTCTATGTCCTCCAGGCGCAGGTCAGCCTGCTGGACCGCTTCGCGCGTCGCCGAGGCCATCACACGCGTGGCGAAGCGGAAGACCTCCCGGCCGTTCATATGAATGGTGTGCAGCTTCTTGCTGACCGTTTCGGTCGAGGCAGGCAACCGGCTGCCGCCGGCGGGAAGGCTGAGGAGATCGCCGCCCGACCCGTCCGAACGCATGACACACGAAAGGATGCCCCCGGGGCGGTCGCTGGCCTGCAGCACGAAAGCCCCCGCGCCGTCGCCGAACAGGATACACGTCCCGCGGTCGTCCCAGTTGACAAAGCGGGAGAGGGTCTCAGAGCCGATGACGAGAGCATTGTCCAGCGAGCCCGAGCGGATGGCCTGGGCGGCCAAGTGGAGGGCGTAGATGAAGCCGGTGCAGGCCGCCGAGAGGTCGAAAGCTCCGGCGCGGGTTGCGCCAATGCGGTCCTGCACCAGACACGCTGTGGGCGGGAAGATGTGCTCGGGCGAGGACGTAGCGACAACGATGAGCTCCACGCGGCCAGGTTTCAGGCCGGCCATCTCGAGGGCCTGGATGGCGGCGCGGGTCGCCAGTGAGGCCGTGGTCTCGTTCTTGCCGGCGATTCGACGCTCGCGAACGCCCGTGCGGCTGACGATCCACTCGTCAGTCGTCTCCACCATGCCGGCCAGGCCCTGATTGGTCAGGACGCGCTCTGGCAGGGCCATACCCCAGCCGGTGACGTGAGCCTGACGTGTCATGGTGACAGACCCGTTGCGGGCGGTTGGGAGAAGATCAAGCAGGCGTTGTGGCCGCCGAAACCAAACGAATTGGAGAGCACATGGCGCACCGACGCCTTTCGGGGCCGGTTGGGAACGTAGTCCAGGTCGCACAGCGGATCGGGTGTCTGGTAGTTGATGGTTGGTGGAATCAAGCGGCGCAGCAGCGCCAGGATGGAGAAGATGGCCTCGACAGCGCCGGCCGCGCCGAGCAGGTGGCCGGTCATCGACTTGGTCGAGGAGATAGGAATCTCGTAGGCCCGTTCCCCGAAGACCGCCTTGATGGCAGCCGTTTCACTCGCGTCGTTGAGGCGGGTGCTGGTGCCGTGCGCGTTGATGTAGTCGATGTCGGCGGGTGTGAGGCCGGCGTCCTCAAGCGAGCGGCGCATGCAGTTGGCCGCACCGGAGCCATCCTCTCGCGGGGCCGAGATGTGGTAGGCATCGTTGTTGGCCCCGTAGCCGGTGAGTTCGGCCAGTTCGGGCGCACCGCGTGCCCGGGCATGCTCCGCTGCCTCGAGCACCAGAATGCCCGCGCCCTCGCCGATCACAAACCCGTCGCGGTCCAGGTCGAAGGGGCGCGAGGCGGCCTGGGGGTCTTCGTTGCGCGTGGAGATGGCATCCATGACGTTGAGCCCGGCCAGAGCGGGCGGGACGATGGCGGCCTCGGTGCCCCCGGCAAGCATCACGTCGGCTGCGCCGCGGCGAATCACTTCCGCCGCCTCGCCGATGGCATTGGCCGCGCTTGCGCAAGCTGTGACGATTGCCATGTTCGGCCCGCGCAGGCCGAAAGTGATCGCCACCTGCCCGGCAGCGGAATCGGGGATCATCATCGGAACCAGGAAAGGACTAACCCAATGGGGGCCGCGCTCGCGCAGTCTTTCTGTCTCATGCACCAGCGTGCGCACACCCCCGATCCCCGTCCCGATGATCACGCCCACTCGTTCACGGCTGCCCTCGTCGAGCCTCAACAGGGATTGCTCAAGGGCCTGAGAGGCCGCAATGACGGCGAACTGTGTGAAGCGGTCCATCCGGCGAGCCTCTCGCTTCCCGATCAGGGCCTCGGCGTCGAAGCCCTTCACTTCGGCGGCAAAGCGTGTCTTAAACTGGCGGGCATCGAACTGGGTGATCGGCCCCACGCCGGATCGGCCGGCGATCAACCCTTCCCAGGTGCTCTCGACGGTGTTGCCCAGGGGAGTGATGCAGCCCATCCCCGTCACCACCACGCGCCTTCGGCGCATGCTCCCTCCTTTGGCGGGCTTTCTACAGTGTAGTATTAACCCTGACGTCGCTGGGCAGATACGCGCCCGGGCTTCCAGCGGTCCCCGCTCGACGGGACGCGCGACAAGGGCGGGGGGCTGGGGGTGCCTGTGCTAGAATCCGTCCGCGAGCGCGGCGGTTGATGATTCTGCTGACGGGTGCGACGGGCTTTGTTGGGCGTGTGCTGACGGCGCGATTGATCCAGGCGGAGCTGCAGGTGCGCATTCTGCTGCGGCCCTCGACGCTCTCCCCCGAGCTGCCGCGCGGCAAGCGTCTGCATGTGACACTGGCGGCCCTGACGGATATCCGCGGTCTGAGGGCGGCGATGGTCGGGGTCGACGTCGTCGTGCACCTTGCAGGCGCGGAGCGCGCCGGGTCGAGGCATCTGCTTGCTGCCGATGTGCAGGGGACGCAGGCGCTGACGCAAGCCGCGGCGGATGCGGGCGTCCGGCGGTTGATCTTCCTGAGTCACCTCGGCGCGGAGCGCGGCTCCGCCTACCCACTGCTGCGTGCCAAGGCGCAGGCGGAGGAGGCGATCCGTCGCAGCGGTCTGATCTACACGGTTCTCCGCACAGCACTTCTCTACGGAAGGGGCGATCATTTCACCACGTGGCTGGCCATGCAGTTGGCCATGTCGCCGCTCGTCCTCCCCATCCCTGGTGACGGCTCAACGGTGCTCCAGCCGCTGTGGGTGGAGGACCTGGCCACCTGTCTCGTATGGGCGCTGGATGATCCCGCCACAGACAATCAAGTCTACGAGATCGGTGGCCCCGAGTTCCTAACCATGCGTCAGGTGCTGCAGCTGGTGATGGGGGAGACCGGCATCCAGCGCATCTTGCTGCCTGCTCGGCCATCGTACCTGCGTGCAGCAGCCAGTGCGCTCCGGCGCCTGCTGCCGAGGCCGCCCATCAACGATCTCTGGCTGGACCACTTTGCCGTAAGCCGCGTGACCGAGCTCAGCGCGCTGCCTCGCGCCTTCGGGCTGCAGCCCTCGCGCATGGAGCAGCGACTGGAGTACCTGCGCGGCCGCAACTGGGGATGGGATATGCTGGCAGCTCAGTTCAGCCAGAGGCATGAGGTTTCACCATGGTTGAGCCAATCGTGATCCGCTCCCTCGAGACGCCGGAGGACCTGAGCCAGGCGGAGGCTCTGCAGGCCATCGTCTGGCCCGGCTCGGACCTGGATGTCGTGCCGGCGCACATGATGGCGGCCATCGTCCACAACGGCGGCGTGGCGCTCGGCGCCTTTGAAGGGGATCGCCTGGTGGGTTTCGTGCTTGGATTCCTCGGCACTGACGCAGGTTCACCCAACCGTGTGGCGATGGCCCGCCTCAAGCACTGCTCTCATCAGATGGGCGTGCTGCCGGAGTACCGCGATCGAGGGGTGGGCCTGCTGCTCAAGAGGGCTCAGCGTGACGCGGTCATCGCTCAGGGAGTCCGACTTGTTACCTGGACCTACGACCCGTTGCTCAGCCGGAACGCGCATCTCAACATCCGCCGCCTCGGGGCCGTCTGTCGAACATACCTGCGCGAGGTGTACGGCGAGATGCGCGATGCGCTGAACGTTGGCGTCCCGTCCGATCGCTTCCAGGTCGACTGGTGGGTGACCTCGAGGCGCGTGGCCGAGCGCCTCGAAGGAAAGCGACCCCCGCTTGACCTAGCGCACTTCCAATCGGCTGGGGCATCCATCCTCAACCCGGCCGACCTTGGCGAGGATGGCTGGCCTCGACCCGCCCTGCGCCCCGGCAGCCCACAGGGCACCCTTGCCCTGGTGGAAATCCCACCGGACTTCCAGGCGATTCGTGAGCGCGACCTCGGCCTCGGACGCGCGTGGCGCTTTCACACGCGCGAGGTGTTTGAAGACGCCTTCGCGCGTGGCTACATCGTCACGGACTTCGTCTATCTGAGGGGGGAGAAGTTCCCGCGGTCGTTCTATCTCCTCACCCAGGGCGAGGGGACGCTGGGCTGACATGCGTCTCGAACGGATCGAACTCCTTCACCTGCGCATGCCTCTGCGATCGCCGTTCGAGACCTCCTTCGGTTCCGAAGCGGAGCGCGATTGCCTGATCGTTCGGGTGGACGCCGAAGGACTTGTGGGCTGGGGGGAGTGTGCCGCCGACCGCTGGCCGGGCTATTCCTACGAGACCGCCGGCACGGCCTGGCACTTCCTCTCGGATTTCGCTGTCCCGCGTATCCTTGGTGAAGTCATCAAGAACCCGCAGGACTTGCGTCAGCGGCTGTGCGATCTCAAGGGGCACCCGCTGGCCCGGGCGGGGCTGGAGATGGCAGTCTGGGATCTGGTGGGGAAGGCCTCGGCAAGGCCGCTCTCTGCACTCCTGGGGGCCGCACGGGCGCGCGTCGAAGTGGGTGTTTCGATCGGCATTCAGCCGAGCGCCAAGGCGTTGATCTCGACCGTCGCGTCGTACGTCGCCCAAGGGTACGCGCGCATCAAGCTCAAGATCAAGCCGGGCAGAGACGTGGACGAAGTGCGCGCCGTGCGCCAGAGGTTTCCAGACGTGCGTCTGCAAGTCGACGCCAATTCCGCCTACTCGTTGGAGGACGCGGCCGTGTTCGAGGCCATGGATGACCTTGGCCTTCTGCTGATCGAGCAGCCGCTGGCCGAAGATGACCTGATCGACCACAGCCGCCTCCAGGCGCGCCTGCGTACGGCCCTGTGCCTCGATGAGAGCATTCTCGGCCTGCGGCATGCGCGCCAGGCCCTGGAGATTGAGGCATGTCGCGTGATCAACATCAAGCCGGGGCGCGTGGGGGGCCTGGACGAGGCGGTGGCCATTCACAATCTGTGCTTGCAGCAGAGTGTCCCTGTGTGGTGCGGGGGCATGCTCGAGACCGGCATCGGGCGGGCAGCGAATCTGGCGCTGGCGTCGCTGCCTGGATTCTGCCTGCCGGGAGACATCTCAGCCACAGATAGGTACTACGAGGAAGACATTGCTGAGCCGCCCTTTGTGCTGAACCCTGACAGCACCATCAACGTCCCGCAGGAGCCGGGCCTGGGGGTTGAGGTGAACGGGCAGGCGCTGGAGAAGTACACGCTCCGACGGGTGGAGCTGCGCAGCAGCCATTCGATGCCTGCGGGAGACGGAACCGGCTAGCGCACGAAGGGGTCAGTGCAGCCAGCGGGCAACCCAATCGATCGAGGCCGCGCCCGCATAGGCGATGAGCAGCATCTTGGCGACCTTGCCCAACCAGACCCAGGTCAGGAAACGGCGCAGGGGCATGCGCAGTGCGCCGGCGGCTGCCCCCGCGAGGTCGAAGAAGGGGTTGGGAACGAAGGCCAGGACCAGGATGGCCCAGCCACCGTACCGCTGCGTCCAGCCTTTCAGGCGTTCGTAGAGCGCCACATTCTCAACGACACCCTGGCCGCTGAAGCCGGCCAGATAGCCGGTCAGCTCGCCAAGGGCCGCTCCGGTCCCGGCAGCCAGCGCCACGCCCACGGGGTGGAAGACGGCGCCCATGGCGAAGGTGATGGCGATCCCGGGTGCGGGCAAGATAACCGTGGAGTTTGCCAGCAGCGAGATCAGGAAGATGCCGGGGTATCCGTAGGCACCGAGCTTCTGAGCCTGATCGCGAACGGAGAATACGAACGCGGTGATGGCGATGACGGCGGCCAGCGCCAGGAGCCGGGCCGCCGTCAGACGCCATCCGGTCAGACGGGAAGACGGGCTCACGCCTCGCGGATCTCGACCGAACGGACGGTCACAGCTGGCGCGCCGGGGTTGCCAGGATCGCGGTCCGGGATGGACAGGACGACATCCATGCCCTGGGCGACCTTGCCGAAGACGGAATGCTTGTCGTCGAGCCAGGGCGTGGGCACGTGCGTGATGAAGAATTGCGAGCCGTTCGTGTCGGGCCCGGCGTTGGCCATGGACACGACGCCGGGCCCGTCGTGGCGCAGGTCGGGGTGGAACTCGTCGGGGAACGTGTACCCCGGCCCGCCGCGGCCGGTGCCGCTGGGATCGCCGCCCTGCGCCATGAAGCCGCTGATGACGCGATGAAACGTCACGCCATTGTAGAAGCCTTCGCGGGCGAGGAAGACGAAGTTGTTCACAGTCCGCGGTGCCTTGTCGGCGTGCAGCTCAATCCGTATGTCGCCTTTGTCGGTGCTGACCGTGGCGGTGTAGCGCTTCGAGGGATCGATAACCATCGATGGCGGTCGCGCATACATCCTGGAAGTCATGGTGTCTCCTCAGGCCCGGTGCCGGGCCAGCAGTGACTCGATGCGGGCAACCACCATATCCATGGCGACGGTGTTCAGCCCGCCTTCAGGGATGATGACATCGGCGTGGCGTTTGGATGGCTCGACGAATTCAAGGTGCATCGGCCGGACGGTAGTCTCGTATTGGTGGATGACCGAGTCGACTGTCCGCCCCCGCTCCACGATGTCGCGCTGGAGGCGACGGATGAAGCGGATGTCGGGAGCGGTGTCGACGAAGATCTTGACGTCGAACATCTCGCGCAGCGCTGCCTCGGCGAAGATGAGGATGCCCTCGACGAGGATGACGGGCTGGGGGTCGACGCGCAGGGTGCGACTGGTGCGCGTGTGGGTGGTGAAGTCGTAGACCGGGATCTCCACCGGGTGCCACTGACGCAGGTCGCGCAAGTGCTGTACCAGGAGTTCGGTTTCGAGCGAGTCGGGATGATCGAAGTTGACGAGGTCCCGCTGGGGGCGGGGCAGGTCCTTCAGGTCCTTGTAGTACGCGTCGTGAGGGAGGAGTGCGATGTTCTCGGCGCCGACACGGTGCAGGATGACATTGGCGACGGTGGTCTTGCCGGAGCCGGTGCCGCCGGCGATGCCGATGATAAGCGGTGCAGGACAGTGGCGCATGGGTCCATTATACCCGTGGGGAGGCGAGGGGGAAACGCCCCGTCCGGGGCGCTCAAAGCCAACGGTGGGAATCGAACCCACGACCCGCCGCTTACGAAGCGGCTGCTCTGCCGGCTGAGCTACGTTGGCGCGCTGCCATTATACCAGCCGCGGAAACCGCTGATTGCGTTCAGACACATGTGAGACAGTAGGCCTGGCGCGAAAGGCGCAGC
>CAZNRD010000041.1:0-23831 GCA_964575425.1 uncultured Anaerolineaceae bacterium | reverse complement strand
GCCGGGAACCCCGGCCGAGATCCAGCACAGCCGCTGGAGGTTGGGGCTCAGGATCTGCAGCCAGCTGCCGTCCGCATTCCGACCTCGCACCGGCGCCGGGACCCCGGCCGTGAAGGTGTCCTCGATCCGGAAATGCACGCTCGGGCCTTCCTTGCAGTGCGTGTCCGTTGGCACCCGGACGATCGGCACGGTCGGCAGCGGGAACGGCACTTCCACCTCCAGCGGACAGAGCACGCCAGGCGGCTGGATGAAGAAGGACCGGATCTCGGAGAACGGTCCCTCCGGCGGTCCGGCGGGGTCGGTCTTCACCCGCCAGGAGCGGCACCCCCCGATGGACACGCCCCTTCTCAACCCTCACCAGAAGCTTGCCGTCGAGAGCGGCTTGCGCGGACTCGAACGCGTCATCGAGAATGGACGCCTGCTACTGAACAGCCCTTCATACAGCGGGGTTCTCATCGAGGTCGAACCCGTCCCCATGGAGACCGTCTCTCAGCTCGAAACCATCCTCGATTCCATGCTGCAGGAGATCCGGGCGACTGCCAAGACGTTCACACTGGGAGCACAGAGAGAGAGCACAGGAAACCAGATTGCCGCGCACCTGACCGAGTCCTGGGCCGCCTTGCACGACCTGCTTGCAGCCAAGCTCAACCGATACGGTCCTGTCGATCTTCGCCTGGGGGATGCCCTCGACCCCCATCTGCACCGCCTCATCCGCATGACGCGGAAAGACGAGCGCTTCCTGAGGCTCAGCCGGGGCTGATACCTGGTCAGCATCGGCCTCCAGCCCGGCAGCCTGCGCGACAGACCGGATGCGTCAAGGGGGTATCACGCGGAGCTTGCTGTGGGAGTCTGATGGACCCTCCCACTGCCGCCGCCCCACGTCGCTGCGTCGCTCGCGCGGAGGTCCTGGGCGTCCCTGGTCTGGCCCTCGGCCGCGGCCGGGGGCCCCTCGCCGCCTGGCGGAAAGACACAGATTAGGTAAGGGCGGACGCAGACCGGGTGCCGATGGCAGGCGCCGCGCGCTGGGGAGCGCCACGAAAGCCTGGGGTGGCATTGTTACAATACCGTTGAGCCCGCAGGCAATCGTCGCGGGCTGGCTTGTTGAGCAGAGTTGAGAGTCACTCGCCGGCGCCGGCCGAAGGCTCAACGTGGCAGACGAAGCGAGATCCTTCACCCCGACAGACCTGCCTGCACCAAGCGGCCGTGCGGGCGAGGTGGCTACTTGTGGCCAGGCTCCCGAAAGCCGCGGCCTGACCAGGATGCAAAGGCATGACGACGGGGGCCGGCCGGCCAGCGAGGTCCCCCTGCCGCTCGAATTGCAGCCGCGGCCCCCCGCGGTCCAGGCGAAGCTACGAGCCGTGCTCCACGAGCGGGTTGCGGGTCCCGGAGAGTCCATTTTCTACCAGGACGCCGCCACCAACGCGATCTACTGGATCCTGCAGGGGCGAATCAAGATCACCCGCGTCACCGCGCAAGGCTGCGAGAGCGTGCTGTGCGTCCGCAACCCTGGGGAGAGCTTCTGCCCGGTGGCGGCACTGCACGGCGGGTCCCTGTTGGGCACGGCGGTCGCCCTCGACTTCGTGCGCCTTGCCTGGGGCGAGCCGGAGGCGTTCAACGATCCCTGCCAGGAACAACCCGAACTGGCCGCGGTGGTCCTACGCACCTGGCTGTTCGAAGAGCGCCGCTTGAGGCACCGGTTGGAACCTTCGCCATCCGGAAGGTCGAGCAGCGGCGGGCGATGGTCCTGCTGACGGAGATGCGCCGCGCTGCCGGGGGACCCTCTCCCCCCAGCCACCGCGCACACGACGAGAGTCAGCGGACCAAGCGTGCGGCAAGCTCGGCCTGGCGCGCCAGATCGATGGCGTGCGCCAGCACGCGCGCCGCCTCCTGCGGGCTGTGGAAGCCGGTGCTGTTCTCCGAGGAGATGTGGTCCCAGCGGATCGAGGCCTGGCGGTACAGGTAGCGGGCCTGCTGCAGGTCCGCCTCACTGGCGCCGGCCTGCTGCGCCAGCACGATGGCATCGGTGGCATCGATCAGCGCCTCTTCGGCGGTCCGCAGCAGCTCGGCGGTGTTGTTCTGAATCGTCAGAATGCGCTCGCGCAGCGCGGCCTCGTCCTGGTCGTGGCAGGTCTGGCAGGCCTGGTTGATGTTGAGCAGCGGGCTGCGCAGCCAGTGGTCCGACACCTTGATGGCGCCGTCGCGGATGTAGGGCATGTGGCAGTCGGCGCAGGCCACGCCTGAGCGCGCGTGCAGGCCGGTACTGTAGAGCTCGAACTCGGGGTGCTGGATCTTGATCATCGGCGCCCCGGTCTCCGCGTGCATCCAGTCGGCGAAGGCGTAGAGGTCGTAGTGCGCTTCGATGTCCTCGATGCGCAGCCCCTGGCTCCAGGGGAAGGTCAGGATGCGGTCCTCGCCCAGGAAGTAGTACTCGACGTGGCACTGGGCGCAGACGTAGGTGCGCATCTCCTGGCGGCTGGCCTGGGTGACGTCGATGCCGCGCGCCGCCAGGCCGGCGATCAGGGCCGGGCGCGTGATGCGCAGGTCCATCGTCTGCGGGTCGTGGCAGTCGGCGCACGACGAGCCGAAGTGCAGGCGGTCGCGCAGATCATCATAGGGCGTGCGGTTGAAGGCCTCCCAGCCCAGCTCCTCGATCAGCCCTGGGGCTTCCGCGGCGTGGCAGTTCACGCAGGCCCCCGGCTGGCGCACGACCTGGACGCGCTGGGTGTTGCGCTGGTCAATCTGCGCGTAGTAGTGGCCGCGCTCCTCGTTGTGGTCGATGCTGAAGGCAAGGCCGGCCCACAGGCGCACCATGGCCGGGTAGCGCTCGCGCTTGCTGTAGGGCACCGAGCCGCCGTAGGGCGTGGTCAGCGTGTCGTCCTGCGTGCGCATGAAACTGTCGTAGTGGCGCGGGAAGTTGACGCCCCACACGGCCGGGTCGATTTCGCCCGGGGCGATCTCGACCAGCCGCAGCGGATACTGCGCCGCCTCGACGCGGCGCTGCTGAATGCTCACCAGCAGAGCCCCGATGCCGAGCATGATCAGCGCGCCGGCAGCGAAGGCCGCCGGCAGCATCCAGGGGCGTGATTGGGGGCGGGGTCCCTCGGCATCGGTCATGGCCATCTCCCTCTTGCAGCCGGCGGGCGTGCCCTCACGGACGGTGCCCGACGCCGGCGTGGCAGCGGAGGCAGTCGGTCGGCTCGTCGGTGTACTCGGCGGCCATGGCGATCACCATGCCGCCGTGGCAGTCGAAGCAGTTCTGCAGCACCACGGCGCGGTTGACCGCCCTGATGCGGATTGGCTCGGGGAAGTTCTCGAGCGTGAAGGCCACGCTGTGATTCCAGCCGTTCACAGCCTTGAGCAGGTAGTTGAGCGGAAAAGTGTGCGGGACGTGGCAGCTATTGCAGGTGGCAACGGCCTTGTGGCTACCGTGGTTCCAGGCGTCGTGGACCTCGCGCATCACATGGCAGTTGGCGCAGGCACCTGGGTCGTCCGAGAGGTAGGAGAACCCCTCGGCGTGCACGAAGGTGAAGCCGCCCAGGCCGACGATCCCGCCGAACAGGGCCGCCAGGCTGAGGCTCCGCCAGCCTGGGCGGGTGAGCAGACGGCGGAGGATGGCACCCTCAAGCAGCAGGTTCCCCTCCCGCAGACGCGATTGGCCCGCGAAGCATCCGGACGCCCCACCGTTATTGTATACGATCCGCTCTTCCGGCGCAGAGCAGACCAGCACCAAGCAACCGCCCGACAACGCTGCTCCCGACGATGGCGCGGCGAGGTGCCTGAGCATGCCATAGAGCTTATTCAACGGGATGTGCCACAGCGCGCCGAACCAGGACGGGAGGCACGGGCGCAGTTCGCAGCAATGGCCCGGATGCCTGGGGAGCCGGGGTCCCGTCGCTGGCCGAACACGTTACCTGCCACCGTCGCCCGCCCTCGCCTGGCCGCTTGTCCCCAGGGGGCAAGTGCACCAGAATGGACACAGGCTGCGGGCTTGAAGGTCGCCGCTGCACAGGTCCACAGGAGTCCTCGGAGGCCCACGATGACGCGCTTCGTCCTCATCCGCCACGGTCGGACCGAATGGAACCGAGTCGAGCGCTTCCGCGGCCGTGCCGACGTTCCTCTCGACGAAGTCGGGATGGCCCAGGCGGAAGCGACGGCCGCGCGCCTCGCCGCCGAATGGCAGCCCGCCGCCATCTATGCCAGCCCGCTGTCACGGGCACTCAATACAGCCGAGGCCATCGGCGGGCCTTTCGACCTTGAGGTGAGGCGAGAACCGGCCCTGATCGACATCGACTACGGTGAGTGGCAGAGACTGAGCCCGGAAGAGGTTCGCCAGCTATGGCCGGCGGAGCTTGACGCCTGGTACAACGCCCCAGAGCAGGCGCGCATCCCCGGCGGCGAGTCCTTAGTCGACGTGCGCAAGCGCGCCATGGACTCAGTCCATCGACTGCTGGCTCGTCACAGTGGCGAGACCATCCTCCTGGTGGGACACACCGTCGTCAACCGCGTGATCCTGCTGGCCGTCCTCGGGCTGGGGAATGATCGCTTCTGGCGGCTGCGGCAGGAGCCATGCGCTATCAACGTCTTTGAATCCGAAGGGGACGACTTCACGCTCGTCACGCTGAACGATACCTGCCATCTGCGAGCAAGCGATCATCACGGGGCAAGGCCTTGACTTCGTCGTCGTGACGAAGCCCAATCCACTGGGTAGTTTCAGCTGCCAGCCCGCTCACAAGCCAGGATTAGGGGAGCTACACCCTGGCGGTTCCCACGCTTCTGAAGGAGGGGTAGAACCGTTCCCGGCAGATGCCCCGGAGCACAGAAGGGCTTGGCCCGCCCCGCCTCAATTCGCGCACTCGAGCGGCAGCGATGGTCCCGCCGCCCTCAGGCGCAGCCGGCACATCGAGACACCATGCGAGGTCTGAGAAGAGATCGCCTGGCGCCCTGGCAAAGCCTCGCGATCGCGTTAGAGCGTTTCGCCTCCTCCGCGCTTCGCGTCGCGAGCGGCCGTGCTGGCTGGCAGCGCCTCTTCGATCTGTCGCCCACCGGCGTCCTTCCCTCTCCACGGCGTGCCCAACCACGGCAGCAGGAAGTAGTCCGCTCCAACGAAGCCGGACACCTTCCAGGCCAGGATCAGGCCCACGGAAATCACAAAGAACACCGGGTTGACGCTGGCCGTGCCGGCCATCATGAAGTTCCAGTTCATGAACCCGCCCACGAACGCGGCGATCCCGGTGAATGCCCCCAGCACAAGCGCCACGCCAACCGCCAGCTCGCCGATGACCACGACCTTGGAGAACCAGGTCCATGCCTGGGCATCAATCAGCGCCTGGATGAAACCCCGATACCAGTCGAAGGCAATCGGCGGGCGGCCCGCCTCGGGGATGGCAATGGCGTTCGTCCAGAATCCCTTCAGGATCTCACCCGTCTCCATCCACTTCGGGTTTGACACCTTGCCAAGGCCTGAGCTGAGCCACTGCCAGCCCAGCCACACTCGCAACGGGAGCCACACCAGCCCCGCCCACGGCTCGCTCAGGAGCCGCCGCACCAAGGGAGGATCCTCCACCCGACGAACCCATCTCCGCGATCCCATCTCTCACCTCCTGGTGACACCATGCCTTATCGACGACTATTATACCCCGCTTTGTCACACTATGGTTAGGAAACCAGTTTCCCCGGACGCATCGAGCCCCCTCCTTCTAAGACGCCTTCGCGGAAGGCCAGCCCTCGTCCTCACCCCGCCTCCCGGACCAGGCACAGAGCCTTCCCCGTCCGCGGCGGCTCCGGCGTGAAGAAAGCCCCCGACCCCTTGCCTGGGGTCGGGGGCCCCACGCCCCAGAATGCCGCTTCGGCGGTTTATCCCTGCACCCGCTCCAACATCAGGGAGTCGGCGGAATGTTGGTGATGATGTTGGAGAAGACGTTGCCCACAGTGGGCCCTAGCATCGCCAGGAGCAGCACGAGACAGATCGGAACGATGACACACGCTGCCAGCACCAGCGCCACGACGACCACCACGATGATCCACGCCTTGCTCGACTTTGCAGCGGGTTGCTGAGGTTCCATGCCTGACATCCTCCTCGAGCCACTAAGGGTTTCCCTCCCCATCGGATCAGCCCGTGCCTTCACTCAAAGACCTTCTCTTCCTCCCGCTCTGCCTCGGCCGCGTCCGCCTCCACCTCCCGTGTCCTTTCCCCTCCGGCCAGGATCTCCCGATAGTACTCATGCTGAATCACCAGGTTCATGATCTCGTTTGTGCCGGTCCAGATCATCATCAGGCGGGAGTCGCGCAGCATGCGCTCCAGCGGGTAGACGCTGGTGTAGCCGATGCCACCCAGAATCTGCATGGCATGGTTGATCACCTCCCAGGCCGTTTCGGTGCAGAACTTCTTGCTCTCGCTCACCATCCGGCGCACGCGACCTGGCTGGTCCTCGGCATCGATCAGCCGTGCCGTCGTCATGACCAGGGCGCGCGCCGCGTCCAGCCGCGTGATGCTCTCGGCAATCTTGAAGGAGACCCCCTCGAACTCCCGGATGCGTTGGCCAAACGC
Organism: uncultured Anaerolineaceae bacterium; assembly: GCA_964575425.1. Lineage (GTDB taxonomy): Bacteria > Chloroflexota > Anaerolineae > Anaerolineales > E44-bin32 > DATEAV01. The sequence goes on along the minus strand of CAZNRD010000041.1, from coordinate 17,284 downwards.
CTTGCGGCGATCGCTGTAGCGAATGGCGATGGCGAGCGCGGCCTGGGCCATGCCCAGTGCCCCCGCCGCGGTCGTCATGCGCTCCGGGATCATCATCTGATGGAACACTGCCGAACCCCCGTTCAACTCCCCTAGCAGATTCGCCTCGGGCACCCTTGCCTCGCGGAACCGCAGCCGCCCCGTCCCTCCCCCGCGCGTGCCCATCAGTCCGTAGACATGTTCGACCTCCACCCCAGGGCCGCGCTCCACCAGGAAGGCGCTTATCCCCTTGTGCGGGCTGGCTTCCGGATCGGTCCGCGCGTACACCAGGAAGAAATCCGCCCCTTCGGCGCCGACGATGAAGCGCTTCTGGCCCGTCAGGATGAAGTCCTTGCCGTCGCTGCGCGCTGTCGTTGTCGTGCCGAAGAAGTCGGAGCCTCCGCGGGGCTCGGTGAGGGCTTCTGCAGGAGCGAGCCGCCCTGCCAGCATTGGCCGAAGAAATCGCTCCTTCTGCTCTGCCGTGCCAAAGCGGTGAAGTGCCTCGCCCACGATCGTCACCAGGCTGTAGAGGCAGGCCAGCGAGGCACCCAGCACACCCACCTCTTGCAGGGCAATCACCTCCTGCTCCCAACCCAGGCCTCTCCCCCCGAGTTCCGGCGGGAACCGCAGCCCAAGCAGGCCCCGCCTGCCCGCCTCTTCCAGATAGCCGCGCGGGTAGCGCACTCGCTCGGCGTCCATGTCGAGCAAGAGTTCGCGCGGGATGGAGCGCACAAAGCTGCGCACCTCTTCCCTGAGATCAATCTGCGAAGGGGTCAGCAGCGCCTCGAACAACAGCCACCTCCCGTCGGTCCCTCAGCCCGAATAGCCTATGGACAGCAGATAGAGCGGCGGTTGATCACGCGGCAGTTCAAGCAGCCGATGCACCTCCTCGTCGCGAAAGGCGCCCACCGGCACCGAACCCAGCCCCAGCGCCACCGCCTCGAGGAGGACGTTCTGCGCTGCGTGGCCGATTTCGAAAAGCACGTAGCGCTCGCCCCGCGCCTTGCCGTAGCGAGATGCCACGCGTTCGAACACCGCGCACAGCACGATCGTCAGGGGCGCCACAGCAACGAAATCCTGCCCCAGGGCCGCCCGAGCCAGCGCGGGCCGGACGTCACGCGTAATCCCGAAATGCAGGCGGTGAGCAGCCGGATCATAGTGAGCCACGCCATCTGCTGTGACGGCGTAGACCTCCAGTGGATAGAGGGCTCCCGCCGACGGCGACGTGCGCCTGCCGGCCGCGTTCAGGCCTTGAGCCGCCCAGAGCAGTTGGCCGATCTGAGCAGAGGTCAGCGCAGCGCGCGAGAAGGCGCGAATCGAGTGCCGCTGGTCCAGCGTCCACTCCAGCGTGCGCTCGCCACGGCGGTCGGGTTCGGGAAGTATGGCCTCGTATTCGCTCATGGAGACTCCACCTGCCTTGGTCTGTCACGGCATTCTAATAGTGTACATCCCCGCGCAATCCTGGCCGTGGCGCGATTCGCATCACACTAGAAGGTGCATCCGAACACTTGTTCAGTCTGGGCGCATCAGAGGACCGGTGCCCACCTTGATAGGCGCTTCCGGCGCACGTTATTGACCAGTATTGACCGACCGCTTGCGGAATCCGCCCATATGAGGCATACTTCTTGCAGGAATTCGGTTGATGGCCGAAAGCACGTTGCGGGCCTACCTCAAGGAAATCGACGATCTCATCGAGCACAACCAGCTCGACGAGGCCATCGCGCACTGCCGGCATATCCTCGAGACCTATCCCAAACACCTCGATACCTACCGCCTGCTCGGCAAGGCTTACCTCGAAGCCAAGCGCTATGGGGACGCCGCCGACATCTTCCAGCGGGTGCTTTCGGTCGTGCCGGATGACTTTGTCTCCCACGTCGGCATGTCCATCGTGCGGGAAGACGAAGGCAACACCGATGCCGCGATCTGGCACATGGAGCGCGCCTTCGAGACCAACCCGGCGAACCCGGCCATTCAACACGAACTCCGCCGCCTGATCGGCCGGCGCGATGGAATCGAGCCTCACAAGGTCCGTCTCACCCGCGGCGCCCTGGCAAGGATGTACGCGCACGGAGAGCTCTACCCCCAGGCCGTGGCCGAACTGCGCGCCGCTCTTCAGGAAGACCCCGAACGGGCCGACCTGCTCGTCGTCCTTGCCGAGATGAGTTGGCGCACGGGCCAGCGCAGCGAAGCGGTCGAGGTCTGCAACCGCATTGTCAGCAAGCTCCCGTACTGCCGCGAGGCCAACCGAATCCTGGCAGCAGCCTACCAAGCCAGCGGCCGCAACGACCAGGCCGCGGCCTTCCATCGCCGGCTGGCAAACCTGGATCCCTACTTCGCCTTCGTCGAGTCGGCGATGGCGGACCCGCAGACGGTGGACCCCGGCTCTGTCCGCATCGAGCGGCTGATCTGGGAAGGCAGGCAGGCCGCCGCCGCCCGCCAGCCGGTGTGGGCATCGTCCCTGGGTGTAGACCTGGCCACGCCGCCAGAAGTCCCCGCCATGCAGCCGACGGTGCCGCTCTCCGGCCCAATCCCCTCTTGGCTGCAGGACCTGGGGGTCGAGGGACAAGAGGCAGGCAAAGCCCCGGAGGAAATGACGGCACGCGCTCAGGCCCCCGCCATCGCGAGGCCTGCTGCCGCGCCCGCCCAGCCCGAGGACGGCATCCCCGACTGGATGCGCGAGGCCGGTTGGCAGCCCGCAACGGGCCAAGCCGCCGAAGGGCCGGTCTCGTTCAGCGACGAAGACCTGGCCGCCCTCGAACGGGGGAAACTCGCACCTGAGACCCCAGCTGAAGGTGAACTCGCCCCGGGTGAGATCCCTGAATGGCTCAAGGCCGTCGCCCCCAAGGAAATCACCGAAGCCGCTTCCGCTGCAGGTGCGGTCCCTCTCAGCGAAGCAGAGGTGCCGGCTGGCGAAGAAGGTGGCCCCTTGCCCGCGTGGCTGCAGGACATCTCGGCCGAGGCTGCAGTCACCCTGCCCGACGACACGGGCAACGTGCTCGGCGGCTGGGCACCCACACCGCTTGAGCCCGACTTCGGGCTTGAGGCCGAACGGCCAGAGGAAGAAGTCCCCGAGGCCATCGGCGCCGACGTCTCGCCACTTGGCGATGGCAAGGGCGTTCCCACGTGGATTGAGGAGTCAGCCCCTGGCGCCACCGACACGATCGTCGCCTGGCTGGGAGACCGGCCAGGGAGGGAGCGCAGCCCAGCGCCGGAAGAGCTGCCTCAGTGGATGCGGGAACCCATTGCGGAGGAAGCTGAACCCGCGCCGGAGAAGATGCCGGCCGAGCCTTCAGAACCCTCCATTCCCGCCTGGCTTTCCGGCGTGGCGGAAGCCGCCGCTCAGCAGGAGCCTGTCCTACCGGAAGAGGTGCCGTGGCTTCAGCAAGCGCAGGTCGATGAGGAGGCAGAGGCCGCCGCGGCCCCGGAGTGGGTCTCGGACCAGGATTATGAGGTTGGTGAGGCGATGCCCGCCGCCCAGCGCGAGCCGCCGGAATGGCTTCGCGGCATCGTCGAGCCAGGGTTGGGGAGACCTGGCGAGCCCTCTGCAGCCAAGGAGCCGCCCCAGTGGCTGCGTGAGGCCATCGAACCCGTCGCCGGCCGTAAGGTCGGCCCAGAAGAGCCGGAGCCGGATTGGCTGAAGGGACTCGCAGAACCTGAGCTTGCCACACCTGCCAGACCTGCCGAAGGCCCGCCACCCACCTGGCTCGAAGCGTTAAGGGAAGGGCTGGCTGAGCCTTCACGTTCCATGCCCGAGGAAGCGGACTGGCTGCGAGGTATCGCTGAACCCGAAGCAGCACCGGCAGCCGAACCTGAAGAAGAACTACGCGCCCGTGAGTGGCTGGAATCTCTCAGCCAGCCTGAGCCCGTCCCAAGCGAAGAGCAGGCCGAGACCCCAGCCTGGCTCGCGGGCCCGGAGATCGGGACGCCCGAGGCAGAAGTTGAGGCGCCGCGCCCCGAGGCAGAGATGATCGAAAAGCCGGGGATGGCTGTTCCGGCAGAAGCGGCGGCCGAAGAAGACGTCTTGCAGTGGTTGGAGACGCTGGCTGCCAGCCAGGAAGCGGCCAAGGCGGAGGTGCCACTCGAACCGTACGCCGGCGCGCCGGCGGCACCCATCGTCGAGGAGCGCGCCCTTCCCGAGGAGCCGGCAGAAGGCCTCGAGTGGCTGGAACGGCTGGCGGCAGAACGGGGCATTGAGGCTCCATTCGAGCAGCCAGCCCCGGCACCGTCCCCGGCGGCCGCAGCCGCCCCTGAGTGGCTCCGCGCTCCCACAGCTCCGACGCCATCTGAGGAAGCCGAAGAAGCAGTTCCCTCCTGGCTGGAGGGCCTTCCCTCCCCAGATACCGCGGGGCCGGCTTGGCCGCCGCCGACCCAACCTCGACCAGCGGTGAAGCCCGCTGAACCTCCTGCTCCGCTGGAACCTGAGCCGGAGGTGGCAGTGCCCTCGGCCGTTGAGCCCGAGGCCGAAGCACCGGTGTGGATGAGGGCCCCCATCATCGAGCCTCCAACAACCCCGCTCCAGGCTCCCGACTGGCTGCTTGCAGCCGCCAAGGCGGAGACGCCGGAGCCCGAGGCAGCGCCTGCCCAACCGGCGGCCATAGAACAGGCCGCCGCAGTCCCGGTGGAGGTGCCGGACTGGCTGCAGGAGGTCACAAAGGAGGAAGCAGAGGCGGAAGCGCCGGCGGCACCTCCCGCCGTAGAACGTATCCCGACCGGTTTGCTCGAAGTGCCGGAGTGGCTCCGGGCAGCAGCCGCCGAAGAACTTCCTCCCGAAGTCCCTCCGACGCCTCCTCCCGAAGAACGGATCCCGACCGGTCTACTCGAAATGCCGGAGTGGCTCCGGGCAGCCGCCGCCGAAGAACTTCCTGCGGAAGTGCCTCCGACGCCTCCCGCCGAAGAATGGATCCCCGCCGGCCTTCCCGAAGTGCCGGAGTGGCTCCAGGCAGCCGCCGCCGAGGAGCCGACCGCAGCGGCACCCGAGCCTGCGGCGATCCGCCGACCGCAGGAACCTGCGCCAGAACCAATCCAAGAAACCAGCGCGCTTGAGGTCCCTGAATGGCTCACAAGCACGGTCGCGCCACAGCCTCAGCCTGAGCAGCCCATTCCGCCCAGGGCTGCCGAGGAGCCCCTACGCACCCTCGAGGCTGAGCTGAGCCGATCGATGCCAGAGTGGCTGCGACCGCCGAGCGAGGCGGTGCCGCCCCCATCCGCCCCTGCGACCGCGCCGGCCGTCCTCACGCCCGTTCCCCGACCGGCCATGGCTATCCCCATGGCTGCTATCACTCCACCTCCCGCCCCGACGCCGATGATCCCGATGGCCGCCGTCACCCCGCCCCCCTCTATCCCCCCGGGAGCCGCACCGACCCCCGCAGCACCATCTGTCCCGACCCCAGCCCCACCGCCTGTCGTGGAACCCGCCCCGGCCCAGCCCGCTCCGCCCGGGCGCCCCGGGGTGCCTGGAGTATCCGAGGTGCTGGAAAGGGCTCGCCGCGCTCTGGGCGCCGGCGAGATCGACAAGGCGGCGAAAGACTACGGATCCCTCATCCGCAAGAAGCGGGAGATTCCATCGGTCATAGACGACCTGCGGGCCGCCCTGGCCCGCGATGCCAGCCTGGCGCCATTCTGGCAGATTCTGGGCGACGCGTACATGAAGATGGACATGCTTCCCGAGGCCATCGAGGCCTACCGGCGAGGCCTGGAAGCCGTCTAGGTGGCGGCCTCACCCAACAGCAGCCCTGGACTCGGGGAGGCCCCCGAGTCCAGTTTTCACGGAGGATGCCTTGGAGCCCACCCTGGTCCTGGTCAAGCCTGACGGCGTCCAGCGCGGCCTGATCGGCGAGATCATCAGCCGTCTTGAGCAACGCGGCTTGCGACTGGCGGCAGCCAAGTTCGTCTGGGTGGACAGGGACCTGGCCGAGCGCCACTATGCCGTTCACAAGGGCAAGAGCTTCTACGACGGATTGATCGCCTACATCACCTCCGGCCCCGTGATGGCGATGGTCTGGGAAGGCCCCAACGCCATTGCCGCCGTCCGCCAGACGATGGGCGCCACACGGCCTCTGGAGGCCCTCCCCGGTTCGGTCCGTCACGACTTCGCCCTCGAAGTCGGCCGCAACCTGGCTCATGCCTCCGATGGGCCCGAGACCGCCGCAGCCGAAATCGCGCTGTGGTTCTCGCCAGAGGAGATCGTCAACTGGTCGCGCGACGTCGAACGCTGGGCGTTCGAGCATTGATCCGGCGCGCTTTTCCCTTCGCCCTGCCAGACGCCGGGCAGTAGGATCACTCAGACCAGAAAGAAGAAGGCCATCGTCGCCTCGCGCCCGGCGGGCTCGCTCCAGACAGGCAGCGCCGTCCCTCCAACCTCACTGCAGGCGCAGCAACACCTTTCCCGACCGCCACAGATCCTCCAGGCGGTAGTAGGCACGCGCTTCCGAGGCAAACAGATGCAGGATCACATCGCCGTAGTCCAGCAGCACCCAGCCGCTGGAGGCCTCGCCCTCGGCGCGGGGCAGACCGGACGAGGCCGGAGCCTTCACCCTCCTCAGCACCTCCTCCGCCAGCGCTTGCAGCGTGCGTTCGCTCCCCCCGGTGCAAAGGACGAAGTAGTCCGTAAACGAACAGACGCCCAGGAGGTCGAGTAGCAGGATGTCTTCCCCCTTCTTCTCCTCAAGCGTCTGAATGATGGCGTGTGCCAGCGAAAGTGCCTCGGCGGACATTCTCCTCCTGAACCTACCCGGCTTCAGCCAACGCCAGGTCCACCGCCTCCTGCGGCGTCCCGGCCACCAGAATCTCGAGCGGGGAGCCATCGGGCCGTTCCGCCCGCCAAGTACCGAGGCCGACGACACGCTTTCCCGACTTGAGCGCCAGAGCGATCTCCGAGAGCGTGCCGTACCCTCCACCCACGGCGATCACCGCACGCGCAGCCAGCACAACGAGCCAGTTGCGGCCCTCTGCCATGCCCGTCGGCAATGCAAAGGTGACATGGGGGTTGGCGTCTGCGGCGTCAAAGCCAGGAAGCAGGCCGATGCTCACGCCGCCAGCCTGCTCGGCCCCACGGCAGACCGCCTCCATCACGCCTCCGCGGCCGCCGCAAATCACGACCATCCCGCGCTCCGCCAACAACCGGCCGACTTCCTCGGCCAGTCCAATCTGCTCCAGGTCGGCTTCGCCTGCGCCGATGACGGCGACGAACGGCATCCTTCGCTCGCTCATCACCCGCCTCTCAGGACGATCTCGGCCAGCCGGGTGTAGACCGCGCCCGAGGGTCTCAAGTCGCTGCGAAACAGGGAGATCGCTCGAACAGGCATCGTCCCCAGGTCCACCGCTGGCTCAAGCGCCACGCACGTCCCTACAGCCTGAACCGCGTCCGCGGAGGCACCCTCGCGCACGCGGCCCAGTGTCAGATGCGGCGAGAACGATCTCCCCTCGCGGCGGTAGCCAAGGCGTTCGAACTGCCCCTCCAGGGCCTGCTGCAGCGACGCCAGTCGCCCGCTCGGCTCCTCCACCCCAACCCAAACGACACGCGGCCTGCGGGGGTTTGGAAAACACCCCAAACCGGCGACGCACACCTCAAACGGGCCATGGGCCTGCGCGGCGCGCTCGAGCAAGTCGCTGACCTGCGACAGGCTGCCCGTCGACACTTCCCCTAGGAACTTGAGCGTCAGATGGATCCCGTCCGGCCGCACCCACCTCACGGCCCCGGGGGCGATCCGGCGTGAGAGACGGGCGATGACTTCGCCCAGTCGGTCGCGCACTTGGTCCGGCAGATCGATGGCCACGAACGACCGGACGACGGCATGAGATGCCTGGCTTCGCGGGGACGCCGTCACAATCCTATGGCGACATGCCTAGAGTGGCCGTGCCGCCCTGCCCCGATTATAGCATGGGGCGTCCGGCGGCGAACCAGACCCGTCCCTGCAGCCTTGCCCAATCAAGGCGCGGCGAGGTGGGTGTCCTGAGCGCATCCCTTCCGTGCCCGTCCTTCGCGTGCCCGACGTCAGGCGGCCATTGCACGGCCCCGCTTGCCTCGATACAATGCAGACATGGAGTCCGGACTTTCCCGCCGGTCTTTCCTCAAGGTCAGCGGACTAGCCCTCGGCGGGACGCTGCTCAAGCCTCCGCCTCCCGGATCGCTTCCCGCTCCGACGGACCTCGGACGCGTCACCACCACTGCCGTCGGCGTCTACCACGAGCCGTCGTTCCGCGCTCGCCGCCTCACCTCGCTGCCTCGCGACACGTTGGTGACCTTGCTGGGGCGTGAGAACTCAGACGATGGGCCCAGCTACAACCCAGTGTGGTGGCGAACCCCGGAAGGCTTCATGCACTCGGGATCGCTGCAGCTGGTGCGCTGGGAGCCTCAGCTGCCCCTGCGGGACATCCCTCCAGACGGCGCCTTGTTCGAGGTGAGCGTCCCGGCAACCCGCAGTTACCGCCAACCGGACCCTGAGTCGCCGCCCCTCTACCGCCTCTACTACCAGTCCACCGCCTGGGTCGAGTCGGCCGTCGAGGGCGTCGATGGCCGGACCTGGTACCAGATCGTGCACGACCGGCTGCGCGTGCGCTTCTATGCGCGCGGCGAACACCTGCGCCGCGTAGATCCCGCGGAGCTTACCCCGGTTTCACCGGAGGTCCCCCACGCAGCCAAGCGCATCCATATCTCGCTTGCGCGCCAGGAGTTGATGGCCTACGAGAACGACGATTGCATCCTTCGCACCCGCATCGCCAGCGGCGCGCCCAGCCGGCGCCGCGCGCCAAACGGCATTCCCACCGAGACGCCACGCGGCCGCTTCCACGTGCAAATCAAGACGCCGCTGCGTCACATGGGAGACGGCCGTCTGACCCCCGACCTGGAAGCCTACGAGCTGCCCGGTGTGCCGTGGTGCTGCTTCTTCGTCACCTCTACCGGTGTCGCCATCCACGGCGTCTATTGGCACAATGACTTCGGCCGGCCGCGCAGCCGCGGGTGCGTCAACCTGTCGCCCGATGAGGCCAAGTGGCTCTACCGCTGGTGCCTGCCCGAGTCGCCGGCCGATAAGCTCCTCACCACCGGCTACGGCACCAGCGTCATCGTCGAGTAGCAGGGAACAGCAAGGGTTCGGCCGTCAGCGCTGCGGCCAGCCTCACTCGGAGCCGTTGCGCACGCGGTCGAGCAGGTCGGGCAGTCTGCCGGTGTCGCTGTAGCCGGAAGCGCCGCGACTGACTGCGGCCTTACCCTCCGCTTCGCTCAAGCCCTCCGCCAGGACATAGATCCCGGCCTCGGCGCAAGCCTGCCGCAGATTGCGCAGCAGCCAGAAGTCGCGCTCCTGGGCCAGTCTGGCATTCACCAGGATCAGCCCCAAGGAGACGCGCTCCGCCAGGGCAAGCGCTTCCTCGGCGCCGCGCGCCTCGGTCACGCGATAGCCGTGCGCCTGGATCATCATCACCATCGTGTCCCGGATGGCATCGTTTGGTTCGACGACCAGCACGCGCGCCGATGGGCTGATGCCGGAGGTGAGCAGCGCGTTGATGGCCGAGACCAACGCCCCGGTGCCTGCAGGCCGGGCGACGTAGTTCACCGCCCGCACGCTGACACCGGTCTGCGCGTCGCCGACGAGCGTGAGGAACAGGACGGGGATGTTGCGTGTGCGCCGGTCTTGCTTCAGCAGCATGGCAATGTCGAAGGCAGAAGGCGTGCGCACCATCAGGTCCAGCAGGATGAGATCGGGGCGCGTCTGGCGGGCGATGGCTAGGCCGTCGGCGCCGTTGCCGGCCAGCATCACCCCGTAGCCCGCTGCAGTCAGGTCGCGCGACAGCAGGTCCCCTAGCTCGGTGTTATCGACCACGAGCAGGAGGGCGTGCGGAGTGCGCGGTTCCTGCGGGAGCCGCGACTCCACCGAGCGCCGCAGCGGCGACATGTCCGGGGTCGCGCCACGGGCCGCCTGGAAGGGAAGGAGCAGGTGGACGTGTCCGGCCACCGGATCGACCCAGAGATGAGCGCCAAAGTCCCTCACCTTCCGCCGGGCTGATTCGGCGGCCTCCCAGGTCGAGGCCCCTGGGCTGCCCGTTGCAGGCTGGGGAACGGCGACGCTCAGCATCACCCACGGGCCGCCGTCGGCAAGCGCGCTGGCGGACTCGGCTGTCTGGGCAGCCTCGGGAGGCAGGTCCGCACTCGAGATGGGGGCAGCCCGCACCTTAATCTCCCCTCGCTCAGTCCGCTGGATCGCCCCTGCCACCAGGTCTGCCAGGGCGGCTTCCACCGCCGACTGTTCGCCATCCAGGGCGGGCAGGTGCGCCGGGTACTCCGCCACTACGGTCACCGACTTGCCCCCGAGCAGCAGGCGGCAGCGCTCAACGGCCTGGTCGATCGCTCGGGGCAAGTCCACCGGGAGGCGTCCTGTCATGTAGCGTCACTCCTGCTCCAGGATCTCGGCAGCCCAGCTCCCACTGGGCACAGCCGGCGTCATCCTGACTCTACTGCAACTTCGCCTGTCGGAACCTTGCCTTCGGCTTACAGAACCGACCTCCATCCCCCGGTTGCGTCGGCCCCCGCCATCCGGTTAGAATGCATGCGATGGAAGCCCAGGTAGCAGTCACCAAGGTTGCCAAGTACGCCAGCCCCGAGAGCGGCGATTCCCTGGAGATGGTCGAGCGGCCCTCGGGCGGGCTGTCGTTCGTCCTGGCGGACGGCCAGGCCTCCGGCAAGCCGGCCAAGGCCATCTCGAGTGTCGTGACCCGCAAGGCGATCACGCTGCTCGCCGAAGGCGTGCGCGACGGTGCCGCTGCGCGCGCTGCCTCCGACTACCTCTACACCTACCGCGCTGGAAAAGTTCTGGCAACGCTGAACATCGTATCCATCGACCTCTACAGCCGCACCCTGGTGATCACCCGCAACAACCCGGCGCCCGTGCTGCTCGTGCAAGAAGGGCATGTGCTGGCTCTCTCCCAACCTTCGGAGCCAATCGGTGCCAGGCGCGGCGTGCGGCCGGTGATCGACGAGATCCCGCTGGCGCAAGGCCTGGCTGCCGTCGTCTTCACCGACGGTCTGACCCACGCCGGCGAACGCAAAGGCATGCCGCTGGATCCTGCCGGCTGCGTCCGGAGCTTAGCTGCCCAGGGCCAGCCGGAGCCAGCGCGTTGGGCTGAGGAGCTCCTGGCCCAGGCCATGACCCTCGACGACGGCCGCCCCTCCGACGACATCAGCGTCGTGGTGACCGCCATCCTGCCGCGCCAGCCGGAGGAGATGCGCCGCCTCCTTGTGCGCATGCCTCTCTAGGAGGCTGCTCCGGACCGATCGGCCTGCAAGCCGGCAGCGAGAGCAGGTTTGCACCGTGTCCGCACTCCGTCCCGTCCTCCGCATTGCCGTCGTCGGCCCATGCGGCGCCGGGAAGACGACCCTCGTCAACGCCCTGCGCAGCCTCGGCTACGACGCCCGGCAGGTCGTGCAGGAGCATTCCTTCGTTCCGGAGATGTGGCAGGTCTTCTCCCGTCCGGACCTTCTGGTCTACCTGAACGCCTCCTTCGAGGCATGCGGCCGGCGGAAGCGGCTGGACTGGACTTCGCAGGACCACGCCGAACAGCTGCGCCGCCTTGAGCACGCCCACCAACACTGCGACATCTACCTGCAGACCGACGACCTGTCCGCGGCCGAGGTGCTCGCTCGGGTCGTCGAGCGGCTTGCCACGCTGCGCCAGTCGTAGGCCAGCTTCTCCCCCCCTGCGGTATAATCCGCCCGGCCTGCCAGCCCTCCGGCGGCGCTGCCATCGGATGGCTGCTTGTTGATGTCCTGCGGAGGTCACCCGCTCGATGAGCCAACGCTACAACCTGCGCCTGATTCCCATCCTGCTCCTCGTGGCGGCAGCGGTCTGGGTCGACCTGCCGGACAACCCGGGCATTCACATCGGCTCCTTCCATCGCGAAATCCGCGTCGTGCGCGGCCTCGACCTGCAAGGCGGGCTGCGCGTCTTGCTCGAGGCCGATCTTCCGCCTGACGTTGAGGTGACCTCGGCCCAGATGCAGACGGTGCGGAACATCATCGAGAACCGCGTGAACGGCCTAGGCGTCACCGAGCCGGTGGTGCAGGTGGCCGGCAGCCGCCGCATCCTCGTCGAGCTGCCCGGCATCGACAACCCCGACCAGGCCGTGGCCACGCTGCGCGAGACCGGCCTGCTCGAGTTCATCGAAGTGCCGGCGCAGGACGTCATGCCGCTGCTCACCGGGCAGATCCCGCCACAGACCGACTTCGCCGCCGGCGCCAGCGCCCCGAGCCCAACAGCCGAGGCCACGCCGACGGCTGAGCCCACCCCGCAGGCCGAGACGCAAGGCCCCGAGGCGCGGACGTATCACACGGTGATGACCGGCGCCATGCTGCGCACGGCGGCCGTGGCGCAGGATCCCGACACAGGGGAATTCGTCGTCACCTTTGAACTGACCGACGAGGGAGCCAGGATCTTCGGCGACTACACCAGCACCCACGTCGGCGGCTATCTGGGAATCCTGCTCGACAAGGAAGTCGTCTCGATCCCCGTCATCAACGAGCCCATCACCACCGGCCGAGGCAGCATCAGCGGCGGCTTCACGCTCGAGTCGGCCAATCAACTGGCCGTCCAGCTGAGGTACGGCGCCTTGCCGGTCCCCCTAGTCGAGGCGGAGAACAAGCTCGTGGGGCCGACCCTGGGCGAGGATTCCTTGCGCAAGAGCCTTACGGCCGGCGTCATCGGGCTTTCCGTCGTCATCCTGTTCATGGCACTATACTACCGCCTGCCCGGCATCGTGGCCGATCTGGCCCTTCTGGTCTACGCCCTGCTGACCTTCGCCCTGTTCAAGCTGATCCCGGTCACCCTCACCCTGCCCGGCATCGCCGGCTTCATCCTCTCCCTCGGCGTGGCCGTCGACGCCAACATCCTGATCTTCGAGCGCATGAAGGAGGAACTACGCTCCGGCCGGACGCTCCGCCAGGCAATCGACCTCGGCTTCCGCCGCGCCTGGCCCTCCATCCGCGACTCCAACATCTCCACGCTGATTACCTGCGCCATCCTGTACTGGTTCGGATCGACCTTCGGCGCCAGCATCGTCAAAGGATTCTCACTCACCCTGGCCCTCGGCGTCGGCGTCAGCCTCTTCACCGCCATCACTGTCACTCGCACGTTCCTCCACGTGGTGCTCGACGGCCTTCGCTTGATCGAGCGCCCACACTGGTTCGGCGTCTAGGAGGGGGCCATGTTCGACATCGTCGGCAAGCGGTACTGGTTCTTCGCTCTCTCGGCCCTGGTCATCGCTCCGGGAATGATCGCCCTGGCGCTGTGGGGCTTCCCGCTGGCAATTGACTTCACGGGAGGAAGCCTGCTCGAAGTCCGCTTCGAATCGGGCACCCGCCCCGAGCCGGCGGAAGTCGTCCGGCTCTACCAGGACCTGGGCATCACGGACCCCACCGTGCAGACAGCCGGCGATCTGGATATCTCGGTCCGCAGCAAACCGATCAACGCGGAGCAGAAGGCCGAGATTCTGGCCGATATGGAAGCCCGCTTCGGCGGACCCATCACCGAACTGCGCTTCGAACTCGTGGGGGCCACCGTCGGAGGTGAGGTGGCGCGGCGCGCCGCCGGCGCCGTGGCCCTGGCCGCGCTCGGCATCCTGTTCTACATCACGTATGCCTTTCGCGGCGTCGAGCACGCCTTCCGCTACGGCGTGGCCGCCATCGTGGCCATGCTCCATGACGTGGCCGTCGTCATCGGCGTCGAGGCCTTCCTGGGCCATTTCCTGGGATGGGAGGTCGATGCCCTCTTCCTCACCGCCCTCCTGACCGTCATCGGGTTTTCCGTCCACGACACCATCGTCGTCTTCGACCGAATCCGGGAGAACCGCTCGCTCTATCGCCGGCTCGATTTCGAGACGCTGGTCAACCATTCCATCATCCAGAGCCTCGATCGATCGATCGGCACCCAGCTGACAGTGATGCTGACGCTGCTGGCGCTGCTGCTCTACGGCGGCGTGACCACCCGACACTTCGTGACCATCTTGCTGGTAGGCATCTTCAGCGGGACCTATTCGTCGATCTTCAACGCCGCGCCGCTCCTGGTGGTGTGGGAGAACCGGGAGTGGAAGACGTGGTTCCGGCGTCGGCGGTCAGCGGCCTGAGTCCGCCTAGCCCCCATCAGTCAGACGGCAGCCGGCCCAGGAGAACGCTGGGCCGGCTGCTTTCCTGGCACTGCCGGCGGGCTATTCCCCTTTCGACTGAGAGGGAAGTGGAGGGGGCCAGGGGAGGCGCTGGGTCGAGGCTGGCTGCGGTTTCTCGTCTTCCGGCTTGCCCTCGGACGGTTTCGACACGGCAGCCTCGAACAGAGCCTCCAGGTCTCGCAACTCGTCGGCCTTCAGCGGAGCCATCCCTTCGGAAGGGGCCGCGGCCTTCGCCTTCTCAGATTCCTGGCTCGGCTCCTCGGCGCGCCGGGCAGCTGCTGTCTGCCGGAAGAGATCGAGCCGACTGGTCAGGCCTTTTCGCGCTGGCTTCTGAGGCGCTGTCGGCGCGGGCTCAACCGCTCGCGCAGGCATCGGCGGGGCCCCGGCAGCCGCCTCGACAGCCTCCGGCCTCTCCGGAGCCACCGGCGGCTTGAGTACCTTCTCCCGCGCCCGAGCCAGGACCTCGTCTTGTGTGCTCTCGCTGCCGGCTTCGCTGCGGGAGACTCCCAGGGCAACATCGGCGATGTGTGCGAGCGCGGCCTCCAGTTCGGCTTCGTCGATGCGAATCGGCATTCCCGGTTCCGGCTCCACCCCGTCCCGCTCCGCTTTGGCCGATCGGCTGGGAGCGGGCAGCGCCGGCGTCAGGCCTCCCAGTCCTGCCAGCTCCTCCAGACCCGTCAGCTGCGATGCCACCATGCGCAGGACCTCCGTCTCTTGTGCCTCGAGCGGCTGGTTGAGCAGCCAGTCGATCGCCGGCCGCAGCCTGGCCAGGACCGGAGCCAGTTCCGGAATCACGCGCCCTGGTTCCCGGACCGTCTCCTCCATGACCACAAGCCTCCGTCCCTTGCCCTCCACTGGAGGCAGCGATTGGCAGGTCACGCGCAGCGTGGATCCCGAGCACGGGAGGATTTCGGACACAGGCTCTTCCGCCACAGCCACAGATGAAAGGAAGGTTCGCAGAGGATGCTGGGGCTCACGTGCATCTCGCGCCAGCCACTCCTCGGCTAGCGGATTGCTCAGCACCGTCCGGCCCTCAGCATCCAGGACGAGCACGCCCTGCGGGAGCCGTGCCAGCAGGTCCACCAGGTCCTGCTGCTTGCGCCGCATCTGCTTGATGCGCTCGGTGACCTCTGCTTCCAGCAGGTCGCCGCGGCGGCGCTGGATTTCCGCCAGGCGCTGGTTGTCGCGAATCAGGCGGCGGAATTCGAGCGCCCGTGAGACGGCGTTGTCGAAGACGCTCAGGTGTTCGAAGGGCTTGCTCAGGTAGGAGAAGGCCCCCATGTTGAGCGCCTCGACGGCGTTGTCGAGGGTGGCCGAGCCGGTGACTATCAAGACCTGGACGTGTGGGTCCTTCTCCTTGGCGCGGCGCAGGATATCCAGCCCCGTCGCCCCCGGCATATAGATGTCGGTCAGGATCAGGTCGTAGGCCGTGCGCTCGAGCAGCTCAAGGGCGCGCTGGCCGTCCTGCGCCCGGTCGGCCTGCAGGCCCATCTTGCTCAGCCGGCGCAGCATCAGCTCCGCCATGCTATTGTCATCATCCGCAATCAGCACCCGAACCTCGGCCATTTCCATCCTCAGCTTCCACTTGCCATCCCGGAGGCGCATGCGAGCGAGCGCCGCGCCGGGTTTCTCTACCTTCTCAGCCCAGGCACCACCACCCGGGCGTCGCTGCAGGAACCATTCCAATACACACTTGTCATGCCAGTTGGTTGGCTGATTTGGAGTCGCAGCCGATCCCCCGGCAGCAGGCTCGCGCCTTCGGTTCCGAACGAAACAAGTAGTAGGACGGGCTCATCTTGGGACCCCGGAACATAGAGGGCGCCCTTGCCTCGGTGGACGAAGTCCGCGTTGTAGCTCGACCACAGGCTGATGACAAGCTCCTGCTCGGTTCGATCGCGGTTTGTCGCACACACGTACACAACGGTTTCCCCGCCCAGGAGTTCCCCACCCCTCAAGAAAGGATCGGAGTAGAAATAGAGCTCTTCCTCCGATGAGGACATCAGGTGGCCGGTGGCAGACACCCACTGGTACATCATGTACCCTTCCGGGACCTCGTCATCATGGAACCAGAAAACAGGGTTTGAAGGGTCGACCGTAGGGGTCGGGGTTGGGGTCGGGTTTGGCGTGGGGATCGGCGTCGGGGTCGGCGTGGCGGTATGCGTCGCCGTCGGCGTGTTGATGGCTGTCGATGTCGGCGTCTCAGTCGATGTCGGCGTCTCGGTGGGCGTCGGCGAGGGAGTGGCGGTTGGTGGAAGCGGGAAGATCTCCAAAGCATCGATCTCGGCGCCATCTGCACTCCCCGAGGGCGAGTACAGCCGAATGTATCGGTATGCCCCCGGCGGCGCGACCGCGTCGACATCAATGGTGATCCCGGTCCGATAGGGCGGTACTCCGTAGAGCGCGGAGGCCGGAATGGGTTGATTGTCCGGCTCATCGGGCGAGTATCCCGCCGCCCCGATGTTGGTGTTCGTGTCCAGGATACCGTCGCCCCAGTTGAAGACGGTGTAACACGTCATGTCCTCATCGCACACCTCGACGACGACCGAGTCCATATAGATTCCGGGGCCAGCCGCGCGCTCGTAGTAGACGAAATCGTAGCCTGGACGGGTCACGATGGGCCCGCTTCCCAGGTCCACGGTGTACGACTGGCCGCAACCCAGTGTCAGGAAACTGCCGTCGGGCGAGCCGATGTTCAGCCCTCCAGGAGGGATATCGCCGGGGCAGCTCGCCGTGGGTGTTGCCGTGTAGGTCGGCGTCGGCGTTTCGGTCGGAGTCGGAGTCGGTGTTTCGGTGGGTGTCGGGGTGTAAGTCGCCGTGGGGGTTGGGGTACGCGTGGCTGTCGCGGTTGGGGTGGCCGTCGCCGTTGCCGTTGGCGTCGGGGTATTGGTCGGCGTGGCGGTGGGCGTGGCTGTTCTCGTCGGCGTATTGGTCGGCGGCGGCGTGTTCGTGCGCGTCGCCGTGGGGGTCGGCGTCCAGGTTGCCGTGGCCGGGCTGGTGGCGGTTCGCGTCGGCGTGTAGGTCGGCGTCGGCGTTCGAGTGGCCGTCGCCGTCGGGGTCACGGTCGCGGTGGGCGTCGACGGCCAGCAGCAGCACCCCGGCTTTGCCGAGGCGGCGGTCC
>CAZNRD010000040.1:0-24220 GCA_964575425.1 uncultured Anaerolineaceae bacterium | reverse complement strand
TGGCCATGCTGGTGCAGCGGCACGGCATTGACGGCGCGGAACTTCTGGGCAAGTACCAAGACGATGCAGTTGGTCTGCTCTCCAGGACCGTCCCCCTGCCCGGGGAGTGGACCCGCCATGTGCCGGCAGAGCACTATAACCGTATCGTCGGGGCTTTTCGCGGTGAAGGCATGGTCGTGCAACTGACGGATGACCTCACGACTTACCGCTATTGGGGCGGCGCGAGCCGAGAAATCGGCTTCTGGCTTACCGTGTATCCCGACTTGACGCCGGACCAAGCGCGGGCACTGTTGGCGCTGCCGAACACTAACGCCGCGACCAACATGACTCCCTTCACTATTCCAGCAGGAACGGAAATCATCATCGGCGAGGTCGCCAGCCAAGCGACTCACCCCGGGTATGGTTCCTATGCGGTAGGAAAGGGCCTGCAGATCTATGTGCCGGATCCATCCGTCTTGATCAGAGAACCTTGAGTGGGAGAAAGACATGGCGGACGTCGGTACGCTGGCAGCAGAACTGAGAACAGCCGCGGTCCGTTTGCTGGAACGGGCGAGAGAGCAAAATCGTCAGATGCAATGCTCTGGGCCGAAGGATGTTGAGCTTGAGAGAGTCATGGAGAGGACACTCGAGCATCTCGATGCCCATCGGTTCAACTTGCGGGCGCTGTTGGATGATAGCAATCAGGTCCTGAAACTCATAGTGAGTCCTGGACTGGAGCCGGGCTTGAGGCAAGAAGCAGACCAAGTGAACGGTGTGTTTCACGACTTTCTGCGAGTGTTCATACCAGAGGCGATAAGGCAGGAGATCCGAGATGCTGGTGGCATAAGCGCGTATCTGAAGAAGCTGCGGTCTGAGGCACTGGATCTGACAAGCCAAGCCGATGCCTACTATCGCAGCCAGGGATGGAGCCCTGATGAGAACAGCCTCTGGGGCATCTTGCGGAGCATAACCGACCATCTCGATGAAGAAGACCCGACTGCGATTGACACCAAGACGTTGAGGGACGAGAATCTGGCCCTCTTCCTTGTCGGAAGTCATGAGGGGGTGTTCGGAGGCGTAGAAAAAGAGGGCACCTTTGGGAAGCAGCTTGGGGATTTCTCCTTCCGGCTGGGAGAAGTGTTGAAGGTCCTGGAAGAAGACTATGCGGTGCGTCGTTGAGTGGCAGACGCGATTGAGCCTCCTGCCAGGCAAGTGCCCCCTCTCAAGTCAGCAAACAACGGCCGGCTCTCGCAACAAGCGGATGCAGCAATAGGCCGCAAGGGAATTGAAAGCGGGGAAGTAACGATTCGTCCGCTGTGTTACCCCGATCTCGGTCTGTGCAGGCCCATCCATTGCGGGGCCTGCAGTAGCCTTGCGACCCTAGGCCCTCCAAGCGCTGCCGCCCTCATCCAGCGTCTGTCCGACGCGGGCCCCTTGCCCACGCGGGGGCCGTTCAGCTACTGGCTGGGGAGCGTAGAGGCCTTGACAATTGGGGCCGAGGGGAGCAGGAGGGGAGGCGCCCTCCTTGCTTCCGTTGCGCCCCGGCCCTGGACTACAAAGTCGGACGTCCAGTGGGGAGCGGCGGCTGCGGCCGTGATTGCCGCGGCGGCGGCGCTGGAGGCGGCCAGGAGGAGGCAGCAAGAGAAAGAGCGGCTGAGGGCAGAGGTTGCCCGCAAGAACGCCGAGACCGAAACGAGGGATGTGAACCTTGCGATTGCGGCGGCTGTAATGCTCTGGGGGACTTGGGGCGAGGAGGAACGCGCTGTCATCCCTCACCCGCCTCGCTCGCGCAGCAACCGCCATAAGCGGTCGTCGCTGGCCCCCAGTGGCACCGCCAAGTCCTTGACGTCGCTCGCCGCAAGCAGCCGATCGCCCGTCGTGTAGAAGAACGTGATGCGGCGCCAGCGCCGCGAAGGGATCGGGCGGGGAAGCGCCTCCAGCGGCCCGAGCTGAAGCCGGTAGTACGGCTCTTCCGCCGCCGGATGGCCCGGTTCGTCCCGCAGCAGGTCTGCCCGCGTCGTCAGTTCGTGGCCGCGCACGCGCGCCACATACCGAATGGCGTGCCCCTCTGGCCCGAAGCGGCCGGGCTGGTACAGCGCAAGCCAATCCACACGCATCGTCTTCGGGGCCGCGCGCAGGGGGATGCGGTACCAACCCAGCACGCGCGCGATCTCCAGGTCGCGCGGCGTCTTGACCACCGCCACCAGCACCAGGTCGTCCGGCTGAATCTCGAGCATGCCGCCCCCTTCTCGAGTCGACGCCTGCAGTCTCAGTCGATGTACTGCTTCACCAGGCCGACCCGATTGTTGAACTCCTCAATCAATGCGTCGACCTCGGGAACCTGCCTCTGGACGTTCGTCCAGTAGTCCGGCTGGTACCACTGCGCCTGGATCTCCTCGTAGGTCTTGCCTTGCTGCTCCACCCAGGTGAAGTACTTCAGGTTGTGGATGCGGCGTCGGTCGGGATAGCGCAGCTCGAGCATCGCATCGGTGGTTGTGCCCTTGAGGTAACGGGCGAAGTGCTCGGAAGCGTCGCTCTCGCTGTACTCGCCATACTCCTGCCGCATTTCCTGCAGCCGGCTGCCATACAGCTCCATCGAGTCCGTCAGCACCGTCAGGACCACGTCGTCGGGTCCGCACTCGAAGTACCTGGCGAACTTTATGGCCGAAAGCAAGTTGGAGATGCCGGAGAAGCCCAGCAGGTCGAGCTTCTCCACGAACTCGGATGGAACGCCGCGTTTGGCCAGATGGGCGCGTCCGGCCGGCTCGTTGAACAGACGCGCCAGGTTGACCACGGCGTTGTCGTCGATGGCGATGACGACGTCGGTGTTCTTGACGTTGTGGATCCACGGCACGTGCTTGTCGCCGATGCCCTCGATGCGATGGGAGCCGAAGCCGTTCTCCAACAGCGTCGGGCACTGCATCGCCTCGCTGGCCGCGATCTTGCTGCTGGGAAAGACCTGCTTGAGGTAGTCGCCGCAGGCGATCGTGCCGGCCGAGCCGGTGGAGGCCACCACCCCGCGGTAGACGCCCTGCGGGCCAAGCTCTCGCTGCAGCACTTCTTCCATGGCATGGCCGGTGATCTCGTAGTGCCACAGGTAGTTGCCGAACTCGTCGAACTGATTGAAGATCATCAGGGCCTGGCCGGACCGCCTGAGCTCCCAGCACTTGTCGAAGATTTCCTTCACGTTCGACTCGCTGCCCGGCGTGGCGATGACTTCGCCCGCCACGCGCGACAGCCACTCGAAGCGCTCGCGGCTCATCCCCTCAGGAAGGATGGCGATCGACTCGCAGGCGAGCAGCGCCGAGTCGTAGGCGCCGCCGCGGCAGTAGTTTCCGGTCGAGGGCCAGACGGCCTTCTGTGTCGTGGGGTCAAACTGCCCCGTGACCAATCGAGGCGCCAAGCAGGCGAAGGCTGCGCCCACTTTGTGGGCGCCGGTCGGAAACCACTTTCCCACGAGCGCCAGGATGCGCGCCTCGACGCCGGTCAGGGCGTGTGGGAATTCCAGGTAGTTGACTCCACCGAAGCCGCCGCCCGAGGGAACCGGCTGGTTCTTCCAGGTGATGCGGAACAGGTTGCGCGGGTTGATGTCCCAAAGCCCAATCGAGGCCAGCTCCTGGCGGAGTCGGGAGGGGATCCTACTCGGATCCCTCATCTGAGTAAACGTGGGGATGATGATGTTGCGTTCGCGCACCCGCTCGATGGCACGCTGTCGCCTTTCTGGGTCGATCGTCAGGTCGATCATCGCTCTCCCTCAAGATTCCTCGCCCGCCGTCGCATTCCGGGTGGCATTGTCCGCCTCGGCAGGCGGCATGCGCCGCACGACGTACAGTGGGCGTCCCTTGGCCTCATCGTAAATGCGCCCGACGTACTCGCCCAGGATGCCGAGCGAGATCAGCTGCACCCCGCCCAGGAACAGGACGGCGATCAGCGTGGTCGCCTGCCCGAAGAACGCCTGATTGCCCAACAGCCTCATCACAACCACCACCGGGATCGCCAGGATGCTGACACCGGCGGACAGAAAACCCAGGTAGGTAGCGATCTGCAGCGGGAAATGCGAGAAGCCGGTGACCGCGTTCAGCGCGAGGCGCAACATCTTGCGAAACGGGTATTTCGTTTCGCCGGTGAGGCGCGCGGCTCTGCGGTACGGCACTCCGATCTGACGGAAGCCCACCCAGGCTGCCATGCCGCGCGGGAAGCGATGACGCTCACGCATCTGCCTGAGCGCGTCCACCACCTGCCGGTCCAGCAAGCGGAAGTCGCCGGTGTCGAGGGGGATGCGGACGTCGGTGATGCGGTAGATCAGGCGGTAGAACAACGCAGCGGTCGCCTTCTTGAACCAGCTCTCTCCCTCCCTCTCCGTGCGCACTCCATAGGCAACTTCATAGCCCTCACGCCATCGGGCGACCATCTCCGCGATAACCTCGGGCGGATCCTGCAGGTCCGCGTCGATCACCACCACGGCCTGCCCGCGCGCGTGGTCCATGCCGGCGGTAATGGCGATCTGATGACCGAAATTGCGGGCGAAGATGACCGGGCGCACGAGCGGGTCCTGCTGCGCCAGCTCCAGGATGGCCTCGGTCGAGCCGTCGCTGCTGCCGTCGTCCACCAGGACGAGCTCCCACGGCTCCCCCAGGCCCTGCATCACCTCCCGCACCCGCCGATACAACTCCGGCAGCGACCCGATCTCGTTGAACACCGGCACGACGACAGAGAAGGTCACGCGCTCGTTCATCGGTCGTCCTTTGATGACCATTCGTGGATGGCGAGGCGGAGCGCCTCAAGCTGGGGCTCGATCGCCCGCGCCTGCCCCGCCGCCCGCATCGCCGCCGGCACGTCCTTGAGCCCACTGCCGGTAACCAGCACCACGACGCGCTCCCGCGGCGCAATCATCCCAGCCCACACCGCCTTCTTCAGGCCAGCGTAGCCTGCCGCGCCGGCAGGCTCAGCGAAGACCGCCGCCTCACACGCTAGCTCGCGCATCGCCGCCACGATCTCGTCGTCGCTCACCGTCAGGTAGGCGCCGCCGGTTCCGCGCGCAGCGCGCAGCGCGCGCAAGCCGTCGCGCGGCAGGTCGACCGCGATGCTGTCGGCGAGCGTCTCGGCCCGCACCGGCTCAATGTGCTCGGCGCCCGCCGCGAAGGCCTCGTAGATGGCTGCCGACCCCTGTGCCTGCACGCCGTACAGCCTGGGCAGCCGGTCGATCCAGCCCAGGTCCAAGAGGTCGCGGAATCCTTTGTGGAGGCCCGAAATGATGTTCCCGTCGCCGACCGCGACGAAGACCGCCTCGGGCGCATCCCATCCGGTCCGGCGAGAGCCTGGCCCTGTCCCTGGGGCCGTCAGCTGCTCGCAGATCTCGAAGGCGGCGGTCTTCTTGCCCTCGGCGGTGAAGGGGTTGTAGCCGGTGTTGCGGCAGTACCAGCCGAACTCCCGCGCCGCCTCGAGCGTCAGGTCGAAGGCCTGATCGTAGCTGCCATCCACGAGGATCACGCAGGCGCCAAACATCAGCAGCTGGGCCACCTTGGCCTGGGGGGCGGTGCGGGGGGCAAGGATGACGGCTGGCATCCCGGCCGCGGCTGCCATGCCCGCCAGCGCCGCGCCGGCGTTGCCGGTGGAGGCTGTGACCACCACCCGCGCCTCGACCTCGCGCGCCCGCGCCACGACCACGGCGCTGGCGCGATCCTTGAACGAAGCGGTGGGGTTGCGGCCGTCGTCCTTCAACCACAACTCGCGCAGCCCCAGCCTCGCTTCGAGCCGAGTCGGGCGCAGCAGGGGCGTCCAGCCGACGGCGCGCAGGGCTGTGTTGTGCAGGCCGGGATCCGCTACCGGCAGCAGTGAAAGGTAGCGCCAGATTGAGGCCTCGTCCGAAGCGGAGATGTCTGCAGGCCGCACGCGTCGCCGGATCGCGTCGCAGTCCAGGACGACATCCAGGTTTCCGCCGTCGCGTGGACAGGTGTACGTCACCTCGTCCGGCCTGTATTGGCGGCCACATACCGAGCAGCTGAAACCAAGCTCACCGTTCATCCGATCCTTGCTTTGCGTCTGGCAGCTGCGCTGAGCAAGCCCAGGCCTCTCATCCGGCTCAGCCTGTGGATCCCGCCGAGCGTCTCCCGTGAATGGCCCGGCAGCAGGCATCGCGATTACACAGGCGCAGCCGGGCGACGCCTGATCCTGATGGGAGTTACCTCATATCGCCTGTGCCCAGCTACCCCCCACTCTACCGTTCTTCCCGCGCATACGGCTGCATCAACGCGGCCGGTGCACCCACGCGGCGGCGCACCACCTCGCCGGAACTCAGCAGCAACACCACGATCGTCAGCAGGAATGGCAGCATATTCAGCAGATTGGGAGAAACTCCCAGAGGCTGAAGGCGAAACTGGAGCACGCCCACTCCGCCGAACAGATAGGCACCCAGCAAGGCCCGCGCCGGATCCCACATGGCGAAGATCGTCAGCGCAATTACGATCCAGCCAGCGCCAGCAGTCATGCCCTCGATCCACGCCGGGGCGTACGCCAGCGACAGGTAGCCTCCGCCCAGGCCAGCCATAACCCCCCCAAAGACCACGGCCAGGTAGCGCACGCGCGCCACATTCACACCCATGGCATCCGCTGCCGCCGGGTTCTCGCCCACCGAGCGCAGCGTGATCCCCCAGCGCGTCTTGTAGAGGACGAACCATAAGACGGGGACCAAAATCACCGCCAGGTAGACAAGACCATCAAATCGGAACAACAGGGGTCCGAGGACGGGAATATCACCAAGCACCGGGAGCGGAAGTGCCTGCAGGCGAGCCGCCAGGGGCTGCCCGACGTAGCGCTTGCCGATCATGCCGCTGATTCCCAGACCCAGCATCGTCAGCGCCAACCCTGAGACCACCTGATTGACTCCCAAGCTGATGCTGGCGAAGGCATGGATCAGGGCCAGCAGCCCACCCACCACACCGGCGGCGAGAATCCCGAGCCACACGTTGCCGGTGCTGTGGGCGACACCGAAGCCGGCCAGGGCGCCGAGGATCATCATCCCCTCGACACCCAGATTCAGGACTCCAGACCGCTCGGCGTACACTTCCCCCAATGTCCCAAAGAGCAGCGGCGTGCCGGCCGGGATGGCTGCCCGCAGGGCGGCCAGGGAGAAGATCTCCCTCAAGACATCCAGCAATCCTAGTGGCATGGCATCACGCCTCCAGTCGGATCCGGTATCGCGTGAGGAGGTCTCCGCTGATGACAAACAACAGGATCAGGCCGTTGAAAATATAGATGGTAGCCGCCGGCAGCCCGAGCGCCACCTGGATGGCATCGCCCCCCACCAGCAGACCCCCGAGGAGGAAGGCGCTCACCAGGGCCGCCAGCGGGTTCAGGCGCGCCAGCCACGCCACAATGATGGCGGTAAAGCCATAGCCCGGGGAGATGCCAGCGGGGTACCGCAGCCGATAGTGAATGCCGGCCACTTCGCCCACGCCGGCCAGCCCAGCCAGCCCACCGCTAATCACCATCACCAGCAGCACCACCTTCCACTGCTGCATCCCCGCAAAACGCGCCGCCGCCGGGTTCTCGCCGGTCACCCGAATCTCATAGCCAAGCTTGGTGCGCTCGATGAGCAGATACACGAGCACAGCCAACAAGACAGCCAGCAGCAGGGTCGGGTAGTGAATGCGGGTGGTCAGCAGCCGGGGCAGCTGCGCTGACGCCGAGAACTTCGAGGAGTAGGGAAAACCATACTCCTCCGGGCCTTTCCAGGGGCCATACACCAGGTAGTTGACTGCGTCACTGGCCACGTACACCAACATCAGGCTGGTGAGCACCTCATCGACGCGGAAGCGGGCCTTCAGCATCGCCGGAATGCTGGCCCACACGGCCCCGCCCAGAAAACCGCCGACGAACATGGCGGGCAGCAGAACACCCGGCGGCATGTCCGGGAATCTCAACGCCAGGCCGCTGCCCACAATCGCCCCCACCAGGAGTTGCCCCTCGGCCCCGATGTTGTACACCCGCGCCCGAAAGGCCAGCGTCAATCCCACCCCGGCCAGCATCAGGGGTATGGCCTTGGTCACCGATTCGGATAGGCCATACAGGCTTCCGAACGCCCCGCTCAGGATGCGCTGATACGCGTAGAGCGGGTCTACCCCCAGGGCACGGAAGAGCAGCGCGATCGCCGCCAGGGCCAAGACAAGTGACAGGACCAGGGCAAGGAGCTGGATGCTGCCAGAGGCGTACGTTCGTCGTTCGATGCGCAGTCGTGGAATCTTCATGCCGCCTGGCCTACCGGCTGGCGCGCTGCGCCGGCCATCATCAAGCCAATCTGCTCCAGATCCGCTTGCGCAGAAGCCAAGACACCCATGATGACCCCTTCGAAGATCACAGCGATGCGGTCGCTGAGCGTCAGGATTTCCTCCAGGTCCTCCGACACCAGCAGCACCGCAACCCCCCGCTGGCGCTGTTCCAGCAGCAGTTGCCAGATCGTCTCGGTGGCGCCCACATCCAGCCCGCTCGTCGGGTGGGCGGTGATCAGCAAGGAAGGGCGGCAGGAGATCTCACGCGCCAGCAGCACCCGCTGGATGTTCCCCCCGGACAGCAGCCTCAGCGGTATCTGCCGGCTGGGCGTCATGATGTCGTACTCATCGATCAACTGGTCGGCGAAGCTGGCAACCGCCGCCCGGTCGAGGAAAGGGCCCCTGGCGACAGGCGGACGGCGATAGCACTTCAGGATGAGATTCTGCGCCACACTCAAGCTGGGGATCAGAGCAGTCAGGCGCTCCCCGGGTACGCAGGCGAGGCCCAAATCCGTACGCTCGCGCGGCGAAGAGCGCGTCAATTCGCGCCCGCCCAGGAAGATCCGTCCCCCAGCAGCCTCGCGCAGCCCGACCAGCGTTTCCACCAGTTCGCGCTGCCCGTTGCCGGCAACACCAGCGATGCCCACGATCTCACCGCCGTGCACGTCGAGCGAGACACCCTTCAGCGCCGGAAACCCCTTGTCGTTTAACGCGTGCAGGTCCTTCAGACACAGCACAACCTCCCCGACCTGGGCCGGCTTCTTCTGCAGCCGGAAGAGCACCTCCCGGCCTACCATCAACCTCGCCAGTTCGCGTTCGTCGGTCTGCGCCGTGTCGAGGGTCGCCACCTTCTGGCCATATCGCATGACGGTGACACGGTCGCTGACGGCGAGCACCTCATCCAGCTTGTGCGAGATGAAGATGATGGTGTGTCCCTCGCCTGCCATGCGGCGAAGCGACGCCAGAAGTTCCTTGGTCTCGCCCGGGGTGAGCATCGAGGTCGGTTCGTCCAGGATGAGGATCCTCGCGCCACGGAAGAGAGCCTTCAGAATCTCCACTCGCTGCTGCTCTCCAGCAGACAGCTGCCAGATGCGGGCTTCGGGATCGGCGCGCATCCCGTACTTGTGCGCGATGGCCGCAACCTGACCGTGGATCCGACGGTCGGGGAAGAGAAGACTGCCCGGCAGACCGAGGACGATGTTTTCGGCGACGGTGTGGGAGGCAACCAATCGGAAGTGCTGGTGGATCATGCCGATGCCCAGGTGAATGGCATCCTTCGGCGAGCGGATGGCCGTCGGCACGCCCCGGACGCGGATCTCGCCGGCGTCAGGGTGATAGATGCCAAAGAGGATGTTCATCAGAGTGGTCTTGCCCGCACCGTTCTCGCCCAGCAAGGCATGGACCTCGCCCGCCCGGACATCCAGGTCGACCCGGTCGTTGGCCACCACGTCTGCGAATCGCTTGACGATTCCACGCATCTCCACTGCCAGCTCGGGCTCTGATGAGTGCGTTGGCATCTGCCACCTCCGCCAGGCTGGGGATTCGCCTCGGGCGTCTCCAGAGGGGGAGTGGCAGGAGACACTGCATGGTGCTCCTGCCACTCCCTCCTGCACACCCGCCCTTAGCGCGGCAGTTCGCCTGCCACGCCTTCCACAAACCAGTCAATCGTCGTCAACTCAAAGTACGATAGGCGCTGACCGGGCTTCACCCTCTCCGCACCCGTCTGGTCGCTCAGCGGGCCGGTGAAGGGATCGAACAGCACGGCCGGGTCCTTCATCTGCTCGATGCGCTTGAAGACCAGGTCGTGGACGCTGATATTGCCCAGGAACGGATCGCTGACGCTCACCGCCTGGAGGGGCTGGACGAAGATGGGGTTGATCGGTTCGCCGAAGCGGCCGCCCACTGCCACGGAACTGGGAGCGCCGAGCTGCACGCCGCCACTCAGCAGACCCCAGTAGTCGACATCGGCCAGGTTCTCGGTGGTATAGACACCGAGATACACCTTCGTCAGGATGTCTTCGTAGAGCACACCCCAGTCGACCAGCTGACCGCTGATCATGGACTTCGGGCCGAACTCTGCCATCGGGCTGTAGTGCCCGAAGGTGTAGACCGGCTGGCCCCGCTGGGTGGTGTACTCCTCGCCCACCTGGACGACCGTGGCGCTGTCCTCGGTGAAGGCCAGGACATCGGCCCCGGCAGCGATCAAGGACTCGGCTGCCTCGCGCGCCTTGGCCGGGTCGTACCACGAGAACAACCAGCGCACATCGACCGTGGCTTCCGGATTGACCTCACGCACCCCGATGGTAAACGCATTGATGTGGCGAACCACCTCCGGGATTGGATGGGCAGCCACATACCCGATCTTCCCGCTCTGCGACAGGGCTCCCGCCATCAGGCCGTTCAGGTAGTAGATTTGATAGAAGTCGGCCATCAGGGTGCCCATGTTCGGCGCCCGTTTGTAGCCGGAGACGTGGAAGAAGAAGTTGTCTGGGTACCTCCCTGCCGCCGCCAAGGTGGCGTCCATGAAGCCGAACGAGGTGGTGAACACAACGTCGCACCCCTCTTCCACCACAAAGCGGTCGATGAAGCGTTCGGCGTCCGCTTCCGCGACGGATTCGGCGTAGGCGGTCTCCAGCCACTCGAACTTGTCGTCGACATAGCGGCGGCCCACCTCGTGCGCGTGGGTCCAGCCAATGTCCCCAATCGGGCCAACGTACACGAAGCACGCCTTCAACTTCTCCTCGGCTGCTGGCACAGCGGCCGGAGGCGGGGCTTCGGCCGCGCCGGGCGCTGCCGGGGCTGGCTCCTGTGCCGCTGGCGCGCAGGCAGCGGCAAGCAGCGCCAGAATGAAGAGCACACCCACCGTCGTCTTGGCTTTTCGCAACATCTCAAGCTCCTCCTCATTATCAGGGAAGTCGGCGGATCAAATGGTCAGGCCGAGTGTGCTACGATTCCATCAACGGCGGTTCACCTCCTTCTGGCCACAGCCGCAACCGGTCCCTTCTGAGCCGGTCATCTTCTAGCCTGGGACAATCCGCGTCCCTGTCTTGCCCTCCAGGGCCTTCTCGATGTTCTCGGGATTGGTGATCAGGGCCTCTCGGCCGCCCTGGTCCAGGTAGTTGAGGATGGCCTGAATCTTGGGCTCCATGCTGCCCTTCAGGAAATGCCCCTCGGCGAGGTACCTCCTGGCCTCGCCGGCCGTCATCCGGTCGAGCCAGACCTGGTTCGGCCTATTGTAATGAAGAGCCACCTTTTCAACGGCCGTGGTGATGAGGAAGAGGTCGGCCTGGATGCCGGAGGCCAGGATCGCCGCGGCCAGGTCTTTGTCGATCACGGCTTCCACACCGACCAGGTTGCCATGTTCATCCTCGATCACCGGGATTCCCCCGCCCCCGACCCCGATGACGACGAACTCGGCGCGGATCAAAGCCTCGATCGCGTCGCGCTCGATGATGCGCACCGGCATCGGCGAGGGCACCACCCGCCGCCAGCCGCGCCCCGAATCTTCAACCACGGCCCAGCCCTCTTGCTCGCGGCGCTGGATGGCAGCCGCCTCCTCCATGAACGAGCCGATGGGCTTGCTCGGGCTGCGGAAGGCGGGGTCGCTGCGATCGACCAGGACCTGCGTGACGACGGTGGCCGCCTGCTTTTGCATCCCCCGCCGGCGGAACTCATTGTACAACGCCTGCTGGAACATATAGCCGATGGCGCCCTGGGTGTCGGCGCCGCAGAAGTCGAGCGGCACCGGATGCAGTTCGTGCCGCGCCAGCTCAGACCGCCGCAGGATGAACCCCACCTGCGGCCCGTTGCCGTGTGTGATGACCACGTCCCAGCCGGCCTCAATCATGCCGGCGATATGGGCCATCGTCTCCGCGCCGGCGGCGTACTGGTCCGGAACGGTCTGATGATCCTTGTCCTTGATCAGCGAGTTGCCGCCCACGGCAACCACAGCGAGTTTGCTCATCGTGGAGCCTCCTTCAGTCCTTGATGGGCGCACACCAAGTCCCCACCCCCTGTCCCCCGGATTCCCTCCCCCTCCCCGCCACGAAAACAGCAACTGGAGACCATCGCCTGCGCGGGGAGGGGGCAAGGGGGCGGGGTCGGACTTCTGCGAAGAAAGAGAGCGAGCACGCCCGGCATCCGTTACGACCGCATCGTCAGCGCCATGACCGCCTTCTGGACATGGAGCCGATTCTCGGCCTCGTCGTAGACCACGCTCTGCGGGCTGTCGATGACGCCGTCGGTGACCTCGACGTTGCGGTCCGCCGGCAGCGGATGCATGTAGATGGCGTCCGGTTTGGCCAGGGCCATCTTGCGCTCGTCGGTGATCCACGACGAGTACTTGCGGATGATCCGAGCGCCCTCTTCTTGGTCGGTCGTGGTCAGCATCGCACCCCAGGACTTGGCGTAGATGATGTCGGCATCCTTCAACGCCGCCTCCATATCGGGCACGATTTCGAAGGCGGTGCCGTACTTGCGCGCCTGCTGGCGAGCTTCGTCCATGATCTCGGGCATCAGTTTGAACTCGGGCGGGTGGGCCAGCACGAGGTCCAGGCCAAAGCGCGGCATTTGCAGCACCAGGGAATGCGGGACCGACATCGGCTTCTGGTAGGAGGCGGCGTATGCCCAGGAGACGACCATCTTCTTCCCGCGCAGATCGCGGCCCTTCTTCTCGATCACCGTCATCAGGTCGGCCAGGATCTGGAACGGGTGGTAGATGTCGCACTGCATGTTGAGCACGGGCACGCGGCTGTGGCGGGCGACCTCGTTGAGGTAGCGGTTGCCGACGCCCCAGTCGACATGGCGGATGGCGATGCCGTCGAAGTAGCGGCCGAAGATCTCGCCGATTTCCTTGGGTGTGTCGCCGTGGGCGATCTGCGTCGTCTTGGACTCGATGAAGGCGGCGTGCCCGCCCAGCTGCGCCATGCCGGCCTCGAACGAGCCGCGGGTGCGGGTGCTGCTGAAGAAGAAGAGCATGGCCAGCACCTTGTCACGCAGGTAGGGATGCGGTTCCCCCAGGGCGCGCTTGCGCTTCAGATCGAAGGCCACCTCGAGCACGGTCTCGACTTCTTCCCGGCTGAACTCGAGGTCACCAATCAGGTCTCTGCCTCGAAGATCGGTCTGCATGCCTCTTCTCTCCCTGAATGCGGCGGGCCTATTCCATCGCCCCGAGCACGAGCGCCAGTAGCGCCATGCGCATCACCACGCCGTTAAAGGCCTCTTCCCAGTATCGGGCGTGCCGGGTGTAGTCGACCTCTTCCAGCAGCTCGTCCATGCGCGGCAGCGAGTGCAGGATGATCGAATCCGGCTTGGCCTTGCGCATCACCGCTTTGGTCACCTGGTAGTTGGCGGGGGTGGGGCCAACGTCTCCCTGGCGTTCGTCGCGCGACTTGGTGTAGTCGGGCTGGACGACCGGCTCCATGTAGATGACGTCCGCTTCAGCGATGGCCTGCTCGATGTGATCGACCTCGCGGTAGTTCAGGTTCAGCTCGTCCAGCTCCTTCTTGAACTCCGGCGTCAGGGCCATCTGCGGCGGCGCAGCGTAGGTGGCAGAGATGTCGAACTGGGTCATGGCATACGACATGGAATGCATGGTGCGCATGCGCATGTCCCCGATGAGCAGGAAGTTCAGGCCGTCCAGGCGCCCCTTCTCCTTCCAGATCGTGTACAGGTCGGTGAGCACCTGAGTGGGGTGCTCGCCCCACCCGTCGCCGGCGTTGATGACCGGGATGCTTGCCCAGCGAGCGGCTTCCGCCGGCGCGCCCTGCTGGAAGTGGCGCATGACGATCACGTCGCCGTAGAACTCCAGCATGTGAACGGTGTCCTTGATGGACTCCTGATAGAAGTCCCCGGCGCGCGTCATCTTGACGTCGGAAAACCCCGTCACGCTGCCGCCGAGGCGCAGCATGGCCGCCTCGTGCGCCAGCCGGGTGCGCGTGCTCGGCTGGTAGAAGGCGGTCACCAGCGTCTTGTGTTTGAGCAGGTCGCTGTTGCGGCGGTCGCGGGCGATCGGCGCCAGCCGATCGGCCACTTCGAACACGTGGAAGTACTCCGACCGCTCAAAGCCCTTGAGGGACAGGATGTCCCGACCAGCAAAACTGCGCATGTTGCATCTCCTTCTCGTTCCTGAAGTTGCTTCCGTCTCTGCCTCGGCTCATTCGCCGCCGGCCTTGCTTCCCCTCGTGCGCGGACCCCGACCCACCCGCCGCACCACGTGGAAACGGAACGTCCCGGGCAGGAAGTAGCTGTACGAGTGGTCGACCACGCGCCCGTCCTGACCGTACAGGCTGGCCTCGAAGCACAGCAGCACGTCCCCGCGCTGGATGCTCAGACGGCGGGCGATGTCGGGGGGCGTGGAAATGGCCGTAATCTCCGTGCGGGAGAGGTGCAGGCGCGGCAAGCCGCGCCGCAGCATCAGGTCGAGCACCGAGCCGCGGAAATCCCTTGCCAGGTCCAGCGTAGCCCGGACCTCGGCCGGCACCCGGTCGATCAGATAGGCGACGGGCCGTCCGTCGGCAAGAATGACGCGAGCAATCTGCCACAGCATTGAACCAGGCTGGAGGCCCAAGAGGTCGATCTCCCCCTCCTCGGCACGGACTTCCTCCACCGTGAGATCGCCCATCTTCACCTTCAGGCCAATGCGGTCTGCCAGGGTCTCGATGCTCTCCAGCACCTCCAGCCCGCTCTCCAGCACGCGCGGCGATCGCGTGACATAGGTCCCCACGCCCTGACGGCGGATGATGAGCCCGCTCTCCTCGAAGGTGCGCATCGCTTCGCGCAGAGTGGCGCGGGAGACCCCGAGCTGGCGCGCCAACGCCGGCTCGGAGGGCAGCGGCTGGCCTTCGGGCGTGCGCGCCAGGATGGCTGCCAGCGCGTCGGCCGCGCGCTGGTAGAGCGGCCGGTGGTCCGGGCCGCGCTTGGCCTCGCGCAGCACCCTTCGCTGGTAGAGCCCCGGCCGTGCTCCCATGGCCTCAGCCTCCAGCCTCCAGCACCGGAATCACCTCGAAGCGGTTCACATCCACCAGGCCCTTGTCCGAGATGCGCAGCTCCGGGATGACGACAAGCGCCAGCAGGCTGAGCTGCATGTTGGGGTTGTTCAGGCGGCAGCCGCACTGACGGAACGCCTCCAGAATGGCGGCAGCCTTCTCGGCCACTCTTGCGGCCGGCTCATCCGACATCAGGCCCGCGATCGGCAGCTCCAGTCGGGCCACGACCGCCCCATCTCGAACAACAACCTGGCCCCCGCCGACGCGCGCCAGCTCGTTGCCGGCCTGCGCCATCGCCGCCTCATCGGTGCCGACCAGGAGCATGTGATGCGAATCGTGGGCCACCGTCGAACCGATGGCACAGCCTGCCCCTAATCCGAATCCCTGCACCAATCCAACCTGCACATGGCCAGTGTGTCGATGCCGCTCGACGAGAGCCACCTTGGCCAGGTCTCGTTCGACCTCGACCCGCACCCCGCCCCGGGCCGCCTGGACCTGCAGCACCAGGTGTCGCGTCGGCGCCTGGTTCTCGATGATGCCAATGACATGGGCCCTGCATGGGCCATCCGCCGGGCTGCGCAGGACGAAATCGGCCGCCGTCAGGGGGCGGGACAGATGGACCGAGGCCTTGACCTCGGCGGGGTACGGAACTCGCGGGAGGTCGATCGTCACCCTGCCTGCCTCGGCTGCCAGCCGGCCGCGCGCGTACACGGCATCGATTTCCATCCGCTCGAGGTCTCGCACGAGCAACACATCGGCGAAGCGACCCGGGGCGATCTGACCCACATCCCGCGCCACCCCGAAGTGCTCGGCGGTATTCAGAGTTGCCATTTGCAGGGCCGTGATGGGTGGGGCGCCCTCGGCCATCGCCACCCGCACCACCCGGTCCATGTGGCCCTCGAACACAAGGGTCTGCGAGTGGCAGTCATCGGTGACGAGCAGGAAGTGACGCGGGTCCAGGCCGCGTTCGGTGACCGCCTTGATCTGAGCGGCCACGTCATGCCAGCCCGATCCCTGGCGCATCATCACCTTCATCCCCTGTCGCGCGCGTGCCACGGCGTCCTCGAGGCGGGTGCCCTCGTGATCGTCCTCCGGGCCAGCAGCAGCGTAGGCGTGGAAAGGCAGGCCGAGGTCGGGCGAGGCGTAGTGCCCGCCGATGACCTTGCCCGCGGCGCGCGCCTCGGCCATCTCGGCATGGACCATCGGATCAGAGTTGGCTGCGCCCAGGAAGTTCATCATCTCGCCCAGCCCGATGACACGCGACCACGAGAGGGCCTGCGCCACTTCTTTCGGTCCGAGGCTGGCGCCGGCCGTCTCCAAGCCAGGGGCCGAGGGAACACACGACGGCACCTGGACCCAGACGTGAATTGGCTGCAGCGCGGCCTCGTCGACCATCATGCGCACGCCCCTCAGGCCGAAGACATTGGCGATCTCATGGGGATCGATGAATAAGCCGGTCGTGCCATGCGGCAGAACCCCCCTCACGAACTCGGTCACGGTGAGCATGCCCGATTCGACGTGTGTGTGTCCGTCGAGCAGGCCCGGGACCAGGAAGCGCCCGTCAGCCTCGACGATCTGCGTCCGCTCGCCGACGGTGTGCCGCGCATCCGGCCCGACGTAGGCAATGCGCTCACCCAGGACTGCAACGTCGGTGTCCGGGATGATTTCGCCGGACTGCACACAGACCCAACGCCCGCGCCGGATGACAAGATCGGCAGGCGAGCGGCCCATGGCAACGTCCGCCAGGGCACGGCTCACCTCGCTCCCCGAACCACCGGTCCTGCGTGCGCTCTTGGCTTTGGCCATGTCAGGCTCCCGCCGCCATACGGTGGGCCGCACGGTTGTGGGCCCGAATCAGAGGCTCCAGTTCCAGAGCGAGCAGTCGTCCGTCGGACACGATGGCTCTCCCGTGGACGAAGGCATAGTCGACGTTGACCGGGGCGCAGAAGACTGCGGCCGCAACCGGGTCTTCCAGAGCGCCAGCGTATTCGAGGCGTTCCAGGCGGATGGCGATGAAATCCGCGCACTTGCCCGGCTCCAGCGAGCCAAGGTCCTCGCGGCCGAGGACTGCCGCCCCCCCGCGCGTGGCCATTTCCAGCGCCTGTCGCGCGCTCAGCAGCGGTTCGGGCCCGTCGAGATCCGGCCGGGCCGACGCGCCCAACCGGGAGAGCAACAGGGCCTGGCGCGCCTCGGCCAGCATGTGCGAGGTGTCGTTGCTGGCGGAGCCGTCGACGCCCAATCCGACGCGAACGCCCGCAGCCAGGTAACGGCGCACGGGCGCGATGCCGGAGGCCAGGCGCATGTTCGAGCTGGGGCAGTGCGCGACTCCCATGCCGCCGAGCGCCATTCGGTTGACCTCGGGCGGCAGGATGTGAATCGCGTGAGCGAACCAGACATCCGGACCGGCCCACCCCAGGTCTTCGACGTACTCCAGCGGGCGTTTGCCGAAGCGCTCCAGGCAGAAGCGCTCTTCATCGAGGGTTTCGGCCAGATGCGTGTGCAGGTGGACGCCGTGGGAGCGGGCCAGGGAGGCCGCCTGGCGCATCAGGTCTGCCGTCACTGAAAACGGGGAGCACGGCGCGAGCACGACGCGAACCATAGCCCCGGGCCGGGGGTCATGGTAGGCCTCGATCACGCGCTGGCAGTCGCGCAGGATGGCATCCTCGTCCTCGACGACGCGGTCCGGGGGAAGGCCGCCGCGGCTTTCGCCCAGGCTCATCGATCCGCGGGAAGCGTGCAGGCGAACGCCCACGGCCCGGGCGGCCTCAATCTCGTCGTCAAGGCGGGCCCCATTGGGGAAGATGTAGAGGTGATCGCCGGCGGTGGTGCATCCGGAGAGAGCCAGCTCAGCCAGACCGATCTGGGTCGAGAGGCGGATGTCCTCGGGCGTCATGCGCGCCCAGATCGGGTAAAGAGTTTTCAACCAGTCGAAGAGGGGAACGTCCTGAGCGCCAGGGAGAGCGCGTGTCAGCGTCTGGTATAGGTGGTGGTGGGTGTTGATCAGGCCAGGAAGGACGAGGCAGCCGTCGAGGTCGACGATCTCATCCGCATCCGGGGGCAAGGACGGCGTGGGGCCGACGGCCTCGATCCAGCCATCACGGACGAAGAGGCCCCCCCGGGGGATTTCCCGGCGCTGGGCGTCCATGGTCACGAGAAGATGGGCTTGGCGGACCAGGAGTGTGGACACGGGACAGGCCCGAACTTGGCGGCGAGTGTAGCACTGCGGCTGTCCGGCGTCAATTGTCAGACAACATGTACCCCGGAGGACATTCGTCGAGAAGCAGCCGGGGCGGTCTTGCGACCGCCCCGGGCCGAACGCACCGACGCCGCTAAGGCACGGCGCGCTGTGCGGCGCGCAACGTGTTCTGGAGCAGCAGGGTGATCGTCATCGGGCCGACGCCGCCCGGCACGGGGGTGACGGCACCGGCGACCTCAACTGCCTCCTCGTAGGCGACGTCGCCGACCAGGCGATAGCCGCTCTTGGCAGTGGGGTCCTCGACGCGATTGGTGCCGACGTCGATGACGTAGGCGCC
This sequence comes from uncultured Anaerolineaceae bacterium, assembly GCA_964575425.1. Taxonomy (GTDB): domain Bacteria; phylum Chloroflexota; class Anaerolineae; order Anaerolineales; family E44-bin32; genus DATEAV01. The sequence goes on along the minus strand of CAZNRD010000040.1, from coordinate 5,455 downwards.
GGGCTTGATCCAGTCGCCGCGGATCATCTGGGCGCGGCCGATGGCAGCGATGAGGATATCGGCCTCGCGGCAGACGCCGGGCAGGTCCTTCGTGCGCGAGTGGCAGACCGTGACCGTGGCGTCCTCCTTGACGAGGAGCAGCGCCGCTGGCATGCCAACGATGTTGGAGCGGCCGCAGACCACGGCCCTGGCGCCGGAGAGTTTGGCCCCGGCCTTCTTGAGCAGGATCATGCAGCCGGCGGGCGTGCATGGCACGAAGAGCGGTTCCCGGCCCTTCTGGGCCAGACGGCCGATGTTGATCGGATGGAACCCGTCGACGTCCTTCTCGATGCTGATCGCCTTGAGGATGCTCTCCTCGTCGAGGCCGGCCGGTAGAGGTAGCTGCACCAGGATGCCGTGCACTTTCGGATCCGCATTCAGCTCCTTCACCAGGGCCTCGACCTCTTCCTGGGAGACCGTGGCCGGAAGCTCATGGGGGAAGGAGTCAATCCCAAGCTCGGCACACGCCTTGCGCTTCATCCTCACATAGGTATGGGAGGCGGGGTTCTCGCCCACCAGGACGGTGGCCAGGCCGGGGCGAGGGCCTCCGCTGGCCACAAGTTGCTCAACGCCCTTCTGGATTTCGACCCGCATCTCGTCGGCAATCGCCTTCCCGTCGATGATCTTGGCTGTCATGTTCCGCTCCGTAGGGATATTGAGCCCTGCCCGCAAGGCGTGTTCCTGCCCGCAGGCTGGTTGGCTCGTGCGTACTACCGGATTATCGCCCGAAGACGCTGGAATGGGCAAGGAAGGGTGTCAGTCCTGGCGGCTGTCACCTTTCCTTATCGCGGGGGTTCGCACCTGCTGCTCTAATGAGGGAGACGGCCAGATCAAGGCCGCCAGGCCTGGTCGAAATCCGTGCCGGGCGCGGTCACAATCTCGGAGTAGTAGGTGCAGGACGAAGACAGGATGGCAATGTCGTGATTCTCGCCCGTCGGCCACGTTTCCACGGCAATCCACTTGCCGTCCAGGGACCAACGCGGTTCGGCCATTGGCTGCCCGGCGCGCTGCCCCTGCTGGCAGACGCGGGTCTCTGTGAAGCGCTTGTCCAGGAAATCCTGGTAGCGCATGACGACCAGTCGCGGGATGCCGCCGATGTACTGCTGGTAGAGCAGGACCTGCCCGACCATCGACCAATCAGGGTGCGAATTCCTCCGCTCGCCGCTGCGAGAGACAGCCCTCGGCGACTCCCCGCCTGCGCCCATCATCCAGATCGCCTCCGGTCCGAGACGAGGGCTCACAAACAGAATCTGGCTCCCATCCGGTGACCAAGCCGGCTGGCTCTCCCACCAGTCATTGCGGCTGAGGTTCTGGGCGCCGGTCCCATCCGCTTTCATCACGTAGACCTGCGGCCAGCCGTCGCGCAGGGAAGTGAATGCAATGCGGTCTCCCATGGGCGACCAGGCCGGATCGTAGTCGCCCCCAGGGACTGCGGACAGGACTTCGAGGCCGCTCCCGTCGGCGTCGACCACCCACAATGCAGATCCCGGATAGCGGTCGCGATTGCCCGGACACGGTGAGGTGAACACGAGCCGCGTTCCATCTGGCGACCATGAGGGCTGGCAGGCGCCCTCCGCCATGCTTGTCAGTTGGCGAGTGTGGGTCCCGTCAATGTTGATGAGGTAGATCTGCGGAACACCACTGCGGTTGGAGGCGAACGCCAGTTGTCCGAACCCCCCGCCTGTGGGCGTCGAAACGGCGGTGGGAGGGATGACAGCCGTGGGGGAAGGCGCGGGAGGAGGCTCGGCCGTGTCCTCTGTCTCAACGGTGCTGGTCGGGAAGACGACGGCAAACCCGGTTGTAGGCGTGGAGGTGGCCGGTGCGGATGTGCGGACCTCGGTAGGCGGGGACTCGATCAGCCAGCGGCCAAGGCGCCGCTTGAGTTCGGGTGCGGCGTAGGAGGCCCCTGCCAGGATGAAGAGGAGTGCTAGGCCACCGAGGCCGATAGCAATATGGCGGCGGCTGAATCTGGGCAATGGCTGGGGCGCAGCCTGGCCGTTCGCGACCTTCCCGTTCAGGACAATGCCATTGTTCGCCGCTGGATAGGGGTGCACCTTGGTGGGGCGACTCGCTCCGATCGTGGCGGCAAGGGCAGCGGCCAATTCGCTGGCCGTCTGATAGCGTTCCTCGGGGCGTATCGAGAGAGCCTTCTCGACCGCCCGTGCCGTACTGGTAGTGACGGTCGGGTTGCGCTTGCGCACAGGGGTGAGCTGCGTTCGCCCCATCGCGCGTTCAAGCGCGTCTTCGGGCACGGTGGCCGTGAGCGCCGCATACAGCGTGGCGCCGAGCGAGTAGATGTCGGTGCGGGGGTCGGTGCGGCCGGTGCCGTACTGCTCCGGCGGCGAGAAGCCCGGGGTCATGGCCTTGGCGCCGGTCGTGGTGTCACCGTGACCTTCCGCGAACTTCGCCAGGCCAAAGTCGACCAGGACCGCACGGTTATCGGGGGTGATCTTGATGTTGCCGGGCTTGATGTCGCGGTGGATGATGGGGGCGGTACGGTTGTGGAGGTAGATCAGGGCGTCGCAGATGTCGAGAAACCAGGGGATGGCTTCCTGCTCACTCACCGGGCCCGATGTCTCCAGCCGCTGCCGCAGGTCGCTTCCCTCGACGAAGTCCATGACGAGGTACTGCCCATGGCCCTCGATGACGAAGTGGTCGGTGACGCGCGGCAGGTTGGGATGGCGCAGGCTGGCGAGGATGGTGGCCTCGCGCCGGAACTGGCGGGCATACTCCTCGGTGGTGAAGAGGTTCTCCTTGACGGCGACGGCCACGCCCAGGTTGATGTCGGAGGCGCGGTAGACAGCCCCCATCCCACCCTGGCCGAGGATGCCTTCGATGCGATAGCGGTTGTGCAGGACGGAACCCGGCTTCAGCGGCATTTCGACTGTAGATCCGCGGTCGGTCCCCCAGACGGGACAATACCCATTGTAGCAAAGCGCTGAGCCTATGGCTACGGTTCGGCGGCGATTGAAAGGTGACTGTGAGGTGACGCGCAGCCCGCCACGGTTGCGGCCATTCCGGATTGGATGGCATCTCTCCGAACCACCGGCTGCTCCGGGATCAGTCCGTCCATGCCAATGGGTCAGCCGGAGGGGTCGGGAGGGGGAAGTGGAGCGGCAAGGGCCCCGGGGCGTCGGGGGAGAAGATCGGGTCGCGCGGCGGATCTCCGTAGCGACGCCAGGTCAGGTTGAGAGCCGGGCCGGGGTCGATCTTCTCCGGCTGGATGCGGCTGTGGCCGATCACGCCCTCCAGGGGAATGCCGTAGCGCTGCATCAGATCGAGCACCAGGACCCGCAGGGAAGCGATCTGCGGTTCGGGGTAGTCCTCCCAGTAACGGTAGCGACGCGACGCGAGGTAGTCGATGAAGAGCAAGCCCCGGAAGGGAGTGCCGTTGCGGTCCTGGAAGCTGCCTGGGCTGCCACGCACGGGACCGATGTTGACGATCTCGATTCCGATCGAGCGTCGCCACGGCTCGGTCAGGCGGCCCTGGGCGTCCTGACAGATCGGGCAGTCGGGCAGGCACGCCGCGCGACTGCCGTAGCAGGTCACGTGGTAGGCCCCATAGACCTCGGGGACCATTTGCGTGATCGTGCCGTCACGATCGATGATGTAGTGGACCGACGAACCGTTTGTGTCGCTGCGGAAGGAGTGGATCGAGGCCTCGTACTCTCCCCCGGTGAAGTGCAAGACGATGGCGTCGGGCTGGATCGGCTCGCCGCGCTCGCAGGTTGGGCGGACGCGCACAGGGGCCGCCAGCTGGCTCTGGGCGTAGCGGCTGACGTCGGTGAGGAAGGTGGCGGCGGTTTCGATTTCTGGGCCGTCTCGTCCGCCCGAGAAGCGGCAGTAGCTCAGGTAGGGCTCGAGATACGAAAACGGCGCGCCCGTGGTGCGGGTCGCGCCGCCGGCGGTTGGCGGTGCGGCCTCCGCCGGCCCGGCGATCGCCTGAAGGATCATCTCCGGGAAGGTCCATCCTTCCGCACCGACGAGAATGGGATAGCGGTCTGGGTCGGCGTAGGGATAGTAGCGGGGCAGGGCGAAGCGGTCGGCATCGAGGCGCAAGGCACTGCGGTCGCTACGGTGCCCTGCCATGCCGGCCAGGTATCCGGCGCGCTGCAGGAGCAGGGCAGGGTCGTCCGGGGCAGCATCGAACGGAAAGGCGAAGATCAAAGGCGGCTGGCCCATCTGCGCGCGGATCAGATCGTAGGACGTGCGGGCATCCCACAGCATCTCACCGTAGGAAAGCTGGGTGTAGTCCGGATGATAGACGCCGTGAGACTGCACGGAGATCAACCCCTCATCGCGCCACTGTCGCAGCATGGCCCACGAGATGGTGTTCTCGGCGCCATCGTCACTGATGGCATTGGTCAGCACGAAGAAGAGGGCATGGAAGCCATGCTGGCGCAGGGCGGGGAGGACAACGTTCTGGTAGTCATCCGCCCGAGGCTGGCCGATGTCGAACGTCAGGACCACGCTGCGCTGCGGTGGATCGTAGCTGCCGTCAAGAAAGCCGAGCAGCTGATCCGCGGTGAGGGTCACGAAGCCGTTATCCCGGAGCCACTGCATCTGCTCAAGGAACCACTCGGGGGTCATGGCCACCTGACCGCCGGAGATGTTGAACCCGGTGTCATGGTACTCGAGGATGGGCAAGCGCTGGGCAGCAATGAACGGTGTTGGGGTGGGCGGCAGGGCGGAGGCGGTCGGGGTTCTGCTTGGCGCCGCCGTGGGCGAGGCCGGCAACCGCGTGGGCGTGGGGCAATCTGGCGGGCAGGTCTGCCCATCAGTCGGCGTCTGAGAGCCCGAGGGGCCGCAGCCGCCCATCAAGACCGCGATCACCAGAAGTGCGCGAGGGAATGCGCTGCGTCGAAAGCGCGACAGCGACTTGATCAACTCTCCTACCGGGGTGATGGCAGGCAGCACGCGACGACCCTCGCCGCGTCCTGGGCGACCGCGGGGAGTGACGCACGGCCGAGCATCAGCTCTCATGCTGTCTCCGGAGGCTAGATATCGAGATTGCGCACCTCGCGCGCGTGGGTCTGGATGAAGCGGCGCCGGGGTGGCACGGCAGCGCCCATCAACATGTCGAACGTGCGATCGGCCGCCGCTGCGTCTTCGATCGTCACCTGGAGGAGCGTGCGGTTGGCCGGGTCGAGGGTGGTTTCCCACAGCTGCTGCGGATTCATCTCGCCCAGGCCCTTGTAGCGCTGGATGTTGGCGCGCTCGGCGCTGACGCCGAGCTCTTTGAGCAGCCGATCGCGGTCCGCGTCGGTGTAGGCATAGAGCACCTTGTTCTTGTGCGCCAGCCGATACAGTGGAGGCTGGGCGATGAACAGGTGCCCCTCTTCGATCAGCGCCGGCATGTAGCGGAAGAAGAACGTCAGCAGCAGCGTGCGGATGTGGCTGCCGTCGACGTCGGCGT
>CAZNRD010000039.1:0-24445 GCA_964575425.1 uncultured Anaerolineaceae bacterium | reverse complement strand
CTTCAGGGGAGGAGATTGCCACCTCGGTCTACACGTACGAGAACGGCGTGATTGACGAACTCTTGCCAGTTGAGGGTGCGCCAGTGCGCCTCGAACCCGAATGGGCTCTTCAGGATCCTGCGGATTACATCCGCACATTCGAGCATACCGTCCCCGATGTCCTGAAACAGTCTAACGTAGACCCCGATGACGTGATTGGCATCGGCATCGACTTCACGGCTTGCACGATGATGCCGGTGAGGGCAGACGGCACACCGTTATGCAGTCTGCCCGAATACAGGCGGATTCCACACGCGTGGGTCAAGCTGTGGAAACACCATGCTGCGCAACCCGAGGCGGACAGGATTAATGCCATCGCGCGTGAGATGGGCCAGAGATGGCTCAACCGCTATGGAGGAAAGATCTCGTCTGAGTGGTTCTTCGCCAAGACGCTCCAGATCTTGAACGAAGCGCCGGAGATCTACCAAGCGGCTGATCGCCTGATTGAGGCCGCCGATTGGGTGGTCTGGCAGCTGACGGGCGAAGAGAAACGCAATTCCTGTACCGCGGGTTACAAGGCAATGTGGTCAAAGAGGGAGGGCTTCCCACCCAACGAGTATTTCGCAGCTCTGGATGCGCGGTTGGAGCACGTGATCGACGCGAAGATGTCACGCACGATTCATTCCATTGGCGAAAGAGCCGGGGGGCTCACGCGCAGGGCTGCGGCGTGGACCGGGCTTAAGCCAGGCACGGCAGTGGCAATCGCTAACGTGGATGCTCATGTGTCTGTACCAGCGGCCAGAGTAACGGAGCCAGGCCGTATGGTGATGATCATGGGTACCAGCATCTGTCACATGGTCCTGGGAAAGCAGGAGGAGACCGTTGAGGGCATGTGTGGTGTCGTCGAAGACGGAATCATCATGGGGCTGTTCGGGTTCGAAGCCGGGCAGTCCGGGGTGGGCGACATCTTCGCATGGTTTGTGAACAACGGAGTCCCCGAGGCCTATTACGAGGAGGCCAAATGGCGCAATCTTGACATCCACAAACTGTTGGAGGAGAAAGCGGCTGCCCAAAGACCTGGCGAGCATGGCCTGCTGGCTTTGGACTGGTGGAATGGCAACCGGTCAGTGTTGGTGGATGTCGATCTGTCGGGTTTGCTCCTGGGCGCGACGCTGGCGACCAAGCCCGAGGACATCTACCGGGCCTTGATCGAAGCGACAGCCCTTGGGACACGCGTCATCATCGAGGCCTTTGTCAAGAACCGCGTCGCGGTGGACAAGTTGGTTGCTTGTGGTGGCCTTCCCGAGAAAAACAAAATGCTTATGCAGATCTTCGCCGATGTCACCGGACGGGAGATCGAAATCTCTGCCTCAAAGCAGGCCCCTGCGCTTGGTTCAGCGATGTTCGGCGCGGTCGCTGCAGGCAGCCGCGTCGGCGGGTATGACACGATCCTTGAGGCCGCACGGCACATGGCCCGGCTGAAAGAAGAGACCTACGTGCCCCTGCCTGAGAATCAAGTGATCTACGATCAGTTGTATGCTGACTATCTTCGCCTGTATGACTATTTCGGTCGTGGAGAAAACGATGTCATGAAGAGGCTAAAGCGCCTCCGTGACAGAGTGCGCAGTTGAGTCTGCTGCGCATTGGGGTCAACGCCGGCCTATCCCAGACTGGAGGGTGTGTGCCATGCTTGAAAACCTACGGCAGGAGGTCTGCGACCTCCACCTGGAGCTCCTTAGAAACAACCTGGTCGTCTGGACCTCTGGAAACGTCAGCGCCCGCGATCGTGAGACCGGCCTGGTGGTCATCAAACCGAGCGGCGTTCGGTATGACGAACTCACGGCGGAGACAATGGTGGTGGTGGATCTCGACGGAAGGGTAGTGGATGGGAACTTGAAGCCGTCTTCTGATACCGATACCCACCTGTACATCTACGGGCACAGGAGCGACTTGGGCGGTATTGTTCATACCCACTCCACTTTTGCAACAGCCTTCGCTGTCGTGGGGAAATCCATCCCTCCGTTTCTGACCGCCATCTGCGACGAGTTCGGCGCGTCAATCCCGGTTGGGGAATTCGCCCGAATAGGCGGCGAAGACATTGGACGTGAAGTCGTTCGTGCAATTGGAAAGAGCAAGGCGATCCTCATGAAGAACCATGGCGTCTTCACGGTTGGCGAAACGGCGAAAGCCGCCACGAAGGCGGCGGTCATGGTCGAAGATGCGGCCAGGACCATGTTCTACGCCTATCAGCTTGGTGATCCTCTCCCGATACCGCCGGAGGAAGTCGCCAGACTGCACAAGAGGTACGTTGAGCAATACGGCCAGGAGTGACGGGTCGCGTATCCTGCGTGACTTCCGCGTCTTCCATGACTTCTGTCGGATCCGCTGCAGCGCGCAACGCCTGGATGATGTGGTTCGTCGGGTAGTCCAGGAAGAACCCGCTAACAATAAGTGATCACCCCGGAGCTTCTGAATCCCCGAGTGTCACAAGCTCTGTGGTGTCGTTTCCAGCCTTCACATGCAGCATTCAGCTCCTATCACATCTGCGCCGTCGGTTGAGCGCACTTGTGTGTCTCCAGTCTCCTGGCGATGATGTGCTGGGAGTGCTCGGCTCATGTGCCTCGCCGGGACGTTGGTACCGCAGCCCACGCCCTTCCATCACCATGCGCGAGGGTGGGGGGCTCTCCTTCCTGCTTGGTGACCATCTGAGGTCGACAATCCTGACGGCCAGCGCCGCGCTGCGTTGAGGCGGTGTGCCGGAGGCAGGGCGTGGTGTACAATGCAGGTATGGAAAGAAGAAGACTGGAACTGGCCGAGCTGACAGGTGCGGATGTCGATTCCCTCCACCGGGAGAGGACGCTGTTCGTCATGACGTTGAGTCCCCTTGAGGTTCACGGTCCACACTTACCCCTGGGGACAGATGTCTGGCTCGCCGAAACGGTAAGAGACCGCGCGCTGCAGAAGATCGGCGAGAGGCATCCGGAGCTGGACTTCGTCCTTCTTCCCTCGTACCAATTCGGGAGCGACACGATTCAGGGGTCGCTGGAGGTGGACAGCAGGGCAGTGAACCTCCTCCTGCGCGCTGCGGCTGCCTGGCTTGCAGACCGCCAATTCCGCTACCTCCTGGTGACCGACAACCACGGGGGTCCGCGCCACCAGATCGCCACGGCCAAGGCGGTGAGGTGGATGTTCAGGAAGCGCTCTTTCCACATCATCGCTCCTTTCCTCTCCTTCTTCCGCCGCATGGTGGAGGAGGACCCCGAGCTCCTGTCGAGGTTGGGCGCAGGGGCAGGCGCGTGCGGCGATCCACAAGACTGCCATGCTGGCCAGAACGAGACCTCGCTCATGCTCCGGGCTTATCCCGACAGGGTGCGCCCGGCGTGGAAGGAGCTGCCTCGGGTTTCCATCGACACGCGCCGCTGGCCGAACCGGGTCCTGGGGGCGCTGGGAAAGGCGCTGCGCGCCCTGGGTCTGAAGGAACTGGGTGGCGATGTGAGCTACGTCGGCCTGATGCTATCCTGGGTGACGGAGAAGGACCCCTCGAACTACATCGGCGAGCCACGCGCCGCCTCACCCGAGGCGGGGGAACGTATGCTGGAGGCATTCTCGGAAGCGGCTGCGGACGCGGTCGAGGCTGCCCTCAGGGGCGAGGCTCCCTATCACACGCCCTTGGGTTGGTCGCTGCGGGCGATCGAACCCAGTCGGTAGTGCCGGGCGACACCGGGGTGCAAGATCCCTTCGGCGTGTGTGATCCGAGTGGGAGTGCCTGGCAGGATGGAAGAGCTTCGCCACTCCACCTCCGGTTCACCTTTCTTCCCTCCACCTGGGGTCAGCACGATGGGGCGTGGGGGCTCCTTCAGGCCCAAGGGGAGGGCGGGTGTGTGTGAGGGTCATCGCGCGATCGCAGAAGATGCGTAGGGTCATTCAACAATGTCTCGTGCGGGGCTTGACATCCCTGTCCGACCCTGCTAGATTCCGCCCTGAAAGGTTGCTCTGATGGATAGCTTGTGTCAGTTGCGCGCCCGTCCTCGTAGTCGATATCCGTCCCGGGACGGCGGGCCGCGCGTTCGTGAGGTGGCTGACCCAGGCTAGTCCTTTCACGCCAAGGTCATCGTGACCCCACAGGCCCTCCGGCACCGGAGGGCTTGTTTTTTTTCCCAGTGAGGAGGGAGTTGCATGGCCGATAGGAAGATTCACAAGGTTGTCCTGGCCTACTCCGGGGGCTTGGACACATCCGTCATCGTTCCCTGGCTGCGTGAGCGCTACGGCTGCGAAGTGGTGTGCTTCACGGCCGACATCGGACAGGAGGAGGAGTTGGCGGGGCTCGAGGAGCGCGCCCTGGCCAGCGGCGCCGCGAAGCTCATCCTGCGTGACCTGAAGGACGAATTCGCCGCCGACTATCTCTTCCCCCTGCTGGCTTCGGGCGCGGTGTACGAGCGCAAGTACCTCCTGGGCACGGCAATCGCCCGTCCGTTGATCGCCAAGCACCAAGTCCAGGTGGCGCAAGAGGAAGAAGCCGATGCCGTGGCTCATGGCTGCACCGGCAAGGGGAACGACCAGGTGCGCTTCGAACTGAGCTACATGGCCCTCGACCCGCGCTTGAAGGTGATCGCCCCGTGGCGGGAATGGGAGATCCGTTCCAGGGAACAGGCGCTGGCCTACTTGAGCGCCCGCTCTCTACCGCTGCCCCAGGGTAACCCTTCGCTCTACAGCCGCGACCGAAACCTGTGGCACCTCTCCCATGAAGGCGGCCCGCTCGAACGCGCAGGCGACCCGCCGGAGCCATCGCTGTTCCAGCTCAGCGTCTCGCCTGAAGATGCCCCAGATCAGGCAGAGGAAGTCGCCATCGCCTTTGAGAGGGGGCGCCCCGTGGCTGTCAACGGCCGGCGAATGAGCCCGGCCGCGATCATCGCCACCCTCAACGAGATCGGCGGGCGCCATGGCATCGGCAGGGCGGACCTGGTGGAGAATCGCCTGGTGGGGATGAAGTCCAGAGGGGTGTACGAGACTCCTGGCGGCACGTTGCTCAGCCTGGCCCATCGAGAGCTCGAGTCGATCACCCTCGACCGTGAGACGCTGCATTTCAAGGATGTCCTGGCGCTGCGCTACGCCGAACTGGTCTACTTCGGCCAATGGTTCACGCCCCTGCGCCAGGCGCTGGACGCCTTCTTCAACCAGACGCAGCAGCAGGTGACTGGCTGGACGGCCCTGCGCCTGTACAAGGGAAACGCTGAGATCTGGGGGCGGGAGAGCCCTTGTAGTCTGTATCGCGAGGAGTACGCTACTTTCGGCCACTCCTCTGTCTATGACCACAGCGACGCCGCCGGCTTCATCCGCCTGTTCGGCCTGCCGCAGAAAGTCCAGTCGCTCCTGCGAACCGAAGGCATCGACCTGCCGCCTGTCCCCCTGGACCAAATCGTGCGAGACTAGGGACGGCAAACTGAGTCCGGGAGGGCAAGATGACGCTGTGGCAGGGGCGGTTGGATGAGCCGCTCGACCCCCTGGCGGCCAGGTTGAATGATTCGCTGCTCTTCGATCGCCGTCTGGCTGAGGAGGATATCCGCGTCAGCATCGCCTGGACGCGGGCGCTGGCCGGAGGAGGGGTGTTGACAACCGACGAGGCCGAGCGGATTGTGTGGGGCCTCGAGCGGGTGGGCGCCGAGTTGACCGCTGGCGAGTTCACCTTCGCTGAGAGCGACGAGGACATCCACACGGCTGTGGAGCGCCGGCTGGGGGAGATGATCGGCGGTCTGGCCGGCAAGTTGCACACCGGCCGAAGCCGCAACGATCAGGTGGCCACGGACCTTCGTATGTGGACGCTGGCAGCGGCAGCGCGGATCGCCGGCCTGGTGGTTCAGCTCCAGAGGAGCTTGCTTCACCGCGCGGAGGTGGACTGGGGTGTCGTCCTGCCCGGCTACACCCATCTCCGCCCGGCGCAGCCGATACTTCTGACCCACTTGTGGCTGGCCCATTTCTGGGCGTTGGAACGCGACCGGGATCGGCTGCGAGACCTGAGCCGGCGAACTCGGGTGATGCCCCTTGGCAGTGGGGCGCTGGCCGGAACCCCGGTGCCGATCGACCGGTGGCAACTGGCGCGCGAGCTTGGGTTCGAATCCCCCTCTCCCAACAGCCTGGACGCGGTCTCCGACCGGGATTTCGTGGCCGAGTTCCTCTTTCTGGCGACGGTCATCGCCCTTCACTTGAGCCGGTTGGCGGAAGTCCTGATCCTGTATTCCACCGAGGAATTCGCATTTCTCGACCTGCCGGATCGCTACTGCACTGGCTCGAGCCTGATGCCTCAGAAGAAGAACCCGGACGTCCTGGAACTCATCCGCGCGAAGGCCGGGTTTCTGTTGGGGGGCCTGACAGCGTGGCTGGCGACGGCGCGCGGCCTTCCCTCCGCCTACGACAAAGACTTGCAGGAGGACAAGCCGCCCTTGTTCGCGGCGACCGATACGCTGGAGCTGATCCTGCCGGTGATGTCGGGGGTGGTCGAGGGTCTCACCATCCACTCCGGCAGGATGCAGCAGGCGATCTCTGCTCGCGCCATGGCGACCGAGGTGGCTGATTACCTGGCCTCCAGAGGGGTTCCGTTCCGCCGGGCGCGGGAACAGGTTGCCAGGGCGGTCGCCCGGGCCGAGAAGCACGGAGTAACCCTCGACCAGTTGCCGTTGGAGCAGTGGAAGGAAATCGATCCCGCTTTCGGACAGGACTTGTTTGCGTGTTTCGATGTGCAGTCGGCCCTGGCCCGGCGCTCGGCCTGGGGCGGTACCGCGCCGACCGCTGTGAGGGAACAGCTCCTGCTGGCGCGCCGGATGCTGACCGAGATCACAGAGAAGTAGCTGCATGAGGCGCGCAGGCAGGTTCGGATACTTCTGAGGCGGCCTCGGCGGCGGATCGTGAGCGTCTGGTTCAGGTCTGGCGGCGCGACAGAGGCTGTTCGCCCCCTGAGGGAGGAGTACCTGTGCAGGCATCGGGGCCCTCGCGGTACTTCGGAAGCGAGAAGGCCTTCTGATGGCGGGGTCTGTGCTGAACCGGATCCGTGTGGGACCGAGGGTGTTGAAAAACATCAGCCGCGGCTGCCGATTCCATGCGGTTCAAGCTGCGCGTACAATGACGAGCGGCCTCAGTCTCACCGCCTGTCCTCTCCGCCTGCTAGCGCGGCTGCTCTCCCAGGGCTCAATGGCGGAGAGGGGGTGGGTTCTTCCGGGACACCTCCCGATCCCCTTCCTCCCTCCCCCTGGGCTCGGCGCGATGGAGCGTGGGGCCCGATGGGACCCAGGGGTTCGGGGATGGGGGTGTGTGAGGGTCTCGCCCCGATGTCCGAGAAACGAGAGGATATTCAACAGCCTCGGACCTCGGCTTTACATGGCGCAAAGGTTGTGCTATGATACGACGCGACGCGATGACAGGGCTGAGAGACGGCTCTCAGTCTTTTTCGTCATAGCCCAGGCTCCACTATGTTCAGGCGAGGGGACGTGGCGAGGGGAGAAGCATGGCGCATCAGGCAGTATACCTCACCCCGGAAGGGCTCAAGAAGCTCGAGGAAGAACTCGAGCTGCTGCGCACGGCCAAGCGGCAGCAGGTGGCTCAGCGCCTGCATGAGGCCATGGAAGACGGCGAGCTCATCGAGAACGCCGAGTACGAGGCGGCGAAGAACGAACAGGCGTTCGTCGAGGGACGCATCCTCGAGCTCGAGCGCATGCTGGCCGTGGCAAAGGTGATCGAATCCGGCGGGCCGACGGACGTGGTCAAGATTGGCAGCACGGTGGTCGTCCAGGAAGATGGCAAGAAGCCGGAGGAGTTCACCATCGTCGGCGCGGCGGAGGCCAATCCCAAGGCCGGGCGCATCTCCAACCTCTCCCCCCTGGGCCAGGCGCTGCTCGACCACCGCCAGGGCGATGAGGTCGAGGTCAAGGCCCCAGCGGGCGTGCTGCGCTTTCGCATCATCAAGATCAAGTAGGACAGGGGCACGGCCCAGCGCCCCGCGCCGCTCATCTCGCGCGGGGCGCTTTTCATGTACACTAGCCATACTGTCTGCGATCTGCCGTCGGAAGGACGGTCCCTTATGCCTCAGCTTCCGGACCTGGAACGCATCCGGGCGCAGAAGGCCGAGCGCCTGCGGCAAGCCGGCCACGACCCCTACCCTCCACGGTCGAGGCGGACTCACACCATCGATCAGGCGCGGAGCACCTTCGAGCAAGCGGGAGGACAGGAGATCGCGGCGGTGGTCGTCGGGCGGCTGCGCTCGATCCGCCGCATGGGCAAGGCCGTCTTTGCCCACATCGAAGACGGCACCGGCCGCCTGCAGCTCCACCTGCGGGTGGATGAACTGGGGGAGGAGCGGCTGGAGCAGTTCAACGACTGCTTCGACCTGGGAGATTTCCTCCAGGCCGAAGGCGCCCTCTTCCGTACGCGCACCGGCGAGATCACGCTGCGCGTCTCCGCCTTTCAAATGCTGGCCAAGGCGATCAGCCCGCTGCCGGCGGCCAAGGAGGAGATCGTCGACGGGCAGCGCATCGTCCATTCGGCGTTCGCCAACCCCGAAGCCCGCTACCGGGAGCGCTACGCCGATCTGGCGGTCAACCCCGAGGTGCGCGAGGTCTTTCGGCAGCGCGCGCGGCTGATTGCGGCACTGCGCCGCTTCCTCGATGAGCGCGACTTCGTCGAAGTCGAAACACCCATCCTCCAGCCGATCTACGGCGGGGCGGCGGCACGCCCCTTCATCACCCATCACAACCAGCTGCATCAGGACCTCTACCTTCGTGTTTCCTTTGAGCTGTATCTCAAGCGCCTGCTTGTCGGCGGCTTTGAACGTGTCTACGAGCTCGGGCGCGACTTCCGCAACGAGGGCGTCTCCTTCAAACATAACCCCGAGTTCACCATGCTTGAGTTCTACGTGGCCTACGCCGACTACCAGCAGGTGATGGAACTCGCCGAACAGATGGTGGCGGAGGCCGCGCGGCAGGTGCTGGGCACCACGCGGCTGAGCTATCAGGGTCAGGAAATCGATCTGGCGCCTCCCTGGAAGCGTATCGACCTGCGCAGCGCGCTGATCTCCCACTCGGGCGTCGACATCGCGCGGCACCCGGCCGCTGACTTGCTGGCGCAGGAGATGATCGCCCGTGGCCACGAGCCACAACCCGGCGCGACGCGAGGGAAGCTGATCGAATCGCTGCTGGCCCACTACGTCGAGCCGGCATTGACCCAGCCGACTATCGTCTACGACTACCCGCGCGACATCTCACCCCTGGCGAAGAGTAAGCCCGGCGATCCGACAACGGTCGAACGCTTCGAGGCTTTCGTAGCCGGCATGGAGCTGTGCAACGCCTTCACCGAACTGAACGACCCCTTCGACCAGGAAGCCCGCTTCCTCGAGATGGGGCGCGACTACGCCGCCGATGACGAAGAGCGCCATCCGATGGACGAGGACTACCTGCGCGCCATGCGCTATGGCATGCCGCCGTGCGGAGGCTTTGGCATGGGGGTCGATCGCCTGGCCATGCTCCTCACCGACACGCCCAACATCCGGGAGGTCATTCTCTACCCCCATCTGCGCAGTCGGGAGTAGTGGGGGCTTGCCGGGCCGGAAATTGGGCTGGCACCGTTCGTGCACCGGGCCATGAAGGAAGTTGTCTAGTGAGCAGGGATCGCAGGCCGGCAGAAGAACTCTCGATCGAGGAACTTGAGGCGATCCTGGCGCGCAAGCGCCTGGAGGCGCGTCAGGCGCGGCTGCGGCGCTTTCAGCGGGCGGGCCGAAGGATCCAGGTCACGGAGGAGCCTGCCCCAGCCTCGTCGGTCGAGGATTTCCGCGCGGTGGCGGAGGAGGCCGATGAGGCCAAGAAGCATCCGTCGAGGCTGCGGCGGGTCCTCAATCAGGGGCTCCTGGCGGTGGAAATCGCGGCGGTGCTGGGTCTGATCGTTGTCCTGTTCAGCGGCGTGGGTGTGCTGCAAGACCTCAATCGCGAGCTCTCCACTGTCCTGCGGGTGCCGACGCCCTCGCCGACGCCGCTCATCACAGCCGTTGTGCTGCCCTCCGGCCACACCCCTCCCCAGTCACCGGGCGGGGCGCGACCGAATGAAGCGGAGATTCCCGCCAACCTGCGGCCGCTGGTGGAATCGCTGCCACCGGTACCCATCCCCACCGCCGGCCCGGAGCACGCGCGTACGATCTGGATCCCGGCCCTGGCGACCTACCACGAGGTGTGGAATTCGCCGGCGCCGGTCGTCCAGGGCGACGGCTGGGAGCAGCTGCGTCGCGGCGTCGGCCAGCATATCGGCTCAGCCAACCCGGGCCAGGTCGGCAACGTCGTCCTCTCGGCCCACAACGATATCTTCGGTGAGCTCTTTCGCGATCTCGATAGGCTGCGGCCCGGGGACGAGATCATCCTGGCCACGGCCACGCGCGAATACGTCTACCGCGTCACCGGCTATCGCATCGTCGAACCGACAGCGGTGGAGGTGATGCTCCCCACCACGCGCCCTACGGTCACCCTGATCTCGTGTTATCCTTACCGCGTCAACAACCAGCGCATCGTTGTCTTCGGCGAGCTGGTTGACCGCTGATCACGACTGCCTGACGGATCGACAACCTTGATGAGGAGCCGCACTGTGAGCAAGAAGCGTCGTCGGAGCGCCGGTTCCGGGGCGCCGGCCCCCTCCGCCTCAGCCTCCGTTCCCCAGCCGGCCCGCCCCGGGGGCTTTTCACCGGACTACAGCCATGTCGTGCGCGATTTGAAGCGCATCGGCCTGTTGGCGGGGGGCTTCATCGTGCTGCTGCTGATTGGAACGCTGTTCGTCCATTAGCCTGTGCGTATGAACCGCGCTGCCTCACCCCTCGGAAAGCGCGTTCGTCTCAGCCTGCGCTGGAAAATCACCCTGCCCTTCCTTCTGCTCGCCTTCCTATTGGGGGCAGGGGCGACCTATGCCCTCAACCTGCTCGTGCGCGAGAACGAGGGGGTGCGGTTCCTGCGCCAACTGGCCAACAGCGGACAGCAGGCCGTCGATGGCGTCGTGCGCATCGAGGCCGACCTGCTCGAGGTGCAGCGCCTGGTCGCCAACATGGCCGGCGTGGATGAGGCGATTCAGCAAGGGGATGCGGAAGGACTTCGCCGGCTGATCCTGCCCATCGTACTCAACTCCAGGGTGGATGTCCTCGCCGTCCTCGACTCGACCGGCTCGAGCCTGCTGGCGCTACGTCGCTCGCCGGGGGAGGAACGGGCCGACTATTCCGCCACGCGGAGTGAGAGCTACTACATCGCCTGGCCCTTCGTGCAGCGGCTTCTTCAGGGGGTCGCGGATGCTAGTGGAAGCGACAAGCAGGTGGGACTCGAGGCCATCCAGGTGGCGGCAAGAGAGGCGCATGTCTTCTTCATCGGCGGACCAGTGCGCGACCCTGGCGGCACGGTGATCGGCGCGGTCCTGGTGGGGAACTACCTCGATCGGCTGGCCGAACGCCTGGCCGCAGAGGCTGGCGCCAACGTCTCCCTCTACAGCCTGGTCGACGGGCGGATGCTGAGCACCAGCCTCGAGCCTGAGAATCCCCAGGCCCTCGCCCTCACGTCGGAAGAACTCAGCGGCAGTCTGACCCAGCCCGGGGGACAGCCGCCGGTGCGGGCCATCGACGTGGCAGGAATGGTGTACGAAGAAGTGCTTGTGCCCCTGGTGGCGCGGAGCAGAGAGCAGGTCGGCGTGTTGGGGGTGTCGCTGCTTTGGGCGCCGCTGGAAGTGTCGCTGCAGGAGAACCTGTTGATGGCCGTCCGCCTCAGCGCCCTGTCGATGGCGCTGATCGTCCTCATCGGCCTGCTCATCTCAGCGCGCATCACGCGTCCGCTGGAGGAAATCGCTGAAGCCTCGGCCCAGGTGACGACTGGCAACCTCAACACCCAGGTCCGTTACCGAGGGTCGGATGAGATTGGTGTCCTGGCCCAGACGTTCAACTACATGGTGGAGGGGCTGCGGGAGGGAACGGTATACCGCGACCTGCTCGGCCAGGCTGTGACGCCTGAGGTGCGGGAGGCGCTGAGACGACAGGTGGCCGAGGGTTCGCAGCCTCTGGCCGGGCGCGAGGGTGTCGGCACGATACTGTTCGCCAACCTGAGCGGCTTCGCCCGACTGGCCGAGGAGCAGCAGCCTGTCGAAGCCATGGCGACGGTCAACGAGTACTTCTCAACCGTGGGGCCGATCGTCAGCCGCCATCAGGGGGTGTTTGGCAGCTTCGACGGCGACATGATGATGGCCTACTTCGGCATTTTGCCTCGCGCGCTGCCGCCGGCGGTCAGCGCGCTGCAGGCCGTGCACTGCGGCCTGGAGATGCTTGAGGCCATTGCCGAACTCAATCGAGAACGACAGGGCCGAGGGCTGCAGGGCATGGGGATGGCAATCGGAATCTCCACTGGGCCAGTGGTCGCCGGGGGAATAGGAGCGAAGGACCGGTTGCAGTACACCGTGATCGGCGATACTGTGATTACAGCACAGCGGATTCATCAAGCCGCCGCGGATCTGGGCGAGCTGGCACTGCTGATCAGTGAGCCGACCTACCGGTCCCTGTCGGCGGCGCGGGGGCAATTCGAGTTCGGCCGGACGGGAGGGGCCCAGCTTCGAGGCAAGGCGCGGCAGGTAACGGTGCATGAAGTTCTGGGTCGTCGGACGAAGCTGGTGGCGTGATGGAGGGAAGATGAAGCCGAAGCCTCATGGACGCTGGTGGGTGGGAGCCTTCGCCCTTTTCCTGGCTCTGCTGGGCATATGGGGTCTGGCAGTGCTGGCCCTGCAGCCTGCCGAGGCTGGGCCGTTCTCCCTGGGTCTCAGCCTTCGCTCTCGCCTGCAGGCCGACTACAGCCCGGATCCGCTCGGCCAGCGCATCGCCTCGTTGCGCCTGACCATCGTGGAGGATTTCATGCGGGACCTGGGCCTTTCGCCGCAGGCGGCGGCGGAGGAAAGGCAGGCTGTCGAGGCAGCCATGAGCCAGCCGGTACCAACGGCAACGGCGCGGGACTTCGCCGGCAGCGCGCCGTTCACCGCCACGGCCGTCCCGACGGCAACCCCGACGGACACCCCGGTCCCGACCCCGACCCCTCTCCCGACCCGCCCGCGGCCGACTCGCACACCCAAGCCGACCGAGACCGCGGCGCCGCCCGCACCCACAAGCCCATCGATTGTGGATAAGAAGGCTCCGGAACTCCGCTCCTTCGATCTTGACCCCGACCCAGGGCTGCTGTCCGCGTGCACGATCTTGGTGACCGACATCCGGATCTTTGACCCGGCTCCGTCGAGCGGAATCAATGATGGCGACGTAACCCTCAAGTATCTCGATTTGAGCAGTGGCCAGCACACCTACTTTTCGACCACTCGCAAGTCGGGGGAATGGACCGACGGACCTGGCTCGGCCTGGGACGCCTGCTATGAAGGCGCAATCACCATCAGCGGCGTCGAGGTCGGGATGCTTGCCCCAGGTAGTCTGCCGGCCAAGGCGAGCCTGATTGAGCGCGTCCGTGTGATTACGGGCACGGCTACTATACAGGTCTGGATCAAAGTCAAGGATCGAGCCGGGAACACGTCGTACGCCGGCCCGTTTTCGTACAAGCTGAGCGTCAGCTGTCCGTAAGCCAGGTGCCCGCCAAGGCAGGAGCCCGGCCTCCCAGCAGCCGGGCTTTTCGCGTCAGGCCCGTTGCGCTCTGCGCGGGCGCCGCATCAGGGGCGTCGAGAGAAGGCCGAGGAAACCAAGGCTTCCGGGACAAGGCGGGCTTGCACGTGTCGGTCCGCCCGATCCAGAGCTGATGTCGGCAGGCGCTTCGGGTGGTGTTTTCGTGGGGCGAATCGAAGGAAGGTGGGCGGGGTCAGACGGTGCGTGCTCGAGCACCACTTCGTAGGCGACGCGCTGGCTGAATGCAATCACTCGCGGGCCCAGGGCGAAGGCGGCGGCCAGTTCGGGCCGGGCGGCAACCAGGGCGAAGTAGTCCGGAGAGAGGAAGACCACGCGCGTTGTGCTCATGGCCTCGCTGTCGAAGGCCGTGTCGGTCCAGACGCCTTCGATCAGGCGGTAGGTGCGAGCGCCGGCGACGCGGAGGAGGTCAGCGGCTTCCTCGGGCGGTGCTGCAGCGATGTCGGTGCCACCGATGGCGGATTCGGCCGCGGCGCGTTCGACGGCCGCCTGGCCGCTGGCCTGCGTCGGGGCGGCCAACAGGCGCTGGAACTCCTGCTGAGCAAGGTCCTGCTGTGCGCCTTCAAGCAGAGCGTTCGGCTCCGTCACCAGGTATGACGTGTAGGGCGTGACGATCCCATAGCGGATGCTCAAGCGGACGATCTGCTCCACCAGCTCCTTGTTGGGGCCGTTGAGGCGAATCTGATTGAGCAGGTCACCGACCTTGCGGGTGGCCCACAGGCGGGGCAGAAATTCCGGGCCGCCGGAGGAGCGGAAGGATTGGTCCTCGTAGTTGAAGGCGAGCCGTCGGCCGTTGACGGTTCCGGTCAGGCGGATGGTGCCGCTGCCGGGGTCGCCATAGCGACCGACCAGCGAGATCTGACTGCCTTGGAAGAGGTCGGGCAGAGGGGCGGGGTGCAGGTCATAGACGGGGATGCTGCCGAAGTCGAGATCGAGGTCGGTCAGCACCGGGCTGCTCACCTTGTTGTAGAAGGCGGATACTGCTTCATCGATTGCCTGCTCGGGCGTGACGTAGGTGGTGGCGCCGTGATGCTGTTGGGCCAGGGAATCCAGGAGAAGGGTGTCGACGTCGTAGCCGACGCCGAAGGAGAACAGGCGCAGGCTAGCCGGCGCCGCTCGGGCAACGTTGGCGAGGATGGCGTCGCGGTCCTGCACACCCTCGGTGGGGAGGCCGTCGGTGAGGAAGATCAGGATGGAGGGCCGTTCGCCGTCGAGTTGGGCGACGGCTTCCAGCAGCGCGCGGTTGATGTCGGTGGCGCCGCCGGCGGCAAGGCGCGCTGCCCAGCGACGCGCGCTGGCGGCCTCCGATGCCTGCCGAAGACGTGAGGCATAACGCTCGAGGCCAGTGTTGAAGGCGATGAGGTTGAAGCGATCCTCGGCGTTCAGGTGGGCCAGGACGTAATCGACTGCCTGGCGGGCCTGGCGGAACTTTTCGCCATCCATGCTGCCCGAGGTGTCGAGCACGATCATCACGTCCTTGGCGGCGCGTCCGGCGGCCTCGAGGTCGAAGCGGGGCGCGGCCAGGAGCAGGAAGAAACCGTCGGGGTCGTCGGAAGCGGGATCGCGGTAGGTGAGCAGGCTGAGCCCGATGTCCTCGGCGGCGACCGAGTAGTACAGATCGAAATCCGTGCGCGGCGTCACGTCCGTTTCCTCATAGCTGGCGGTGAAGCGCCTCTCTCCGTCGCGGCTGACGGCGATTGGGTGGGATGGCGAGTAGACCGCGTGCACGGCTTGGGAGGAGTGAACATCGACGATCACACTCACTTCTTCGAGAGGAAGGGTTGAGAAGCGTTCGGTGTTCAGCGGGTAGCGATAGTGGAACAGACCGCTGTCGCCCGTGAGGACCTGGGTGTACTCGAGCTGGATGCGACTCCGGCCGCCGGCGGGGATGGGGAAGATCGAGGCCTGGACCGCACCCCGATCGACATACTCGAGCAGAGCCGGATCGCGCAGGCGGCGGACGATGTCCTCGTACACCTGGCGGGCTTCCTCCCGGCTGAGCACCCGGCCTGCGACCGGCTGGCCGTCGATCCACAGAGTGAAGTCCGTCACGCTGGCATCCGGCGGCAAGGGGAAGACGTAGGTCCCCTCAACAGGCCAGTCGTTGTCGTTGCGAAAGACCTGGTCGACGTGTGTGATGGCCACCTGACCCTCGACCGTCACCCGCACGCGGTGGAACTCGATCGCGAGCTGGGAAAGAGGGACGGGAGCGCAAGGGCCGGGATCGCAGATGGGGGGTTCGGGGATGATGATGCCATCGGCCAGGGCAGGGATGGGGAAGGCCAGGGTGGCCGTCAGAACGAGTAGAAGGGGGACGATTTGGCGGTGCATCTCGGCACTCCAACGCAGCGGCTGCCTTAAGGACGGTGGGCAACGGGGCAAGGTTCCCGAGGCGTTGGGTGGTATAATGCAAACACTTCCTCCCACGCCGGCTGTGGGAGGTTCTTGTGACTCAACGATGTTCGAGAGACTGGCTGGCGTCGAAACCCGTTTTGAGACCCTTGAGGACGAGCTGGCAGCGAGCGCGGGCGACTACCAGAGAACGGCCGAGCTGGCGCGTGAACGCGCCGAGCTCGAGCCGATCGTGACGGCCTACCGCCGCTACAAGGCCGCCGCCGAGGAGTTGGCCCAGGCTCGGGCGCTGCTTGAGGCCGCCGAGGACGACATGCGGACGCTGGCCCAGGAAGAGGCCTCGCGGCTCGAGGCAGAGATTGATGCTCTGGAGCGCAGGCTGCGCTCGCTGCTGCTCCCGCGCGACCCGCGGGATGATCGAAACGTCATCGTTGAGGTCCGGGCGGGCACCGGCGGCGATGAGGCCGGCCTGTTCGCCGCCGATCTCTTCCGCATGTACTGCCGCTATGCTGAAGCGAAGGGATGGCAGGTCGAGGTCCTCTCGCAGAACGAGACCGGCATCGGGGGCTACAAGGAAGTCATCTTCATGGTGCGGGGCAAGGGCGCCTACTCGCGCCTGAAGTACGAATCCGGCGTGCACCGCGTGCAGCGGGTGCCGGTGACCGAGTCCCAGGGGCGCATTCACACCTCGACGGCCACAGTGGCCGTGCTGGCCGAGGCCGATGAGGTCGAAATCGAGATCCCGGAGAAGGACATCAAGATGGACGTCTACCGCTCGGCTGGTGCAGGCGGACAGAATGTCCAGAAGAACGCCACGGCGGTGCGGCTGACGCACCTGCCCACGGGCATCGTGGTTCAATGCCAGGATGAACGCTCGCAGCTGCAGAACCGGCTGCGGGCGATGAGCATCGTTCGGGCGCGGCTGTACGAGATGGCGATGAAGGAGCAGCAGGCGGAAGTCGAGGCAACGCGCCGCGCCCAGGTGGGTACGGCGGAACGGGCCGAGAAGATCCGCACCTACAACTTCCCTCAGTCGAGGGTGACCGATCACCGCATTGGACTGACGACCCACAACCTCCCGGCTGTGCTTGACGGCGGCATCGACGTTTTCATCGATGAGCTGGCGACGCGCGAGGAGGCCGAGCGCCTCCAGGCAGCTCAGATCTGACCCTTGGCCACGACGGGCAGTCTGACGATCGCTGACTTGCTGGAAGAGTCTCGGCGGCGGCTGCGGCCGATCAGCGATTCGCCTGGCCTGGAGGCTCAACTGCTCTTGGCGGAGGCGCTGGGGATGACGCGCGAGCGCCTCCTGACACACCCCGAGCAGCCGGTCGAGGCGGAAGCGGTGCAGCGGCTGTGGCGCCAGGTGGACCGGGTGGCGGCTGGCGAAGCGCTGCCGTATGTTCTTGGGTGGTGGGAGTTCTTCGGGCGCCGCTTCCGGGTGGCTCCGTCGGTGCTGATCCCCAGGCCCGAAACGGAACTGCTCGTGGGGCAGGCACTCGGCTTTCTCGGGAGCCGCTCGCCGGCGCTCGGGATCGATGTAGGAACCGGCTCGGGCTGCATCGCGGTGACGCTGGCGGCGCAGTGCCCGGGCCTGCGGATGGTCGCCACGGACATCTCGCCCATCGCGCTGAGGATTGCGGGCGAGAACGCCCGGCTGCACGGAGTCGCCGATCGCTTGCAGTTCGTCGCCTGCGACTTGGCCGTGCCGCTTTCGATGCGTTTCGACCTGGTGTGCGCGAACCTGCCGTATGTCCCCCGTTCCAGGCTGGCCCAACTGGAGGTGGCGCGGCGCGAACCTCTCCTGGCCCTCGATGGCGGGGATGATGGCCTGCTGCTGATCCGGCGCCTGCTGGCCGCGCTGCCTCGGTTGCTGGCCCCTGACGGCATGGCCCTGCTCGAGATCGACGAGACGCAGGGCGAGGCGTCAGTCGCTCTGGCGCGGGAGTTGGGAGTTGGGCTGGTGGACGTGCGCCAGGACCTGTCGGGACGGGACCGGCTCCTACGGATCCAGTGCCAGGTGGATGGATGAGAACCGGAATCTTCGGTTTCTCTAACCTTGTGTTCATTGAGTTCTTACGCAGGCGGGCATAACTAAGGCTGCATTCTCCTCCTCTGACAACCGCGCCCCAGCTTGATCAAGGCTGGGGCGCGGTTTGGCCTTCCGGGTGCAAGGCCTGGTGCTCTGGGCTGGAGATTCGGGAGGGATGTAGAAACCCCGCCGGCCCGCGAAGGTTCGCGAGACGACGGGGGCGCCTGTTGTTCTAAGTCTATGACGGACGGGCAGGGGCGTCAAGGCTTGGGACTGCGCATCGCCTCGGGGATTGCGCGCGACGGGCGGGGGGAAGGCGTGTAGGTGGTTTTGGTCGCCGGGGGCGAATGGAGTCCCGGGGCAGGGTGACAGTTCGAACGGTTGCCGACTGCGATCCGAGTGCGAGAAGTGGAGTTCGATGTATTGACAAGGGCGCGCAGAAACGCTATTCTGATTTCGTATCGTGGCTTGGGACTTAGTTGCATGTCGTGAAACAAGCTGGGCCCAGGGACCTGCTCACGATGTTGAGGCTGGTCCTGGACAAACGGGCAATCGTGTAGAGGGAGGAGGGCGAAAGGAGGGGAGGGCATGACAGAGGGCAACAGCGTTGCCGAAGTCGCCATGAAGGTCATCCAAGACCGACGCAGCATACGCGACTACACCGATGCGCCAGTGTCGGATCACGATCTCGACCTGATCCTGGAGGCAGCGCGTCTGGCGCCCTCCGGAGAGAATGCGCAGCCTTGGCGTTTCATCGTGGTCAGAGATCCGGAGACGCGCAAGAAGTTGGGGGCGTTGGCGGGTGGGGGAAGCGGCCGGCGCTTCACCGCGGAGTTCGTCACCAAGAAGATGCAGGAACGTTTTGCCAGCCTGGAAGATGAAGCCAAGAAGCGGGCCGCGTTTGAGAAGCTGACCTCGGGCCAGGTGTCTGCGTTTCTGGCGACGGCCCCGGTCAACATCGTTGTGTGCGGCAAGAAAGATGTGTGGGACATGCCGTACGACACCTCGGCCGCCATCGAGAACATGTTGTTGATGGTCACGGCGCTCGGCCTTGGTGCGTGTTGGGTCATTGCGCCCTGCATCGACATCCGGGACGAAGAGCGGGTCAAGGAATTGCTGGGCATCCCCGAGGGCTTCAAGGCTGTCAGCATCGTGTCCGTGGGACATCCGGTCCGGCCGCATCGGCCCCGCCCCCGTCTCCCCATCCAGGAGCTGGTTTTTCGGGAGAAATGGGGGGTTGCCTTCTACGGGGGTGAGGCATGAGCGAGAAGAGCCTTCCGTTGGGCTACGTCAACAGCCTGGTCTACGAGCTGCTCAAATCCTTCTGGGATGAGCGCGGCAAGGGGGCCCGCTTTCGCCTGACCACAGTGGGGCGCGAGTACTTCCGCGAGAAACGCCTTCCCCAGATCGCATCGCATGACCTGGATGCCATCGTGAAGACGCTGGGGGGCATCCTGGCCCACGACGGCATCGCGACCCAGGTGGGCTGCAGCCGGGAGGATCGTCTGCTTCACGTCCGCGTCGACGGATGCGCCCACCGTCAGGTCGAGGACCGGATGGCGGCCCAGGGGATTGAGCCCCTCGCCTGCCTCCCCGCCAACCTGATGGCGCTGGCGATTGAGGAGAAACTCGACCGACCGGTCGAGCTGGCGGAGGTCAGGCTTGGCGAGGCAGGCTGCGAGCTGCTCCTGATCGTCTTCGACGCGAGGCCGACGCTCGCGGTGGAGGAGCCATGAGCAAATTGGCGACCCTGGCCGATGCGGTGGCCTCGATCCCCTCGGGGGCGCACGTCGCGCTGCCCGGGTTTGCCATCACCCGCTGCGCCATGGCCTTTGCCCGCGAGGTCATCCGCCAGGGCATCCGCGGCCTGACGGTCTCGCAGTGCGTGGGCGCCATGGACGCTGACCTGTTGGTGGGGGCGGGCGCGGTTGACCGCATCATCTACGGCGGCGGCTCGCTCGACCGGTTCGGGCGGCTGGCCTGCGTCAACCGCGGCATCGAGGACGGCAGCCTGCGCGCCGACGAGTACAGCAGCCTCTCGATCACCTTCCGTTACCTGGCGGGAGCTCTGGGGATTCCCTTCCTTCCGATCCGCTCGCTGCGCGGCTCCGATCTCGTCAAGCGCCTGGAGGAGAGGGCCGACGGCGATGTGGCCATGATCACGGACCCCTTCTCGGGCGAGAGCTGGCTGGCGCTGAAGCCCCTTGTGCCGGACGTTGCCGTGGCCCTGGTCCAGATCGCGGATGAGCACGGCAACGCCCAGATCTGGGGCCCCCGCTGGGACAACGTGGAGCAGGTCAGGGCGAGCAAGCGCACCATCGTGATCGCCGAGCAGGTTGTGCGGGAGGAGGTCATCCGCCAGAATCCGGAGCGGACGGTGATCCCGGGGCTGCACGTCTCGCACGTCGTCGAGCTGCCCTTCGCCGCGCATCCGACCTCGGTCTATGCCCTGTACGACTACGACGCCGAGGCCATCGAACAATACGTGGAAGCCACGCGCACGCCGGAGGACGTCCGCCGGTACCTGGAGGAGACGGTCTACGGACCGAAGGACCACTGGGAGTACCTGGCGTGCATGGGTGGCATGGAGCGGCTGGCGAAGTTGCGAGCCGACCCGAGCCTGGGATACTGAGGGGAGGAAGGCATGAGCCTCGCGTACTCACCCTCCGAGCTGATGGCCGTGGCCGGCGCCCGCGAGATCAGGGACGGCGAGGTGGTGGCCGTCGGGCTGGGCCTGCCGGTGGTGGCCTCGTTTCTGGCAAAGCAGACCCACGCGCCGAACATGACGATCCTGTTCGAACTAGGCGTGATCGACCCCGAGCCGATCGACCAGGGCGTCGGGTTGGCGGATCCACGTGTCTGGCACCGCGCCCGAGCCATCAGCAGCTTCGTCGATATCCTCGGGACGCTGCTGCACCGCGGCCGGGTGGATGTGGGATTCCTGGGAGGCCTGGAGACCGACCAGTTCGGCAACCTGAACACGACGCTGGTGGGTGACCCCCGCGGCCAGTTCCGCCACATGGTCGGCAGCGGCGGTGCGAACGACATCGCCTCCTCCGCTCGCCGTACGATCATCATCATCCGGCACGAGGCGCGGAAACTGCGCAAGGCGGTCTCTTTTGTCACCAGCCCCGGCTACATCTCCGGGGGCGACAGCCGGGAACAGGCAGGGCTGCCCGGCGGACCCAGCCGGGTGATCACCGACAAGGCGATCTTCGGGTTTGACGAGCAGACCAAACAGATGGTGCTGCTGTCGGTGCATCCAGGCATCGAGCTCGAACTAGTGCTCAGTACGATGGAGTTCTCGCCCATCGTGCCGGCGCGAGTGCCCGAAACGGAACCACCGACGGCGGAGCAGCTCCGGCTGATCCGTGAGGTGATTGACCCGAAGCGCATGTACATGGGCTAGGTGGACTTGCAGGCCGCGTCGGCCGGCAGGTGGAGCCAGATATGCCGTATGTGGTGACCAGCGATTGCATTCTGTGCGGGGCCTGTGCTGCAGGCTGTGAGAGCGGGGCTATCACCGAGGGCGAGACCCAGTCGCACATCGACGTGGACCTCTGCGTGGAATGCGGGACCTGCGCGGCCAACTGCCCGGTGCAGGCGATCGTTTACGTGGACGAGGTGGAGGGTGGCGCCGAGGCCCTGGCCCGTCAGCAGGAGACGGGCTGACGTGCCTGTGCAGCGGAGGACATGAGAGGGGCCATGCCTGCTGGCAGCGACGTCAACGTGCGTGCAGTGGAGCGGGCGCTCCGCATCATCGACTGTTTCGGCGATGGCAGTGCCGAGATGGGGATCTCCGGGATCGCCCACAAAGCCGGCCTGCACAAGGCTACCGCGCACCGCATTGTTTCCACGCTCGTCCGGCATCGATACCTGGAACGAGCGGCCGATGGACAGAAATACCGCCTGGGCATCGGCCTGGTCAGCCTGGGCTTTGTGGCCCTGCGGCGGGCGGACGTGAGGCGCGAGGCCATGCCGGTAATGAGCGAGCTCGCCGGCCGCCTGAATGAGACCTGCGACTTGAGCGTCTACAACCAGGGCGAGGTCTACTTCATCGAGGTGGTTCAGGGCCGCCGCGCCCTCAAAGTTGCAGCCTCGGTCGGGAACCGCCTGCCGGCTCATTGCACGGCCAGCGGCAAGCTGTTCCTGGCCAGCCTGCCCGAAGAGGAGCTCGAGGCTCTGCTGCGCCAGCCATTGGCATCCTACACAACGAAGACCAATACGTCGCCCGAACGCCTGCGGGCGGAGGTGGAGGCGACGAGACGGCGCGGGTCCGCGATTGATGATGAGGAGATGGAGGAAGGAGTCTGCGCCGTCGCTGCCCCCATCCGGAATCAAACCGGCATCGTGGTCGCTGCCATCGGCATGCCAGGGCCGACGAACCGCATGACGCCGGACCGCATTGCACGCATCGCGGCTGCGTTGCTCGAGGCGGCGGATGCCATCTCGCAGCGAATGGGATGGAGGGCGCAGGGCCCGGGCCCGGGACGCCCGCTGGTATGAGGTGCCTCTGAGGCTCTCATTTGATGTGACCCCTTGGCCGGGGCTGCCCCTCTGGGTGGCCGCGAGTTGCTTGGGACGGCGCGACTCGCTCGGGTCGCGGAGCTCGGCCAGCGGACACGTGCACGCTGTGCGCACAAGTCGCCGCCCAAGAAGCCGGACATCTGCTTGTCGGACACCAGGCACGGCTCTCCCCCTGTCGTCTTCCATATCCACGGGGGCGGCCGTGCTATTGGCGATATCCGCGAGATGTGGCTTACCTCCTTCCTGGAATGACCGACGCGGGGCTCCGCGGTCGTTGTTGTGAACTACCGGCTTAGGAGGGAGGCGATGCTCCCGACCGGCCTGCAGGACTTGACCGCCGCCATCCGATGGCTTCGAACGAACGCCCGGGTGTGTCAGCTTGACCGGAGCAGGATTGAGGCCCAGGGTGCCTCGGCGAGCGACTGCTATGTGCTGGTGCTCTGCCTCACGGCCGATATGCCCGAGTTCGGCGACTTGCTGCTGAGGGCCCCAGAGCAGGCGGGTGATGTGCAGGCTGGGTTAGATTGGATTGGGCTGACCGACTTCCTCAGGATGGACGAGCAACTTTCCTGGAGGGGCCTGCGCCCATGGACTCCTTGTTCTCGCTGCTGTGTTCGCCTAATGCTGTCATGAGGGAGCGGATCATAGGCCGGGCCATCCGTGGCTGACCCCCAGCTCGTCGGCCAGCCTGTCCAGTTCCCGAAGAAGGCTCTCGGGGACCGGAACACCGTGCTCCAGTCGCTCCTGGCGGTTGAGCCACTCGATCTCGCCCGGCAGGTAGATGCGGTCGCAGGTGGGCGCGCGCGGTGAGCTGCGGATGTCTGTGATCAGTGACTGGATGTCGCGTTCGAAGTCTCGCGGGTCTGCGAAGGCCGCGATGTCCAGCGCGTGGACGGCGAACCCTGCCGAGACCATGGCATCTGTGTCGTGAATGGAGGGAACACGGGGGCCGAAGGCGGAGGCGGTCAGGACGCCGCTGAGGATGTCGACCACCAGGGCCAGGCCGTAGCCCTTGGGCCCACCGATCGGGACGAGGGTGCCTCTCATCGCCGCCGCCGGGTCATCGGTGGGGAGGCCGCGCTCGTCCAGCGCCCACCCGAGCGGGATGGGTTCGCCCTTGCTGGCCGCCAGGCGGATCTTGCCCCTGGCCACCACCGAGGAAGCCATGTCGAGGACGATGTCGACCTCGGTGCCGGTGGGGATGGCGATGCAGATGGGGTTGGTTCCCAGCACGGGAGCCGCTCCGCCCCAGGCCGCCATGCTCGGGGCCGCATTGGCCATGACCATGCCGATCATCTCATGAGGCAGTGCCATCATCGCGTAGTACGCCGCAACGCCGAAGTGCCCCGCGTGGCGAACCCCGACAAAGCCCACCCCGTGCTCGCGCGCCCTGGCCACGGCTTCGTTCATCGCCCGTACACCCGCGATCTGGCCAAAGCCATGCTGGGCGTCCATCAACACACAGGCGCCGCGCTCCCTCACGATCCGGACCTCGGTGGCTGCGCTCATGGTGCCGGCGCTAACGCGGTGGACGTACGCGGGCAGTCGAAGGACGCCGTGCGATTGGACGCCGCGCAAGTCTCCCTCAACGATTACGTCGGCAATGATGGCGGCCTGATCGGCTGGCACGCCTGCCTTCGCGAGAATGCGCTGGCAGGCCTGGATGAGGTCGGGCGCGGCGACGCGGGTGGTGGGCTCGGGCATGGCTCTGGTCTCCCTCGTGTGGTGGGCGAGGCGGGCGGATCGGTGGCCGATAGCCCACGTCCAGTCCCGCCTCGTTTCGTTCACTGAAACGTAGTTGCATGACGACAATAGCACTCGGTCCTCACGCCGTCAAGTGGCTGTACTCGTCCAGTACATATGAGACAGTCAAGCGGCCGGGGCCAAGTTGGGGA
>CAZNRD010000038.1:7412-25504 GCA_964575425.1 uncultured Anaerolineaceae bacterium | reverse complement strand
TAGACCTTGGGGTGGAGCTGGGGGTGGTGGAGAAGCGGGGGTCGTTCTTCACGTATGGGGATGTGCGGATCGGGCAGGGGCGTGAAAACGCCAAGCAGTACCTGAGAGAAAACCCGGACCTGGCCGCGGAAGCTGAGCTCCACATCCGGGCTCGGGCCTCCGACCTGGACGGTCATCGCCCGCATCCGACGCCGAATGGCGGGCGCGGGCTTGCAGAGGTCGACCTTGCGGCAGATGTCTGAGCGACGCGCCCGGGCTATAATCGTGGCATGCTCGCGAGGCGTTGGAGCGGCATTGGATTGGGCCTGTTGGGGGCGTGTGCCTTCGCCCTGACGTCGTGCTCGCGCTCGGCCTCGAGTCCCGCTGTGCCGACGCTGCCACCGCCTGGCATGGAAGCAGCAGCGGAGATGACGCCGACCCCGGCCGACGTCATCGCGCCGCGGATTCCCGCCGCCACCGCGACCTGCGTGAACTCGGCGCGGTTCCTCGCGGACCTGACCATCCCCGATGGCATGCCCGTGATGGTTGGCGAGACCATCGACAAGCGCTGGTCCGTCGAGAACGATGGCACCTGCGATTGGGGTCCGGGCTACCGGCTGGTGCACGTCGCGGGCGAGGGGCTCACTGGGCCTGAGGAAGTGGCGCTGTTTCCGGCGCGCGCGGGGTCGAGCGCGGTCTGGCAGGTGGTGCTGCAGGCCCCGTCCGTGCAGGGCGAGTACATGAGCACGTGGCAGGCCCGCGCGCCGGATGGGGCGCTGTTTGGGGAACTTGTCTACGTCATCGTCATCGTCAAGGCTCCGCCAACGCCTTGAGTACGTGCGCTGGGCCTCCGCTCGCGGCCGAGGCCTACGTCCCCTCCTCCCACGAAGCCAAGTACTTGCGCTGTTCTTCGGTCAGGGTGTCGATGCGAATGCCCATGGACTCCAGCTTGAGGCGGGCGATCTCGCGGTCGATGGCTTCGGGGATGGTGTAGACCTTGTTTTCCATTTCGTCGGCGTGGCGCAGCAGGTACTCGAGCGAGAGCGCCTGGTTGGCGAAGGACATGTCCATGACGCTGGCGGGATGGCCCTCGGCGGCCGCCAGGTTGATGAGACGACCTTCGCCGAGCAGGTTGATGCGGCGGCCGTCGCGCAGGGTGTACTGCTCCACGAAGGGGCGCACCTGCAGTTTCTCCGCCGCCAGTGATTCCAAAGCCGGGATGTTGACTTCGACGTTGAAGTGGCCCGAGTTGCAGACGATGGCGGCGTCCTTCATCACCTCCAGGTGCTGGCGGTCGATGACGTTGATGTCGCCGGTGACGGTGCAGAAGATATCGCCGATCCGGGCGGCTTCGATCATCGGCATTACGCGGAAGCCGTCCATCACCGCCTCCAGCGCCGCCAGCGGGTCAACTTCGGTGACGACCACATTGGCGCCCATGCCGCGGGCGCGGTTCGCCAGCCCCCGCCCACACCAACCGTAGCCGGCGACGACGAAGACCTTGCCCGCCAGGAGGATATTCGTGGCGCGCACGATGCCGTCGACGGTGGACTGCCCGGTGCCGTAGCGGTTGTCGAAGAAGTGCTTGGTCATGGCGTCGTTGACGGCGATGACGGGATAGGCCAGCGCGCCGGCGGCGGCCATGGCCCGCAGGCGGATCACGCCGGTGGTAGTCTCTTCCGTGCCGCCGCGCACGCCAGGAAGGAGCTCGCGTCGCTCCTTGTGCAGCGTGCTCACCAGGTCGGCGCCGTCGTCCATCGTCACCTGCGGCCGGTGGTCGAGGGCGGCGTGGATGTGCCTGTAGTAGGTGGTGTTGTCCTCGCCCTTGATGGCGAAGACGGGGATCTCGAAGTGCGTCACCAGGGCCGCGGCGACGTCGTCCTGCGTGGAGAGCGGATTGGAGGCGCACAGCACCGGATCGGCGCCGCCGACCTGCAGCGTCCGCATCAGGTTCCCGGTCTCGCTGGTGACGTGCAGGCAGGCGGCGACGCGCACGCCCTCCAGCGGACGCTCGCGCGCGAAGCGCTCGCGCACCTGCTTGAGCACCGGCATTTCGTGATCGGCCCATTCGATGCGGCGGCGGCCGCCTTCGGCCAGGCTCGGGTCGCGGATTTCGTGTTTCTCGCTCATCGGCTTCTCCTCGTTGTCGCGGGGATCGATCTCAGCCGGCCCAGGCCCTCGCAGTAGGCGCAGTGGGGCCGAAAACCAAGCCTCTGGTAGCAGCGGATGGCAGCCTCGTTGTCCTGCGCGACGTTCAGGACGATGAGGCCGATCCCTTCCTCCAGCAGAGCTTCGACGACGGCGCCTGTGACGGCCGTCGCTAGGCCGCGACCGCGGAGATCGGGCCGGGTGAAGACGTTGCCAATGGCGGCCACTCCCTCCGCGCGTGAGAGGATGTGCGTCCCCGCCACCGAGAGCAGGCCGTTCGCGCCCCGGACCCCGAAGAAGATCCCACTCTCCAGCTGGCGCGGGTGGAATGCATCGGGTCGGTCGGGGTGACGGGCGAAGAGGAGGCGCAGGTGGGGCAGGTCCTGCGGGCCGAGGCGAACGGTATCCTCCAGCAGCGGTCGGGTGAAGCATTGGAAGTCGAGCACCATGCGCCACATGCGCACCTCATGCTGCGTCTCGAGGCGCGCCGCGAATCGCGAGCGCGCCTCCGGCAGGAGGGTGTAGACGCAGCGGCAAGCCGGGAGGCGCGCAGCCAGCCTCGTCATCGCTTCATGCTCGCCGTGGGCGAAGAGCACGGGGGGACGCAGACCGCGGTAGAGTAGCGCCACGGCCTGGCCTTCGAGGAACCAGGTGCAGTGGTCTGCCTCGGCCGGGTCGAGATCGGCCAGCGCGTAGGCGGACCAGGCCGGATCGGTGCGCAGGACCTCAGAGATGGCCTGGAGGCCGTCGGTGGCGATCACAGGAGTCTATCCAGCTCGCCCTGGTCGTCGAAGTGCTGACGGAAACGGGCGACGAATTCGCGCAGGGAGAAGCGGTGCCCCTGCGTGCCGAAGCTCTCAAGGCAGTAGGTCGCTGCCAGGACGCCCATCTGGCCGCAGCGTTCGAAGTTCAGGCCGTGCATGTAGCCCTTGAGGAAGCCGGCGCGGAAGGCATCGCCCACGCCGGTGGGGTCGGCGATCTTGGCAGGCGGAACGGCCGGGATGTGTACGGCGGAGTCGGGCGTGTAGATGTCAGCGCCGTGCTCGCCGCAGGTGATCACCAGGACGCCGAGCATGCGGCGAGCGGTTTGCACATCTAGCCCGGTCTTCTGGCAGACCAACGAGAACTCGTAGTCGTTGACGAACAGGCCGACGCTGCCCTCGATTCCCTGTCTCAGCGCGCTGCCGTCGAGGCGCACGATCTGCTGCGACGGATCGTAGAAGTAGGGCAGGCCGAGCGCCTGGCACTCGCGCACGTAGGCCTGCATCGCGCGTGGATCGTTGGGCGAGATCACCGCCAGGTCGGGGCGGAAGGGCAGGTCGGCGAAGCGCAGTTCGGAGGCGTGGGCCATGGCGCCGGTGTAGAAGGAAGCGATCTGGGCGTTGGTCTCGTCGGTGTTGACGAAGAACGATGCTGTCGACACGCCCGGGATATCCCGGACGGCGGAGGTGTCGACGCCCTGCGCCTCCAACCACTGCCGGTATTCGGCGAAATCCTCCCCGACGGTGGCCATCATCGTGGGGCGTTCGCCGAGCAGGGCGAGGGTGTAGGCGATGTTGGCGGCGATTCCGCCGCGGCGCCGCTCCAGCCTGTCCACCAGGAAGGAGAGGCTGATGCGGTCGAGGCGGTCGGGCAGGATGTGGTCCTGGAACCGGCCCGGAAAGGTCATCAGGTAGTCGTAGGCGACGGAGCCTGTGAGAACGATGTTCATGGCTGCGCCTCGTGCAAGGCCCGACGGATGGAGGCTTCAAACGGAGGCCGAAGGACGCCGACTTCGGTGACGATGGCGGAGATCAGCCGGGCGGGCGTGACGTCGAAGGCCGGGTTGCGCGCCCGGCTGCCGGCTGGGGCAACGCGCTGCCCTTCGTATTGCAAGTCGAGGACCTCTTCAGCCGGGCGCTCCTCGATGGGGATGGCCTTGCCGCTCGGTGTCTCGAGGTCGATGGTTGAGGTTGGTGCGGCGGCGTAGAAGGGAACGCCGTTGTCGTGCGCCGCCAGCGCCAGCATGTACGTGCCGACCTTGTTGGCCACGTCCCCATTGGCGGCGATGCGGTCTGCGCCCACCCAGACGGACGCCACCTTGCCCGAGCGCAAGAAGTGCCCGGCGGCGGCGTCCACGATGATTTCATGGGAAATGCCGTGCTGCTGCAGCTCCCAGGCTGTCAGCCGCGCGCCCTGGAGTCGCGGCCGTGTCTCATCGATCAGGACGTGGACATGCCTCCCCTGCTCGTGTGCCGTGCGGATGACTCCCAGGGCCGTGCCGTAGTCCACCGTTGCCAGCGCGCCGGTGTTGCAGTGATGGATCACAGTGTCGCCATCGGCGATCAGGGCCGCGCCGTGCCGGCCGATCCTGCGGTTGGTCTCGACGTCTTCATCCGCAAGGCGTTGAGCCTCGTCGAGCAGTGCGCGGCGGACAGCCTCGGGGCCTCCGGCCGCCGACTGCACGGCGCAGCGCAGCAAGCGGTCGACCGCCCAGCCGAGGTTCACCGCCGTAGGGCGGGCCGCCCGCAGGATGACCGAGGCGCGCTCGAGGTCGGCTTGAAGGGATGCGGCCGTGGTGGCGGGCGACCGAAACCCGGCGAGGGCCATGCCGAATGCCGCCGCCGCGCCGATGGCGGGAGCGCCGCGCACGGCCATGTCCGCGATCGCTATGGCCACTTCGTCCGGCTGACGCAGGGTGAGCACGCGCACCTCGCCGGGGAGAAGCCTCTGATCGATCAGCGACACGGCCGAGAGTTCGGGATTCCAGGCAACGGTGCGCATCTCGCTCACACAAAAAGGCGCTCTCGCTGGAGAGCGCGGTCGCGACGGAGGAAGAGTCTAGCACGGGCGCGGCGTGCGTGCAAGGCGCCGGGGTTCGATAGGCGTTGATTGACAGGAGCGCTGGCGGCCCTTATGATGGTGCCCGTGCCCCGACTCCGCGCGCCTTCTCTGTGGGCGCTCTTCGCCCTGTTGACCCTCTTGGGCTGCAGCCTGCCAGCCGGGCTTGGGCTGCTTCCGACCGCGACGCCCACCCACACCCCCACCGCCTCGTCCACTCCAAGCCCGACCCCGACACCAACGCCGTCGCCGGAGGAGGAGCTCGAAGCGGGGTTGGCTGCGCTGTTCAACGGGGACTGGGATGGCGCGCTGAATGAGTTTCAGCTTGTCCTGAGTCAAGCGCAGGAGCCAGGGCTTCGCGCCGCGGCGCTGCTGAACATCGGCGACACCTACCTCCGCAGCCGGCGCTACGCAGAATCGATCCAGGCCCTGTCGACCTACCTCGACACCTATCCTGAGGGCCAGGACCGGGCCAAGGCCCACTTCCTGCGAGCCCGCGCCGAACAGTCGCTGGGCCTCTGGGATGGGGCCATCGCAGACTACAACCGGTACCTTGAGCTCGCTCCTGGGCGCATTGACGCCTTCGTTCATGAGGCCATCGGCGACGCCCTGCGCCAGGCCGGTCGTCCCCTCGAGGCGGTGCCCCGGTATCAGCTCGCCATCGGCTTGCCGCGCCTGGGGAGCACCCGCAGCCTGGAGACGAAGATCGGCCGCTGTTACCTGGAGGCCGGCGACTACGCCTCGGCCGCGGCCGTCTTCCAAAGGCTCGCCGAGACGGCGACCGAACCTGTCGACGGAGCAGCGATGGACCTCCTCTGGGGGACCGCTCTCGAGGGTCTGGGGGATTTCGCCCGCGCATATGATCGATACCTGCATTCGGTGATGAACTATCCCCGGGCCTACGACGCGTACATTGCCCTGGTGCGGTTGGTGGATGCCGGCGTGCCGGTGGATGATTTCCAGCGGGGTCTGGTCGACTACTACGCCGGCGCGTATCAGCCCGCCCTGGCCGCGCTCGACCGCGCCTACGCGGTGTGGCCACGGGCCCAACCTCTCTTCTACCGGGCCCTAACCCGACGAGCATTGAACGATGCGGCTGGGGCCCGCTCCGACCTTGAGCTTCTGCTCCTGAACTTCCCGCAAGATCCCCTTGCCACCGACGCCTGGTTCGAAAAGGCGCGCACCGAATGGGCCTACCTCGATCTCTATCAAGAGGCAGTGCAGACCTACCTGGACTTCGTCGCGTCGTTCCCGGAAAGCCCGCGCGCCCCTGAGGCCCTCTTCGCCGCTGGGCGCGTGGCCGAGCGTGCCGCGAACCTGCAGACTGCAGCCACGCTCTGGCTTCGCCTGGCAGCCGATTACCCGAGCACCTCTCTGGCCGCGCATGCGGCGTTCGAGGCCGGCATTGTGTCCATCCGATCGGGCGATGGCCAGGCCGGGCTGGCGGCCTTCCGCCTTTCGGATAGCCTGGCGACGGACAGCGGAGACCGTGCGCGCGCTTGGCTCTGGATCGGCAAGGCCCTCGCCCTTGCGGGAGACGAAGCCGGAGCGCAACAAGCATGGGAGACCGCCCGGTCGGCAGATTCGACGGGCTACTACTCTGTCCGCGCATCGGACCTCCTGGCAGGACTGCAGCCCTTCCAGTCCACGGGCCTGTACGACTTCCCGGCCGACCTGGAAAGCGAGAGGGTCCAGGCCGAGGAGTGGCTGCGCTCCCGGTTCCCGATCTCCGGCCCGGAACCGCTCACCGCCCTGACGCCCCAGCTTGCGGCCGATGCCCGCATGGTCCGGGGCCTCGAGTTCTGGGACCTCGGGCTCTACCGAGAGGCCAAGGCAGAGTTCGAAGCGCTGCGGCGCTCCGTGGAGAACGACGCTGAAGCTACCTACCGGCTGATGCACCGCTTTCTCGAGCTGCGGACGTATCCCTCGGCGATCTTTGCCGCGCGGCAGATCCTTCGTTTGGCCGGCATGGACGACGCCGCCACCCTCGCCGCGCCCACCTACTTCAACCGCATCCGCTTCGGGCCGTACTTTGGCGATCTGGTCCTGCCGGAGGCAGCGCGCCACGGTTTCGACGGCCTGTTCCTCCTTTCCGTCGTCCGGCAGGAGAGCCTGTTCGAGGGCTTCGCTGCCTCCTACGCCGACGCGCGCGGTCTGATGCAGATCATCCCCAGCACAGGCGAGTGGCTGGCCGGGCAGCTAGGCTGGCCCGCTGACTACAGCCTCGAGGACCTGGACCGGCCTCTGGTGAGCGTGCGGCTGGGCACCTACTTCCTGGCGCAGCAGCGAGACGCCTTCGGGGGCGACCTGTATGCCGCCCTGGCCGCCTACAACGCAGGCCCGGGCAACGCCGCCATCTGGAAGCGGCTGGCACCCTCGGATCCGGACCTGCTGCTGGAGGTTATCCGCTTCGACCAGCCGCACCTGTACATCCGCCGCATCTACGAAATCTACGCGTTCTACCGAATGCTGTACGCGCCCCGGTAGAGGGGCTGCTTCGCCGACTTGCGCTGGGCCGGGGCCAGAGTTGAGGGCGGGGCGGATCAGCGCCTGCCTGTGGGGCGCGCCGCGAGCTCCTGGTACAGAGCCAGGTAGGCCTCGGCAGTCCGTTCCCAGGTGAAGGCGGCAGCCCGCAGCTGTCCCTTGCGCACCAGGTCGGCGCGCAGCTCTTGGTCGCGTTCGAGGCGCTCCATGGCCGCGGCCAGTTCCTCGACGCTGAGCGGGTCCACCAGCAGGGCAGCCTCGCCGGCCACTTCGGGCAGGGCCGTGGTGTTCGAGGTGATGACTGGCGTGCCCACGCGCATGGCTTCCAACACCGGGATGCCGAACCCCTCGTACAGCGAGGGGTAGATCAGGCAGCGTGCCCGCCGCATCAGCGCGTCGAGGTGCGGGTCGGGGATGAAGCCGGTGAATACGACCCGCCCCTCAAGCCCGGCCTCGGCGACCGCTCGATCGCAGATCCGCTTCATCTTCTCCTGGTAGGGGGCGCCGGAGACGCGGCCAGTGACGACGAGCCTGGCGGGCGAGCCGGTGCGGCGGACAAACCGGCCGAAGGCCGCGATCAGCCGGGGAACGTTCTTCCGTTCGTGGATGCCGCCGACGTTGAGCAGGAACCCGCTCTCGAGGGCGTAGCGGGCGATCAGGTCCGCCTCCAGCGACGGGTCCGCCGGAAAGGGGTCGCGGATGCCGTTGGGGATCACGCGTATCCTGGCTTCGGCAACCCCCAGCTTGCGCGCGATGTCATTCCTGGAGAAAGAAGACACCGTGACGATGATGTTGTTGAGGCGGCAGCTAAGCTGCATGCCTCGCCGATAGAGCAGGACGTTCCGCAACAGGCCCATCGCCTCCCGGAATGCCAGCGGGATGACATCGTGCACGGTCAGGAGGCACGGGGCGCTCTTGTGCAGCGGGAAGCTCCAGTTGTAGGGGAAGTGAATCACGTCGGCCGATTCCCGCCGGGCGATCGCCTGGATTGTCACGCTGTCCAGAAGCACGTTGCGCGCCGACATCGCATGGCTGCGAACAGCCAGGGGCAGGACCCTCACGTTCGGCCAGGCGGAGAAGAAGCCGCGCACTTCGTCCGCCCACATGGCCTTGGGAAGGAGAGTCACGCCGTTGCCCTGGGCCGCGAGGTGCTTGCTGATTTCGATCACCATTCTTTCCACGCCGCCGACAACGCCGTCGTACTTGCGGAAATCGATGAGGATGCTCATGGGATTTCCTCGGGTGCGGTCTCGTCATCGGATCGAGCCTGCTCGTCCATCAGGCGAGAGGCTGCTCGTTGACTAGTCTGAGGGCCCGCGCCCTGGGCATCGTGGCACGTGCCCAGGGATCCACGAGCGGAAGGCCGATGGCGGCCCGGCTACAGGCTGGCCAGCACGTCGTCAAGGTCGGCGATGGCTAGGCAGGCGCTTTCGTCTGCCGCCCCGTAGTAGATGTACAGCTGCCCATCCTTCTCGACGATGCCGTTGGAGAAGACCACGTTGGGGAAGAACCCCTCGGTCTCGTAGGGTTCCGTAGGCACAAGCAGCGGGGCCGAGCCTCGCCCCACGACCCGACGCGGGTCCTTCAGATCGAGGAGCAACCCGAAGAGCGAGTAGACGCTGTTGTCGCCCTTCCCGTGGTAGATCACCAGCCAACCCGCGGGCGTCTTGATGGGAGGTGCACCGCCGCCGATTTTCTGCGACTCCCAGGAGTTGTCGCGCGGGCGGACGATGCATTGGTGATTTCCCCAGTGGATCAAGTCGGGGGACTCACAGTACCAGATCGAGGCCTTGCCGAAGCCCGAGTTGTTCGGCCGGTGCAGGGCAGCGTACTTGCCGTTGACCTTCTCCGGGAAGATGGCGACGTCCTTGTTCTCCGGGTGAAGGACGAGACCCAGGCGCTCGACGCGACCGAAGTCATCGGTCACGGCGAGGGCCGTGGCCCAGGAGTCGCGTGAGACGGCGGTGTAGTTGATGTAGTAGCGGCCGTCGATGTGGGTGATGCGGGCATCCTCCACTCCGTATTCCTCCGCCTCGTTGGCCGGGGCGAGGAACGGTTCGTCCTCCACGGTGAAGTGAATGCCGTCGCGGCTGCGGGCCAGACGGAGGTGACTCAGGGTGGAGAGGTACTCGCGGCCGCGATAGAAGACGCCGCGCGTGTCTCGCAGCCGGACCTCGGGGTCCGTTTGCTCAACCTCCAGGATCCCCGGATACCCCCTGCCGCCGTCGAAGCGGTAGGCCGGCACGCGTATGAAGCCTTCCCGCGGCTCAGCGCGCTCTGCCACCCGGAGCAGGAGCAGGATCTCGTCGCCGAAACGAACCGCGCCAGGGTTGAACGCGCCCGTGACACGATACCCCTGGAGCGTGGGCCTGACGTCTGCTAGGCGAACGAGCGGGTTGCCGGGGTACTTCTGGATCATGGCCTCCTCCAGGGCTGAGGATGACCAGGCCGGGCGCCTTGGATGTCGCTGGTGACGCGCGGCGAGGCCCGTGCCGGGGTGTAAACGCATAGGGATTATCGCGCGGGATTTGTGGAGCGCGCGCCCGCAAGCCTTGCTCGAACAGCGGGATGCGCGTTGACGCCTGGACTTGCTCAGGCGCCAACGTTGGTCGCGTAGGCCCGTGCAGCCGCGCGGGGTGGCTAAGGAATGCCCTCGGAATGCGAATGGGGTGGATAGATGTGCTGGAAACCGGACTGGTGGAAGTCGTGGTTTCCCAACGACCAACCGACTCGGGTTCTGTCACAGGGCCGCTTGGGGTGAGTCTCCATGCGCCCGTGATAATCCGTGTTGTACCTTACGGAGGGACCGCGCTCGACGTGGTAGATGAGCCTGCCCGAACAGGTCTGCTGGATTGTCCACCACGACCAGCCGATCACCCCAATGTTGGTGACAGGGTTGTGCGTATAGCTGCTCACGCCCGCGATGAAGTTGATTGACAGGTTGGTGACTTCCTTGCGCATACACGCGTTGGTCGTACCGTACGGCTCGCACCTCGTCGCTGTGCCGCGTGCCGGAGAAGCCCTGGCCTCCGTAGCCACCATGCTGAGTAGCAGGAGGCAGACAGCGGAAATGAAAACGTGGCGAGAGGCCTTCATCGGGAGGCCTCCTCGAGCAGACGGAGGACATCATCCGGTGGACGATCCGCCTTCTCAGCCGCGATTGTCACAACGGCGACCAGCCTCTCTTGGCCTTTCTCTGAGGTATACAGCATCTCGTGAGAGAGAAGCATCCCGGTCCGCTCATCGAACACGGCACGCAGAGTGCCCCGGATGACCCTTTCGGGGTACCCGACGACGTCCAGGCCTCCGGGGTAGTCTTCGTGGATCGCGATCTCAATGGTGGGCCTTCCGGCGCGCGAGCCGCGAGTCCATTCCGGGCCGGAGACGTCGAAGGTCTCGATTGAGTACGCCATTCCGTAGTCCAAGACTACTGGGAAAGGCTCTTGAGGGTGAGCGATCGGGTAGGTCAGGTTCCGCCAGGCGCGGCCGTCGAACACGGAGACCTGGACCTGCCTTCCGGCAAGGTCGTACATGAAGCCGATCCCTCGGATGACCAGGCCGCCGTCGCCGATCAGATACCAGGTATCTGAGATGTAGTCCTCGGGGATCGGCCGCCCGTCCGGGAACGCGCCGACGTAGCCGCCGTCCCAGTCGATCGTCTCCTTGAAGTGGAGCCAGGTGCCGGGTTCCACCAGCGGGGCGACCCAACCGGAGAGCAAGGCGATCGCCCTGTCTGCAATGTCGGGGGACGGTTGGTGGTAGGTTGCCAGGTCGAGGGCCGAAGCCGTGGGAGTGCCCTCTTCGTCATGGGGGTAACTCCCGCGCTCGCGTGCTTGTGCTGGCTGCGCTGCCCCCCGTTCGTTGCTGCTGCCAAGGAAGAGGCCGAGCAGGACAGCGATCGCAAGTGCAAAGCCAGCCAACTTGGCAACCGGTCTCATGGAGCACCTGCGGTGGATGGCCCGCCTTCGACTGATGACGGCGGTCTGGCCCTGCCCGTCGTCCGAGGCAGACACTCCGGCTTCCACGGGCGAAGGCCGCCTATTTCCAGCCCATGGCAATACTACCCGTAGTAGCCTAAACGCGATCTCAACGCCTTGCCTCCCTCTTCCAGTTTCCGGGGGAGACCGACGGGGTGGTCCGGCCTCGGGTCGTAGGGTGTTGCCCACCGAGGGGAATGGTCACAGATGTGGCTCCGAGTCGGGGTCTGGGCATGCCGTTGTCGTCGGCAAGGAGCTGGCACGGCTGTCTTGCCGCCGCGTCTCGTTGGCTTCGTGGAAAACAGGGTGCTTTCGGCAGGTCGCCATTGCCGGACCGCTGCGAGAGCGAGTCCATCGCCTCGGGAGAATCATCCAAGTTCGCAAGTGGGGTGCGACAAGGACGGGTGGCTGGCGAGGAAGCTCGGCCTGCTGGTAGCCGTAATGGTTGACTCGGACGCCCAGCCCGTGCTATAGTAAGTCTACCGACCGGTCGGTAGGGGCCGTGGGAATGCAGCGGGCCGACATCGTTCAGGCGGCCGCCCAGATCTTCCGCCGCAAGGGCTACCACGCAGCCTCGATGCAGGATATCGCCGACGCGGTTGGCCTCCAGAAAGCCAGCCTCTATCACCACTTCGCCAGCAAGCAGGACATCCTGCTGGAAATCCTGAACCAGGCCCTCGACCTGCTCATCGCCGACATGGAGGCCATCGTCGCCTCGGACCAGCAGCCGGTGTCCAAGCTGCGCCAGGCGATGGGCTCCTACATCGACCGCGTCACCCACCAGGCGGACCTGGCCGCCGTCCTGCACATGGAGCATCGCAGCCTCGATGCGCGCAAGCGAGCGCGCCACATTGCCCATCGGGACCGCTACGACGCGCTGTGGCGCACGCTTGTCCGCCAGGGCGTGGAGGCAGGCGTGTTCCGCCAGGTCGACGAGACGATCGTCACCTTCGCCCTGCTCGGAGTCCAGAACTGGATGATCACCTGGTATCGACCCGACGGCCGGCTCAAACCGCATGAGATTGCCGATCTCTTTGCCGACCTGTTGCTCAACGGCCTTCTTGCTGAGAGAAGTCCTGCCGCGCGATGAAAGCCAGGGTCGAGGTCTACCGCACGAACAGAGGCTCCCGCATCTACCGCCTGCCCATGGAGCTCTTCCCTGGTTTCTGGGGCTACGCTCACCTCGTCCTCGCGGGCGACCTGTCTATCCTGGTCGATGCTGGCTCGGGCTTTGGTGCTTCGAACGACCATCTGTCTGAAGGTCTCTCCGCGGTTCATGAGGAGTACGGCGAGCCCATCGGCTGGGATTCGCTCACCCAAGTCCTCGTCACCCACGGCCACATCGACCACTTCGGCGGCCTGGCGTTTGTCGGTTCGCAGACGTCCGCGCTGATCACCGTGCACGAGCTCGATCTGCGCGTCCTGACGAACTACGAGCAGCGTTTGATGGTTGTGGCCGACCGGTTGGAGCGGTTCTTGCGCGAGGCGGGTGTGCCGGCCGACAGGCGCGAGGACCTGATGTCGCTCTACCTGCTGAACAAGCAGTTGTTCTCCTCGGTGGAGGTGGAAGCTGTCTTGCGCGGAAGCAGCGGCACGGTGGGACCCCTGGGCTGGCTTCACGTGCCTGGTCACTGCCCGGGACACGTCATCTTCCGTAGCGACGATATCCTGCTTGTCGGGGATCACCTGCTTCCGGATATCAGCCCTCACCAGTCTCCGGAACGCCTTTCACACCACACCGGTCTCGGGCATTACCTGGAGTCGCTGGATCGGATGCTGCGCTGGGCTGAGGGCGTCCGCCTCGCCCTCGGCG
Organism: uncultured Anaerolineaceae bacterium; assembly: GCA_964575425.1. Lineage (GTDB taxonomy): Bacteria > Chloroflexota > Anaerolineae > Anaerolineales > E44-bin32 > DATEAV01. The sequence goes on along the minus strand of CAZNRD010000038.1, from coordinate 12,283 downwards.
GTCATCAAGGCCCGATCTGGGATGTCCCTGCTCGCGTCGAAGTCATCCGCCGCATGCACGCCGACCGCCTGGCGCGGGTGCTCGAGATGCTCGAAACCCCGCGAACGGTAGCTGAAGTTGCCGATCTGTTGTTTCCCGGAGCGGGCGGCTATCACGCGCTGCTGGCGCTGCAGGAGGCCGGCGCGCATGTGGAGTACCTCGAGCAGCGCGGTCACCTCATCATCGACAACATGGAGGACCTGCGCCTCGGTGACGCGGTCGCCATCCGCTACCGGCGGCGTGGCGCCGTTGCGCCAGTGCCACTGCCGCGATCAGAAGCAGAGGTGGCAGGGCCGGAGATGGGACCTTCGACATCCGTTTGAACCAGGAGCAAGCGGGCAGCCCGGCTGCCCGGAGGAGAGACAAGATGTACTCATTCGAACCGACGGAGGAGCAGCGAATGCTGATCGATGCCGCCAGGCGGTATGCGACCAATGACCTGCGCCCGGCGGCCCACGATGCCGATGAGAGCGGAGAGCTTCCCCAGACCTTGATCCACAAGGGGTGGGACCTGGGGCTGCTCCAGGCCAGCATCCCCGAGGCGTATGGAGGCTTCGGCGAGCGGTCCGCTGTCACCGGAGTCCTGGCGGCTGAAGAGTTGGGGTGGGGAGATATCGCCGGCGCCCTGGCGGTGATGGCCCCCGCCGCCTACGCCCTGCCGATCCTGGTCGGCGGAACCGAGGAGCAGAAGAAGCAGCTCTTGCCTCCGGTCATTGAAGGGGAGTGGAGGCCCTACGTCGCTGCCTTCGTTGAGCCACACTACGATTTCGATCCCGGCGCCATGCGTACGACCGCCACGCGCGATGGCTCGGCCTATGTCCTGAGCGGAGAGAAAGCCTTCGTCCCGTTTGCCGACGTCGCGAAGTCGTTCGTCGTCTTCGCTGCCCTCGACGGCAAGACGCAGGCCTTCGTCGTCCCTGCAGGGACGGCAGGCGTCGCCGTCGGGGAACGCGAGAGACACCTCGGTCTGGGGGCGCTGCCCACGTTCCGCCTCAAGCTTGAGGCTGTGCGCCTGACTCCGGAGGCGCGGCTCGGCGGCGAGTCAGGCCACGACTGCACGCCGCTCCTGGCGGCGGCGCAGGTGGCAGTGGCCGCGCTGGGCATCGGCATGAGCCGCGGCGCCTATGAGTATGCCCTGGCCTATGCCAAGGAACGCCAGGCCTTCGGCGTGCCCATCGCTCAGAAGCAGGCGATCGCCTTCATGCTGGCAGAGGTGGTCACCGAGATCGAAGCCATCCGCCTGCTGGTGTGGGAGGCGGCCTGGATGATCGACAAAGGCGTGGATGCCTCCAGGGCCGCCTACCTCGCCCTCACCGGCGCGGCCGACGCCACGATGATGGTCACCGATCGGGCCGTGCAGATCCTCGGCGGCCACGGCTACATTCGCGAGCACCCGGTGGAGCGATGGATGCGCAACGGTCGCGGCATTCCCGTGTTCGCCGGGCTGACCATGGTCTAGCGCCCTCGGCGCCATGAGACGGGAGAGGCCGAGATGATCGACTTTGAAATGCCCGACAAGATCTCCAAGCAGGTCTACCTGCTGCAGACCGTGGCCGAGAACATGATGCGCCCGGTCTCCCAGTACTTCGATGAGAAGGAGCACGAGATCCCGTGGGACTACATCAACTTCATGCACGAGGCCATGCGCGCCACCGGCGCAGGCTCGCTGGCCCCTGAGGAGGGCAAGAAGCGGGAAGGTCCCCGCCTGGGTTATCAGCGATTGGCGTTCATGATCGAGATCCTTTCCTGGGGGGACGCCGGCCTGTATCTGTGCACGCCTGGCGGCGGGCTGGGCGCGGCTGCGGTCGAGGCCACTGGAACGCCCGAGCAGAAGGAGCGCTTCCTCAAGCGCTTTGCCGGGGAGAAGCCTATCCTGGCGTGCATGGCCATGACCGAGGCCCACTGCGGCTCCGACACGGCCGCCATCCGTGCCACTGCGGTGCGCGATGGCGACTCGTGGGTCCTCAACGGGGAAAAGATCTTCGTCACCGCTGGCCACAAGTCGCTGATCGACACGCCCGGTTTCGTCGTCGTCTGGGCGACGATCGACCCCTCGGCGGGGCGGGCGGGGATGCGGCCCTTCGTCGTCGAGGCTGGCACGCCGGGCTGCACCGTGACCAAGCTCGAACATAAGCTCGGTATCCGCGCCAGCGATACCGCTTCGATCGTCCTGCAGGACTGCCGCATCCCGTTCGAGAATATCCTGGGCAGCCCCGAGGTCCAGACCAAGACCGAGGGCTTCAAAGGGGCGATGGCCACCTTCGACGCCACCCGCCCCCTGGTCTCCGCCTCAGCCCTGGGCATCGCCCGCGCCACCCTCGAGCTGCTCAAGGAGCTCGTCGGCCAGCAAGGCGTGACCATCCGCTACGGCCTGCCGCGCAGTAAGCTGACGAACCTCGAGCGCGAGATCATCGACATGGAGGTGATGCTGCGCTCGGCCTGGCTGCTGGTGCTGAAGGCCGTGTGGCTGGCGGATGAGCGCAAGCCCAACACGCTTGAAGCCTCGATGTCGAAGGTGCGCGCCGGCGACGTGGTGACGAAGATCACCCAGCGGGCCGTCGAGCTGATGGGGCCCATCGGCTACGCGCGCGACCAGCTGCTCGAGAAATGGTTTCGCGATGCCAAGATCAACGACATCTTCGAAGGCACCGGCCAGATCAACCGCCTGGTTGTCGCCCGGCGCATCCTGGATTACAGCAGCCGTGAGCTGCGCTGAGGAGGAGAGGGGCCATGTCTGAACGCATCCACCGCGCCGTTGTGGTCGGCGCCGGGACAATGGGGGCATCGCTGGCGGCCCACCTGGCCAACGCCGGCATCCCGACCACGCTGCTGGATATTGTCCCCAACGCACTCAACCCGGAGGAACAGGCGGCCGGCCTGACGCTGAACGACCGCAAGGTCCGCAATCGGATTGTGAACCAGGGGCTGGAGCGAGCCCTCAAGTCGCGGCCGGCCTCGTTCTTCACCTCCGAGACAGCGGCCCTGATCCGCGTCGGCAACCTGGAAGACGACTTCGGGGCCGTGGCTGAGGCGGATTGGATCGTCGAGGCCATCGTCGAGAACCTCGCGATCAAACGTCAGCTGATGCAGCGCATCGATGAGGTGCGCAAGCCGGAGGCCATCGTCAGCACCAACACCTCCGGCATCCCCGTCGCCTCGATCGCTCAGGGACGGTCGGAATCGTTCCGCCAGCACTTCCTCGGCACGCACTTCTTCAACCCGCCCCGCTACCTGAAACTGCTTGAGATCATTCCCACCGCCGAGACCCTGCCGTCGGTCGTGGAGGCAGTCTGCCGGTTCGGCGAGCGGAGGTTGGGGAAGGGGATCGTCATCTGCAAGGACACGCCCAACTTCATCGCCAACCGCCTCGGCACGGTCGGTGGTGCGTTCGCGCTGAACTACATCCTCGAGCACGGCTTCACCGTCGCCGAAGTCGACGCCATCACCGGTCCTGTCATCGGCCGCCCGAAGACGGCAACCTTCCGTCTGCTCGACCTTGTGGGCCTGGATGTGATGGACCACGTCCAGCGGAATCTGGCGGAGGCCCTGCCGGACGATGAGGCCATCCCCTACCTTAAGTCCGAGAAAGGGCTGGCGCTCTTCAGGGCTCTGATCGAGCGCGGCTGGCTAGGCAACAAGACCAATCAGGGGTACTACAAAGAAGTCCGTCAGAATGGAAAGAAGGAGTACTGGCAGCTAAACTTGAAGACTCTGGACTATGAGCCGCCGGAGAAGGTCCGTTTCGAGAGCATCGGCAAGGTCAAGGAGTTGCCGACCCCGGCGGAGCGGATCAAGGGGCTTCTGGCGGCAGATGACCGCGCCGGACAGCTCGTCCGGGCCATCACCTACCAGGGCCTGGCCTACGCCTCCAAACGTATCCCCGAGATCGCGGACACCCCGCTGCCCATCGACAACGCCATGCGCTGGGGCTTCATGCACGAGGCGGGGCCATTCGAGACCTGGGATGTGCTGGGCGTGGCCGAGACGGTCGAGGCGATGAAGGCCGCTGGGCATCCGCCTGCCCGCTGGGTGGAGGAGATGCTCGCGGCGGGGAACCTCACCTTCTACCAGTACCGCAATGGCAAGCAGGTGGGTGTTTACAATCCCTCCCGCCAGACCTACGACGCCATCCCACCGGACCCCAACCGCATCTCCCTCGCCGATCTGAAATCCGAGGGACGCGAGATCGAGAAGAACGACAGCGCCTCCCTGATCGACATGGGCGACGGTGTGCTCTGCCTTGAGTTCCACACCAAAGCCAACGCGCTCGACGATGACATCCTGCGGCTGATGGACTCGGCCCTCAACCGTCTCGAGACGGACTATCAAGGCCTGGTGATCGGAAACCAGGGCGAGTACTTCTGCGCCGGAGCCAATCTCTTCTCCATCGTCGTCGGCGCACAGAATGCCATGTGGGACATGCTGGACGAGGCGATCCGCGCCCTGCAGACGCTCGGGCTGCGCATGCGCTACTCGCCCAAGCCGGTCGTGGTGGCGCCGTTTGGCATGACCCTGGGCGGCGGATGCGAGATCACGATGTCGGCCTCGCGCGTGGTCGCGGCCGCGGAGGCTTACATCGGCCTGGTGGAGGTAGGCGCGGGGGTCATCCCTGCCGGCGGCGGGTGCAAGGAGGTTCTGAGGCGCCTGGTTAATCCGCCGCTGCGCAGCGGCGCTCCGGACGCTCTGCCGTTTCTGCAGAAGGTGTTTGAGACTGTGGGCCAGGCGAAGGTCGCCACGAGCGCCGAGGAAGCACGGCAGATAGGATTCCTCAGCGCCGCCGATCGGGTGGTGATGAACGCGGATCACCTTCTGGCGGAGGCGAAGCGAGAAGT
>CAZNRD010000038.1:0-7402 GCA_964575425.1 uncultured Anaerolineaceae bacterium | reverse complement strand
ACATGGCGCCGCTGTATCGGCCGCCTCTTCCGGAGAAGATCTACGCTGCCGGTCGCGATGCCTATGCTGCCATGCTGGTGGGCCTCCACATGTTCCGTGAGTCCGGTTACATCTCGGACTACGACGCCCACATCGGGCGAAAGCTGGCGTACGTCCTGGCCGGCGGCGAGCTCAGTCAACCAACATGGGTCGAGGAGAGCTATATCCTGGACCTCGAGCGCGAGGCCTTCCTCTCGCTCTGCGGCGAACAGAAGACGCAGGAACGCATGTGGAGCCTGCTTCAGACGGGGAAGCCCTTGAGGAACTGAGTGAGGGACGCCCTCGAAGGAGAATATCGAATGGCTAGAGAAGCTGTGATTGTGGCGGCTGCTCGGACGGCGGTGGGCAGGGCCAGGCGCGGCTCCCTTGTCAGCGTGCGGCCCGACGAGATGATGGCCGAGGTCATCCGTGACCTGATGAAGCGCGCCGCCCCGCTCGCCCCGGAGGAAGTCGATGATGTCATCATCGGCTGCGCCTTCCCGGAAGGGGAGCAGGGCATGAACCTCGGCCGCATGGTGGCGCTGCGCGCAGGTCTGCCGATCTCTGTTCCCGGCCAGACTGTGAATCGCTTCTGCTCCTCGGGCCTGCAGACCATCGCCGACGGTGCCATGGCCATCCGCACCGGCCTGGCCGATGTTATCGTCGCTGGCGGCACCGAGTCGATGAGCATGGTCCCTATGGCAGGGAACAAGTTCTCGCCCAACCCCCGCTTTGCTGCCGAGCATCCCGAGTTCTACACCAACATGGGGCTGACGGCCGAGAACGTGGCAGCTCAGTTCGGCATCAGCCGCGAGGACCAGGACGGCTTTGCCCTCGCCAGCAACCAGAAGGCGTGTGCTGCGATCGACGGCGGGTTGTTCCGCGAGCAGATCACACCGCTCCAGGTGGAACTGGTCGAAATGGGGGAGAATGGCGTCAGCCGGCGCGCCCTGACCTTCGAGGTCGATGAGGGGCCGAGGCGCGACACCAGCATGGAGGCGCTGACCAAGCTCAGGCCAGCCTTCAAGCAAGGCGGCACCGTTACGGCTGGCAACTCTTCGCAGATGTCGGATGGGGCGGCAGGCGTCGTGCTCATGTCGGAGGAGAAGGCCGCTCAGCTCGGGCTCAAACCGATGGCGCGTTTCGTTGCCTACGCGGTCGGCGGAGTGGCGCCGGAGGTCATGGGCATCGGGCCGGTGGAGGCCATCCCGAAAGCCCTCAAGCGAGGAGGGATGAAGCTTGATCAGATCGAGTTGATTGAACTCAATGAAGCCTTCGCCGCGCAGTCGCTGGCTGTGATCCGGCAGCTTGGCCTCGACCCAGGCAAGATCAACGTCAACGGCGGCGCCATCGCCCTCGGCCATCCGCTGGGCTGCAGCGGCGCCAAGCTGACCACACAGCTGCTGTACGAAATGAAGCGCCGCAATCTGCGCTGCGGCATGGTCAGCATGTGCATTGGCGGCGGAATGGGAGCTGCCGGCATCTTCGAGAACCTGAACTAGCAGGAGCGGCTGGGCATTCGCAGCGCTGGCCGTAGCATGCAATCCAGAGAGGAGACTCGCGATGGCTGAAGAACTGACGATCGAGAAGCTGATGGACCTGATGCCCAAAGCCTTTGTGCCAGAGAAGGCGCAGGGCGTTGACGCCGTCATCCAATACCATCTCACGGGAGATCAAGGAGGGGACTGGGTCATCACGATCCGCGAAGGGACGTGCAAGGTTGAGAAGGGCACGGCCGAAAACCCCAAGCTCACGTTGACCACAGACGCGAAAGACTACCTTGATGTGGTCACGGGCAAGCTGAACGCCATGGCCGCTTTCTCTGCTGGGAAGCTGAAGCTCAAGGGAGACCTGAGCCTGGCGATGAAGCTGATGAACTACTTCAAGCTGCCGGGCTAGCTCCTCGCACGAACGCAACCTGGTTGGCGCCCGCAGGCCTCCCTTGCCCTCGGGAGGCCTGCGGGCGCCAGGATGCCGCCTCGGCCGTGATGGCCAAGTTGCAGAATGCGGCTCATGTCTTCGGCTTAGTGGAGTGACATCCGCAAGGCGGCCTGCGGCCTGCGCGAGGCCGCGGGCGTGGCCCGAACAGCCTGGGCCCGCGCACGACGCGCCGACGCGCCGCGCTCCTGACGCTGCAGACTGTCCTCGGCATCGTGTTGCTTGCTGCCCGGCTCCGCCTCGTGGACCTGAGGGAGTCTGGGAAACCCTGAGGCACGCGAAAGTCGGATACGTCCTGGCAGCGGGATGCGCGCTATTGGTCAGCGGCTTGCTTCGCACGCTCCGCTGGCGCCTCGTCTTGCGACCGATCGTGTCGGTGCGTTTCGCCGAGCTGTGGTTCATCCCGCTGGCCTCGAACCTGATCAACTACGTCATCCCGCTGGGCACGGGCGACGTGGCCCGAAGTCTATTCCTTCGACAGCGCTGGGGGACTTCGCTGGCGGCCGCTCTCGCCGCCGTCGTCGGCGCGGCCGCGTCGGGGATCGGCCCATTTGGAAACCGCATCCGCCTCATCGGCCGCCGCGTGTTCGGTGAGCGCCTGAGCGACCGGATGAGCCGACCGGCAGAGCGGTTCCGCCAGGGGCTGACTGTCGTCCAGGGGCGTCCCCGAGCCGTGGTTGCGATGTTTGGCCTATCACTCGCCACCGCACTCCTGGATGCGGTAGGGTCTGACGCGAAGTATCGGAGGCGATGCTGGGCTGCTGGGCGTCGTGCTCGGCTACTCCCTGTTCCAGCTCACCTTCCTGGTTCCCGGTGCCCCAGGTTACATTGGAAGCGCCGAGGTCTATGGTTCACTGGTGGTGGCTGCGGTGGGGCTCAGCGCGCCGCTGGCCGCTGGCTCGGTCGTTCTGCACCACGCGCTGACAAGCGTCTATCTGCGTCTCACAGGTGCGCTGGGTTGGCGGTGTCTTGGTTTGAGGGTGCGGGAGATGCTGCCGGAAGTGCTCCGGGCGGCGGGCGGAGAGGGACAGCCTGGGGGCGATGAGTGGGCTTGTCTTAGGTCCTGTCCGCGCCGGGTGCGTATCCCGCCGCTTGGCTCTCTGAGCCGCGGCCGGGCGGTGCCTCGCGCAGGATGAGGCGCGTGCGCTGAATCCTGGCTCGTGCCGGATCGAGGCCCAGTGCCAACAGGACCTCATCCGCTCGCCCGCTTGCCCCCTCGCGCGCTGACAGGCGCATCCTCAGGTGGACTCGTCCACGAACAGCAGGGTCAACTTCAAGTTGCTCGATGAGCGGCCTGAGGTCGTAGGCTTTGCCGCGCCGCTGTCGCGGCAGCGAGGAGGCGGCCAGCAGGGCGGCGACCCGGCCGGCGAGCTCCTGCACCTCTGGAGCATCGAGCAAGGTCACTTCGTACTCGGCTGCCGCAACAAGGTTCTGCAAGGCAGGCAATTCGCGAGGCAGCGAGGAAACCGCGAACACCCGCAGCCCCGGGGGCTGCACCTGCCGCAGCCTCTCCGCCACCTCGTGCGGGGCGACATCGTGCTCCAGCCAGATCTCGGCCAGTTCGGCCTGGCTGGTGCATCCCAACGGGAGCGCAGCAGCTAAGCTCAGCCGAGGATGCGGGGTGAAGCCTTGCGAGTATGCCAGCGGAAGCCCTGCCCGGCGAAGAGTCCTCTCCAGACTGCGATGCAGGTCGAGGTGGCCGGTGTAGCGCATCGCCGCGGTTTTCTCGAATCGAATCAGGTAGCGGTGGTGGGCGGGATTGGCCATCTCAACTCGGCGGGCTCACGGCACAACGGACCTTGCTGGCGAGCGGACCTCCGGGCATTCCCAGGCCTCCCCTGGATGGGCGCGGCGCAGGGCGGCAAAGCGAGGCAGGATGCCGCAGGCGTAGCAGCCCTCCCGGCAGTCCATGCGAGTCCGGCCCTGCAGGCTCCACAGATAGTCCTCTGCCAGGAATTCCTTTCTCACGCCGGTGTCGATGTGGTCCCACGGAAGCGGTTCATCGATCGGGCGTTCGCGGTGTGTGTAGAAGGCGGGGTCCAGCCCGACCACATCGAACGCCTCGATCCAGGCATCGAACCGGAGCTGGTCATGCCAGGCATCGAAGCGGGCGCCCCGCCGCCAGGCTGCCAGGATCACCTCGGCCATGCGCCGATCGCCGCGCGACAGCCATGCTTCAAGGAGGGTGGTCTCCGGCTCGGTCCAGCTGAGCTTCAGGCCGGGTCCGCGCAGGCGGCGCTTGAGCAGCGCCTGTTTGGCACGTATCTGATCCGCGCTGTCGCAAGGAACCCACTGGAAGGGGGTGTGCGGCTTGGGCACGAAGGTGCTGACGCCTGCGTGGACCTGAGCGCGGCCTCCGACCTCGAGCCTGCCTTCGGCCAGGACCGCCTGACAGAGATCGGCGATGGCCGCAACGTCCTCCATCATCTCGGAGGGGTGGCCGATCATGAAGTAGAGCTTGAGGGTATGCCAGCCGTGGGCGTAGATGGCGCGCGCCGTGGCCAAGACCTGCGAGGTGGGCACAGATTTGTTGATGATGTTGCGCATGCGTTCGGTTGCCGCCTCGGGGGCGAGCGTGAACCCGCCGCGGTGGGCCTTGCCCTGCAACTGCTCCATGAGTTCGACCGAGAATGACTCGATGCGCAGCGACGGCAGCGAGAGATTCACGTTGTGCCCGACGAAGCGCCGACCGACCGCCTGGACGAGTGGCAGGATGTCGTCGTAGTCGGAAGACGACAGCGACAGGAGTGCGACTTCCTCAAACCCGGTGAGAGCCAGTGCTTCTTCGATCGCCTCTATGATGTCCTCCACGGGCCGCTCGCGCACCGGTCGGGTGATCATCCCCGCCTGGCAGAAGCGACAGCCGTGCGTGCAGCCGCGCTGGATCTCGACCGCCACGCGGTTGTGAGGGATGTCAAGGTAGGGGACGATGAAGCGCGTCGGTGGGGCAGGGAGCCTGGGGACGATCCGCTTCACCACTGGCAACGGCGCTTCGCTGGCCAGGCTCTCGATGCGGGCGATCGTCCCGTCGTCCGCGTAGTGCGGGCGGTAGAGAGAAGGGACGTATACCCCCGAGACGCGCGCCAGCGAACACAGCAGCGCCGGCCGGTCTTCGCCGCTAGCCTTCCACTTCGCCACGCACTGGACGATCTCGGCGATCATCTCCTCCCCCTCGCCGATGGCGAAGGCGTCGATGAATTCGGCCATCGGTTCCGGGTTGAACGCGGCGTGGCCTCCGGCAAGGATGAGTGGGTGAGCGGCAGTTCGTTCGGAGGAGCGGAGCGGGATCCCGGCAAGGTCGAGCAGATTGAGAGCGTTTGTGTACAGTGTCTCGTAGGGGAGGGTGATGGCGAGGATGTCGAAGTCGCGGGCCGGGTGTTTGGTTTCCAGGGAGCACAAGGGAACGTCTGCCTGCCGCATGGCGCGCTCCATGTCAACCCACGGGGAATAGGCGCGTTCGGCCAGCGCGTTGGTCTGGCTGTTGATGATGTCGTACAGGATCGCCAGACCGAGGTTTGACATTCCCAGGTCGTAGATATCGGGAAAGGCCAGCAGCACCCGCACGGGAGTCTGAGACCAATCCTTGACCACCTGGTTGAGTTCGCCGCCAGTGTAGCGGCCCGGCTTCTCAACCGTCGGCAGGATCCGCTCGAGGGCAGCCTCGATGTCTTCGGGGGTCATGGCACTCCGCGCGCTCCCCAATTTGGACGATAGCAGACGGATTATAGCACCACGGGATGGCCTGACGCCGCAGCCGAAATCATTGCAGACGGAAGCGCAGAAGGCTACAATAGGGGCACCATATGAGAGACGAAAGGAGACCAGGCGATGGCCAGCGTCACGTACGAGCATGTCACCAAGAAGTTCGGGGATGTCGTTGCCGTCAACGACATGAACATCCACGTGGAAGATCAGCAGTTCCTTGTGCTCGTCGGCCCATCGGGCTGCGGCAAGACCACAGCCCTGCGGCTGCTGGCTGGCCTGGAGGAGATCACCCAGGGCACCATCAAGATCGAGGATCGGGTGGTCAACGATGTCCCGCCCAAGGACCGCGACATCGCCATGGTCTTCCAATCCTATGCCCTCTACCCCCACATGACGGTCTTTGACAACATGGCCTTTGGCCTGAAGCTGCGCAAGATGCCCAAGCAGGAGATCAAGCGGCGCGTGCAGGAGGCAGCGGAGATCCTGGGGATCACCGAGTTGTTGGATCGCAAGCCGCGTCAGCTGTCGGGAGGCCAGAGGCAGAGAGTGGCCGTGGGCAGGGCGATCGTGCGCGAGCCGAAGGTCTTCCTGTTCGACGAGCCCCTTTCCAACCTGGATGCCAAGCTGCGCGTCCAGACGCGTGCGGAGATCAGCAAGCTACACAGCCGCCTCCAGACCACGTTCATCTATGTCACACACGATCAGGTGGAGGCCATGACGATGGCGACGCGCATCGCCGTCATGCGCAGCGGCCTCCTTCAGCAGGTTGACACCCCGCAGAACCTCTACGATCGTCCGGCGAACGTCTTCGTCGCTGGTTTCATCGGCTCCCCGGCCATGAACTTCTTCAACGGCCGGCTTCAGCGCAGCGACGGCAACCTCATCGTGGACGCAGGCGCGTTCCATGTGCCGGTGCCGCCTTCGAAGACAGAGCGCTATGCCCGGCACGCCGGGCGCTCGGTCATCCTGGGTATCCGTCCGGAGGACGTCCACGATCCGCACTTCGCCCCTCCGGGCATCCAGGCTGCGCCGGTGGAAGCCCATGTCGACGTGAGCGAGCTGATGGGGAACGAAATTTTCCTGTACCTGGTGGCCGGGGGCAACTCGTTCATCGCCCGCGTCGACCCCCGCACGCGGGTGCGCATGGGCGACAAGACCCAGGTTGTGTTCAACATGGACAACATGCACCTGTTCGAGCCGGAAGGCGAACAGGCGGCGCTCTGAGAGAAGGTGGCCGCATCCTCCAGGCCCCCGCAGGGCACCTCCGCGGGGGCCTTGGTTCTTTCTTGGGGCAACTCTCGCTCAGCCGACCGCGAGAGATGACGAGCGGAGGCGGGGCGGTGGCTCGGCCTTGGGGTCGCGTGTCTCCGCGCAATGAGGAAAAGAAGCCACAAGTCGCCGGGCTTGTCGGCCACAGTCGCCGGCACACTGACCTTGCAGGTGGATTTGGTTCCGACAGGTGCCTTGTCCAGCTGCCAGGTGCGCAATCTGAACGGGCGATGCGTGCCGGCGGCAGGGGACCCGCCGCCCAGCGGGCCGGTCGAAACGGCTCGGGACTCTGGTAGCCTCCAACACAATCGGCCCGCAATATCGCCTGACTAGCAGACCCGAGCGGAGTCTCCTCGCCGACCCTACCCGGCCATGGTCTGGACCCTCGGACTCCCTCACATCTCCTGAACCCACACATCGCTGATTGCGTTCAGACACATGTGAGACAGTAGGCCTGGCGCGAAAGGCGCAG
>CAZNRD010000037.1:0-26185 GCA_964575425.1 uncultured Anaerolineaceae bacterium | reverse complement strand
GGCATGAGGGCCACGAATCCATCGCGCACCGAGGCCAGGTGGGGCTGATCGAACAGAGGGGCCAGGAATTCCATCCCCTCCGCCAGCCGGTCGGCCCAACCTTTCTTGCTCTTTGCAGCTTCCATCTTCAGCCTCTCCTCTCAGAGCCATGCGCTAGACGGATGGTCGGGTACAAACCTCCCCTCTCTAGCTCCGATGCACCTCCTCCCCGGCCGCGCCGCTCGGATCAGGCAGGATCACCTGTGAGGCCGGTCGGGGCTGGCCCGCGGCTGCCTCCGCGGCGGGACGGCCGCGCTGCAGAATCGCGTTGAAGCGATATCCGTCTCCACGATAGGTAGAACGGGTGAATTCCATCGGTCGACCATCAGCGACGGAGCTGATCTGCTCCATGCGCAGCACGGCGGCCGGCCTGGCAACGTGGAGCAGCGCTGCCTCGGACTCATCCGCCAAAGCCGCCTCCAGCGTCACCTCCGCCGACACCATTTTCAAGCCGTAGCTCTCTTCCAGAATGGCATACAGCGAGGCATGATGGCTCATCTTCCGCAGCAGGCCGGGGCAGGCGGCGTGGGGTAGGTGCGTCGACTCGATCACGATCGGCACGCCGTCTGCCTTGCGCAGCCGGCGCAGGCGAACCACCTCCTCGCCGGGCAGGAGTCGCAGCCGGACGGCAATGACCTCATCGGCCGGCATTAGACCGGCTTCAAGCAGACTCGAGCTCGGCACGCGGCCATGCCAACGCACGCTCTCACTGAACCCAAAGAGGGACCCAAGCGGCTGGCGCGCAGAAGGATCACCCACATACGTCCCCTTGCCAACGCGGGTGTAAACCCTTCCGCTCTGCGCCAAGTCGGCAAGGGCCTGCCGCACGGTGATGCGGCTCACGCGAAAGGCACGGCTGAGCTCACGCTCCGAGGGCAGGCGCTGGTGCGGCGCGTACTCCCCGGTCTCGATCCGCCTCAGGAGCGTGTCGCGGAGCTGCAAATACAGCGGCCGAGCGGCTGTTCCATCCAGGCCTATGCTCGAAGCCATCGGCCCCTGCTGTCTATGACCGGTTAGGACCACCCTGCTCCATCCTAGTACGGAAGTCCTACCGTTGTCAACTAGAACAGCTGGCTCAGTTCGGTTCTCCTAGGGTCGACTGCTCACGGCTCAGTCGGGGGCACTATCCACGCCTCACCAGATTCCCGGAACCAGGCGGTAACGGGTGCGGCGAGCATAGTCCCGATAGCCAGGAAGCCTCGCCAGCAGCACTCGATCCTCCAGGTGAGTCCGGACCCCCGTTGCCAGGGCCGTCAGGGCGGCGGGCAGCAAGGCCCAGCGCGAGCTCAGCAGAAGCGGCCAGCCGATGTTCGCCAGAATCCCTCCGGCATATGCAGGATGGCGCAGCCAGCGGTAGGGCCCTGAGGTGACAACGGCATGCCCTCGCTCACTCTGGATACGGACCACAGCCGAGAAGAAGCGGTTGACGATCATCGCCCACGTGCCCAGAAGCGACCCGGAAAGCACCAGCACCAGGCCCCCAACCTCAGCGGCCAGCGCAAAACCCTCGCTACAGCCGAAGCGAACATCCAGCGCCGCAACCAGCAGGGTGAGAAGTGGCCCGAGCACAGCCACCAGGGGCATCAGGAGGCGGTCCCATGGCTCGACCCCTTCCGCCTGAGCAGCACTGGCCCGCTCGAGGGCGAGGTCCGGAAAACGGCGCAGGACGATCAGTCGGCTGCCCACGCCCGTGATCAGGCTGATGCCTGCCAGCGCCCACATTCCCCACCAATCCAGCCTTCCCGCCACAAGGAAGGGGATGACGAGAAGCAGGACCATATAGGCCAGGAATCGGACGACCGCTTCTTTCCGGATGTTTTGCGTTTCCCTGGCCATGTCACCCTCCCTCATGGCCGCCGCAGCACGAGGATTGCCCCGAGGAGACTCGCCAGGACCAGCACGCTGACACCCACCCACCGCTCGCCGGCGATGAGCAGCACCGTTCCAGCCAGAAGAAGCGCTCCCGCGAGCACAGCGATTGCCAGGCGGTCGACCGCGTGCCTCAGGGACACAATCTGCCCCTCCAGCTCGGGCGCAGCCCGGGCAGTGACGACCGTCTCTCCGCGCTCGATGCGATCGAGAGTCCGCTGCATGCGCTGCGGCATTGTCAGCAGCGCCCTCCCCTGTGCGCGCATTTCTTCGAGCATGGCATCGAACCAGCTTCCTGCCTCTTCCGCCAAGAGCCTCCGTGCGAAGGGCGCCAGGCTTTCAAACAGGTTGAAATCGGGGTTCAGGCCGGTGCAGATCCCCGCCAGGATTGCCACACAGCGCCCGAGGAACACCAGGTCCTTCGGCAGCTGAAAAGGCATCTCGTAGAGGACATCGCGCAACTGGCGCGCAATCTGCCGCATCTCCTGTGGGTCCAGGTCGACCAGCTCGCGCATGCCCTTGCCCCAGAAACGGTCGAATACGGCGGCCTCGGCCTGACGGATGCGCTGCAGGTCCGCCCCCGGAAGCAGCACGCCGAGCTCCTGGTAGGCTTGCATCAGACGGTCCAGGTCCCGCGCCCCAACCGCAATCGCCAGGCTGCGCAGCCCCTGACGCACCCGCGGGCTCAGGCGGCCGACCATCCCGAAGTCGACGAACACCAGTCGCCACCGGCCGTCCTCCAGCGGCTCGGCAAACAAATTCCCCGGATGCGGATCGGCGTGGAAAAAGCCCTCGACGAAGATCTGGCGCAGGTAGGTCCGGAACAGACGGTCGGCGGCTTCGCTCCGATCGATGCCCGCTGCTTCCAGCGCGGCGTAGTCCGTGATCTTAATGAAGTAGACGTCCTCCAGCGTCAGGGTGCGCTGGGTGGTGTACGCCCCGTGGACCGCAGGAATGCGGACGTCCGCATCGTCGGCGAACATCTCGGCCAAGCGCCGCGCGTGCTGCGCCTCGGCCAGGTAGTCGACCTCTTCCCACAGCGTCCGGCTGAACTCATCGAACAGCGCGTCGAGGTCGGCGCGGCGGCGGATGGGCGGGTAACGCTTGAGCCAGCCGATGACCATGCGCAGCGCCGACAGGTCCACTCGCAGCAGGTCCTCGATCTGCGGGCGCTGCACCTTCACCACGACTACCTCACCAGAGTGCAGGCGCGCCCGGTGCACCTGTCCCAACGAGGCCGAGGCCAAGGGCTGAGGATCGAACCAGGCGAAGCGATCCTCCAGCCGGCCGCCGAGTTCGGTTTCGACGACGGTCGTGATCAGTGGCAGCGGTTCGGCTGCCACCTCGTCTTGCAGCGAGGCCAGCTCCTCGGTCACGGCCTCAGGCAGGACGTCGACGCGTGCCGAGAGAAACTGCCCGACCTTGATCCACACCCCTCCCAACTCCGAGGCCAGCGTGCGGAAACGCTGTGCTGCGCGCCGGTAGCGGGCCGGTGCTGTACGGCGGGGGAGGGCACGCAGGCCAAGGCGCCGCAGCACCAAATCCCACCACACGATGCTGGCCAGGAGCCCTGCGAAGAAGGTCAGGACCCTCAGGTGGCGCCGACGCAGGCCGCTTATCCGATTCATCGCGGCTGCCGCGGCCGGGTGGGAGCCATCCTCTCGCTCCTTCGTCCTCAGCGAGCGATCCTGCGTCTGATAGCCCACTTGGTCAGCTCATGTACGGCAGCAGGCAGCATCACTAAGGGCAAGATCACCCTCCACTGTGCTGCCCCCAAGGAGACCGTGCCGAAGAGCGGCTGCAGGAAGGGCAGGTACAGCACCGGCACGGTGACCAGCAGGGACAGCAGGACCGCAAAGATCAGCGGGCGGTTTGAGGTCAGGCCTACAGCGAACAGGGAGTACCGCTCGGAACGGGTGGTGAAAGCCCGCAACAGTTCGGAAAGGGCCAGAGTAGCAAACGCCATGGTCCTGGCAAGTTGGGGCTGCGCGGGGTGCAGGCGGAGACCCACTCCGTAGGCAATCAGAGTTCCGGCGGCCTTGGCGATCGTCTGCGCCGCCACGTGCAGACGCATTTCCCGGTTGATGATCGGCTCTGAGGGCGGCCGAGGCGGTTGATCCATGGTGTCAGGATCGCCCTTCTCTACGCCCAGCGCCAGGGCCGGCGCGCCGTCGGTGATCAGGTTGAGCCAGAGCAGCTGGATGGCATTCAGCGGGGAGGGCAAGCCGGCCAGCACGGCAATGAAGATGACGGCGATCTCGGCTAAGTTGCAGGAAAGCAGGTAGAAGACGAACTTGCGAATGTTGGAATAAATTATGCGGCCTTGCTCGACAGCTGAGACGATGCTGGCGTAGTTGTCGTCTGTGAGCACCATGTCGGCAGTTTCCCTGGTGACGTCGGTGCCGGCGATGCCCATGGCCACACCGATGTCGGCACGCTTGAGTGCCGGGGCATCGTTGACCCCATCGCCGGTCATCGCCACCACTTCGCCGTTACGCTTCAGGGCATTCACGATGCGCACCTTATGCTCGGGCGAAACGCGGGCGAAGACGTCGGTGCGGGTTACCTCCAGCCGCAGCGCCTCGTCGTCCAGCCGGTCCAGCTCGCCGCCGGAGAGCACCTGATGGCCGGGCCGCAGCAGGCTGATGGCCCGGGCGATGGCGCGGGCGGTCTCGGGGTAGTCGCCGGTGATCATCACGGTGCGGATACCGGCGCGCCGTGCCTTCTCGACGGCCGGCGGCACCTCCGGCCGCGCCGGGTCGATCATCCCGATCAGGCCCACGAACGTCAGGTCGCGTTCCAGGGTTTCCGCAGTCGGGCAATCCGGGAGATCCGGTTCGGCACGGTAGGCGACCGCCAAGACGCGCAGCGCCTGGCGGGTCATGGCCTCGTTGGCCGCCAGGATTTCTCGCCGCGCCTCGTCGGTCATGCGTTCCGGCCGGTCGTTCAGGCGCTGCCGCTGCGTGCACAGCTCAAGGATGACATCGGGCGCGCCCTTGGTGGCGGCCACCTCCCATCCGCGCAGCGCGGAATCGTAGAACGGGCTGAAGTCCTCCGGGCGCGGGTCGACCACCTTGTGGACGGTGGTCATGCGCTTGCGGCTGGAGTCGAAGGGGACCTCATCGATGCGCGGGTAGGCAGCGCCGAGGACCTCGCGCTGCGCCCCGGCCTTGGCGGCAGCTACGATCAGGGCACCTTCTGTCGGGTCCCCCGCCATACGGTAGCCCGAATTCGCCTCCTCCGCCCGTTCCAGTGAAGCATCGTTGGCCAGCACCGCCACCCACAGGGCAGTGAGGGCGGCCGGGTAGTCCCTGAGGTCCACAGGCCGGCCGTCGATGCGGAACTGCCCCTGCGGCACGTAGCCCTGCCCGGTGACTTCGAAGCTGACGCCATCGACCCACAGGCGCGTGACCGTCATCTGGTTCTGCGTCAGCGTTCCGGTCTTGTCGGAGCAGATGACCGTGGCCGAGCCGAGCGTCTCAACCGAAGATAGGCGGCGGATCAGGGCATGGCGCTTGATCATCTCGCGCATGCCCAGGGCGAGGGTGATGGTGACCACCGCCGGCAGCCCCTCGGGCACAGCAGCCACCGCTAGGCTGACGGCGATAAGGAACATGTCGAGCGCCTCGTGGCCGCGTGCCCACCCGAGGACAAGAACCAGCGCGCACACGGCCAGCGCCGCCCAGCCCAGGACCTTACCCAGCCGGTCCAGGCGCCGTTGCAGCGGAGTCGGTTCCTCCTCGACCAGCTGCAGCATGGTGGCGATCATCCCGATCTGGGTGTGCATCCCCGTGCTGACCACCACGCCCTTGCCGCGGCCGTAGCTGACGAGCGTGCCCATGAAGGCCGTGTTGAGCCGGTCGCCAAGGGGCACATCCTGGCGCAGCGTCACGCGCCCATCCTTCTCCACGGCCGCCGATTCGCCTGTAAGGGCGGCCTCCTCGATGCGCAGGTTGGCCGTCTCGATCAGGCGCAGGTCAGCCGGGACGTAGTTGCCTGCCTCCAGCAGCACGATGTCGCCGGGGACAACTTCTCGCGCCGGGATGACCTGGCGGTGACCATCACGGATGACTTGTGCCTCCGGCGCCGCCATGCGCCGCAGCGCAGCGAGCGCCTGCTCGGCCCGATGTTCCTGTACCACCCCGAGGACCGCGTTGAGCACGACGATGGCCAGGATGGCTCCCGCCTCGAGGTAGTCGCCGAGGACCGCTGACAGGAGCGAGGCCACGATCAGGATGATGACGATGAAGCTGTTGAACTGGTCGAACAGCATTCGCCACAGCCCCGGCCGCGGGGCCTCGGCCAATTCGTTCGGGCCGTGAGCGGCCAGGCGCCTGGCGGCTTCGGCCGAAGTCAACCCTTGCTGGGGTGAGGTCTCAAGGCTGCGAAAGACGTCCTCTGCCTCGCGCGCGTGCCAGGTGTCGCTCTCGCGGGCGGAGCGGAGGCCGGCGCCCTTCACCGGCTGTTGGGGGCTTCCGATCGCCATGAGGCTAGCTCGAGGAAAAGAAATCAGGGGCCGATCAGGTTGCGCGCATTATAACATGCGGGCCCTTGCCCCCGGATGATGGTGCAATGGCGCCGACCCGACAGCAGCGCGACAACCACCGCAGACCACTTCCCCTCATCCCTCCGCAGCCAATCTGCCCTCGATCACCTGCGCCACCCCCGGCCCGATGTCGGAGATGCTCTGCAGCCCTCGCCGGCCCAGAGATCGATGCACTAGGCCGATATCCTGTTCCAGGTCATCGACCGCCCAGGCAGCCTTGGGCTTGCCCACCGACCCCACGTTGATGAACGATGTCCCGGAGATCGCCTTCTGATACGGAAGGTGAGTACGGCCGAACAGCAAGGCATTGCAGCCCGCAACCGCCGCGATTGGCTTGAGAGCCGCCGCAGGTCGGTCTTCGCGGAACTGTTCGTTCGGTTTCCGGGGGCCGCCATGTCCAAGGAGCAGCTGCGGCCTGCGTTCCTCAAGCCAGATCCGGAAATGAAGTCAAGAAGCGACGATCTTTCTCGTCACAGTCGCCCGATTATCTCGAAACCCATCTCCGATGCCTTGGCCCTGGCAGATTCCCATATCGCCCCATCCGTCAGGTCCATGTGCAGCGGGGTGACCGACACCAGGCCGTGCTCAGCAGCCCAGCGGTCGGTGCCTTCTTCGGGATCGGAGAGCGGGGCGGCAGTCAGCCAGTAATGGGTCCGGCCATATGGATCCTGACCGGTGACCACTCGCCCCTCGTATGCACGGACCGATTGCCGAGTCCACAGCATGCCCTTGGGCTGAGGCGGTAGATTGACATTGACCAAGCGCAGCGCTGGTTGTTCGAGCAGCAGCCGGATCACCCTTTCCACATAGGGCAACGAGGCCTGGAAGTCGGCTTCTCCCATCTCGGCACCAATCAGACTGAACGCTGCTGCACGAACGCCCAGCAGCGCGGCCTGTCGTGCGGCGGCCACGGTGCCGGAGTACCAGATCTCGTGGCCCAGGTTGCTCCCCAGGTTGATGCCCGACAGCACCAGGTCTGCTCCCCGCCAGTGATGCAGCCCAAGGGCGACGCAGTCGGCTGGCGTGCCGTTGACGCGGATGCCCTCGGCACTGCCCACACGCGCCGGATTCACCATCAGTGGGCGGTCGACGGTGATGGCGTGGCCCATGGCCGATTGCTCGCCGTCGGGCGCGGACACTCTCACCGAGCCGAACGCTCCTGCAGCCGTCGCCAGGGCCAGGAGCCCGGGGCTCTGGATCCCGTCGTCGTTCGAAACAAGAATGCGCATCGCTCTGTTCCTCTCAGCCAAACCGGCCCGTGATGTAGTCCTCCGTGCGCCTGTCCCTGGGGCGGGTAAACAGGGTGTGCGTTTCGCCGTACTCGATCAGGTCGCCGGCCCGGTTCTCGTCCATCAGCATCATGGCCGTGTAATGCGACACACGCGCCGCCTGCTGCATGTTGTGCGTGACGATGACAATGGTGTAGCGGACCGCCAGCTGCCGCATCAACTCCTCAATCTTGAGCGTGGCGATCGGGTCGAGCGATGAGCAGGGTTCGTCCATCAAAATGACGTCGGGCTCGACGGCCAGCACGCGCGCGATGCACAGCCTTTGCTGCTGCCCGCCCGAAAGCGACAGCCCACTCTGATCGAGGTTGTCTTTCACCTCATCCCAAAGCGCCGCGCGCCGCAAAGATTCCTCAACCAGGTCATCGAAGTTGCCCTTGAAACCATGGATGCGCGCTCCCCAGGCGACGTTCTCGTAGATGCTCTTGGGAAACGGATTGGGCTTTTGGAAGACCATGCCCACGCGCCGCCTCACGGCCACCGGATCGATGCTCGGATGGTAGATGTCCTGACCGTCCAGGAGCACTCGCCCTTCGGTACGGGACCCAAGGACAAAATCGTTCATGCGATTGAACGAGCGCAGCAGTGTGCTCTTGCCGCAACCCGAAGGGCCGATGATGGCGGTGATCCGGTTCCGCTCGATGCTCAGGCTCACATCCTTCACGGCCAGAAATGAACCGTAGTAGATCCTGAGATCCTGAGTTTGCAGGCGGCCTCCACCCGGACCGGTGGTTGCAGCAAGGTTTGCCTCGGCTGCCGTTGCCCGAGCCGAGAGGCGGAGGTCGATGGCCGGGACAAGCGATGGCACGGCATCTACAGAGACGTGGGGCATGGTCATCCTATCCGTTGGCTGTAGCGGTTGCGCAGGAGAATGGCGGCGGCGTTGAGAGCAAGGAGTGTTACGAGCAGGACGACGATGGCGGCCGCCGCAAGGTGACGGAACTCCTGCTGCGGCCGCGCCGTCCACGCATAGATCTGGACCGGCAGCGCGGTAAACTTGGAGAACGGCCCGGTAGGATCGCTCGGAATGTAGGCGGAAGCGCCAACGACAATGAGAGGTGCGGTTTCGCCCAGGGCGCGGGAGAGCGCCAGGATACTTCCGGTGAGGATGCCCGGAAGCGCGCTGGGCAAGACATGGTGCCACACGGTCTGCCAGCGGGTCGCGCCCAGGCCGAAAGCCGCCTCTCGCAACGAACGCGGCACCGCCCGGATCGCTTCGCGGGCATTGGTGATGATGAGCGGCAAGACCAACAGCGCCATGGTCATGGAGGCGGAGAGGATCGTTCGGCCGTTGGTGCTTTCCAGTCCAAATACCGCTCCGCTGGTGATGGCACCGAGGGCGCGCACAAAGACCGCCAGGCCCAACATTCCGTAGATGATCGACGGAACGCCCGCAAGGTTATCGATATTTGCCTCGATGAGCCTGCTCAGCCAGCCTTCACGGGCATACTCCTCAAGATAGATCGCCGCCGCCACGCCAACCGGAAAGGCCATGGCCAGGGTCAGCAGCACCATCCACACAGAACCCAGGATCGCCGTGCGAACGCCAGCCCAGGCTGGCTTGCTCGACATCGGTCGGGTCAGGAAGTCCGTGCTCAGCCAGGAGCGGAACTCCAGGCGGGCACCTGCAAACTCTCTGGCCACCTGGTCTTCGATCGCCCGGCGCTGCAACAGCGACGCGGTCAGGGACCAGGTTTTCAGGATCTCCGGTTCCACCACTCGCTCGACCACAAGCGCATAGAGCTGCGACTGGCCCCGCTCGGCCAGCGGCTGCTCCCGCTCAAGGCGACTCAATACGGCCTGCGAGACGTGGGCCTGCAGGATGGCGATCAACTCCTCCTTGGGCAGGCTTTCCAGCGGGCGGTCCGACAGGCTGGACGGCTCGGTCGTGTTTCGCACCGCCACCAGGCCAACAGCGCTGTTGGCGATGTTGAACAGCATCGCGCCCAGGGCAATGATGCCTACGAGCGTGGCTGCCAGGAAAGCTTTCCTCCAGTAGGTGCCGCGCCGGTGGCGCGCCGACAGGTTCATCTCGAACCTGCCCTGGCTCATTGGTACACCTCCCGGAACCGGGCTGTGACGCGCCGGCTGATGCCATTGAGGGTCATGGTGATCAGGAAGAGCACCAGGCCGAGGGCAAAGAGGCTGTTGTAGTCCAGGCTGTTGTAGGACAGGTCGCCGCCGCTGATGCGGGCGATGTGGCCGGTGATGGTCTCCGCCGAACGGAAGGGATTGAGGGTGAGGTTCGGGCCCGCTCCCGAGGCAATCGCCACGATCATCGTCTCGCCCAATGCCCGCGCCGTGGCGATGATAAAGGCAGCCACAATGCCGGAAAGCGCCGCCGGAACGACGACCTGCACGGCCGTCTCCAGACGCGTCGCTCCCAAACCGTGGGCCGCCTCTCGCAGCGAATTCGGCACAGCGTGCAGGGCGTCCTCGCTCATCGAACTGACCAGGGGAAGGATCATCACCCCCATCACCAGACCTGCCGAGGCCATGTTGTATACCTGAACCGTGTCCGCGCCGAGCATCCGCCTCAGAAGCGGCGTGACGTACGTCAGGGCGAAGTAGCCGTAAACGACCGTGGGGATGCCTGCCAGGATCTCCAGGATTGGCTTGAGGATCGACCGCGCACGCGCACTGGCGTACTCGCTCAGGTAGATGGCAGCCGCCAATCCCAGGGGCAAGGCGACCGCCAGCGCGATGACGCTTGTCAGCAAGGTGGCGGTGGCCAGCGGCCACATGCCGAAGTCGCCTAGCGACGGCTGCCAGCGCGTGCTACCAACGAATTCCCTGACGGTGACTGCCGGGTCCTGGAAGAACAGCATTGCTTCCCGACCCAGGACAACCACGATGCTTGCTGTCACGGTGATGGAGAACGCGGCACAGAGGAACAGCAGCACCTGGATGGCGCTTTCGCCCGGGCGCAGCTTTCGCCGCAGGCGCAGCAGGCTTTGCGACGGCACCTGCCCCGAGGTCATTCCCAAAGAACGGATGTGGCTTGTCATCCTGTGTTCCCGTCTCTCGGTCGATTACCAGGCGTGCCAGTGCGCTGGGGCACTTTCTGGCGCCAAGTGCCCCAGCGCATACGGCCAGCCAGCAAGGCAACTGTTCGCAAGAACTTACTGCTGTCCCATCGCCTCAAGCCAGGTCTGCATGGCTTCTTCCAAAGCCTGGCGGCTGGCCGGGAAGTAGCCGACGCGGTCGATCACTTCGTTCACCCGCGTCAGGTAGAAGTTGATGAAGGCCGCTACCTGCGGCCTCGACCGCATGATGCCGGGGTCGGAGTACATGAACAGCGGTCGTGCAAGCCGGTAGCTGCCATCCTCGACGGTCTGGGCATACGGCTCGACCCCGTCGATCGAGAGCACCTTCAAGCGGTCGGTGTTCTCACTGTAGTAGGCATAGCCGAAATAGCCGATGGCATAGGGACTGCCCTCTACACCCTGAACGAGAACGTTGTCGTCCTCGCTCAGCTGGAGGTTGGCAGCGTTGAGCAGGGGCGCTTTGTCCTTCTTGAACACAGCCTCGACGAAGTAGTCGAACGTGCCGCTGTCGGTGCCCGGGCTGAAGCGCTGAATGGGCTCCGCGGGCCACGAGGGGTCGACGTCTGCCCAGGTGGTGGCAGTGGAGAACACAAGCGCTAGCTGCTCCAGGGTGAGGTTGTCTAGAAAGGTGTTCTCACGGCTGACCACGACAGCCAGCCCGTCCGTCCCTACCCGGAAGTCAATCGGCTCACGCCCGATGGCCCGGCACTGCTCCAGCTCACTGTCCTTGATCGGCCGGCTGGCGTTGGCGATGTCGGTTTCGCCGGCGACGCAGAAGCGTTCGAACCCGGCGCCGGTTCCGATCATGTCGATGGTGACACTGCCCCCGTAGCCCTCATCGCGGAATAGCTCTGCTACGGCCTCCGAAAGCGGAAAGACGGTCGAACTGCCGGCAGTAACGATATCACCGGTCACCTCGGCGGGGTCCACCGGCGGGAGCATGCCGCCGGGTTGCTCTGTCGGCGCCTGGGTTGGCGGCCTGGTCGGCGCCGGTTGTGCTGGGGGCTGCGTCGGTGTTGAAACAGACTGGGCGCACGCGCTCAGGAGCAGCCCAGCTCCAACCAGAACGGATAACGTGTTGCGAAGAGCGGACTTCATTCGGTGTCCTCCTCAGAAGGGTTTGTTCTAAAGACCATCCTAGCGACATCCCTTCAAGAGAGGCTTAACGTGGAATTAAGGTCTTCTAACAACCCCCCTGGAGGCTGGAGCCCGGGTTCATCAGGATCCGTTTTCTCACCGAAGCCATCGGCTTTCGCAGCGGGTACCACGTGCGGCGCACACGCCGTGCGCTGTCACTGTTCCTTCTCGCCACACGAGGCGCACTGTGTAGCTGCCCGTGTCACAGAACGGGCAGTGTGTGCACTTCCGCAACTGCACGCACTTGCGGGGAGGCTGAGGCAGCCCCATCGCAGCCTGCTGATCCCCGATCGTGCCGACAGCAACTTCGGCGAAGGCAAAGTACTCGGGCGAAAGCAGGATCGATCCGTTCCGAGACACTTCGACGAGGCTCATGGTGTCGCTCCGCAAGCACCATAGCCCAGTCCACTTAAGCCGGGGTCAAGCACCTGTTAAGGTGTCTTAACTTGTAGTTACGGCATGGGGGACAGCCGCAGATTCAGGCTGTGCCGAACTCGAGGTAGAAGACCGCCCCGCTCTCCGGGGGCACAGCATTCTGCGCCCAGATGCGTCCCCCGTGCGCCCGCAGGATATGGCGGGCAATGGCCAGGCCCAGCCCGGTGCCCGGTGTCCCGCGAGACTGGTTGCCACGATAGAAACGCTCGAAGACTCGATCGAGGTCTTCCGGAGCGATGCCGGGGCCGCTGTCGCGAATGGCGAGGATTGCTTTTCCCTGGCTCCTGTCGACCCCGGCATCAACGCGGACGATGCTGCCCGCGCGCGAAAACTTGATGGCATTGTGCAGCACGTTGAGCACGGCTCGACTTGCCTGTTCGCGGTCGGCCAGGACCGTCAGCTCTGACGGGACGCCCACTCCCACCCCAACCCCTCGCCGCGCCGCTTCGTCGGCCAGCCTGGCAAGCGCCTGGGACACGATCGCCTCGAGGCTCGTCGGCACGAGGCGCACGACCTGCTGCCCGGACTCGATTGCGGCCAGGTCGAGCATCTCGGATGTCATCTGCTGGAGGACATCGACCTCGGCGGCGATCTTCCGAGCCAGATCATGGGCAACTCCGGCGTCGCTGGCGGCAGGGGTCAGCAGCGTGTCGGCCAGAAGGCGGAGCGAAGTCAAAGGCGTGCGCAGCTCATGGGAGAGGTTGGCCACCATGTCCTGCCGAGCCCGGGTCAAGCGCTGCATTTCGGAGATGTCTGTCAGGGCAACCGCGGCGATCCCCTCAGTCATGGAAACCGCACGCGCCCGAAAAAGCGAGTGGTTGAGCCGCAGCGTGCGCTCCAGGCCTTCAGTGTCTCCGCTTCCCCGGAGCGCATCGAGCACCAGGCGCTCGAGTTCGAGGCTCCGGGTGTAACTGATCAGGGTCGTCTCCGTCGGCGGTTCTCCAAAGAAGGCCTTGGCTGAGGCGTTGGCCAACAACAGGTGCAGATCACGATCAACGATGAGAAGCAGTTCGCTCGTTACCGCCAGAGATGCCTGGAGGAGGCGGGCTTGTTTTTCCAGGTCCTGCTGAAGTTGGCCAGCCCGCGCGTGCGCGGGTGTTATCTGGCGCTGAAAGCGCAGTCGCGCGCTTCGCTGCTGCCACCAGAGCGCCAGCACCGCGAAGGCGGCAATTGCCAACACCACCTCGACGCGGAGCTCCATGTCCTATCCCTCGAAGCGATACCCGACTCCGCGCACCGTTGTGATGCGAACCGGTTGAGAGGGATCGGGCTCGATCTTCTGGCGCAGCCAGCGAATGTGAACATCCACCGTCCGGGTGTCACCGGAATAGTCCATCCCCCACACTTGCGCCAGCAGGAGCTCGCGCGTCAGCACGGCTCCCTTGTTTCGCATCAGAGACGCAAGCAGGTCGAATTCGCGCGGCGCCAGCTGCAGCTCAATCTCACCCCGCCAGGCCCGCCGGGCGACCAGGTCCAGGCGCAGGTCTTGCGATGTCAGTTCAACGGCGGCTGCCTTGGCAGATGCTCCCCGCCTCAGCGCGGCTCGCACGCGGGCAAGGAACTCTCCCAACGAGAACGGTTTCACGACATAGTCATCGGCCCCGGTCTCCAGGCCAACGATCCTGTCGGTCTCGGTGCCGCGGGCGGTGAGCAGGACGATTGGGACATCGCTCTCGCGGCGGAGAATCCGGCACACCGTCAGCCCATCCAGCTCAGGAAGCATAACATCCAAGACGATGAGGTCGGGCTTGAGCTCCCGTCCCAGGCGCAACGCCGTCTCCCCATCCTCGGCCTCGAACACCTCATGCCCCTCGGCCTTCAGATTGAGCGCCAGGGTCTCTCGCACCGTTACATCGTCCTCAACGACCAAGAGCCGAGCCATCGCCTCCCCTCAGGTGTTAGCGCGGAGCCTCGTACAGGACCCCCGGTTCATCCGTATAGTAGTGGAAGGCGAGATTCCCTGCCACCAGCAGCCAGTGCCGCGCCCGAGCCAGCCACGTCGTCGCCGCCCTGGCTGCCGGAGACCCTGCCTCCCGCGTCATGCCGACCCACCCTCCGGCCTGCGATCGGCGCCTGCTGCCCGGATCGCCTCCTGCGCTGCTACATGCAAGCGCCCGTTGCTTGCCAGCACACCGAGGTTCGCCCTCATCTCGCGGCCCTGGCTGAAATCCAGCGCTTCGCCTCTCAGGTCGGTCACCATCCCGCCTGCTTCCTCCACCAGGAGCGAACCCGCTGCATGGTCCCAGATGCGTTCGCAGTAGTCCGGCCGGCTTGGCGCGACGAGCCGGACGACCAGGTCCGCGCGACCTGCTGCCACCAGCGCGTACTTGGCTTGGCTGTCCATCCGAACGGGCCGCGGCCGCGCCCCCATCAGGCTGACGATTCGGTCGAGCCTGTCCGCATCGGTGTGAGTGGGCTCGACCGAGCGCAGCAGGCGCGCCTGGCTGGGCGCTGCGCGCCGCGAGACGCGCAGCCGCACCCATTCCCCTTCCGCCAGCGGCGCGGCCCAGGCCCCCCAACCGCGCGCGGCAAGAAACACGCTGCCCTCGCCCCAGCCCAGATCGAGGTGGGGGCACGCCAGCGCAGCCACGTCCACCCCGCCTCTCTCAATCAGGGCGAGCGCCACGGCGTATTGCCCGCCTCGCAGCAACCCCTTGGTCCCGTCCACAGGATCGAGCGTCCAGAATCGAGCGGCTGGCTTACCACCGCCGCGATCAATCCAGCGCAGGAGGGTTTTCCCATCTGCCTCGCCTGCGAATGGGATTATGTGCTGCTGCAGGATCCGCAGCAGCTCAGCCTGACTAGCGGCGCGCAGCCGGGAGGCGTCCTCTTCGGCTACCACGGGGTCGCTGGGAAATACCGCTTCCAGGCGAGATGCGACCAGGGCTTGCGATGCCAGGTCTGCCAGCGTCACTGGCGACCGATCGTCCTTGAGCCAGGCCTCCTTCGGCGAAGAGGCTTCGATCGCCAGACACAGCCGTGCGGCCTGACGCACGGCCTCGACGGCAACCTCCACCTCCCGAGCGTGCAGCCCGAAGTCCGGTCCCATGCGTCTCATTGTAAGCCCAGGATCTCGTCGGGAAGTCGTCGCGGGCCAAGCTATTCCCGGGAGCCCCGCACCGTTCCCCACAGCCTTGGCAGGTAGCGCGGGGTACGCCGCAGGTAGTCCCGGCACTCAGGGAAGCGCTGCTTCATCTCCCACTCGCGCAGCTCGAGCAGCAGGTGTACGATGATCCACCACAGGACAAAGCAAACCCACAGGACGATCGTGTCCACCAGGAGCGCAAGTCCCAGCGCCATGAGCATCACCCCGGCGGCGATCGGCCTCCGTAGTTGGCGGTACGGCGTTCGCACTTCGAATTTCCCCGGAGACCAAGCGTGGATCACGCTCAGGCCGCGCAGGCTGAGGCCCTGAATGATGAGTGCCATTCCCCCAAGGAGAGAGACCATGCCGAGGACGACGAAGAGCGCGAAGCCGGTGGCGCGCGAGGGCTCGCCCATCGACCACGCCCAGCCAAACGAGAAGGCGAAGGCGGCGGCCGCGGCCGCGTCGAGCGCGAGCGACAGCAACAGGATGGGGCGGCCGAATGCGGCGGCCGCGCGCCGCAGCAGGACCGCGCTCGCCCCCGCCAGGCCCCCCGCCGCCAGCGTGAGGACAAACGGGAACTGAAGCAAGGCCGCTTCGACCGTCACCGTCTCTGCTCCAAACGCCTAGCGCACAAGCAGCCAGATCACCGCGCCCACGACGCCAACCGCGGTCGCCATGGTTCCCAGCAGTCCTGCAATCAAGACAGCAACTCCTGCCAGCCGCCTCCACTCGACGGCCTGCACCTCACCCGGCCGCCGCGCCGGGATGGACACCAGAGTCAGTGCTGCCAGGAAGATCAAGGCCAGCAGCGCCACGGGGAAGATCAGGACACCCAGCCGCAGCACCGTTGCCTGGGAGAGCCTGGCCGCAACGGCCTGGAGTAAGCGCGGCTCGAGGTAGTACAGCGCCAGGCCCACGCTGGAAAACAGCAGCAGAGGGATCGAAGGAACCAGGACCAGCGTGGCAGCTAACTTTGCCAGAGCGAGAGAGATGTCTGACCAGGAAACAGCGGCCTCGGCCGTGTCGGCCCGGCGCCTAGCTCCGCTCAGGTGCGCAAGCAGCATCATGACGACGATGGCCAGCAGCACCAGCGGCGCTGCCGACACCAGATGGTGCAAGAATGTGGTCCCGGGCAGGGCTTCGAGCATTCGGCCGAAGCGCCCTGGCGCGAGGAAGCGGGCTGCCCAGGCCACGCCCGAGGCCAGAAGCAGCGGAATGGTGATCCACAGCAGGCAGGCCGTGAGCGGCGTTGCACGTCGCACTGTCGGCCGAGGCGCGGGCGCTGGTGATTGGGGCCGGTCGCGCGCATAGAGGATGGCCAGGGTCACCACGGCAAAGAGCGTGACAGGGGCAAAGAACAGGAGAGTCCGGATGACTTCCTGGCCCGGTAGCCGCGCCAGCAGGCGTCCCAGGCGGTCGGGCGCCAGGTAGAAGAGGACCAGGGCTGCCACCGAAGCCAGCAGCATGGGTATGCCCGGAATCAACACCAGCACGGCCACGGTGCGGGTGGCGCGCGAGGCGTCGCGTTCGGGCGCGGAAGCGTAGGGCGGAGTCATCGGAGTCGGAGAGCAAACCTACGGCGCGAGTGTCACCTCAACGCTTGCCAGGTGTGAGTCGCCGCCGAAGGCCGGGCTGATGTCGCGGACGACAACTCGGCCCGGCTGGGAGACACCGACGACGTAAGGAACATCGGCGTGGAAGGGGCCGTAGAGGCCGAGATCAGGGGCAGCGACCATCACCGGCAGCTCGGCGATCGTCACGCCATCGGCATTCAGAATCGAAATCACCAGCGTCGCCTCAAAGCTGGGAAGCCCAATACCCTCAACACGAACGACGCCTCCGGAGACCGTTGCTGCCATCGTCGGGTGGGTGATGTAGATGCGCTCCGGATGCGGACCGCCGGGGATGATGTCCACCAGCCCCGCCTCCGCCAGGATTACCCCCACCGAGTTGAGATGGGTGATGCCAGGGATAAGCGGGGCGTCCGTATAGACCTGGATGAAGCCCTGCCGCTCGCCGGTGACCGTGAAGGGCACGACCACCTCGAACGGTCCTCTCTCGCCGACTTCGGCCTGGATGATCGTGGCGGCGAAGCCGACCTGGCTGCCGTCGTCCAGGAGGATGCGAACGGCCAGGTGCTGCTCGAAGCTGGGATCGGAGATGCCAGCAACGCGCACACTGCCCACCAGGCGGGAGCCGGGGCCGGGCTCGAGGATAAGGATGCTCTCCTCGGGCAGCGCCGGCAGGGTGGGGGCGGTGGGCAAAAGAGGGGTGGTCGCCGTGGGTGCCGTCGCGAGGGTTGGGGCGTAGGCTTTGGGCAGGTTGCAGGCGGCCACAAGAAGTGCCAGCGTCGGGCCGAGTGCAAGTGATCTCCAGCTCATCAGGCTCCTCCAGCACCGGTTTGAGTGTAACTGGGCAGCGTGGATTTGACACTAGAACGATTGTTCTATATAATATGGACGATTGTGGCGGAGGACGGAATGTGGTTTGACCGCAGGTCGCCCTGGCCAGAGGGCGCGGCCGGGCTATCGCAGGTGGCAGAAGGCGGCCAGCTGGTGTTTGAGACCAATGCCGAGACGGGGCAGGCGCTGCGCGCCCTGGCCCGGCGGCGCGGCGAGTCCCCGGAGGCGCTGGCGGCGGCGCTGCTGCTGCGTGGGCTCGAACGTGAGGCGCGGCGGGCGGAGGTCGAGGTGGTGCTGGCAGCGCTCACGCCGCGCGAGCGGCAGGTGGCGTGGCGGGCCGCCCGGGGCCAGACCAACCGCCAGATTGCCCAGGCGCTGGTCATCTCGCCCGAGACGGTGAAGACGCATGTTGCCCGCGTGCTCGAGAAGCTCGAGGTGCGCAGCAAGGCCGAACTGCGCATCCTGCTGCTCGATCTGGGGGTGGGGTGGTGGGAGGAGAACGGCACGACCGGGTGAAGAGCGGCCGGGAGGAAATCCATGACTGCGCCCAAGCGACTATGGGTCGTTGTGAAAGTCGAAAGCGGGGTCCCTGTGACGGCTGAGGCTTACCGCGACGAACGGACCGCCAGGAGACGGGAGCGGTTGCTGCGCAAGCGGATGCATCCAGAGAATGACGAGACGGGGATCTTCAGGATCAAGATAGGGAAGGCAACCATCACTGCGCGCGGGCCGTCACCGGCGGCGTAGCGGAGCCGGCTTCGGCAAGCCGCCGGGCCGCTCCAGATGCTTCACAGCGAGAAGTCGGCGGTGCTCCTTACGGCCTCGTATTCGTAGTCCCGCGCAAGGGCCTCGTAGTCGTAGAACGATACGCGCTCGGCCAACTGGCGGAAGGCTCTTTGGCTCTTCTTGTTCTGAAACTCCCTCCTTCGGGATGGGGATGCGACGACGACCATTCGAGCGGCAAAATCCTGGAGGTCGTGGAACTTGACCAGGGAATGCTGAAAATCCGTGGAGTGCTCGACTTCGAACAGGCTGTCGGGCATCCGCCGATCGTTGAACCAGGTCACGTCGGCGGTGGCAACTCGGCGGACAAAGTCGTCGTACGAGAAAGGAGGGAGGTCCTGCAGAGAGCGAAGATCACCCAGCCTCTTTCTCAGGCAGAGTTTGTTCTTGTCTTGATTGGGGATGAACGTTGAGTAGCCCCGGAGATTGCCGATCATTGCCAGAAGTCCCTGGTAATAGGCGTGTGTTGTCTCATCGGCCGCTATGCTGTCTGAGGTTCCCCTCGAAAGTCCAAGCCTGGACCGGTGGGATTCGAGGGCCCACAGTCCCGGGCGGACCCTGAAGATCTCTGGCCGTTCCTGGACAATCCGGCGAATGGAGGCGAAGGGCGTCTTTGTGCCCCACTTGACGTTCGGGACCTTCATGGTCTCTTGGTAGAGCTGGGCGAGGGTTGCCTGACCCCCAAGCCGCTCAAGAGTAAGGATGACGGCCTCGTACTGCTTCATGGCCCCCATACTACCTCAAGTCGCCCTGCGCCGACACGCTACTGAAGGTCACGGATGAACACCCGGTGATTCTTGTACGGCACGCCGCCGATGTTCTCCAGGTCGCGGCGCATCTGCACCGCGCTCTGCGCCACCTGCGTCAGATCGGCGTGGCGGAAGCCAGCCTCGCGGATGGTCTTCTCCATCTCCGAGTACAGCAGCGCGTTGCCGCCGCGGCCCTGGAACTCGGGCAGAATGCCGGCACCGTTGATGGCCACCCAGCGCGTGCGCTTGAACTCGATCAGCAGGTCAATCAGGCCGAAGGGCAGCAGGCGGCCGTGATTTCTCTGGATCGCCGCCGAGACGTCGGGGAAGGCGAACAGGAAGCCCACCACGTCCTCGCCGTGGGTGATGATCTTGATCAGCCGCGGGTCGGCCACCGTCATCAGATTGTCAGTGAGGAAGGCGATCTCACGCTCCGTCAGCGGGTAGTATTCCCAGTTGTTCACGAAGGCCTGGTTGTACGCCCGGCCGATGCGCGGCGCCCAGGCCACTAGCTCCTTCTTGCTGCGAAAACGGTGCACCGTCAGGCCGCTGCGCGACGCCGCTCGCTCGGCGATGCGGTGGATGCGCTCGGGCAGGCGAAACTTGTCGGCGGAGAGATAGCACGAGACGAAGTCCACTTCCTTGCGGAACCCGAGCTGCTCCAGGAAGCGCGGGTAATAGGGCGGGTTGTAGTTCATCATCGTCATCGCCGGCCGGAACTCGAAACCGTCGACCAGCATGCCGTAGCCGTCGAGGGCACCGAAGCCCTTCGGTCCAACCAGCTGGTTCAGCCCGCGGGCCCGCGCCCACTCGCAGGCATGCTCGAACAGCACTCGTGCGACCTCGAAATCATCCACGCACTCGAAGAGGTAGAACTGCGCCTGACGTTTGCCGTGGTACTCGTTGTAGCGGCGGTTCTCCAGAAGGGCGATGCGGCCCACGTCCTCGCCATCGCGCTGGGCCAGGAAGAACTCGGCGTCGGAGTGCTCGTAGAACGGATGCTTGCGGCGGTTGAGCTGGGTGGCGGCATCCACCAGAATGGGAGGCACCCACAGCGGGTGGCCGCGGTAGAGCCGAAAGGGCAGGTCAAGGAACCGGTGCACATCTGCCCGTGAGGTGGTGTCCACAGGGTAAATGGCGATCATCCACGTCTCCCCTGCTCTGGCCGGCCGATTGTAGCATCCCCAGAACCGGCCTACAATTCGGACACCTCCATAGACGGGAGCGATCGCATGCCGGCTCTCTTGCGCTGGGTCTTCGATCTCCTCTTCCGGCTTCTTTCTCGCCGCAGCGTGGAGGGGCTGGAGCACGTGCCATCCCGGGGCCCATACCTGCTGGTGTCCAACCACCTCAGCCGAGTGGACGCGCCTCAGATCTACGCCCTCGTTGGCGGTGCCCACCTCACCGGCTGGGCGGCCGAGAAGTATCAGCGCCACCTGTTCTTCGGCACCATCCTCCGGCTGGGAGGGGGCATCTTCATCCGGCGCGGAGAGGTGGACCGGGAGGCGCTGCAGGCGGCGGTGGAATGGCTGCGCGCCGGCAAGGCGTTCGGCATGTCGCCTGAGGGCACGCGCAGCAGGAGCGGCAAGTTGATGCGCGCCAAGACCGGAGCCGCCTACCTGGTGCAGCAGACGAATGTCCCGGTGGTGCCATTGGGCATCTGGGGAACAGAGAAGGCCATAGCCGAATTGCTGCGGCTGCGGCGCCCCCGTCTCTATGTGCGCTTCGGACCGCCCTTCCGCCTGCCCCCGATCGACGAGGGCGATCGCACCACCGGCCTGCGGCGCAACACCGACGAAATCATGTGCCGCATTGCCGCCCTGCTGCCGGCGGAATACCGCGGCGTCTACGCCGACCATCCTCGGCTGGCCGAACACCTGGCCGGGCCCCCTGGATGAGTGAGACGGGCACCAGCAACCGGAGTCGAGAAACCGTCCCCCTCGCAGCAGCATCTCGAGCCCCTCAAACGTAATCCCCGCCAAGCGAAGGAGCCTGGCGGGGAAGGTGTCGTAGCTGCTTGCCGGCGGAGGAGCCGCGGCTCTAAACGAAGACGATCTGCGCGCCCTCGGTCAGGTCCATGAAGTCGCTGGCGGTGACGATGTCGATCACGCCGTCGACGAAGTCTTCCTTCTTCAGGCCCATCATGTCGACCGACATCTTGCAAGCGTAAAGCTTGGCCCCGCCGTCGACAAGCATCTGCAGGTACTCGCGAACCGGGGGTGCCCCGACGCCGGCGATCTTCTTGCGCATCAGCCATGTGGCCACAGCCGTCATCCCCGGCAGGGCGCCCATCCACTGCGGGATGCCCAGGTTTCCGGTGGGAAGCCCCATCAGCTTCATCTTGAAGCTGGTGTTGGCAATCGGGGGGATCTCCAGGCGGTCGACGCGGGACTTGGTGATGATGTCTAGTCCCCAGAAGGTGAAGAAGATGGTGACGTCGATGCCGTTGCCCAATGCGGCCCAGCCCATCACCAGCGCCGGGTAGGCCATGTCCAAATTGCCCTTCGAGCAAATGAAGGCGATCTTGCGGTTTTCCTCAGCCATGATGGTTTTCTCCTCTCACTGTCTCATCGGCGGCGCATGCCCGCTCAGACGCAGCCTTCGGGCTTGCCGAGACCGGCGATGCGCGCCACTTTCTTGGCCGGGCCCTTGGGAAACAGGGCAAAGAGTTCCTTCGTGGGAACGCCGGCGGCGGTGGTGATGCGGCGCAGGGTGGGTGCCTTCCCCGTGCTGGCGGCGTCCTGGCGGCAGAACTCGATCACCTTCCAGTGGGCGTCCGTCAGCTCGGCAATGCCCTCTTCCTTGGCCAGCTCCACAGCAATCTCCCGCGTCCACTCCTTGGGGTCCGTCATGAATCCCTCTTCGTTCACCTGCACGGTCTTGCCAGCAATCGTTCGGGTGGGCATAGTGCGGTCCTCCATGTGTAGATGAGATAGCGGATCAGCTGCAGGACCCAGCCTGAGCCCCTATGGCGCGCAGCACGCGCAGACTGAGCGCCAGCCCGCGGCGAACTCCCGGATCTCGCATCTGACGCAGCAGGCCCGGGAGCGAAGTATCGAGCGGCTCCTTCACCTCCTGCTCGGCCGTCAGCAGCACCCCGCGGACGAAAGCCAGCACCTCTGGCCGGGTCAGGTCCTTGATCAGAGCCAGGATTGGCTCGACACTCTCGCTAAGCCGGCGCATGTCCTCTTCGCTCAATGAGGCGACAAGTCCATCGGCGACCTGCTTTCCACCTCGCGCGACCGCGAAGTAGCCTTTGCGCTCCAGATCAGCCAGGGCATCGATGGACTTGGCGAAGACCTCATCCGCCAGCGGTCCCAGGGTGTCGGCCAGATCGACCAGGCTCTCCAGTTGATCGAGCATGCGCTCGAAGTTGCGTCCGTTGCGCAGCAGGCGTTTGAACAACCGCAACAGGTCGGAGAGGTCAACGTAGTCCTGGATCTCCTCCAGCTGCTCCATCGTCAGGCGGAAGGCGTGATTGGCGACCGGCGTCAGGTCGCTCATCAGTTCCGCCCGATCCTGACGCTGCCGCTCGGCCAGACGGGCCTGCTCGCCCAGGTAAGCGACCTCTCTAGCCAGGGCGTCCACCTTCTGGTGGAGTTCCGTCAGCGCTGCTTCCATCGCTCCTCCTCAGCTGGCCCACTTGCCAGCCATGGTCATGCGCACCGGCAGGGGAAGCTCCTGTCCTTTGAGGAGCAAATTCCAGTACATCCAGCGGAACATCATCTTGCCCCAGTGGTTCATCTCCGATTCCTGCAGCAGGCTGAACGGCCCCACGCCAGGCAGCGGGTAGCGGCCGGGCAAAGGCTCCACGTCGTAGTTGAAATCGATGAGCAGCCCCTTGCCGAAGCCGGACTCGATGAAGCAGTTGGCGTGGCCATCGAACGTGGGCAGCAGCTCCAGTCCGTCGATGTAGCGCAGAAAGTTGTCGGTGAAGACCTCGGAGGCGAAGTGGGCCACCGAACCAGCCTTGGAGGTCGGCAGGGCTGCAGCATCCCCCAGGGCGAAGATGCTGTCGTACTCGGGCGAAAGGAAGGTGTGCTTGTCCACCGGAACGAAGTTCAGCTCATCCCCCAGGCCGGAACGACCGATCGCTTCATCGCCCATGTTCAGGGGGACGGTGACCAGCAGGTCGTACTCGATGTCTTGCTCGTCGTAGGCGATGACCTTGCGGGCGTCGGGGTCGACGCGCTCGGTCTGGAATTCGGTCACCACGCGAATGCCCTTGTGCTCCAGAATGTCACCCAGATGCTTGGAAGCCACGGGTTTGGTGAAGGCCCCGGGCAGAGGCGTAGCATAGATGATCTCCACCCGCTCGCGCAGTCGCTGCTCATGGAAGTACCAGTCCGCCAGCATCAGGAACTCGAGCGGAGCGACCGGGCACTTGATCGGGTTGTCGACGACGTTCACCACCATCCGCCCGCCCTGCCAGGTGCGCAGGACCTTGGCCAGCGCCACGGCGCCTTCCAGGGTGTAGAAGTCGTGGATCGTCTTGTGCCATTCGTGCTCCGGCAGGCCGGGAGTCTGGTCCGGGCGGATGTGCGCGCCGGTGGCGATGACGAGGTAGTCGTAGTTAAGCAGCCGGCCATCCTTGGCCAGGCGGACGCGTTTGTGTTCCGGCTCGATGACTTCGACGGGCGACAGGATGAGGTCGACGCCCGCCGGAATGAAGTCGCGCCGCGGCTTGACCACGCCGCTCTTCGTGTACATGCCGAAGGGGATGAACAGGAAGCCGGGCTGGTAGTAGTGGGCCTCGTGCTGGTCGACGATGGTGATGCGCCAGTCGCTGTTCAGGGCGCGGTGGAGGCGGTTGGCCACCATCGTTCCGGCAGTGCCGGCGCCGAGGATCAAGAGGTTCTTCATCGGGCAACTCCCATGGTGGAGGGTCGGTCATTGGAGGGAACAGATTCGGCCAGCGCGGCCTGGTTCCTCAGACGGCTGGCAAGCACGGCCCGAAGGAGATCAAGCGCCTGGATGATGCGGGCGTCGGCCAGGGTGTAGACCACCGACTGCCCCTCCCGCTGCGCCAGAGCCAGCCCGCGCTCGCGCAGCAGGTTGAGATGACGCGAGGCAGTGGACTGGTTGAGGCCGAGCGTCTGAGCCAGCTCGGTGACATTGCTGGGCTTCTCATGCAGGGCGTAGAGGATGAGGATGCGCCGCGGGTCCGCCAGCGCCGAACAGATTTCCGCGTGTAGGGCGACGATCTCTTGGCTGAGGTCGCTGGTGATCATGCTTCCCGCCTTCCCAGTGGTTCTCTCCATGCCGCGGTCGTGAAAATGATAAAAGGACTGAAGCAGTGTTATTAGTGATGTTTGTTATGAGTATTGCTGATATGTATCATATGCACATATGCAGGAGGTTAGAAGTACCGACGTTGGAGGTTTCACCCGCGCGGGGGAACGAAATCCCCCGTTGTTTCCACCCGAAGTGGGATGGTCTCCAGGCTGGTTTTGTCGTACAAATAGAACAAAGGTTCTAATCAAACAGAACTGAGGTGCTCAATGCCTCGAGAGCTGGTTGCTCTCACTTCCACCGACTTCCCCATCCCGGCCGTCGACGGCCACCTGCTCAACGAGCTGGCCCAGCCGCGGCTGGCGCTGCTCTGGGGAACCCAGGCCCCCACCCATACTCTGCTGGCCGCCGCCACCGCCCTGGCCGCCCGAGGCCTCTCCCCGCGCCTGTTCGACGGCGGCAACCGCTTCGACGCCTACTTCGTCGCCCGCCTGGCCCGCCGCCTGACCCCCGACCCGCGGGCCGTGCTTCAGCGCCTGCGCCTGTCGCGCGCCTTCACCTGCTTCCAACTGGCCGAACTGATCGAAAACGCCCCTGCCAGTCCCGACCCCCTCTTCGTCCTCGACCTGCTCGCCACGTTCTACGACGAAAGCGTCCCTCTGCGCGAGGTCGAACGCCTGCTCACTGCCACCCTCGCCCACCTCAAGCGCCTGGCCCTCGCCGGGCCGGTCGTCATCGGCGCGCGCCCGCCGCAGGCCCACACCAGGCCCGGCCGCCAGGTCTTGCTCGAGGTGGTGGAGACCGCCGCCGATGCCGTCTGGCGCCTGCGCCTGCCCTCGCCCGGCATCCCGCTCCAGCCGCGACTGTTCTAGGAGGGACCGTGGGCCGCACCCTGCCGTCCATCACCCAGGCCTTTCTCCAGGAGCAGGACTCGCTCCTGCGCTTCCGCCGCGCCCTGCGACGCGAGGACCAGCGCGCCCTCGACGAATTGCTGGCCGCCTCCCGCCGCCACCTGGCCGCAGCCGCCTATGCCTCCCACATGCTGCCGTTCGAGACCATGCTGCTGGCCATGTTGGTCGAGGAGCACAAGGAACTGATGCGCCTGCGCGCGCTGCTCGAGGCGCTCCTGCCGCAGCACGACCCCCGCCCCGAGTAGAGAGGGAGACTTGGCCACCCTCTTCGCCTGGCTCTTCGACGCCTATCCCGCCGGGGACGACATCACTGTCTGGCTTATCGACGCAGACGGCCGCCCCCACGCGCTGCGCGATGCCTTCACCCCCGCCTTCTACGCGCGCGGGCCGCAGCCGGAGCTGCACGCCCTGTGTCAGATGCTGCGCGCCCGCCAGGCCCCGGTCGACCTGCGCCGCAGCGAACGCCACGACCTCTTCCTCGATCGCGAGGTGGAAGTGCTTGAGGTCGACGTCCGCCTCTCTCCCCTCCTCCCCGAACTCTTCCACCAGGCCGCTGCCTTCCGCCCCCACCTCACCTACTACGACGCCGACATCCCGCTCCCCCAGCGCTACTTCCTCGCCCGCCGCGTCTTCCCCCTCGCCTACTGCGCCGTCGAACACC
>CAZNRD010000036.1:0-26895 GCA_964575425.1 uncultured Anaerolineaceae bacterium | reverse complement strand
CTACCGGATGGAGCACGTCTTCGGAGGAGCCGGCCTTCTCATCCCTATCTCCCCCGAGATGGTCGGCGGTCCGCTGTCCAGCCGGCCGCTCGCCGTCCCCATGCGGGACGAGTCTCCCCATGAGGACAAGGCCCAGAAGGTGAACTCGTTCGTCCCTTCGACCAGCGGCACCGAACACGAAGCACCCGGGCAGGCGAAGGTCTCGCCGTTCCTGGTCCCCTCAAGGGCCAGAATGCTGTACCCGCTCAATGGCTCGGTCCCGCTGAGGGAGAGCTCGGCCCCACCGCGGCACCAGCCGCCGCTCCCCGGCGACTGGCAGTTGATCCTCCCGCTGACGGTCGCCTCGGGATACGTCACCGTCTGCGCCACTCCCCGGCAGCCTTGCTCTCCCTGGCTGCAGGCAACGACTGAATCCGACGTCTCCAGCCGGCACGGCGGGCTCGGACAGCCGGGTTGCGGCCACTGCCGGCCGCATGCCGTCGCCGCGTTGGAGAAGTACGGCCGCACGCTGTTGGCAGACGGACACGACTCATCCGGTGGGTAGTACAGGTTCAGGTAGCAGCCGTACCAGCGGGGCTCGTTGGGTTGGGGGCTGGGCGGGAAATAGATGCACTGGTAGTGACAGTGCAGCCGGCGCCAGACCCAGGTGGTCACGCTGCGGTTTGGGCCGAGGTAATCGGCCACATCGTCCCGATGTCCTTACGGGAGCGCCGGCCAGACGATGAGCTCCGCGGCAACGACCGCAAGGGCAACGGCCGCTGCGGCCAGGCGAGCGCGAGGATTTGCCATCTCCCCCTCCAGGGCCGCGAACGCGCTTCCATCATACGGGGAATCCGACGCCTTATCAATAACTAACCGGCGGAGGCAACGGCCCGGCGCGTCTCACACGAGACATAACGGGAGCGGTGCGGCAAGTTGATGGGAGCTGCTGATCCACACCAACTCATCAGAGTTCTAAACCAGCGGAGCTGCCTGAGGAGAGAAGGCGCCATCCTGGGCTTGCCGGCCATGCCCAGCCGGGCGATGACGAGCGGCGTCCTCCACCAGGGGCTACCGTGGCGAGACCCGTCCCACACGGCGAGCGCCGCCCTGGGCGTGCCGTCTGCCTGACGCAGGCCCACGGCCTGGAACATGCCCAGCGTGTTGATGTCGTTTTCGCTTGGGCCTAGACCACTCTCACGTCCAGCGAGCCGGCCAGCAGCACCGCCCGGCGGCTGTCAAACCAGGTGTGGGTCCACTCGATGGCGCCGGCCGAGCCGAAGGTGACGTTGACGACGCTCACCGACGGCGAGGGCGAGTCCCAGTGCGCGGCCAGGGAAGGCGGCAGCGGCGTCAGGGAAATCTCGTACAGGGCCTTGAAGAAGTCGTCCTTCGGGTAGGCGCGGCGCAGGTAGCAGAAGAGCGAAAACTCGCCCTCGTGTTCGATCCGCTGCAGGGCAACTTCGAGGACATCCGGCGCATGACGCAGGGGCAGGACGGACTGTTCGAGGGCGGCCAGGAGCCAGAGGCGGCCGGGCGGGCGCTTCACCTCGCGCCGCCGCGTCAGGACGGCCACCTTCTCGTCCGAAGATAGAGCGAGGTCTCGGCGGACGCGCGCCAGCGGGCCCACGAGCTGGCGTGCCGTCCTCATTCCCGTGTGTGCAGGCAAGATGATGGAGCGGCTGAGCAGGCCGCTGCGATCGGCGAGGTCGCTGAGCGAGAGCACGTGGCGGCTGAGGTGTGCCGGCCGGGCCGGTGCATGGTTGAGGACCTCGAAGCCCCGGTTGGGAAGGCGGCGCAAGTAGCCTTGCAGGACCAGATCGTCCATGGCGTGGCGTAGCGTGTTGCGGTGGATGGGATTGGCGTCGGCCAGCAGGCGGATGGTGAGGCGCTCGCCGCGGCGGAAGCCTAAGTGCTGGCGGCGGATGGCGTGGGCGATGAGGCGGGCGGCCTGGGCGCGCAGGGTCTCGCGGCGTGAGCGGTCGAGGTCGAGACGGTAGTCGGGGGTGGGCATCATGAGGGGTGTCCGCGTGGATGGGAGGGTCGCACAGTTGCACAGTGCAACCCTATTGTACTAGAATCGCGAACCCGGCAGAGGGCGCGCAGCCAGACGCACGTAGCACGCGGCCGCTCCGAGGGCACGAAAGGGAATCCCCATGCCATACCTCCTCGCCTACGACGTCGGCACCGGCGGCACCAAGGCCGCGCTGATCACGCCCGAAGGCCGGGTGGCCGGCAAGGCCTTCGAACCCTACCCGACGCACTACCCGCGGCGCCTGTGGGCGGAGCAGGAGCCGGCAGACTGGTGGCAGGCCGTCGGGCAGACCACGCGCCAGGTGCTTGCCACGGCCGAGGCCCGCGCCAGCGATATCCTCGGGCTGTCGTTCTCCACGCAGATGGTCAACCTGATCGCGGTCGACAACAAAGGGCAGCCACTCGCCCGCTGCATCAGCTGGCTCGACGGGCGCGCGGTCGAGGAGGCGCGCCTGGTGATGCGCAGACTGGGCGGACCTGCGATCTTCGCCATGCTCGTCGGGGTCGCCCTCACGGGCAAGGACTTGCTGCCCAAGTACCTGTGGCTCAAGCGCAATCAACCGGATCTCTGCGATCGGGCCTCGGCCTTCATCGATGCCAGCGGCTATCTCCTCTATCAGGCCACCGGCAGGCTGGTGTACGAGTGGACATCGGCCTGCACCACGGGTCTGTTCAACATGAAGACCAAGACCTGGGACAGCAGGCTGATGCGTCTGTTTGGGCTGGATGCGGCCAAGTTTCCGCCGCTGGTGCAGTCGTGCGAGCGCGTCGGCGGGCTGACGGCGGAGGCGGCGGAGCAGCTAGGCCTCTTGGAGGGCACGCCCGTCTTTGGCGGAGCGGGCGATGCCATGTCGGCTGCGGTCGGTTCGGGGGCGGTGGGCGAGGGGGAGGGTCATCTGTGCCTCGGTACTTCAGGGTTTGTCGGCATCGTCACCAGCCGGCGTGTCACCGGGCGCCGGGGGCTGGTCACCCTGCAGTCCGCCGATCGCGACAAGTTCCTGCTCCTGGGAGAGATGGAGACGTGCGGCGAGTGCCTGAACTGGGCGGCGAGGGCTTTCTACGATTCGGAGCTTCGCCCTGCGACCTTCGCCGAGATGGACGCCGAGGTGGCCTCGACCGAGCCCGGTGCCGGAGGCCTGCTGTTCACACCGTGGATGTACGGCGAGCGCTCGCCGGTGGCCGATGAGAGGCTGCGAGCGGCCTTCATCAACCTCGGCGCAAACCACACCCGGCCGCAG
The DNA here is from genome assembly GCA_964575425.1 of uncultured Anaerolineaceae bacterium. Taxonomy (GTDB): domain Bacteria; phylum Chloroflexota; class Anaerolineae; order Anaerolineales; family E44-bin32; genus DATEAV01. The sequence goes on along the minus strand of CAZNRD010000036.1, from coordinate 23,644 downwards.
CTGACGCGCGCCATTTACGAAGGGACCGCGTTCAACCTACGCTGGATCCTGGATTCGATGGATGAGCTCTACCGCTTCCGGCCGGAGAGGCTGCGCCTGATCGGCGGCGGCGCCCGCGGGGAGCCCTGGGTGCGCATCGTGGCCGATGTCACGGAGCGCACCCTGGAGATCGTGCCCAACCCTCAGGACGCCGGCGCCATCGGCGCGGCGCTGATTGCCGCCGTCGGATTAGGGATCTACCCCTCGATCGAAGCCACCAAGGCTGCCATACCGGCGGGAAGTGTCGTGGCGCCGACGCTGCCGCCGCCGCCCATCTACCGCGAACTCTACGCGGCCTTCCAGCGCCTGTACCCGGCTCTGCGGCCGCTTTACCACCGCCTGAACCGGCCCCCCGAGGCGGAGCGGGCGTAGCTGCCAGGCCGCGCTCGCACGGAGGACTCGATGGAAGCGGATCGCTCGTCCGAGTTGATGGCTCAGATCGAAATGGCGCTCAAGCCGTACCGCGAGGGATGGAGCCGCTATCCAGGCCTGCCGCCAGCCGGCGTGGATCGACAGAAGATCCTCCAGGAGATGGAGCGGATGTTCGAGATCGAGGCCGCCCGGTGGCGCGAGGGGTTCGTGTCCGGCGCGGTCTACCACGGCGATGCGGAGCACATCGACTTCCTCAACCGCGTCTATGCGCTGAACTCGCAGAGCAACCCGCTGCATCCCGACATCTGGCCCAGCACCACCAAGTTCGAAGCGGAAATCGTCTCGATGACGGCCCGCATGCTGCACGGCGACCCGGAGCAGGGCGTCTGCGGGACTGTCTCTTCCGGCGGAACCGAAAGCATCCTGCTGGCGATGAAGACCTACCGCGACTGGGCGCGTGAGACGAAGGGCATCAGCGAGCCGGAGATCGTCATCCCCACCACCGCCCACGCCGCCTTCGTCAAGGCCGGAGAGTACTTCGGCATCAAGGTCATTCGCATCCCGGTGGGGCCGGACTATCGCGCCGACGTCGCCGCCACGGCGAAGGCCATCACCCCCAACACCATCGCCCTGGTCGGCTCGGCGCCGCCCTTCCCACACGGCATCGTCGACCCCATCGAAGACCTCTCGGAGCTGGCGCGGGCACATGGCATCGGCTTCCACACCGACGCCTGCCTTGGAGGTTTTATCCTGCCGTGGGCCGAGAAGCTGGGCTACCCGGTGCCGCCATTCGACTTCCGCCTGCCCGGCGTGACGTCAATCTCGGCCGATACACACAAGTTCGGCTACGCCCTCAAGGGTACGTCGGTCATCCTCTACCGCACCCCCGAACTGCGCCACTTCCAGTACTTCTCGATCCTGGATTGGCCCGGCGGCCTGTACAACTCCCCGACCTTCGCCGGCAGCCGGCCCGGCGGACTGAGCGCCGCCTGTTGGGCTGCCATGGTCTCCATCGGGGAGCAGGGCTACCTCGAGGCCGCCCGACGCATCATGGAAACGGCGACCTGGATCAAGCGCGAGATCGCCGCCATCCCCGAGCTGGACGCAATGGGCGACCCGCTTTTCGTCATCGCATTCAAGTCGGGGAATCTCAACATCTACCAGGTGCTGGAGTACATGACGGAGCGCAACTGGGGACTCAACGGCCTGCACCTGCCGCCAGCGGTTCACCTGTGTGTCACCCTGCGCCACACCCAGCCGGGCGTGAAGGAACGGTTCATCACGGACCTGAAGGCGGCCGTAGTCTATGTGAAGCAGAACCCCAAGGCTTCCGAGGGCATCGGGCCGGTGTACGGCATGGCGGCCTCCAGCGAGATGCGCGGCGTGGTGAAGGAAACGCTGAACTGGTACATGGACCTGCAGTACACGGTCTAGCGCTCCAGCGGGCTGCCGAAAAACGCTGCGTTATCGCCCAACTACCTCCCCAGACCCTCGCGTGCACCCTGAGGGGAGCCAGCGGCTCCCCTGCATGGGCCGAAGTCCGCGACCACACGAGTCCTGCAGGGGGGTATTTGCGGGAGGCGGGGGTGTGCGAGGGTCTCCGCGCGATGTCAGAGACGCGAGAGGATATTCACCAGTCTTGAGTACATGGGATTGAAGTCCCGGCGTTCGTGGGGTATCCTGGTGCATCCGTTGCAGCAGCGAACCTCTTTCGGGCGGAGCCATCGGCCGGGGGGATCGCGGGAATTGGAGGTCCACGGTGTCCAAGTGCTTTCTGATAACCGGCGGCGCCGGCTTCCTGGGGATCAACCTCATTCGCTACCTGCTTGCCAGAGGGCAGGATGTCATTTCCCTGGATATCGCGCCGTTCGATTTCGAGGACGTGCGCGGCCGGGTCCGGGTAATCACCGGGGACATCCGCCACTACGACACCGTCTTTTCCGCCATGGAAAGCGCCGACCAGGTGGTCCACTCGGCGGCGGCGCTCCCGCTGTACAAGCCGCAGGACATCTACTCCACCGATGTCGACGGGACCCGCAACGTGCTTCAGGCTGCGGTCGACCGGCGAGTGGACCGGGTGATCCACATTTCGTCGACGGCGGTCTACGGCATTCCCGATCATCATCCCCTGGTGGAGGCGGACGAACTCAAGGGGGTCGGGCCGTACGGCGAAGCCAAGGTTCTGGCGGAGAAGGTGTGTGAGGAATATCGCGCCCGAGGGTTGTGCGTTCCCATTTTGCGCCCGAAATCGTTCATCGGGCCGGAGCGTCTGGGCGTATTCGCCCTGCTGTACGAGTGGGCCAGGGACGGCAGGAATTTCCCGGTTCTGGGTTCGGGCAACAACCGCTATCAGTATCTCGACGTCGAGGACCTTTGCGACGCCATCTGGCTCTGCGCCACGCTGCCGCTCGAGCGGGTGAACGACACCTTCAATATCGGGGCGAAGGTCTTCGGCACGCCGCGATCTGACTTTCAGGCTGTGCTGGACCATGCCGGGCACGGGAAGCGCATCGTTTCGATCCCGCAGGGTCCGGCGATCCTGATACTCCGCCTGCTGGAGAAACTGGGGCTGTCGCCGCTCTACGAATGGATCTACGAGACGGTCGGCAAGGATTCCTATGTTTGCATCGAAAAGGCCGAACGGGCGCTGGGGTTCAGCCCGAAGTACTCGAACCGGGAAGCGCTGATCCGCAATTTCCAGTGGTACCTCGAAAACGTCGACAGGCTGCAAAGTGCATCGGGCGTCACGCATCGCGCGCCGTGGCGGCAGGGCCTCCTCCGGCTGGCAAAGATGCTGTTCTAGCACAGCGGGGGATCGGCGGTTTGTCAGGCGGGGGGTGTGGAGAGACCGATCTCCCGTTTCGGCAACCTGCGCGGCCTGCGATCCGCACTGCGCGAGGGAAGGTGGTGGGCGGGAGCCAGACGCTCAATTGCCGCAGCGCGGGCCGATCCAGGGACCATCGTTCGGATGGATGGAAGGTGAGCGAGAGGACCAACAGCACCGCTTCTGATCTACCCGGTGATGCTGCGGGGGGCAGGAACGGGAAGGCCAGCGACCCTCGTGCCCGCGGTGGGCCTGAGAACACTCTGCGCGGGCTGCAGATATTCCTGCTTTCAGGGATTTCGTTGCGCCGCTAGCGCTCTCGCGCGAGCTCAGATTCGATGATCTGCTGGAACACCGCCGCCGGCTGCGCCCCGATGACGGGGATGCCGTCGAGGAAGAACGTCGGCGTCGAATTGATCCCCCACTGGAGGGCATAGGTGCGGTCTGCCAGGACCTCCGGCTCGTGGTAGCGGCTGTCGAGGCACTCCTGCAGCGCGGCGGCATCGAGGCCGAGATCGGCCGCGTATTGCAGATAGGCCTCGCGCGACAGGCCGTAGCGAGCGGACATCAGGGCATCGTGATAGTCCCAGTACGCGCCCTGGTCGCCGGCGCAGTTGGCGGCCTGGGCCGCCTCCAACCCCACCTGGCCTCCGCCGACAACCGGCAGGTCGCGGTAGACGAACCGGATCTGATCCGGGTAGGCGGACATCAGCGCGGGGAAGGTCTCCTGGCGCCACTTGCGGCAGAAGCGGCAGTTGAAGTCGCTGAACTCGATGAGCAGGATGGGGGCATTCTCCGGGCCCAGCTGCGGATCGTCGTCGGTGGCGATGTCGTAGCGCCGGGGCTGGTTGGCCTGGGGGGCTGGGGCCGCTGCCGACTCTCGGCCCCACAGGAGGTAGCCCAGCGCCACGCCGGCCGCGAAGGCCAGGGGAATGGAGACAACCCACCAGCGGCGAGCGGCGCCCGGCTGCGGCACGGTCTTGCTCTCTTGGTCCGTGTGAGGTTCGTCCATAGGCCGGGATTGTAGCGCGGGATTCGGCTGCCGGTTCCACAGGGATACCTGCGCCCCTTTACTGTCCTGCGCCTGCCCATCTTGCGCCGCACGGGGAGAGGGATACACTGACCGGTGGTTCTTCCACGGGGTCCAAAGTGGCTGTCGACTCAACACCGTCGGACACCCCACAAGCAACATCCCCAACTTGCGCCGGAGGAATTGGTTCTCTCGGGCGCGATTACTCCACTTACCGGGCAAATGGGCCGATGCCGTCACAGTCACGCTCGGCCTTGCGTTCCAGTGACGGTTGACGGCAACCGCGTCGTTCGAGCCAAGATCACGGGCCGCACGCGAAAGGAAGATCCCAAATGAGCCAGGGCTGTGCAGCTTCACGGCCTTTGTTGCGTCTTCTGGCGGCGCTGACAGCGCTCGCCCTCGCCGGATGTGCCCGAGCAGCGGCCACTCAGCCCCTTGCCTGGATCGACGTCCCGGCGAGCGGGGCCGTGGTGGTTGTCGGCCAGACGGTCGAAGTGTATTCCCATGCCTACGCCCCCGCCGGCGTGGCGGAAGGCATGCTCGCTGTCAACGGGGAACCCTATCGCAGGGAGCCTGCCATTGAGCCCGGTGCTCCTTTGGCCGAATTCCGCCAGACATGGGTAGCAGGTGAACCTGGTTCGTATCGGCTGACCTTCACCGCCTACGACATGGCCGGTGCCGCCAGCCAGCCAGCGATCACCTCGCTCACCGTGATTACCCAACCCACGCCGACTCCCACACCCGAACCCACCCCGACTCCTACGCCGGTGCCGCTGGCGGTGGAGTTCTCGGCGGAGCGCGCCAGCCTGACGGCGGGCGAATGCACGCGGCTGTTGTGGCGAGTCGAGGGTGCAGGTGTGGTGCTCCTGGACGGCGCGGACGTGGACCCGGAGGGCCAGCGCGAGGTCTGCCCTGCCGCGACGACCACCTATCGCTTGCAGGCCTTCTCGGAGACGGGGAGCGAGGAGCGCCTGGTGACGGTGACGGTCAGCCCGCCGCCGGACACCGTTGGCCCGACGGTCACCGGCCTGGGACACAACCCGGAGTACATCTGGGGAGGCACCATGTGTGGCCCCACCGAGGCAACGGTCAGCGTGACCGTGAGCGATCCCTCTGGCGTGGCGGCCGTGGAGCTCCACTATCGGGTCGTTCGGGGTTCGGAGCAGGGGCAGTGGCGCGTGCTATCGATGGCCCGGGCCGGAGGCGGCAGCTACAGCCGGGTCCTCACCCTGGCGGACCTCAGCGCCAGCCTGCCGCTGTACGGCGATGACGTGGTCGAGTACTACGTCGTCGCCCGCGACAGCGTGGGCAACGTCTCCCAAAGCGGGACGCGGTCTTTCCTCGTCCGGCTGTGCTTCGGATGAGAGGAGGGGTAGCATGAACACGCGCAGGTCAAGCATCCTCAAGACACTCCTCGGACTGGTCGTGCTGGCTGGATGCCTGGTGGCAGCGGGGCTGGCGGCGGGGCTGCTGTGGCTCCGTGGCCAGCCTGAGGGTCCGGATGTCCTTCTCCATGCGCCGCGCTATGGTTCAAGCGTCCGCGTCGGCGAGGTGGTGGAAGTGCGAGCGGTGGCGAGGCATTCGCGGGGCGTGGCGCGGCTGGAGCTGTGGGCCGATGGTGAGCTGATCGCCGTGCGAAGCAGTCAACTGCCGGAGGGGAGCACGCCCTTCCCGATCACGCTGGGTTGGGTGCCGCAAACGGTCGGCGAACATACGCTGGTGGTGCGGGCCTACGATCGGCTGCAGGGGAGCGGGCAGGCCATGACGATGGTGGAGGCGGAGGAGGCTCCGCCGCCGGAATACGAGACGTCCTATGTCGTCCAGGAGGGCGACACCCTGGCCTCCGTGGCCGACCTCTACGGCTTCTCTGCGGACGAGCTGGCGGAGGCCAACCCGGGTGTGGCGGAGCCGCTGCCGGCGGGCACCACTCTGACCCTGCCTCCGCCGGTGGAGGACGAGGGGCCGGCTCCAACGGCGGAGCCGCCTCCCGAGCCGCTGCCCGGTGAGACCCCTCCGGACCCGACGTACTTCCGTCCGCCTACGCTGCTGGAGCGTCTGTTGTCCATCGGCCGCATCGTTCCGAAGAGTGGCCGCGTTCAAATCGAGGCGGAAGTTCTATCGCTCGAAGTGAGCGACGACTTCGATGGGGTCTACTGCTATTACCGGCTCGGCGAGGGGCCTGCGGAGCGCGTCCCGGCCGACGGCTACCTTGAGCCGGAGGGGGGACGGAGCTGGGCGATCGCATCCTGGATGGCTGGTTTCCGCCGCCGTGTGTTCCTCCTGCCCGAGGGAAGCGAAAGCCTGACGGTTGAGGGCCAATGCCTTGGCTACCGCGCCTCCATGACAGGCGGGGAGGTCTTCGACCTGGGCAGCATCCTCCTGACGCTGGGCCCCACCGAGTGGGACGGCTCGCTGCGGGAGGCGATGGCCGAAGGCCGCGACGGGTGGTTCCGCATCCAGTACCGGGTCGCTTCCTCGACCACCTACGGCCCGATGCCTCTCCCGAGTCCGGAGGGGGAGGGCGCACCATCAATCGTCCTCCTGAAGGAGTGCGAGAGGCGGTGGCTTGGGACGGAATGGATCGAGTCGCTGGGCAGAGATGTTGAGATCAACCGCCAGCTTGTGGAATGCACGCTGTGGGTGGATCCGGCCTCTTTTGCCGGGCACGCGGACCACTTGATTTTCCTGAGGGGCGGGAGTCCGTTCCGCACCATTGACCTCCGAGGCATGAGGGCAGACCCCGCAGGCGTGTGGTTGATCGGCATCTCGAATCCGGTCATCATCGGCACGGATGCGGCCTATGCCCTGTACTACCACTTCGGCCTGACAGCCGAGACGATAGGCCTTCCGGTGCCGGGCGAGACGATCGATTTCCAGGCGCTCGCCTGGAGCGACGACGGCACGTATTCGGCTTTGAGCAACATCATCACCCTGCACGGGGAGCACCTCTGGCTGCCCCCCTACATGTCCAGGTATGTCCGGCTGACGTTCTATGAGTTGGACACAGGCTGTCTGCACGCGGACTACGTGTCGATGGGTCTGGAAACGTGGGGGCTTGGCCCAGCCGAGAGGGATGCGATGGGGCATCCCATACCCTACGGATGTGATCATGACCTCGATCACTGGGGGAGCGTGTCCGGAGGCCTGGATGTCAATGGCATGCGCGCCTTCGAAGTGGACGGTGACATGCACAGCTTCACCTGGTATCAATACATCGACCGTTACTGGCCCCCCATCACGCTCCACCTCCTTCCAACCGACGACGTTGTCCTTGACATGACTCTGTGGGACTACGATGTGTGGTTCAGCAATGACGCCTTCTGCGATATGACGGTCGTTCATTCCGGACGGGAGCTGGAGGAAATCCGCAGCTCCGGGGGCGGCTACATGGACTACCGTGGTCAGCCCTTCTGGAGCCGTGAGGGGGACTGCTACTTGCATTACCGCATCGAGGTTTGGAACTAGGGCTGGGATGCGAGCCAGAGCCGGGAGGACCGAAATGCGAACTGCGGAAAGGGTTGTGTCGATGGGTCGCTCCGTGCCCCGAGCATCTGGCCATGCCAGGAGGTCCCCGTGAAGACTCGCTTCTGGATTGCGGTGCCGCTCACCCTGGCCATGGGCGCTTTGGCGTGCAGCCCACAACTCACGGCCCCCACAAGCCTGCCGCTGTCGGAGGAGGCGGCGCTGGCCACCGCCCAGGCAATCCGGACGGCCGAAGCGGAGCGCACTGCCGTGGTCGCAACCGAGGTGCCGCCGCCGCTTGCCACCGCACTGGCCACACCGGCCCCAACCTCAGGCCCACCCGTCTTCTCGACGGGGACCCTGACCATCGGCCCCGACGACAGCGCTGACTTCGAGGGCGGCACGATCCAGCACGCAGTGAGGACACAGGGCGGCCCGTGGGATGTGTCCATGCTGGTCGGCAGCGGCACGCTCTCGGGCCCGTATCCCGCCGCCGTGGCCTCCTCCCCGCTGGCGGAGCCCTCCCTGGAGGCCTGCGCCGCCCTGTACACGGGCCTACGGGGCTACTACGACGAGATCTTCACCGACCCGACGATCCGCAACGAGATCGCGAGCGACGCTCTGACGCCTGGTCAGTCGTTCTGCTATCGGACCAACGAGGGCCGCATCGGTCACTTCCGCGTCGTGGACCACACGGCCCCGGCAGGGCCGGTGACCGTAGAGTTCGTCACCTACGACTGGGTGCAGCCCACGCCCATGCCCGTAGTCGAGGAGGAAGCGCCTTCGCCGCTGCCCATAATGAACACAGGCCTGATCGTGCGCGAGGGCGAATGCTTCGACCTCGATAATGGCTCGGTCGGCACGCCGGATGGTGAGTGCGACCTGTTGCTGGTGCCGGTCCTGATCTTCCGGCCGGTGAACGGTGCCCGGATCTCCGGTTCGGCCGCAGCCGCCGCCCCAACGCGAAGCCAGTGTGCTTCGGCGTCTCTGGCCGCTGCCGACGTGGCGCCGAACACAGACCGCTACCTGTGCCTGCAGACGAGCGGGGGCACCTATGGGTTCGTCGTGCAGCGGGCGGATGCCCCGGGAGCGCCCCTCAACCGGCTGATCCTGGACTACTGGCTGTTCCGCTGAGGCGGCACCCTGCCCGATCGCCCGCGGGCCGGGGATTGACCCCCGGCCCGCGGGCTGTATAATACGAGAACACAAGGGCGGTTAGCTCAGTTGGTTAGAGCGTTGCGTTGACATCGCAAAGGTCGTAGGTTCGAGTCCTATACCGCCCACTCAACCGAAGATGCGGCGATGACCGGGACGAGTAACCGGGTCAGCCTGCCCCAGGGAGAGGGGATCGGTGACTGAAAGTCCCCTCGGCCAGGCCCCGGCGAAAACCCCCCGTGAGCCAGGCCCGGAACGGCGGCCCAGACAGGGCCGTGCCAGTATGGGACACGGGTCAGCCCCGTTTGCGGCTGCAAGAGATGGCTCTCTGAGCGAGGGCCAAACTGGGTGGAACCGCGTGAGCCTCGGCTCCCGCCCCAGCAGGGCGGGAGCCGTTGCGTTTGGGCTGCACAAGCCCGGGAGGTGTGTCATGGGGAAGGCTTCATCGGAAGAGCAGGACCTCGAACTCCTGCGCATCCGCCACTCTGCGGCCCACGTCATGGCCCAGGCGGTGATGGAGATGTTCCCCGGCCAAGCCAGGATCGCCATCGGCCCGGCGATCGAGGACGGTTTCTACTACGACTTCGATCTGCCGCGCCCTCTGACGCCGGAGGACCTCGAACGCATCGAGGCCCGCATGCGCCAGATCGTCGCTGGTGACTATCCCTTCGAGCGCCGCGTCATCTCGGTCGATGAGGCGCGCCGGCTGTTCGCCGACCAGCCCTACAAACTGGAGCTGATCGACGGCCTGGAGCAGGGCCAGGAAGACGAGCACGGCCAGCCGCTTGAGCAGAAACCGGAGATCACCATCTACACCCACGACCAGTTCACCGACCTCTGCCGCGGGCCGCACGTCGAACGCACGGGGCAGATCAACCCGGCCGCCATCAAGCTGACGAGCATCGCTGGCGCCTACTGGCGCGGCGATGAGAAGCGCCCGATGCTGCAGCGCGTCTACGGCACCGCCTGGAGGACGGCCGAGGAACTGGAGCAGTACATCTGGCGCCAGGAGGAGGCAAAGCGGCGCGACCACCGCCGGCTGGGGCGAGAACTCGACCTGTTCAGCGTCAGCGAGGAGGTCGGCGCGGGGCTGATCCTCTGGCACCCCAACGGCGGGATGCTGCGCAAAGTGGCCGAGGACTACTGCCGCGCCGAGCACGAACGCGGCGGCTATCAGTTCGTCTATTCCCCGCACATCGGGCGGGCGCAGCTGTGGGAGAGAAGCGGCCACCTCGGCTGGTACCAGGAGAACATGTACTCGCCGCTCGACATCGAGGGCCAGCAGTACTACCTCAAGCCGATGAACTGCCCCTTCCACATTCAGATCTACAAGAGCCGGACGCGCTCCTACCGCGACCTGCCTCTGCGCTTCGCCGAGTGGGGCACGGTCTATCGCTTCGAGCGGAGCGGGGTGCTGCACGGGCTGCTGCGGGTGCGGGGCTTCACCCAGGATGACGCTCACCTCTTCTGCCGGCCGGATGAGATGCCGCAGGAGATCGACCGGGTGCTGGCTTTCAGCCTGAACATCCTGCAAGCCTTCGGCTTCCGCGAGTTCCAGGCCTACCTCTCGACGCGCAACCCAGAGAAGGCAGCGGGCAGCCCCGAGCAGTGGGAGGCCCCGACCGAGGCCCTGCGGTCGGCACTCGAGCGAGCCGGGATCCCCTACTGCGTCGACGAAGGCGAAGCCACGTTCTACGGCCCCAAGATCGACATCAAGGTGCGCGACGCCCTGGGCCGTGAGTGGCAGCTAAGCACGATCCAGTTCGACTTCAATCTGCCCGAGCGCTTCGACCTGACGTACGTCGGCGAGGACGGCCAGGAACACCGGCCGTACATGATCCACCGGGCGCTGATGGGCTCGATGGAGCGGTTCCTGGGAGTCTTGATCGAGTACTATGCCGGAGCATTCCCGCTGTGGCTGGCGCCAAGACAGGTGGTGCTCATTCCCATCGCCGACCGCCACCTGGAGTATGCGCGCAAGGTGGAAGCGCAGTTGGGGCAGGCCGGGCTGCGGGCTGAGGTGGATGACCGCAGTGAACGCATGAACGCCAAGATCCGCGACGCCCAACAGAGGAAGATCCCCTACATGCTCATCGTGGGCGATCGGGAAGTCGAGAGGGACGCAGTTGCCGTGCGGCTGCGGTCCGGCGACGACCTGGGGCCGATGGCGGTCCAGGCCTTCATCGAGCGGGCCAGGGCCGAAGTGGCGGCGCGCGCCTGAGGCGGGCTCCCCTGGGACCGTCTCCTTGCCATCCAACATTTCCGTTCGTTCCTACTGGGCATGATACTTCGACGAGGCAGCGATGGGATTGATGCTGTCGGCGAACGTGGAGCCGTGGATGAAGTCCTCGAATTCGGCCAGGCTCATCTCGGCGTCCTGGGCGGCGCTGTGGGTTGTGTGCACGGTCAGCACCTAGCGGCGCCCGTTGTCGGCGTCAGCCTGTTATAATCGTGCCCCATGCTGATGGCAGCGGCGTCTTCGAGGATGGTTTGGCGCGGCTTGGTGTTTGCTGTGCTGCTGGGCATGGCCTGGGTCAGTGGGGCTTCGGCGCGCCAGACGCAGTCGGCGCCGACGGCTCACTACCTCTGTCCGACGCTCACGCAGCTTCGTCACCCGGAACGCTGCCCGGGCCATGGGCCTGGCGCACAGGTTCAATCGCTGGCCGTTCTGGGGCTGTATCCGTCTCTGCCTCTGCCCACCATACCGGTTGATCCGAATCTCGGGTTCTTGCCCCTGGAATACCTGCGCGCCAGTGAGAACGGTGTCGATGTCTTCCCCTCGGCGGAAGAGGCGGCGGTGGGTTCGGGCGCCAGCCGCAGGATGGAGCGGGGCTTCGTCTACCTGTCCTACGCTCAGGCCGTGGAGATCGGAGGGAGCAAGGCCTACGCCACGCAGAACGGCTACGTGCGCGGCGACTCCGCCTCCCCCGTGACTCCCGCCGCATTCCGCGGCTTAGCCTTCAGCCGCACGCCGGATCGGCCCTTCGGATGGATCATCTCTGGCGGGACCTGCAGCGAGCGGACCCCGGGCGCGCCAGAGGACTACTCTGGGCGATGCTACATGAGGTACGAGGTGGTCCAGATCTACGACGTTCAGCGCGTCGGCGATTGGGACTGGTTCCTGATCGGCAGGGATGAGTGGGTGGAGCAACGCAGCGTGGGCATGGTGGTGCCGGACCCCACACCGCCTCCCGGTGTGGAGGGCGAACGCTGGATCACTGTCAACCTGTACGAGCAGACGGTGGCCGCGTACGATCAGGGTGAGCTGGTATACGCCACGCTCGCCTCCAGCGGGCGCGTCAACTTCTGGACTCAGCCGGGCCTGTTCCAGGTGTGGGCCAGATTGCAGCGCGACAACATGACCGGGGGCGTGCCCGGCACGAACTACTACTACCTTGAGAACGTCCCCTGGGTGCTGTACTTCGATCGGGCGCGGGCGCTGCACGGCACGTATTGGCACAACTCTTTCGGTCGGCCCACCTCGCGCGGCTGCGTCAACCTTTCCGTTGCCGATGCTCGCTGGTTCTACGATTTCGCCGAGGTAGGGACCTGGGTCTATGTGTGGGATCCATCCGGGCGAACCCCGACGGATCCGGCCGTCTACGACGCCGGCGGCGCGTAGAGGTGTAGAAAAGAACCCTCGGTCGAGGCTGCACCGCAGAGCCATCTGTGCAGATTGCAGTTGCGGCGCGGGGCGAGCCGGTGCTAGTACCAAAGTACCGTCACATTCTGTCACGTGCATTCCTACAATGAGCCTGAGTGAATGGAGGGCTCCGTCGCTGACTTCGGAGGTGCGCCAGGGATGTACGCGTACAACGACTTGCTCTTCCCACCGGAAACGCTCCCCCATCTGCGGTACATCCGGGGCGAGAGCTGGCAGGCCCTGGTCGAGCGGGTCGTCGGCCTCCCGGAGGACCATCCCGAGGCGTTGGCATTATCGCTTCTCATGATCCGGCTGGCAGGCTGCCTGAGCTGCGAGACGGATTCCTACCGCGCCATGCGCGGCTGCACGCCGTGCGCCCGCCAGACGCTGCGGCGCTTCAAGGGCTCTGATTCCGAACTGACGCGCCGCTACAGGGACGCTCTGGATAACGTTCTCTCCTACCTGGAAACGCAGCCGCTGATGGTCGGGGCGGAGGTGGGGCTCTCGGCACGGGCGGCGTAACCGACATCGTGCTCGTCGCGTATGGCGGGGCGCCGAAGGCGCCCCGCGGCCTTTCCCCCGGCCGCTGTGGTAAACTCGCCCCCGCTTGTCCATCCCCCACGGCAGGGCCGTGAAACGACAGGTACCCAGGATGCTGACGCTGCCCGAGAAGATTGTCTTCCTGTTGGGCCTGCTTGTCAGCGCGCATCTGGCCGTGGGGGCCGTGCGGCGCCTGGCTCGCATCATCGGCCGTGGCTTCGGTCGGCCAGAGCGGCCCCGCATCCGACGCAGGTTGGCGGCGGTCGCGGCAAAGACCCTCTCGCAGCAGCCGGTCTTCCGCTCCCGTCCCCTGACAAGCCTGTTGCATGCCTTCGTCGCCTGGGGCTTCATCTATTACCTTCTGGTCAATGTCGGTGACATCCTCCAGGGCCTGATCGACGGATTTGTCTTCCTGGGGGATGGGGTACTCGGTCACGCCTACCGCCTCGGCGGTGACGTGCTCAGCGCAGCGATTCTGCTGGGCATGGCGGGGCTGCTCGTGCGCCGCTTTCTCCTGCGCCCGGCTAGCCTGCAGGTGCGCGAAAGCACGCTGCTGCATCCAAAGGCGCGGGCGGGCATTCGGCGCGATTCGGCCATTGTGGGCACATTCATCGCGCTGCACGTCGGCGCCCGGTTCGTGGGTCAGTCCTTCGAGGTGGCGCTCGCGGGAAGCGATCCCGCGCAGCCCCTCGCCTCTGCCCTGGCCGGCTTGTGGTCGGCATGGGATGCCGATGCCCTCGACTTGGCCCGCCATGTCTGCTGGTGGCTTGCCATCGGGTTGATCCTGGCCTTCATTCCCTACTTCCCCTATTCGAAACACATCCACCTCTTCTTCGCGCCCCTCAACTACCTGCTCAAGCCCCACCGGGCCTCAATGGGCGCTCTGGACCCGATCGACTTCGATGACCAGAGCCTGGAGCAATTCGGCGCGGCGCGCCTGGAAGACCTGCCCTGGACGGGGCTGATGGACGCGTACGCGTGCATCATGTGCAATCGGTGCCAGGATGCCTGCCCCGCCTACGCCACAGGGAAGGTGCTCTCACCCGCCGCGCTGGAAATCAACAAGCGCTACTTCCTGAACCAAGAAGGCAGCCGCCTCGCCTCCGGCACGCCCAGCAGCCAGACCATGCTGGACTTCGCCATACCGGCCGAGGCGGTGTGGGCCTGCACCGCCTGCGGTGCCTGCGTCGACATCTGCCCCGTGGGCAATGAGCCGATGCGGGATATCCTGGATATCCGCCGCTACCTGGTGCTGACCGCAAACGAGTTCTCGGATACGCTGCAGACGGCCTATCGTGGGATGGAGCGCACCGGCAACCCATGGACGATCTCTCCGGAGAGACGCCTGGACTGGGCACAGGGACTTTCGGTGCCCACGGTCCAGCAGAACCCGGACGCCGAGACTCTGTGGTGGGTGGGATGCGCCCCTGCCACAGACCCCCGTGCCCAGAAGACAGCACGCGCCTTGGCCCGTCTGCTGGCAGCGGCGGGTATGGACTTTGCCGTCCTGGGGCCGCAGGAGCGCTGCACCGGCGACGCAGCGCGCCGCTCGGGCAACGAGTACCTCTTCGCCGAGCTGGCCCAGGCGAACGTGGCCACGCTGAACCGACTCGGCTTTCGCCGAATCGTCACCACGTGCCCCCACTGCCTGCACACGCTCAAGAACGAGTACCCCGCCTTCGGCGGCCGGTACACGGTCATCCACCACACGCAGCTGCTGCAAGAGCTGCACGAGGGAGGTCGGCTGGACTTTGCACGTGAAGCCGCCAGCGCGCCGATGACCTTCCACGATCCGTGTTACCTGGGACGGCAGAGCGGAGAGTACGAGGCACCGCGCGTTTCGCTCCGGAGCGCGGGCGCCTTACTTGCAGAGATGCCGCGCCGGCGGGCGAAGTCCTTCTGCTGCGGGGCAGGGGGCGCTCAGATGTGGAAGGAAGAGGAATCGGGCCAGCAGCGGGTGAGCGGAGCCCGCATGGCGGAGGCCAAGGCCACCGGGGCCAGGTCACTGGCGGTCGCCTGCCCATTCTGCCTTCTCATGCTAAGCGACGCGGCGCAGCAGGCCGGTGGGGCGATCGACGTCCGCGACGTAGTCGAGATTGTGGCCGAGTGCCTCCCACGCTGATTCAACCTCGGCGTCGTGAGAAGGTTCCGAGGGTGACAGCTTTGTCACACCTATTCCTCCAAGGGTTGTGAACAGCTCAGACTTGTGACAGGGTCCCGATGTCGGCTGCGCGCGACGGCTGCAGGGCTTCCTCCGGCGGGACTGCAGCAGGCCGACAATCTGGCTTCCCCAATCTCTGGACGATCGGATTGCGGATGCCTTGTGACCTGCGGCTGGTGAGGCGGCCTGGGTTACAATCTTCACCAGGAGAGGACCCCCATGGAAGATTCCGATGTCATTGTCATCGGCGCGGGGCCGGCGGGCTACGTCTGCGCCATCCGCGCCTCGCAGCTGGGCAAGAAGGTAGCCCTGGTGGAGCGGGAGTGGTTGGGAGGGGTGTGCCTCAACGTTGGGTGCATTCCCTCCAAGGCGCTGCTGCGGAATGCCGAGGTTGCGCACATGCTGCGCACGCGCGGCAAGGAATTTGGCTTCGAGGTCGAGGGGCTGAAGCTGGACTACGCCGCAGCCGTGCGCCGCAGCCGCCAGGTGGCGGACCGTCTGGTCAAGGGCGTCCGCTTTCTGATGCGCAAGAACGGCATCGAGGTCCGCATGGCCACGGCCCGCCTGGAGGACATGGGGGTCGTAAGTCTGACGGCGGCCGACGGCTCGCAGAGCCGGCTAGCGGCGAAAGATGTTGTCGTCGCCACGGGCGCACGGCCGGCGCTGCTTTCGGGCGTGGCGATTGACGGCGAGCGTGTGCTCACCTACCGCGAGGCCATCCTGCGCGAGAGCCTGCCGAACTCGGTGGTGATCATCGGCGGCGGGCCCGTCGGCTTGGAGTTCGCCACCATCTGGAATGCCTACGGGACCGAGGTGACATTGGTCGAGATGCTGCCGCGCCTCGCCCCCCTCGAAGACGAGGAAGTGGGCAAGGAGCTGGCCAAGACCTTCACCAAGGAGGGGATCGAGGTGCTCACGGGTACCCGTGTCGAGAGCGTTGAGGCGCTGAAGACCAAAGTCAAGGTCAGCGTGATCGGGAGCGACGGGCCACGCGTGCTGGAGGCGGAGGTCGCGCTGGTGGCCACGGGCTTTAAGCCGAACAGCCAGGACCTGGGGCTGGAAGCGGTTGGCGTGAAGGTCAACGACCAGGGCATGATCGAGGTGGACGAGCGCATGGCGACGAACATCCCCGGCATCTGGGCGATCGGCGACGTGACTGGCAAGCTGATGCTGGCCCACGTCGGGTCGGCGATGGGCATCGTCTGCGCCGAGAACATCGCAGGCGTAGAGAGCGCCGTGCTCGACTACCGCATGCTTCCGCGGGCGATCTACTCCCGGCCGCAGGTCGGCAGCTTCGGCTGGACCGAGGCCGAGGCCCAGGCCCAGGGCAAAGAGATCACGGTGGGCCGCTTCCCCTTCCAGGCGAACGGCAAAGCGTTGAGCCTGGGAGACTACGTCGGCTGGGTGAAGCTGGTGGTGGACGCCCGCTTCGGCGAGATCCTGGGCGCGACCCTGGTCGGCCCGGAGGTGACAGAGCTTTTGCCGGAGCTGACGCTGGCGCAGATGATGGAACTCACCCCGGCCGAGATCGCCCGCAACGTCCATGCCCATCCCACGTTGAGCGAAGTGTTGATGGAGGCGGCCCACGCTGCCGAGGGCCGGGCCATCCACATCTAGCGGCTGGTACATGGCCGCCGGACGACGATGTCCGTCAGGAGCCTCTGTGCGGAAGGTGAGGAGGCGGGATGGCGACGATCGAGCAGGTGGCTCAGGCTAGAGAGACGCACAAACGCCTCATCCTTGAGAAGCCCAATGTGGTGGGCGTTGGGATCGGATACAAGCAAGCGGGGCAGCGCGTCACCTCGCAGCTCAGCGTGGTGGCCCTAGTGCGGCGCAAGGTGCCGCGGGCAGGCCTCGACCCGATGGACCTGGTGCCCTCGCAGGTCGGGGGCGTGGCCACGGACGTGGTGGAGGTCGGCGACCTGCGGCCGATGCAGGCGCGCACCTCTCGCTTCCGCCCGGCGGCTGGCGGCGTGAGCGTCGGGCACTACAAGGTGACGGCCGGGACGCTGGGCTGTGTGGTCCGCGATCGAAGCAGCGGCAAGCGGCTCATCCTCTCCAACAACCACGTCCTGGCCGACAGCAACAGCGGCAGCCCCGGCGACCTCATCCTGCAGCCCGGCACGATCGACGGCGGGCGCGAGCCGGGTGACGTGATCGGGCATCTGGAACGCTTCGTTCCGCTCCGCTTCACGTCCGAACCGGGCCGCTGCGCCGCAGCGCGTGCCGTGGTCACTGTGGGGAACGCCGTTGCCAGGCTGCTCGGCTCGCGTCACCGGCTGCAGACCTACTGGTACGACCCTCAGGCCTCGAACGAGGTCGACGCCGCCGTCGCCCGGCCGCTCGAGGACGCTCTGATACGGGACGATATCCTCGAAGTGGGAACGGTGAGCGGGAGGGCCTTGGCCCGGCTTGCCATGGCGGTGCGCAAGTCCGGCCGCTCGACCGGCTTCACCACCGGTCAGGTGACTGTGCTGGAAACGACCGTCAACGTGGACTATGGGTTGGGGCGCAGTGCGACGTTTGAGAATCAGATTGTCACCACGCCGATGTCCGGCCCGGGAGACTCGGGAGCGCTCCTGGTGGATGGGACATCCCCCCTCGCCCTCGGCCTGCTCTTCGCCGGCTCCGAGAAGGCTACGCTGTACTGCCCGATTCAGGCCGTGCTCGAGGCGCTTGACGTCACTTTGTGATGGACGACTGGGAGAGGCTTTCCGTCGAGGAAGCGCAGCAGCGCGCCGAAGCGGTGCGCCGCGCTCACCTGAGCGAGCTGCTGAACAAAGCGAACGTGGTCGGCGTTGGGGTGGGCCTGCGGGAGCGCGGCGGGTTTGGGACGGATGAGGTGGCCCTGGTGGTGCTGGTGAGGCGCAAGGTTCCGGGCCACCAGCTCGCGCCGGAGGACCGCCTTCCGCGGGCGATCGATGGCGTTCCCGTCGATGTGAAGGAGGTTGGCGACCTGCAAGCGCAGAGCAGTGGGACGATGGCGCCGGGCTAAGGCGGTGCGGGAAGAGGCTCGGCGGTTTGCAGGAAGGCTTCCACCTCGGCTTTGGATGGCAGGCCTCGGCGGCCGCCGAGGTGCTGCCCGTTGAGCGCGGCGCAGGCGCTGGCGAAGGCAGCGGTGCGCCGCAGGTCCCACGTCTGCAGCAATCCGAAGAGAAAGGCGCCGTGGTAGGCATCGCCGCAGCCGGTGGTGTCGACGAGTTGTGGCACGCGGTAGGCCGGCTGGTGGAAGAGCGGCTCCGGAGGAGCGTGCACCCAGCTCCCGCGAGCGCCATCGGTGATCGCCACGAGCGCCGGCCCTTCGCCGAGCAGGCTGGAGGCGGCAGCCTCGGGCTCGTCCGTGCCCGTGTATTCGGCGGCGAACTGGCGTGCCACAATGACGAGCTGACACAGAGGCACGAGCTCACGCATCTCCGGCAGGAACCGACCCGCTCCGCCGTCGAAGGAAGTGAGCGCGCCGGCCGAGCGCCTCCAGCGAGCCACTTCGAGGCACGCCTCCCAGTGGCGGCCGTTGAGGTGCAGGATGCGGCACGACTCGATGGCCTGCCTGGACAGCAAGGAGGGGGAGAGCTCGGGCGTGGTTCCCGGAAGGTAGACGATCGTGCGCGCCGCGCTGTCTTTCTCCACCAACACGCATGCCATGGCTGATGTACAGCCCTCGACCAGGTGCAGGAACTCCGTCGAGACCCCTTCGCGGCGGTACTCGTCCACGATCAGGCGGCCGCGCCAGTCGTCGCCGAGGAGGTCGAGCATGGCGCAGCGCGCGCCGAGGCGGGCCAGGGCCACAATGGCCGTCGCCACCGGCCCGCCGCCCTGCAGCGTCATGTCGTGCGCGCGCTGCACCTCCTCTCCTGCCGGGAAGTGATCGACAAGAGTGACGATGTCGAGGGTCGAGACCCCCAGCCCGATGACGTCGAGGCAGTTCATGATTCCCCGTAGGCGATGAACTGCTCCTGGGCCGATCCGTCGGCGTACAGGGTGACGATCACGTAGCCCGGCGGGAAATCCATGTAGGCGCCGCGCCACCAGTTGCCGGAGACGGCGCCGTCGCACAGGAAGGTGACGCCCAGGTACTCCAGGTGCTCCACCTGGTGGGCATGTCCGCTCAGACACAGCCGGACGTTGCGGTGCTGCAAGAAAAGCCGGCGCATGCGGCGCGCATCGATGTGCACCCACGCACCTGGCAGGGTCCAACTATCGGCGTAGTTCTCCTCGTACAGGCTGTTGTTGCACTGATGGTCGCGGCACTCGTTGGGACCATCGAAGAGCTCGCAGGCGGCGAGGATGGGGATGTGCGAGATCACGCAGACGGGGGTGGCGCCCGCGGTGTGCGCCAAATCGCTGACCAGCCAATCGAACTGTTCGCGGTCGAGCAGGCCTATGTAGGGCTCGCTACTCTCGGGCGAGAGGCGGGGATGCGTGCTGTCCAGAACGATGAAGTGCCAGCCGCCCAGGTCGAAGCTGTAGTAGCGCTGCCCCAGGCCGAGCTGGGCAAGCGCCATGCCCTTGCCGTAGAGTGGGTCGGATTGAACGCGCGCATCTTCCAGTCCCCATCCCCAGACGTCGTGGTTGCCTATGCAGTGGTAGACCGGCAGGGAGCATTCCTGTTCCAACACCTGACGAAACGCCTGCCACTGGGCCAGGGCATCTTCCTTGCTGGCGGCCAGCGCGTCCATGATGCAGTCACCGGTGTTGATGAGGGCATCGACCGGCGGCTGCAGCGCCCGGAGGCTGCGCAGCGCCAGGGCAAACCCCTCCATGACTCCGGCGTAAGGCAGCACATGCATGTCGGTCAGATGAGCCAGGCGCAGGACAGGCTCTCGGGGCGGGGGAGGCTTGAGGGTGCAGGCCGCGGGCGCGCTTGCGCCCGCGGCCAGGCCGGCCAGCTTGAGGAATGAGCGGCGAGGAAGAGAGTGGCTTGACATGCGGTCATCCTCCGGTTGGGGCGGGTGTGTCGCTGCGGGGGCTGCCCACCTTCCAGCCAGCACGGTTGAGCGCCAGCCGCGCCCGTTGAAGATCCTCAGAGCGGACGAGCAAGTAGTCGGTGTCGAAGGTCGAAAGCGCGAACAGGCAGACGCCGGCCTCGGCCAGGGGAGCCGAAAGCCCTGCCAGGATGCCCACCTCCGACAGGTCCAGCGGGCCGGCCACCTGCAGGCAGGCCCAGCCGGTATCGGCCCGGATGCCCGGAGGGACCGCTTCCTGGCGACAGACGACCGATAGCTCTTCGGGTGTCCGACAGAGACACTAGAACTCTGCATTCATTGCCCAGGCGGGAAGGGGCGCGCTGACTTCCAGGCGGGCGATCGCGTAGAGGCCGTCCAACAGCAGGAGGTGCGGCCGCCCGGGCTCCCGGTCAGGCACGGCAGGGTCCGACATCACTGCAATTTCTCCACCACCCACAGGTGCGACAGGCCGAAGGCGCGCAGGGGAGTGGACTCGAGGGACTGCAGCAGGCACCGCAGCGCCCGTCCCATCCTCGGCCAGCGGGCAATCACGTTGTCGTACGCGCCGAAGACGACGTGCCGCCGGACCACCTTCACCGGATGCCCGGTGAAGAGCGCCGCAAGCTGCTGGCCGCTGTAGGCGCGCACGTGGGGTGCAAGCCGGTCGCGCAGCCGGCGAGGCAGGTAGTTCACCAGAGGGATGTTGCCGAAGCGATAGCGGCCGCGCCAGAAGACGCCGTGGGTCTCGAAGGGATAGCCGCGGTTGGGGACGAACAGCACCAGGCGCCCTCCCGGCTTGAGGACGCGCACCATCTCTGCCACCGAGCCATGGTCGTCGGCGACGTGCTCCAGCACCTCATGTGACAAGACCAGGTCGAAGGAAGCAGCGGGGTAGGGCAGGTGCTCGCCAGCTCCGCAGACGATGCCGGGCACGCGGCGGCCCGCCTCAACCGCGCGCTCACGGTCGAACTCCAACCCGGTGGCGACACGAGCCCGGGCGCGGAGGCGCTCCAGATACGCGCCCAGGCCGCAGCCAGCATCCAGGACCCATCCACATTGACGGCCCTCGGCTGCCTCCAGGATCATGTGCAGGCGCCGCTCCTGGCCCGCGCGCCAGATGTGGGACGGCTCCCCGAAGCGTGCGGCCTTCATCAGGTAGCGGTTGTGCATGGCGAGTCGGCCTCCGTGCCGTCAGGCGCGCGTCGCCAGGTGTGGGAAGCCGCGCTGCCCGTGGGCGACCCGCGACGAGGGCGACCTCTCATGGCCGGCGAAACCCCGGGCTGCCGACCTTCCCCTATGCTACCTCGCAAGGAGGCCTTCGCTTTGCCGCGCGGCAGATCGCCCTGCTGCTCAGCCGTGGCGCAGGTCATGGCTTGCGTCCCCAATGAATAGCGACGGCCCCCATGGTGCGACGGAGAAAGCCAACATCCTGAAAGCCCGCCTGCACAAGGTGATCGGCCAGGTGATCGGCGGGCGCGAAGCTCTCGGTTGAGGTTGCCAGGTAATTGTACGCCGCTCCATCGCCCGTGACCCATCGAGCCAGCAGCGGGACGACGCGCCGCAGATAGAAGCGCACGAGTGGTGCCACGGAACCTTCGGCAGGGGTTGTGTCGAGAGAGATCAGCCGGCCGCCAGGCTTCAGGACCCTTTGCTGTTCCTGCAGGGCGCGGTCCAGCTCCGCGACATTGCGCAGCAGGAAGGCTGAGACCACGCTGTCGAAGGCGGCGGCAAAGGGCAGGTGGCGTGCATCGGCGACGACCCACAGGACTTTCCTGGTTCCCAGGCGCGAGCGGCCGAGGCGCATCATCTCGGGGGTGATGTCAACAGCGACAACCCGGACCTCTGGCTCCAGCTCCGGCGCCTGGCGAGCCAGCTCCCCCGTGCCGGCCCCCAGATCAAGGAGACGTGAGCCCGGTGCGGGAGATGCCCGCCGGAGGAGTTCGCGGCGCCAGCATCGGTCCTGGCCCAGCGTCATCAGCCGGTTCATCCGGTCGTAGTGGCGGGCGATGCGGGCGAAGAGGACGCGCAGTGCCGCCCGATTCCTGGCTGGGTTGGCCGACATATTGGTTAGCCGAGCAGCAGCCCGATGCCCACCAGTATCGGGGTGACCAGGTTGAGGATCACGTTCTGCGCCAGGAACGGCATGAGTTGATCGATCTGCTCGGCGAAGCGGATGGCGCCCCGTCCGGCCCGCAGGGCTACGGGCAGGGTCAGCAGGCCTAGAAGCGACCACGCCGGCAGGACCCTGAGAAGGACGGCGACGACGATCGCCAGATAGGTCAGGCCCAGGAAGGCGGCGTAGACGTAGCTGCTCTTTTGGCGGCCGATTTGGATCGGCAGGTGGTGGCGGCCGATCGTGCGGTCCGCTTCGACGTCAGGGAACTGGTTGAGGAGAAGGAGGTTGCTGACGAGGAAGAACGGCACCAGGCTGGCAGCGAATGCGGTCCACGAATAGGCCCCGGTGAGGGCGAAGGCTGTGCCCATCACCATGAAGGTGCCGAAGCCCAGGCCGGGGGCGATGAGGCAGAGGAGGGGGCTGTGTGTCAGCCACGGCGTGTAGGCGGCGATGACGAGGACGCCGGCGAGGCCAAGCGGAAGGAGCGCCGTGCCGCGCAGCCACACGAAGTAGATCCCGACGGCGGCGGTGATGCCGAGGGAAATCAGACCTGTTGCCAGGGCCAACGGCGCGTGGCCGGGCGAGAGGGGCAGCGTGCCGCTGCCGCCGCTGAAAGGCGTGCGCCGCGTTCGCAGGTCCAGCCCGCTGCGGAAGTCGAAGTACTCGTTCAGCGCGTTGACGCTGATGTGCGCCGCGAGCCCGCCGAGAAGTGCGAGGACGGCCAACTCGGGGCGCACGCGGCCGGCCTGGTGGATTGCCGCCGCGATTCCCAGGAACACGCATGCCGGCGTGAGCAGGAGGAACGGCAGGCGCATGGGACCGGTGAGTGCTTGCGTCTGGCTCAAGGCTGGCTGACTCATGAGAACCTCAGATGGTCAAGGATGTTACTGGGCCGGTGCCATTCTAACATGGCGGGCGGTTTTTCCCTATTTGCGCGGATCGAGGGTGTCGGAAACCATCAGCCGCGGCTTTCGATTCGATGCGGCCTAAGCTACGCGCGCAATGACGACCGGCCTCGGCCTCACCCCCACGCCCTCTCCGCCTGCAGGCGTGGATGCTCTCCCCGGGCTCAATGGCGGAGAGGGGGTGAGCTCTTCCGGGAGGTGGGGGAGTGTGAGGGTCTCTGAGCGGTGGCCGAAATGCGTGCGGCAATTCAATAGCCTCGCGGGTTGGCTCGGATCATGGATGCTGGCCACAGCCCAGGGTCCACTCGTGGCCCTCACGGGCGAGCAGGGTGCTGGCCCCCAGAGGGCCCCAGCTTCCCGGTTCGTAGATTTCCAGGGGAGGGGCGTGGGGGCCTTCCCAGCCCTGGATGATGGGGTCGATCAGTCCCCAGGCCAGCTCAATGGAGTCGGCGCG
>CAZNRD010000035.1:0-27914 GCA_964575425.1 uncultured Anaerolineaceae bacterium | reverse complement strand
GGAGGCAGGCCGAGTTGTTCTAGCAATGTACCTATATTATGCGATATTCAGTAGTGTCTCGTTTGGTCTGACGACATACAGCTGAGGCGGGGGTCGCTGCTGCTCGACGCACACAGCGTATCCGAGCTGACGCAACTTGTGGCCGAAAGGATGGTCTACTACAACAACGTCAGGAGGCACTCGTCGATTGGCTACCGAGCACCATCGCAGTACATCGCGGCTCTGCAGCCATGGACGTAGCCTCCCCACAATCCCGAGGGTCCGATCCTGCCCAAGATTCGGGGTTCACCGCCCCATCCTGTGTTCGCCCCATCAGCCGCCGCTTTCGGGAAGGCGGAATGGGGCCCCGGGACAGCTCGCCCCGACCGAGGTCCGCCTCCATCCCATCGGCAGACTGCGCATGAGGCAAACCCCGGATTCACTACATCGATCCGCCGCGCGACTGCCGCATCGTCCCACGCGCTCCGCGGCGCCCAGCGGCCGAGAGACCACGCTGCCCCATTCAGGCGCGGCGGATGAGGCCATCCTGTGCCCGTCGCATCAGCCGCCGCTTTAGGGGGTGGGGGAATGGGGGGTATCGGGGGGCATGGGGGCATGCCCCCTCCCTCCGGTCGGGGGTGCTGTGCGAGGATGTAAGTCCCGCCCCCATGCCCCCCGTAACGATCCGTAGCCACCTCCTCCGCGCCAGCCACGAGACGGCCAGCGCGGACGCCTGCTCCCTGCTGTGCAGCCGTTGGCTGGGCAAGGTTACAATACAAGTGTGGCATCGGAGTCAGATCTGAGCGGTCACACGGCCCTGGTCACCGGCGCAGGCCGGCGGCTGGGGCGAGCCTTTGCCGAGGCGCTCGCCTCGCGCGACGCGGCCGTGGCGGTTCACTACGGCGCATCGGCGTCCGAAGCCGAAACCCTCGTGGAAGGGATTCGCCAGGCCGGCGGCCGTGCCGTCGCGCTCCAGGCCGACCTGGCGCAGCCAGCCCAGGCAGCGTCCCTCGTCGAGCGCGCCGTCGAAGCACTCGGGGAAATCGACCTCCTGGTCAACAGCGCCTCCATCTTCGAGCCGATCGGAGCCCTGGAAACTGACCTAGCGGATTGGCAGCGCCACCTCGCGATCAACCTGACCGCCCCCTTCCTGCTCTCGCAGGCCTTCGCCCGTCACCGCAGCGGCCGGCCCGGCGCCATTGTCAACCTGCTCGATTGGCGGGCCCTGCGCCCGGGCGCGGACCACTTCCCGTACACCACCGCCAAGGCCGCCCTGGCCTCAATGACGCGCAGCCTGGCCGTGGCCCTGGCGCCGGCCATCCGAGTCAACGGCCTTGCCCTCGGCGCCATCCTGCCCCCGCCCGGCGCCAGCGAACCCGACCCGGCCCTCATCGCAGAGGTGCCCCTCGCCCGCTGGGGGCGCGTCGAGGAGGTCGTCCACGCCTTGCTCTTCCTGCTGACCGGCCCCGATTTCATCACAGGCGCCATCCTGCACCTCGACGGCGGGCGCCATCTC
The DNA here is from genome assembly GCA_964575425.1 of uncultured Anaerolineaceae bacterium. Taxonomy (GTDB): domain Bacteria; phylum Chloroflexota; class Anaerolineae; order Anaerolineales; family E44-bin32; genus DATEAV01. The sequence continues at coordinate 26,419 of CAZNRD010000035.1, read as the reverse complement.
ACCTGAGGCGCGCATGAGCGAAGACCGCATCAATATCCAGGACCTTCTGCTGCGCGGCATCGTTGGCATCAACGATTGGGAGCGCGACAAACCGCAGGACATCCTCGTCAACCTCACCCTCTTCGCCGACCTGTCGCGCGCCGGGCACAGTGACGCCATCGACGACACCGTCAACTACCGCACAATCACAAAGAAGATCATCGAACACGTCGAGCACAGCGCGCGCTACACCATCGAGGCACTGGCAGCCGACATCGCCCATCTGTGTCTGAGCGAGCCCGGCGTACGCCGCGTTCGGGTGCGGGTCGAGAAGCCCGGCGCGCTTCGCTTTGCCCGCTCCGTCGGCGTCGAAATCGAACGCCAGGCCGGCGACTTTGGTTGAACCCGCCTTCGTCTCGCTCGGCTCGAACATCGAACCCGAGCGGAACTTGCCGGCTGCCCTGGCGCGGCTGCGGGAGATCGGCAGGCTGCGGGCCGTGTCCGCCGTGTACCAGACGCCGGCCGTGGGCCCACGCCCGGCCCCTGATTTTCTGAACGCTGCTGTCTTCATCGAGACCGAGCTGCCGCCGGAAGAGATCCGCCTGCGGCTGCGCCAGATTGAATCGGACCTCGGCCGCGTGCGCAGCGGCGACCGCTATGCGCCGCGCACCATCGACCTCGACCTGTGCCTGCTGGGCCGCCGCGTGGTCGACACCCCGACTCTGCGTCTGCCCGACCCCGACATCCTCACGCGCCCCTACCTCGCTCTCACCCTGGCCGAGCTCGCGCCCGATTTCCCTTATCCGGAGACGGGCGAGACCCTGGGCGCCATCGCGGCGCGCAAGCGCGCCGGCGCGCCGATCACCGCGCGCCCGGAGGTGACGCAGGCGCTGGCGCGCCTTATCGTCGCGTCGGGCTGAGGCGTGGCTGCGTGGCTCAGCGAACGACGCTGCCCAGGCGCGGGACGAGCCGCAGCGCCAGCAAGATGATCGCGTCGATGACGGCGCCGGCGTAGGCGACTTTCCAGTCCAGTGCGGTGAGGACAAGCGAGAACAGTGTGACGCCGACGAGGAGCGGCTGCCCCCAACTCGCGCCGAGCAGAAGACCAATGCCGCAAACAAGGAAGGCGATCGCGGCGATCCCCCAGAGAGCGCCGTAGACCGCTGTGCCGCCGGCCCCGAGGTCCACCCGGCCGCCCAGGACAGTGGTCTTGTAGGGGAGCTGCGGAATTTCGGCCAGCCGCAGGTATGCCGCCGCGCCCATCAGGTGGATGAGGCCGTGGAGCATCAGGAAGACACAGACGGCCACCATCAGCAGCCGCATCGCATTGCCTCCCCAGGAGTGGCGGAAAGGCGTGGCACAGAGCAGACCATCACGATCCGGGCAAAGGCGAGAGTGGGCCGCGCCGAGCCGCAATGCGTCGGAACGTCCGCTCGTTCCCGCACGGCCCTACGGCCTGCTTCTTCGCATCAAGAGGCGCAAGGCTATGGGCTCGGCGGGCCGTTCTCTCACCGCGGTGGTCGCGCGCGGGCGGGCCTCACCTGCGCGCCGACGCCCCTCCAACAGCCTGCAGCAGCGCGTTCATGATCAGAGCGCCGGACTGCGCCCGGTGCGGCGCGTTCCCGCCCTGAGCCGCCGTCATCAGCGCGCCCATCAGCGCCTGCATGTCGCTCTGCCCGCTGCCCTTCGCGCTCAGATAGGCCATGCCGGCATTCACCAGGCTGCCGACGTCAATGCCAGGCTGCTCGCCCGCTGCGCCCTGCCCGCTCGCGCCGCCCAGCAGCGCGGTGAGCAGGTCCGGTCCTGCGGCGGGCGCCACTGGGGCTGAAGGCTCCTGGCCTCCGGCGAGCAGCGTCTGCACGAGCTGCATGACATTGTCGGAGGTCACCTTCTTCCCCTTGAACTGCTGCGCCGCCTGCGACAGGCCGCCGGCGTAGTACTTGGCCGATCCACTCTGGCGCCGCCGCAGCAGCTCGCTTGCGTAGGCGAGCTGATCGGCCGCCGATGCGCCCTTTCGCTCCTTCATCGCCTGGGTGACCACCTCAAAGACCTCAACGACGTTGTCGCCGTGGTCGTGGTTGTAGGCATCGGCCTGGTTGAGGACCTCGCGGTTCTCGGCCAGTGCCGCGGCCACGGACTGGAAGACTTTCGCCAGGTTGACTTGCTTGGCAGCCATGATCCGTCCCTCCTCCTTGCCTCCCTGGTATCCGCTGCCTCAAGTGGATCCCCGAGGCTTGCCGCCGGATGCCGGCCCAAATGACACCGCTATTATAGGCCATTTCACGAACAGGCAGAGTAGGCCCCACGTTGGGTGTCTGAACGCAAGACCACGGCCAAGCTCCTCAGGCCCCCATGACTGTCGCCCCCTGCTATCCAGCATCTGCCCCGTCCGTGCAAGTCGACGGATACGGTGATCGGGTTGTTGACAGTTGCGCGGCCGTTGGATTGATGCTAGACTTAGCTTAAGCAAGGGCCTCAAGCCCCGCAGGGACGAGGAGGCATGAGCCAAGCAGAAGCGCACGCAGCGGCCGCGCAAAGAGGAGGAATACCATCATGCCGCCAATATTCAAGAAACCCACGCCGAAGAAGCCTGCACCCTCAAAGCCCGTCACCAAGCCCTCACCTACAACAGCTGCCAGAAAAGACCGCGACTTCGTTCCGCCCGTCAAGGCCAAGACGCCTTCTGCGCCGGCGCCCAAGGCCGGTGTGCCGAAGCCCCCGGCGCCCGGGGCGGTGACCCCCGGCAAGGCGCCCGGCGCGCTGCCGACGGATACTGCCCCGGGAGCGCCCGCGCAGCCCAAGCAGGCACGGCCGGACCTCGAGGGTAAGACGAATCAGGACATCATCAACGTCATCTACAAGGCGGCCGAGGAACTCAAGATGCCTCCCTGGAGCCTGTTGAAGAAGGCCAAGCTTGAGCACTTGGTGGATGACCGCAAGGCGGTCTATTCGGGGCCCCCGGTGGCAGGCCTTCCCAATCTGACCTACGATGAGAAGGTGGTGATTCAGAAGGTGCTCGCGAGCTACGTCAGGCCGAAGAAGTAGCGGGACCGACACACAGGGCTGGGGAGCCGACCAAACGCCGGCGGCCTGAAGTCAGATCCAGGCGGCATCAATCAAGCCGGATGGCTGGATGATGGCGGCACTCGGTCCGTACGGGCGCAAGCCGGTCGTAGGACTTGCGCCGCGAGCAGGTAGATGCCTAGCGAATGGCTTCCGGCTGGGCGGGTCGGCCTTGGCATCCTGGCACGCGCATGGCCCGGTGCTGGTAACCGGGCCATGTCTTTGCACGCGCCCCCTTCTGCGTCGCAATCCTGCCAGGTGCGGTCGCCGAGGTGCCAACGCCGGAAGCATGCAGGTATTGGAGACGCCTCCCCACCTCCTGCAAGAAGCGTGGCTCAATTCGTGGGGGCGGATTTCGCGGTTTCATCAGGCTTCGGCGCGCTCAGACTCGTCACGGCCGCCTCAGCCCTGGCCAGCCTGGCCTCGCATTCGGTGAGTTTCCGGCTGACTTCGTCCAGCTCCCGTCGTCGACTGGAGGCCGTCAGGCCAGCGCGGATGCGCCCCGGAAGCATGAGGAGCATGCCCGCGAGAATGCCGGCTCCAAAGGCGATGAGCAGCACCAAAGCAAGCGAGCTCTCAAACTGCCACGCCAGGAATGACACGCGGGCGGCCCCGGGGTTCTGGAAGGCAAGGACGAGCCCGGCGATGCACACAAGCAGTGCAAGGACGAGGGCAAACCGCATGAGAGCCTCCTTATCAGCCGCCAGGCGAGGGCGGGTCCTGAGAAGTGGTCAGGGCCTTGGGGAGGCCATGATCTCCATGTCGCTGCATCAGGTTGAGGGCATGGTTCTCTTGTATCCAGCAGCCATCCCCACGATAATGACCAGCGCCGGGAACAGGCCAATCAGCGCTGCGAAGGGCAGGGACATCGGCGACGTGAACAGCCACTGGTAGGCCAGCGGCACAAGCGCGTCGACAATCCAGAACAGCAGCAAGACCTGCCACAGGCTGATCTTTCCCGCCTTCCGCCATCCTGAGACGACAAGGATCAGGAGCACGTTCACGATGAAGGCCACCACGAACATGATCTGAGTCTTCCAGTCTGCCGCCGCGGTTTCCATGTCCACCCGCACCTTCGCCAGGAACGCCGTGAGCAGGCTGCCCACCGCATACCCCATGTAGGCGAAGCAGCCGATCATCACCGCCTTCAGCAAGTCCGCACCGAAGGCCCCCTTCTGCACCGCCGGCCTGGGCCGGACCTGATGCCGATCCCACCACACCAGGATGAGCGAGAGGGCCAGCGTCTGCAGCAGGATCTCCGGCAGGCCCATCAGGTGATACCACAGCGGCAGCCTGGAGTAGATCACACCTTCCATCGAGGACGGCGAGGCGGCTGGCGTACCCAGGATGCCAAAGAGGACGAAGATGCCCCAGACGATCAGCCAGCCGTGCTTCTTTTCCACAATCGCCCCGCGGATCGGCCAGAGCCCGATGGCGTAGAGCAGGCCGCGGACAGGCTGCAGGATGGGCCCGAGAAAGACGCTCGTCGATCCCATCGGGCGCATGAAGTCGCGGATGATCTCCTGCTGGAACACGCGGCCGTAGTCGAAGACGTTGGACATAATCATGCCGAAAACGAAGTAGGTCACCGTGTGCACGACGATCACCCTGATCGCGAAGCTCACGAACGCCTTGAGGCTGCTGTCTGCCATTGCGCCTCCTGGCTGTGCGACAACATCGACAGGGATTATGACACACCCCTCGCCTTGCAGACGCAGGGGCTTCTCCCCCGATGGTGCGGCGGATGAGATGGGCTGGCGTCCCCTGGCTCGCGTCCGGCTGTGCAAGACACGCTTGCGTTTCGCCGGGCTGGCCGGGTGAGCTGCAGCCAGGTGTTGGGCTGCGGGAAGGCATCCGAGGTCGGGCCTTCGGGGCTGACTCGCAGGGTCGGTCGCCTATTTGCCCTTGCTCGCCCCGCGCTGCAGCCATGCGGCGGCCAGTTTCGCGGCTCTCTGCTTCCACTCCCGCCCGTTCACCGCAATCACCAGCCGCTCCTTCGGCGATGCCGTCCCAATGTTCAACCTCGCCCACAGCCCCTTCCACTCTACGTACCGGACCCGATCCAGGGGGATAGTCCGTCCCCCGGCCAGCCCTCCCAGCCTGATGTACCGACTGGTAAGGGCAACGACGGTGTCGAACGTCGCGTCCTGGAGGGCGCCGACCGAATATTCAATCAGCTCCTCCCCGGGCTCCAGCCATTCCTGGATGTTGGCAAGAAGCGAGTCCTGACCTGACTGTGTCATGCCTTCCCCCTTATCTACGCGGCCCTGGCTGCGCGCAAGCGGCCATCCGATCGGCGACGCGCGGGATCGGGACCCAACCGAGACGACGACCTCATGCAGCGAGGCTCGCGGGATCCCCGCAGCCCAACAGCGCGCGAAGCGAGCGAAGCGTGTCCGCTGCATGCGCAGGTTAGGCGGCCTTCTTCCTGACCCCCACCGCCCCAGGCACCATTCTACTTTCGTAGTCGCTTCTGCGTCCGCTCGCCTTCCAGTTCTCGGATGGCATCGGCGGCAATCCACCGCGCAGCCTTCGAATCAAGTCGTTGAATCTCTCTGGCCGTCTTGATCGCCGCCTTGTTTAGCCGCAAGTTCCTCTTCCCAATGTTACGCAAGGCCCAATTGACCGCTTTCTTCACAAAGTTGCGCTCGTCGCTGGCACCACGCTTGATCACTGACAGGTACTCAATGAACTCCCGATCCGTAGCCTGCTTATCGTGCCAGGCCAGGCAGGCAATCAATGCAAAGGCTGCTCGTTTGACGAATTCTTCTTCTCGTTCGGACCACTCGATGATCTTCTGGCGGGCCAGAGGCGTCTTCTCAAACAGATTCATGCATACCTGGTCGCAGACATCCCAGGAGTTGATGTCTTTCACCCAGCCATCCATATCTTTCTCGGTAAGCTTCTCCGGTACGGCGATCATGGAAGCCACAATCCTGGCTTCCGCAATACCCGTTCTCCAAAGCTGGACGGCCAGTTTGTGATCCTCACCGGTAGCTTTGGCGATGCGGCGCATCTCCGGGACGGAAACACCAAGCCGCTTGTCGACCGCCATACCGAACTTGGCCATTCCTGCGAGGTTATCAGGATTGGCCTTCGCCTTGAGTTGGTGGAGGATGTCGGCAGCAGATGCCATCGGTATTCCCCGGGTTGGTGAAGCCTGTCAGCTGCCCAACGATCTACGCATCGGCCGCAGCGCCGGAGCGAGCGGAGCGTGTCGGCTGCAACCGCTTGTTAGACCGCAAAGCCTTAGGCATATGCGTGTCGCAGCTCGTCGATGCAGAGTCGGATCAACTCCTCCCGAACCCGCACCCCCTCCTGGCGCACTTGCCTCTCCATTTCTGTTCCAGGCGGAGGCGTTCCAACTGGGCCATCTGAGCTTACCAATTTGCCGAAATAACCGAAAAGTTCGATGAGATCGAGAAGGCAAGTTGGCGGTCTCTCCCACCAAGACGGGCCCAAGGTTGGAATAACGACCGACCTCGCGAACGAAGGCGACGGGTGGATTGATGAGGTGTTCAGGCTGCACGATATAGTGTTGGAAGCGTTGAACGTCAACGGATCGAATGACAGCACCGTGATGCGCGACGGTATGTCGGAGTAGTGCAAGATCACGAAGTTGGGCGTGCTCAGACGCGGGTATCGCCTGAATACCGAGACACTTCTGATACAGCTTGTTCACTTCGCCGGGGTCAAGGAATGGCGCAGCATCAGTGTCGAGTCTAGCGAATGGGCGATTTGGCCTACGCTTGCCTGGTTTTATACGAAGTCCGGAGATACTCGGAAAGTAGCTTGCAAGCGCTGGGTGATCAGCCAGGCGCGCTCCAAGGTCGCGGATGAAATCTTCCAGAGCGACAACGTTCAGAAAGACTACGAGTGCCGATAATGGTCTACAAAGCGCAACTGCGCCTTCCAGCGCCTCGCGTCGCTGTGCGGCATCGAGATGGGCGACGGCATAGCCCGGAAGGTCGAGCAAACGCAACGCCTGGGAGTGCCGATATGCGAAGAGGCCGGGTGCAGTAAAAGGCCGAAATACAGTGAATTCGCCGATAAGTACTTCCGGCAATGGTATGTTTGGCATAGCGATTCCCACTGTGCGGCCCAACTACCGATTGAACGCCTCCACGGCCTCGGCGACGGCCTGGCGGATGCGGGCATCGGGAATCTCCTCCACCGAGTGGTAGCGGCTCTCGCCCACCCAGATTTCGAGTTCGCCGCCCGGCCCGGTGCCGAAGTCCACCGGCGTGCCAGCCAGATCGCGATACTGCCCCAGGCGCTGCCGCACCATCTCCTCGATCTGCTCGGCCGCCAGGGACGCCACCCGCTCGCCTGCCTCGGCGTGGGATGCGGTCGCCACCACCCGGCCCGGCGAGGGCGAGCCCGCCTTGCGGCGCCCGGCCACCGCCCAGCCCGTATACACCAGCACCAGCGCCAGCCCCAGCACGAGGCCGACAACAACGATCGGCGTCACCGTCCCGCTCATGGCTCCTCCCTGCAGTCCCGTGATGACCTTCGCGCCCTACACGCCGATGAGGATCGCCCTCGCCGGCGCGCCGTCGCTGCCGATCAGCTTCAGCGGCAGGCAGACGAGCGTGTAGCGGCCCTGGCTCACTCCGCTCAGGTCCAGCCCCTCGACCACCACGACGCCCTTCTCAAGCAGGATGCGGTGGGTCTCCTTGCTCCGCTTGTACGGCGCGATCGAGAGGTAGTCGATGCCAACCAGCTGCACGCCCTTGCGCACCAGCCACTCGGCTCCGCTCGGATCGACCGCCACGAAATCGGTCTGGAATTCGGAACCCTTGCGCGCCCAGTACTCGGAGTTGCGGGTGCGGAAAAGGATGCGGCGCGTGCGCGGCGGGATGTCCGAGGCTTCCAGCGTGGCGGCGTCGAGCACCGTGGCCCGCCGCAGGTCGACGACGTAGGCCCGTCCGGTGAGCACCTTGAGCGGCAGCCTGTCCACTGACGCCGCCCCGTCGACGAAGTGCAGCGGCGCGTCGACGTGGGTGCCGGTGTGCACACCGCAGTCCAGGCGGGAGACATTGGCGTTGGCTCCCTGGGCGATATGCTCCACCCGTTCCAGCCGCACTGGCGGGTCGCCGGGCCACACCGGCATGTCCGGCGAAATCCCCACGCTGATGTCGTACACGCGCATGCCCCACCTCCGCTGAGTGGATTATAGAATCGACCGCTCCCGAAAGCGAGCGGCTGCAGGGATACCGGGAACCGAGAGTGGCCAGCCCGCTGCGCGGTGTTATAATCGGGCCTGAGACGGGGCGTGGCGCAGCCCGGCTAGCGCACCTGCATGGGGTGCAGGGGGTCGGCGGTTCAAATCCGCCCGCCCCGACTCCACCAATCGATCACGGCTACGGCCGTGGTCGATTGATTCCTCCCGACCTGTGCCTCAACTGCGAACGCACGCAGTCCCGCTCCTGCGCGGGGAGGAGAGAGTCATGGGAGGGGAGGGGGTAAGGGGGTGGGGCACGCGCGGTGCTCGCCAGCGCAGCGCGCCCCCGTTTGTCCGGCCCTGCGAAGAGCATTACAATACGCTCAACCCAGAGCCTCGACCGGAGTCCGCCCCCGATGCAATCCGCCCGCATCAAGGTCATCAACGAAGTTGGCCTGCACGCGCGCCCCGCGGCGCTCTTCGTCCAGGCCTGCCAGCAGCATCCGGCCGAGATCCGCGTCCGCAACCTCGCCAACGGCAGCGACTGGGTCGACGGAAAGAGCATCCTCTCCGTGCTCACCCTCGGCGTGGAGAAGGACCATGAGATCGAAATCCAGGCCGAGGGCCCGGGCGAGGACGAGGCCATCGACCACCTCACCGCACTCATCCTCTCGGACTTCGAAGTTCAGCCGTGACCCCGGACACGAGACCGATTCTTGGCTGACACACCACCCACCCCCACCCGCACCCTGCGCGGCATCGCTGCCGCTCCCGGACTGGCCTCCGGCCCGGCCATCCTGTGGCCCGACGAGAAGCTGGAGATCCCCCGCATCACGCCAGCCGAGCCCAGCCGCGAGCGCCAGCGCCTCGACCAGGCCCGCCGCGCCATCCAGGAAGAACTCTCGGCCCTGAAGGACAAGGTGACCCAGGAGGCCGGGGCGGCCGAGGCGGCCATCTTCGAGGCCCACGCGATGTTCCTCGCCGACGCCTCGCTCCTCAAGCGCGCCGAAGTCGGGATTGACTCCGGCCTGAACGCGGAGACCGCCTGGATGGACGCCGTCGAGTTCTTCGCCGGGCAGCTCGCCTCCCTGCCCGACCCCACCCTCAGCGCCCGCGCCCTCGACGTGCGCGACGTCGGTCAGCGCGTCCTGCGCCGGCTGCTCGGCAAGGGTCCGGTCGAACCACCCCGACTGACTCAGCCCTCGGTCATCGTCGCCCGAGACCTCGCTCCCGCGCAGACGGCCTCGCTCGACAAGTCGTTGGTGCGCGCCTTCTGCACCGCCGAGGGCGGCCCCACCTCCCACACGGCCATCCTCGCCCGCGCCCTCGGCCTGCCGGCCGTGGTCGGTCTCGGCAGGGACGTCCTGGACCTGCAGGAAGGGTCTCTGCTCCTCGTCGACGGCAGCCAGGGGATGGTGGTGGTCAACCCGGAGGAGGCGGAGGCCGCCTTGTTCCTCGACCGCGCCCGCCTCGCCGGCGCGCAGGCAGAAGACGATCTCGCCCACGCGCTCGAGCCGGCCACGACGCTCGACGGTCATCGGGTCGAGGTGGTGGCCAACGTCGGCAGCCTGGAAGACGCCGAGGCCGCGCTGCGCTGCGGCGCCGAAGGCATCGGGCTGCTGCGCACCGAGTTCCTGTATCTCGACCGCCGCACCGCCCCCAGCGAAGACGAGCAAATCCAGGCCTACCGCGCCATCCTGAGCGCGATGGGCACGCGCCCGGTCGTGGTGCGCACGCTCGACGTCGGCGGCGACAAGGACCTGCCTTACCTCGACCTCGGCCGCGAGGCCAATCCCTTCCTTGGCTGGCGGGCGATTCGCATGTGCCTGGACCGGCCCGAGTTCTTCCTCACCCAGCTTCGGGCACTGCTGCGCGCCGGCGTCGGCAGCGACCTGCGCATCATGTTCCCGATGGTGTCCACTCTCGAGGAAGTCCGCAGAGCCAGGGCGCTGCTCAACCAGGCACGGCACCAGCTCGCCGAGCAAGGGATTCCGTCAGCGGAGCGGGTGCAGGTGGGCATCATGGTCGAGGTCCCCTCGGTGGCGGTCCTGGCCGACCTCTTCGCGCGCGAGGTCGACTTCTTCAGCATCGGCACGAACGACCTGACCCAGTACACCCTGGCGGCGGAGCGGACGAACGATCGCGTGGCCCATCTCAGCGACGCGCTGCATCCGGCGGTACTGCGCCAGGTCCAATGGGTCATCCAGGCTGCACATGAGTGGGGCATCTGGGTGGGAATGTGCGGGGAACTGGCCGGCGAACCCGATGCGATTCCGATTCTGCTTGGGCTGGGGCTCGACGAGTTCAGCGTGGCCGCTCCGCTGGTGCCGCGGGCCAAGGCCATCGTGCGCCGCTGGTCCATCGCCTCGGCGCGTCCGCTGGCCCTCGAGGCCGTGCAGCAGGAGAGCGCTGCCGCCATCCGAGCGCTGGTGCGGGCAAGGACCGCTGGCTAGAGCACCATCGGATCATTCGAAGGAGGACGACATGAGGAAGGGGGTCATTCTGCTCGTTGCCGCGATCCTGACGCTTTCCTGCGCTCTCATCCCCGCGACCGTCTCCCCTCCGCCGACCGCCACACAACCGCCTCCACCCTCTGCCACCAACAGCCCACAGCCCACGGCCACCTCTTCGCCGACACCCACGCACACCCCGACCCCGCTGCTTCCTCCAATGCTCGAATCCACTCCGTACCCGCTGCCGGCCGATGCGCTCTCACCCCAGACCATCGACAGCGTGACCGAACTCGGGCGGTAAAGCAGAGGCAACCTGACGCAGGTGCAGTGGTCGCCGGATGGGAGCCGCATCGTGGCCGGCGCTGCGACCGGCATCTACTCCTACCGCGCCACAGACCTCATGGAAACGATGTTCCTCGAGACGCCGGCCATGGTGAGCGCAATGGCTCTCACCCCAGATGGCACGCGCCTCGCGCCGGCACTGGCGGACGGGACCCTCCGTCTGTGGACCCTTGATAGCAGGCAAGCGCCCCAGGTCTTGCAGCAGGGGCTGGCCTACGTCTGGGTCCTGGCCTTCTCCAGCGATGGAACCGTGCTGGCTTGCGGCCGCACCAACGGGACGATCCTGCTGCTGGACCCATCGAACCAGCAGCCGGCGCGCACGCTGAGAGGTCACACCGATGCGGTCACGGGACTCGCCTTCTCGCCGGACGGTCAGCGGTTGCTCTCGGGCTCGATCGATGGTTCAGCGCGGATCTGGGATGTGGCGACCGGTGACACTCTGCTCGTCTTGCAGGCCCACTGGGACGCCATCTGGGAGGTCGCGTACTCCCCGGACGGGACCGCTGCGGCGACGGCGTCCGAGGACGGCACTGTGCGCCTCTGGGATACGGAGACCGGCCTGGTGAGGCGCAGCCTGCTTCGCGCTCAGGAGCCTTTCTACGATGTGACCTTCTCGCCGGATGGCGCGCTCCTCGCGGCCGCCTCCGCAGACCGCGCCGTGCACATCGTCGATCTCGCCACCGGGGCAGAGACGGGGACCCTGCAGGGCCATAGGGGGAAAGCCTTCGGTGTGTCTTTCTCGCCCGACGGGGAGTCGATCCTCTCGATGGCGCTCGACGGCCAGATCATCGTGTGGGACGTCGAGACCCGGCAACCGCGGCAGACTCTCGAGAGCCACGCGACCGACATTCAGGACCTCGCCTTCTCTCCAGACGGACGGATGCTCGCCTCGGCAGAGTATGATGGGACCGTCCGACTGCGCGATGCCGCCTCGGGAAGAGAGCTGGCGGCGCTGCGCGGACACACAGACCAGGTCACCGGCGTCGCCTTCTCCCCGGACGGCATGCTCCTCGCCTCCGACTCGATGGACACGACGGCACGGCTGTGGGACGTTTCCACGGCTGCGCTCCTGTATACGCTCGACCACCCTGCCCCCGTCTACGATGTCGCCTTCAGCCAAGACGGCCGATCGCTCGCCTCCAGCGCCGGGGATGGCAAGATCCGGATCTGGGACCCCGAGGCCGGTGAACTCCGGCGCACCGCGCATGGGCACATCGGGGCGGTGCTGAGCGTGGCATATTCGTTGGATCGTTACTGGTTCATCTCCGGAGGCAGCGACGCCACCATCCGGCGGTGGTACGCACCGAGCGCGCAGCTGGCTGACACGCTGCTGGACCACGACGCCGCGGTCACAGATGTCACACTCTCTCGGGACGGCCGCATGATGGCCACCGCATCCGAGGACCGGGCTATCCTGCTGTGGGACCTGCCCGACTTCCGCCTGCTGCGCACCCTGGGTGCGCGCGACCCTGACCTGACGTGTGGAGCCATCTCTCCGGATGGCACGGTCGCCGCTGCCGGGACCGACCAGGGCACCATCCGGCTGTGGGACGCCGTGACGGGCAGGCAGCTGCGCACGCTGGTGGGGCCTCGAGCGCAGGTGAAGTCCATCGCCTTTTCCCCGGACGGCACTCTCCTCGCCTCCGCCACCTCCGAGGAGATAGTGCGTGTCTGGGATTGGGCTGTCGGTGAAGTCGTCCACATGCTTCCCGGGCACGAGTCCGGGGCGGCGAGTCTCGCCTTCTCGCCCGATGGCGAGATCCTGGCCGTTGGTGCTGGGCTGGGCGGCATCCGGATCTGGGATGTGGCGACGGGTCAGCTCCTTCACGCCATCCACATGGAAACGGGGTCAGTCTCTCTCGCCTTCTCTCCCAATGGGCGGGTTCTCGCCAGCGGGGGCGCTCACCTGACGCTTTGGGACGTCTCAACGTGGCAAGAGATTCGCAGCCAGGGCACCTTCTGGCTCGGGCTGTGGTCGCTCGCCTTCACCGCCGACAGCCGCATCGTCGCTGCAGGATCCTATCAAGGGCTGGTCACGCTATGGGATGTGGAGAACGGCAGGCTCCTGCGGAGCATGCGAGGCGAACGCCAGCCGGTTATCGGGCTCGAGTTTCTCCCCGATGGACGCACTCTGCTTGCGGCCAACACGAGGGGCAGAATGGACTGGTATGACGCGGCGACCGGCGAGCGCCTCAACAACCGCCAGCTGAAAACCCGATTGTCCTATCTCCTGGCTTCCAACTGCGAGCAGGATCTGGTCCTGGCGGAAACCAGCGATGAGTCAGCAGCCCTCTACTCGTGCGCCACCGGTGCCACACTTCAGACCCTCGGCGGGGCCTCCGACAGAGCGTGGGGCGTTGCCATTTCCCCGAGCGGTCATCTGCTGGCCGCCGGATTCGAGGACGGCACCGTCCGCATCTGGGACCTGGCGACCGGAGTGGAGCTGGAGACCCTGGGCCGGCACTGGGGACCTGTGCGAGCGGTGGCATTCTCCCCAGACGGGAACCTGCTTGCCTCCGCCTCGACGGATGGAACGGTTCGGATCTGGGGGGCTTTCACCCCGTAGCGCGAGCGGCCCGCCACTGCTCTCGATCGCGGGCTCGCGCAGCGGGTTCAGGGAGGGCCTGCAGCGGCGTCCGGGGAGACCGCTCTGCCCTGTCGCCCGAGGGCCGGCCTTCCGCCCCGCGGCGACCAAGGCATGGGGCGTCAGCGCACCCTTGTCTCCCGTCGTCGGCCAAGGAGGGACTTCATCCGCTGCAGCTTCGCCTCATACATGCGGCGATCGGCCTCGGCGACGACCTCGGCGAGGGGCCGCCCCTTCTCGCCAGTGGCAATGCCGAGTGAGATGCGCAGCGGCTGATTCGGCTGGGCCCGGTTGTGCTCCTCCAGGCGGGCGAGCAGTCGCTCGAGGGCGCGTTCGCCGGCTGCGGCGTCGGTCTGGGGCAGGATGACGGCGAACTCGTCACCGCCGATGCGCGCCACGACATCGTCCCCGCGGAAGGTCTCGGCCAGCAGCCGGGCCGCCCGCTTGAGCAGCCGGTCGCCGGCGGGGTGGCCCTCCAGATCGTTCACGGGCTTGAGCTGGTCGATGTCGCCGACGAGGATGGTGACGGGAAAGCGCCGGCCGCGCTGCAGTCGCTCGAGTTCCTCTTCGAAGAAGCCGCGGTTGTACAGGCCGGTCAGCGGGTCGTGTGTACTCAGGTACTCCAGACGGCGCTCCATCTGGTGGCGTTCGGTGATGTCGCGCAGCACGCCTACGGAACCGAGGTACACGCCTTTGGGGTCGGTGTAGGGAGAGCCCGTGACCATCACCCGGCGCCTTTCGCCGTCGGGACGCGCGATGTCGACCTCGTAGGTGGTGGTCAGGCCACGGCGACGCTTCTCGCTCTGGGCGCGGATTAGGGCGTAGGACTCAGGCGTGGTCAGCTCCTGCAGGCTCCTCCCCTGCAGTCCACCGGGCGCCACACCGAAGAGCGCCTCTGCCGCCGGATTGGCGAACAGGAGGCGTTCCTGGTCATCGACCATCACGAAGCCCTCGCCCTGGCTCTCAAGAAGCGTGCGATATCGCTCTTCGTTCTGCTGCAACTCGCGCTCGGACTGCTCCAGGCTGCCGAGCATGCGGTTGATGCCGTCTGCCAGCTGGCCGATCTCGTCGGCCCCTTCGGCCTTTACCCGACTGCTTGGGTCGCCTCTGCGCTCGATCTCCACGAGCGACACCCCTAGCCGGTAGAGGCGGGCAAGGATAAGGCGGTCAAGAAAGTAGGCCGTCAGCGCCGCCCACATCAGGACGAGCAAACCCAGCCCAAGGCCCAGGGTGATGCGGGCACGCTCGGCCACGGCCTGGGCCGGGCGCGGGGAGACTGCCCGCACAACGACGACCGGCATTTCATCCGGGTCGTGGAGCACTCCGTACACAGCGACACGGTCCTCGCCCAGCGCCTCGACGACCGGCTCCGAGCCGGCCCGCCACCCTCCCAGCGCCTGAGTCAGTTCAGGCGAGATGGACTCCGAGCCATACGCAAAGCCCGTGACGTCGAGCTGCGTGAGACGAGAGATCAGCTCCCACTCGGCCCGGTCGAGCCAGCGGCCGGCGATGAGCACGCCGGGCGATGGACCGCGGCGGTCGCTCGTCAGCACCGCGCGCACGGCCACGAGCATCGGTTCGCCGTCGAGGAGGACGATGCCCGCTCGGGAGTCGTCGGCGGCGGACGGGGTGAGCAGGCGGGACAGAGTCCCGCCGCGGTCGGCCAGGCCGGAGGGAGGCGTCACGGCTTCCCGGCTGCCCAGGTCAACCGCGACCGCACACACGACCTCGCCGTCGTTCCGCACGAAGGCCATCAGGTTGAGCGACAGGTTGGTGATTGAGATCGGGTCGAGATTGGTCTCGATGAAGTCGGGATCGCCAGTCTGGAGGAAGCGGTAGGTGTCGTCCCAGTAGGCCCAGTCGGCAGCGATGCTGTCGATCGAGGCCAGCTCGTTGTCCATGACTGCCCGAACTCGGCCAAGGTCGGCCCGGGCCTGCGCTTGCTCGATGCTTACGACGCTCAGGTGCAGCCCGCGAACCACCGCGAGATACAGCGCGCAGAACAGGCTGATCGAAGCCACCCCCGAGATCACCAGGACCTTCGAGCGCAAGCTCATCCGATCACGTCCTCATCGCTCTGGCTCGGCTGCGGAGCCTGCCGCTTTCGGTCCGATTATAGGTCGGCCCGCTGGCCGCCGTTCCTTTCAGGTGGTTTGCACTGGCGCGGCCCGGACGATGACGGCCTGATGGGGGTCCGCTCGGCTTGTTGGCTATGCGCAGTCAGTCCGGGGAAGGAGTGGTCGCGAGCTTCGTTCCCACCAACACTTCCAGCACGCCAACCACGGCCGAGTTGTCCAGGCTTTCCATCCCCAGCTCCAGCATCGCCCGGTACAGCTGCCCATTCACGGCTGTCGCCGGCAGCACCATCCCGTAGCGATCTGCCGTCTCCTGCACGATCCGCAGGTCCTTGTGCATCATCGACGCCTTGAACCCCGGACCGCGCTCCCCCCGCAGCAGCCGCGGCGGTTTCACGTCCAGCGTCCAGCACTGCGCCGCCCCACCCCGAATCGCCTCGACGACACGTCGTGGATCGACCCCTGCCTTCTGCGCCAGGAGCAGCAGCTCGCCCATGGCCACCATCTGAGCCGCTACCATGATCTGATTACAGGCCTTCGCCACCTGACCCGCCCCGCTCTCGCCGACGCAGGTGATCGTCTTGCCCATCGCCTGCAGCACTGGCAGGACCTTCTCGAACGCTGACCGCGGGCCACCGACCATGATCGCCAACGTCCCCTCACGCGCCCCCACATCCCCGCCCGACACCGGAGCGTCCAACGCCTCCACTCCCAACTCGGCCAGCCGCGCCGCAATCCGCCGCGCCGCTTCGGGGTGAATCGTGGAATTGTCGACGAAAATCATGCCCGGCCGAGCCCCCTCAATGACCCCGTTCGGACCGAGCACGACCTGCTCCACATCAGGGCTGTCGGGCAGGCTGGTGAGGACCACATCGCTTGCCTCAGCCACTTCCTTCGGGCTGGAGGCCGCCCTCGCTCCCGCTGCCACCAACTCGTCCACCGGCGGCCGGCTGCGATTGTGAACGGTGACGGGAAACCCCGCCCTGAGCAGATTATGGGCAATGCTTTTTCCCATCAGACCCAGGCCGATGTACCCCAATCGGAGCGTCATGGCTGAACCTCCCCACTGGGTTATGCTTCGGCGGCGATTCTAGCAGGCCGCCATCGAGATCAAGACCGCCCACGACTGACGAGCACCTCGCGCTTCCCGGGCGCGCCCCCGGACAACCCTGTCCGGCCCCTGTCGGCCTTCGAAACATGGGCCGGCGCGCGCCGGCTGTTTCTCAGTTGCCCCTGAGGTCCCAGGTTGCCGCGCTGGTCACGATGCAGTAGAGTCAGCCAGGGGTTCTCGAGAAGGACTCCGGCGTGCCGGGACGTCATCGTCGCCCATCTCCAATGCGCTTAACGCGGGCCAGCTACTTGGTGTTGAGCTCCTTCCTGGCGACGCTGGCGCTGATCGCCGTGGTGTGGTGGCCGCTCGTCGCGGACTACCTGGCGTGGATCGATCCCCGGCGGCCCATCTGGACGCAGCTCGACTGGCTCCTGCTCGGCATCTTCGCCTTCATGACGGTGCTGATCACCGCCGGGGCCGACCTCCGCCAGGACGTCTGCATCGCTGCCATCGGCCTGGTCGGCGGCATGGTCATCGAGAGTTGGGGGACGCAGACTGGGCTGTGGTCGTACTTCACGCACGAGCGGCCGCCGCTGTGGATCCTGCCCGCCTGGCCCGTCGCCAGTCTAGCCATCGACCGCCTGACGAGCGCGCTCGACCGTCTCCTGGCCGCGGGCCGCCTCCTTTCCCTCTGCCACCCGCTGATCTTCTGCAGCTTCCTCGTCCTGCTCGTCGCCTTCTCCTGGCCGAGCCGAGCCCAGCCGCTGACGCCGATGGTGTGGGCGCTCTGCCTCCTGCTCACGCTCTCGCCGGGCGATCGGCGTCAGGCGGTCCTGACCTTCGCCGCGGGCGCTGGACTCGGTTACTTGCTCGAATTGTGGGGGACGACGCGCCAGTGCTGGACGTACTACACGCTGCAGACGCCGCCGCTCTTCGCCGTCCTGGCGCACGGCATGGCGGCCGCTGCGTTCTGGCGCGTCGGGACACTCATCCCGCGCGCGACGGACCTGCCCGGCGCTTTGCGTCGCCTTCGCCTGAGTGGATCTGAGCTGCCCAACGTTCAGGCAATTCGCCCGCCCGGAAGGGGTGGACCGCCCGCGTAGATCTCGCTCACCTCGATCCGCCCGGCCCGGCCGCGCCCGGACCACCGGCCCTTGGCCTGGTAGGAGATGGCCTCGAAGGTGAGGATGTTGAGTGCCACCGGCACGCCCGGCGGCGGCGTGGGCAAATGGGCCAGCGGCCTGCACACCATGGCCTTCTTCCCGGCCGGCTGCAGGGACATCGCCGGGACCACCCGCGGGTAGCCGTCCTCGCCCACCCACGCGAGGACCTTGACCGCCACCATCCGGCCGAACTCGCGGCGGACCGGCCGCGGCATCTCGACCCCATCCTGATTTGCCCCACCCCGCCACCCGCGCAGCCAGATAGTCCAGGAGCACCTGAAGGCGAGAAATGCGGAACGACCCGGTGAGCTCGAGCAGCCGGATCAGACCGGCGTTGCGCACCCCCGTGTAGGCATTGTAGCGAAGCAGCGGCCCTGCCATCTGCCTCTCAACGTAGCGCCCGGTCCGCTGGAATTCGAGGAAGTCCGCCCGCAGGGTCCACCCCTGCAGGTCGGGCGTCATTACCAGGATGGTCACACGG
Source organism: uncultured Anaerolineaceae bacterium (assembly GCA_964575425.1). Taxonomy (GTDB): domain Bacteria; phylum Chloroflexota; class Anaerolineae; order Anaerolineales; family E44-bin32; genus DATEAV01. Next base: position 8,064 of record CAZNRD010000035.1, on the reverse strand, counting down.
CGGTCCTGCTTGAGATTCTCGACGCTCTTGCGCAGCAGGAAGTTGCCGAAGAAGACCAGGTCGGGCTCGTCGTCGGCCGGCTGCAGCGAGACGAGGGGGACGACGTTGGGAATGCCCTCGGCGCTGCGAGTGGCGAGGAACTTCGGCGTCATCTCCCCCAGCAGTGCCTGGCGCAGGTCTGGACGGCTCTCAAGGATGGTCACGGCGTCACTCCTTTCGCCGTTGCGGCCGGCTCGCTGCTCGGTTCGCGCGTCATACCCGACCAGCGCGCCACAGGAACCACGTGGACTGCCTCCTGCCAGAGCGCTTCCATCTGTGCGCTCGTCAGCAGCGGCGCCTGTTCGAGGGGATACGGGAGATCGAGCCTCTTGTACTTCGGCCTGCCGAGGTTGGTGTAGGCGAGCAGGTCCCAGCGCTGCACCGACGGCATTTCCTCGCGGATGAATCGCGCGACGGCCAGGATGTCCTCGAGAGCGTCGGTGTAGCCAGGGATGACCGGCGTGCGGATCCAGACCTCCGGCGCCTGTCGCGCGAAGAGGCGCGCGTTCGTCAGGATGGCCTCGTTGCTCACGCCGGTGGCCGCGCGATGGCGCTCGCTGTCCAGGAGCTTGAGGTCGAGCAGCACCAGGTCCACCCAGGGCAGGAGGCGTTCGTAGCGCTGCCAGGCGAAGGCGCCGCAGGTGTCGAGGGCGACGTGCAGGCCGGCTTGCTTGCAGCGCGGAAGGATTTCAAACAAGAACGCATCCTGCATCATCGGTTCCCCGCCGCTGAAGGTCACGCCGCCGCCGGAGGTCTCGAAGAAGACCTTGTCCTTGAGGATTTCGCGCACAAGCGCCTCGGCGGTCCAGCGCACGCCGATGACCTCCAGCGCCGCGGCGGGGCAGGCTTCGGCGCACTTGCCGCAGAGCGTACAGCGCTGGCGGTCAATCCACATCCCATCCGGCGTGAGCGTCAGGGCGTCTTCAGGGCAGACACGGATGCACACGCGTGCGCCGATGCAGCGCACGTCGAACCAGACCAGGTCCGGCCGCGCGTGCATGCCTTCGGGGTTGTGACACCAGGCGCAGCGCAGAGGGCAGCCCTTAAGGAAGACCGTGGTGCGGATGCCTGGGCCGTCTTCGGTGCTGAACTGCTGGATATTGAAGACGAGCCCGGTGGGCGCGTCGGGGGCAGACGCAGCGTTCACGAGGCGGCTCTCACAGTCCGTGGCTCGCGCGGGCGATGATCTCGTCCTGGATCTCTTTGCCCAGGCCGACGAAGTAGGCGTTGTAGCCGGTGACGCGCACGAGCAGGTTGCGGTACTTGTCGGGATGCTGCTGGGCTTGGCGCAGCGTCTTCGCATCGATGACGTTGACCTGAAGGCAAGTGCCGCCGACGCGGTCGTAGGCGCGCAGCAACGCGATGAGTTTACTGCGGTGCTCCGGATCGCGCAGCAGGCCGGGGCTGAAGCTCATGGTGTGGCTGGCGCCGTTGGGGGCCGTCTGCAGGTCAAGGTGGCCGACGCTCTTGATGACAGCCGTGGGGCCTTTGCGGTCGGCGCCGTTGACGGGGCAGACCGCGTTGGAGAGGTACTGGCCGCGGCGGCGACCATCAGGAGTGGCGGCGGTGGTGGGAGCGTAGGCGATCCAGTAGTTCCAGGAGAGGTAGCCGCCGCGGTAGCGCTTGCCGGTGGGTGAGTCGTGGCGGAACGCCTCTTCGGTCCAGAGGCGGCTGATGTGACGCGCAAGATCATCGGCGGCAGGATCGTCGTTGCCGTACTTCGGCGCCTTGTGCAGCAGCATCTGCCGCAGCGGTTCGTGACCTTCGAAGTTGTCGCGCAGCGCGGCCAATAGGGTGTCCATCGAGACCTGGCGAGTCTGGTAGACGAGTGCCTGGACGGCAGCGAGGCTGTCGGCGGCGGTGGCCAGGCCAACGCCCTCGACGGTGAGGTAGTTGTGGCGGGCGCCGCCGGCGTTGCTGTCGCGGCCGCTCTCCAGGCAGCCGTCGACCAGGGCCGAAAGGTATGGCACCGGTTCCCAGCGCGCCCGGCCCGCGTCCGCCAGGTTGTTGACGCGGATGATCCAGCGCACCAGGTGGAGAAGCTGCGCTTCGAACGCGGCCATGAACTGGTCGAACGATGTAAAGGAGCGCGGGTCGCCGGTTCGAGGGCCCACCTGGCGGCCGGTGGCCATGTCGCGGCCGTCGTTGAGGGCCAGCTCGACGGCCTTGGCCAGGTTGAGGTTGACGTCGACCGTCCCCGACCGGTCGCAGCCAGCCAGCGTGTTTTCCAGGCAGCCGACCGGGGCGTAGTCCCACAGCGCCTCTTCCGGAAGCCCCTGCCATCGCAGCCCGGCGATCGAAGCCTCGTCGAAGTTGAGCAGGAACGGCGCTCCCTGGGCGCGGCTGAGGATGTCTACCAGGCTCTCGAGCAGCCGATCGGGCGTGTTGGCGTGGATGCGGACGTTAGGTTTGGGCTCGAGCAGGTTGATCTCCTCGATGACGTCGAGCATCAGGTAGGTCAGGTCATTTGAGGCGTCGCTGCCGTCGGCTCGCGTGCCTCCGAGGGTGATGAGCTGCCCGAAGGAGGAGTTGATGCCCTGGTTGGTGCCCACCCAGCCCTGGAAGTCATAGGCGTAGTTGTGCTTGATCCACCAGCATTCAAGCCATTCTTTGGCCTGCTCACGGGTGAGGCGGCCGGAGGCCAGGTCCGCTTGGTAGTAGGGATAGAGGTATTGGTCGACGCGGCCGGGAGAGACGCCAGGACCGGGATAGCTCTCAGCGGCCATGAGCATCATGTGGGTGAGCCAGAGCGACTGGAGCGCCTCGGGGAACGTTTCTGCCGGGAGCCAGGGGACCTTGCGGCAGATGCAGGCGACTTCGACGAGTTCCGCGCGGCGGTTCGCATCGCTGCACCCCGCAGCCTCGGCCTCAGCCTCCGCCGCGTAGCGTTCCATCAGCAGGCGCACGGCCGTAGCGCAGATGACGACGGCCCGGGCGAGGTCGCGCTGCTGCCGGCTTGCGGATGGGTCGGCCAGGACGGCTTCGGCCTCGTCGGCGATGCCCTTCCAGCCGCGGCGCAGGGCCTTTGGATAGTTGGGCACGAGGTGGCCGGGGACGGCGCCGCAGTTGCCGATGCCGATGTCGTTGAGGGCATGCCACTCCTTGAGGAAGCGGCGCTCGGCTGCGTCGCGCTGCCGCGCTTCGCCTTTCTTCAGGCAGCGCGAGAGAGCGGTGCAGAAGTTGGAGCCGACGATCAGCTCGCCCTCGAGGATGTGCACCGGCAAATGGCGGCGGACGACCTCGCGGAAGAACAGCGCCTGGCGGACCACGAGCGGCTCGTCCCAGAAGCCGGGGGGCAGGTCGACCCGCTCGGCCGAGGCCAGCAGGTAGGATCGGTAGCCCAGCTGGAACTGCGCCACCTCGGGGACGTTGCTCCAGTGCCAGATCGAGTAGACGCAGTCCCACGGCGTGCCCGTGGTGTAGGCGCGCACTTCGTTGGTGAAGTCCCGCTGATAGAAGGACCAGAACTGGTCGCGCAGACGCTGGATGCGAGGGGAGAGGCCGGCGCCCGGACTCCAGAGATCGGCTGGGCGCAGGACCGGTTCGGCACCTACGGTCGTGGCCATTGCTTGCCTCCTGAGGCATCGAGGCGTGTGTGCGAGGACTATAGCACGAAGAAGCGGCCGAAGGGAGTGACGACCGGCACCTTCCGGATTGCCAGAGCAGCGGGGCCGTCGGCATCCGCGCGGCGGCCCCAACTCTCCGTGGACTGCAGTAGAAAGACTGCTATGGCAGCAGCCAGTAAGCGATCTCGTCGACGCGGGCAGTGAAGCCAGCGGTCTTCGCCGCGCCCACGAAAAGCCCGAACATGCGCCCGGCGTGGCTGGTGTCCGTCACTTCACGCGCGAGTTCGCCGTTGATGTAGAGCTGAATGCGGCTGCCCTCGACCCATACCCCGAGGCGGTTGGTGGCGTTGGCGCCAACCTGGATGCGGTCATCCTGAGTCCAGTCGACGATGCTGCTGAAGCCGGGGGCATTCCAGGCGCGCAGCGAGTAGCGTCCGTCGCAGGTGACGGCAAAGAGGTAGCCAGCGTAGCCATTGGGAGTGGCGTAGGCACGGAAGACCAGGCCGGCGCGATCGCGCTCGGCACAGGTGCCGAAAGCGATCGGGGCCTCGAGGTAGAACCTGTCGACCTGAGGCCAGCTGAGCACCCAGCCGTCGTACAGTTCGGCCTTGAGGGCGGTCATCACCAGCCTGCCTTCCTCCACCGTAAAGCGGACGTGCTCGTCGGCATACAGCGGCCAGTTGGCGCCGCTGTCGAAGGCGTCGCGCCAGGTCGGGCTGCCGAGGCGAGCGCGCGGGTCACCGCTCGAGGGCGTGGCCGTGGGCGTGAGGGTGGGTGTGGGGGTCTCGCTCGGCGTGGGCGTGATGGCGAGTTCGGTCGGGGTCGGAGTGGCTGCCTCGTGGTAGTCCCATCCGAAGTTGAGGTTGACGCGCAGCTCGCCGTCGGTCAGCGTCACTGTGGTGAAGGCCACACCCAGCGGGTCGCTCACGGCGGGGTAGGTCCAGACACCGCCGGGGAGAGGCGCGCCGGGGAGAGCCTGCGGCGGTGGAACCGAGATGCAGTAGGTGCCAGCCGCCAGGCCGGCGAACTGGTAGGCACCATCGCCCGTGGTGTAGGTCGTGGCAAGGTCAGACGACGGGCACGAGCCGGCCCCCAGCGACACCTGGACTCCTGCAATGCCGGTCTCGCCCGCGTCCATCACGCCGTCACCCTGCACGTTCCCGAAGGTATCGATGACGATGCAGCCGGGAGGAACCGTGCCTTCCGCACCCGCGGCGCACAGGTCATTCCACACCCGACCACCTAGGACGGCGATGCCCGCGCCGGGGGAAGCGGGGGGCGGGAAGGACGGCGGCGTGATCGTCGTCGGTGGCAGGGGGGCGGGGAGATTGCAGGCCCCGAGGAGCAGCCCCACCGCAGGGATCAGCCCGAGCAAGCAAAGGCGGAGGCGAAACGTTGGCATGGGAACACCTCGCGCAGCCGAACGTGGCGTCAATCATAGCAGATGTTCGCGCCAGCGCACTACGGAAAGCCGCCGTGGAGACGGGAGGAAACCGCTGCTGCCCGGTCCCGGGAAACTGGACTACAATGGGGCGGGGTGGCTGCGCCTGCGGCAACCCTGGGAAAACAAGATGGGCGGAGTGAATGTTGTTACCGACAGCTGCGCCAGCATCCCCGCGCAGCTGATCGAGAGCCTGGGGATTCGCTGGGTGGCCTACTACATCCACCGCGGCCAGGAAGTCCTGCGCGACCTCGTGACCATCCAGCTGGATGAGCTGCTGCGCTGGCTGCCGACCGCCCAGGTGCTGCCCACCACGGCCAGCCCCGGGCCGGGGGACTACCTCTCGGTCTATCAGGACCTCATCGAGAAGGAAGAAGCACGGGAGATCGTAAGCATCCACATGACCTCTGCGGGAAGCGGCGCCTACCAGGCAGCGCGCGCCGCAGCCAGCATGGCACAGGAGCAGGACCCCTCGCTGCGAATCGAGGTGATCGACACGCGCAACGTCTCAATGTGCCACGGCTGGATGGTGATCGAGGCGGCGCGTGCGGCGCTCGCCGGGGCGCGGCTGGAGCAGGTGGTGGCCCTGGTCCAGCGGATGATCCCGATCACGCGCATGATCCAGACGGCCGACACACTGCGTTATCTGTACCTCGGCGGGCGCATCGGGAAGGCGGAGCATCTCGTCGGCACTCTGCTCAACATCAAGCCCCTGATCGGGATGGTGGATGGGATCATCGTGCCGCTCGGTCAGGCGCGCAGCCGGGCCAAGGCGTACGAGAAGATGGTGGACATGGTCGAGGCGGCCGTTGGCAAGCTGGGCAGGATCAAGATCGCCTACGTGCACGCGGGTGCGCTCGAGGAGATGCGTCGCCTGAAGGCGATGATCGAAGAGCGGCTGACCGTTGTGGAGTCGCTGATCACCGAGCTCTCGCCCGCTCTGGCCGTCCACACCGGCCCGGGGACGGGCGGGCTCTGCTACTTCCCGGTAGCCGACTGACGACGAAGCGAAACGACGGCGCCGGCAGGAGAGCCCGCAAAGGACTGCGCAACGGTCCGTCCTTCCCGCCGGGGGCAGGGTGAGCCGCACTGAAGAGGCGCCTGCATCCTTCCTGGTGATGCCCGGTGGACGCTTGTGCTCATCGGGGCTGGGCAGGACGCAGCCCTGCAGCGCGGACTAGCGCGCGCAGCCGGTCGGATGGCTGAGGCACCAGCGCATGGCGCCGTTCCCGACCGCATACACCCCCTCCTGCACAACCCCGCCCTGCACCGCCAGCCCCGGGGCCACCACAGCCGTGGGGCGCAACAGGGCCGCGCCGCCCGACCAGGCGGCGCTGCGCAAGACGTCCTTGCCCAGGGGGCGATGGAAGTAGGCGGTCAGCCCCGGCGTGCCCGGGGCGGCCGAGCTGGCATCGGCTGCAGAGGCTCATCCCTCCGCTCGGCCACCTGGCGGAGGCCCCGAGGCGCTGTGGCAACGCGGATGCGCTCCTGGTCGTCGGGCGGGGCGGGCAGGGCGGCGCGCGGCGGCTTGTAGGCTTCCGTCTCAGCCCGCGCCCGGTTGGCCAGGTCCATCGCCTCCAGCCGGAGCTCACGCCGGTCGAACAGTTGGTCCTTCGTCTCCTTCGCCGCCGCCGCGAGCCCCGCCAGCCATGCCAGATGCCGCGCCTCGGCCTCCCTCGCCTCGGCCTCGGCGTTCTTGCGAGCGATCTCGGCCTTCAGCCGCTCTTCCTCCTCCCACCTCTTCCTCGCCGCCTCCAGCGCCGCCGCCGTCGCCGCGGCAATCACGACCGCTGCCGCCGCTCCCCACAGAACACCCGAAGATGAAGTCGAGGCGCTGGGCCCAGGCTCGCCCTAAGGCGCGAGCGGCGCCTACGCCTCGGACCCGTCTCCACCACCCGCTCGGCATCACGCGTTCACAGAGCGCCAAGATGCCGCGTTCGTACTTGCCTTCTACAGCCAGATGCGGCCCGCCAAGGACCGCAACCCTCGCTTGCCTTTGCCGCTAACAGACCTTGAGGGTGCCGACCCTCACCGTCTGGCGCGCCTCCGCCACAGCCACATCCCCACGAGGGCGCCGACGATCCCGGCCACCACCATCCAGATGCTCATGCCTCCCCATCCTTTTGCCACGGGCGATAGGGCCAGAAATGATGGGCGTTGTATTGAGCCAGGCCGATGCCCAGAATGGGAAGGGCGAAGGCGAATACAACGAGCCTGGGGTCGACCTGGCCTTCTGCAGACGGCCCTCCATGCAGGCCGAAGTTGGCGCCCAGGATGCCGGCGGTCACCATCAGGGCGGCGGGGCCTCCGAAGGCGAGCATCTTGAAGCTCAAGCGGTCCTGGGCGAAGGCAATTCGCCTGGCGGCCTTCTGCGAGATGGCAGGGAGGACCCAGACCAGGATGAACAGCGCGATCGAGACGCCGTTGACGATCCAGCTCCACGGCGCTGCAAGGAGGGCATCCCAGTAGATCACGCCTCCCGCGATGAACAATGCGGAGAGGTATACAGTGAATGCGACAGAACCACACCAGCGCAGCCAGCGGCCGTGCTTGCGCCGCGGCCGCCAGGCCCACCACATGTAGATCGAGATCAGAGTGAAGAACCCGAAGTGGATGGCGGGCCAGGCGCTCACGGGTGGCCAACGGCCGTGCAGGCCATGGTGCAGGACCGATGGGGCCAACCAACCAAAAAACCCGCAAATCAACCCCAATCCCGCGCCCATCAGCACCGCCTTCCAGAGCGGCATCGAGGCGACGGGCGCCTTCGGCATATCTTTTCTCGGCATGGTCTCCTCGCTATCCGTTCTGGAACCAGCTGTTGACCAAGGCCTTGGCCCAGTCCGTAATACCTAAGGCTTCAAGCCCATAACCAATGAAACCGGCCACGATCGCCGTGGCTCCAACGGCGAGCCACAGCGGCGCGGTCGCGGCCGCCAGCCCGCCGCCACGGCTACCCCGGCGCTCACCACCGCCGCGGCCGCCAGCCCCGCCGCCACCGACACGGCAGCATCCACCCCC
>CAZNRD010000034.1:0-29992 GCA_964575425.1 uncultured Anaerolineaceae bacterium | reverse complement strand
CGTGAGACGGCCGCTACAGAGTGACGGCCCCGGGAGCGCTGCAGCCAGCGGCGAACGCATCGCGTCGCAGGAGCGCCTGCCGGTTCTGTCTCCTTCGGACCTTTGGGCCGCGCTCCAGGCGGACAGTCCGGGGCCGCGAGTTGCGCAACTTGCTGCCTAGGATATAATGTATAGACAAATGCCCTGATTCCCAATGCCCCTCCACGTCGACCCCAACAGCCCCATCCCGATCTACTACCAGATTCGGGAGCAACTCCGCCAGGAAATCCTGAGCGGGCAGCTCAGGCCGGGCGATCCCCTTCCTACCGAAGCGCAGATTTGCGTCGGATGTGGCGTCTCGCGGATGACTGCACGGCAGGCGCTCACCCACCTCGCCAGCGAAGGGTTGATTGTGCGCCGCCGCGGCCGTGGCAGCTTCGTCGCGCCCCCCAAGGCCACGTTCCGTGAGGATTTCCCGGCCCTTCTGAGCTACACCTCCTTCGTCAGGCAGCTCGGTCTCCGCGCAGGCGCCAGAGTCCGCCGCAAGCAGCTCGTTCCGGCTTCCGGCCAGGTCGCTGCGCAACTGCAGGCCCCCGAGGGTGAACCGCTGGTTGAGATCGTACGCATCCGCTCTGTTGAAGGAGAACCGATGTCGCTGGAGACCTCGTTTCTCCCGCATCGGTTGTTCCCTACGCTTGTTCACCTCGAGCTGACGGACCGCAGCCTGTACCGTGTGCTCGAAGAGGCTTTTGGCATCACCCCGGCCCACGCGCTGGACACCACCGAGCTCGCCACGGCCGGCGAACTGGAGGCTCAGGAACTTGGCCTTCGCCCGGGCGTGCCCGTCGTGTTGAGCACTCGCCTGACCTACAACGCGCAGGACCTGCCCATTGTCTTCACGCAGACCGTCCACCGCGGCGACCGATTCCGCTCCGTCGTGCGCTGCGCACGCAAGGAATTGGTGGACCTCTGACACTTCGTGAGGCGGCCATGCCCTACGGCTTTTGGGGAAAGACGCTGACCGTTGACCTGGCGACCGGGGAAATCGCCGAGCAGGCCGTCGCAGAGGACGTCTACCGCCGGCATCTCGGCGGCTACGGCCTCGGCGTGCACGTCCTCTATCAGCAGATGGCGCTGGGCGTCGACCCGCTCGGCCCAGACAATACCCTGGGCTTCCTCCCCGGAGTGCTGACCGGCAGCGGCGCGCCTTTCAGCGGCCGTTTCATGGTCGTGGGGAAGTCCCCCCTGACAGGGGGCTGGGGCGAGGCCAACTGCGGCGGAGACTTCGGTCCCGCTCTGCGCGGCGCGGGCTCCGACGGCGTGTTCGTTCGCGGCTGCGCCGACCGCCCCGTCTACCTCTACCTCGAAGAGGGTCGCGCCGAGGTGCGCGATGCCAGCCGCCTGTGGGGCCTCGGCGCAATAGAAACCGGAGATGCCATCCGTCGCGCCACAGCGCCGGATGTGAAAGTGGCTTGCATTGGCCCGGCGGGCGAACGGCGTTCGCTCCTGGCTGCCATCGTCAGCGAGGATGGGAGGGTGGCGGCGCGGACCGGACTCGGCGCGGTGATGGGCTCCAAGCGCTTGAAGGCCATCGCCGTGCGCGGTAAGGCGAGGCCGCCGCTAGCGGACCGCGAGGCGTTCCGCGCCGCCGTCGCTCCCTACCTCGCCCTGTTCCACCGCGGCCCTTCTCGCTGGGCCGAGCGGATTCCGGCGATCCTCGTCCGGCTGCTTCCCACCGTCCGGCGTCTGCAGGGCCGCCTCAGCGGCGGGCCGACCGGAATGGTCATCGATTCCTTTCGCCTGTACGGGACCGCCGCCGGCACAGCCACGCTGATCGAGCTCGGCGACACGCCCGTGCGCAACTGGACCGGCGTCGGATACCGGGACTTCCCCCTTGCGCTTTCCGAGGGGCTGAGCGACCGCCAGGTTGTGCGTCAGAAGGTTCGTTCCTACGCCTGTCACGCCTGCCCCGTGGCGTGTGGCGCGACGGTCCGCTTGCCGGATGGTGGCACAGGCCGCAAGCCCGAGTACGAGGCGCTCACGGCCTTCGGGCCGTTGGTCATGAACAGCAGCCTCGACGTGGTGATGAGGTGCGGCGACATCTGCAACCGCGCCGGCCTCGATGTGATCTCCGTCGGCGTGGCAGCGGCCTTTGCCATGGAGGGCTTCGAGGAAGGTTGGCTGCCGCCTGTGCTTGCGCATGAGCTGTCGCTGCGGTGGGGTGATGGCGAGGCCCTGTTCGAGTTGGTCCGGCGCATCGCCGAGCGACGGCCGGGGCTGGGGGAATGGCTGGCGGACGGCGTGGCGCGAGCGGCGCGTTCGCTCGGCTCCCAGGCGCACGAGGCCGCCATGCACGTTGGAGGCCAGGAACTGTCGATGCATCGCGGCGTGTACGAGCCAGGGGTGGCGCTGGGCTACGCGCTCGACCCTGCTCCCGGGCGTCACACGGCCACGCTCTCCGGAATCGCAGATCTCGCTCCCTATGCCCCCTACTTCGCACTGCGCGGCGTCCGGCCGGCGGCGCGCTACGACCATGACGGCAAAGGCGCCACGTTCGCCGTGGTCATCCCCGTCCTTCGGGCCGTCGATTCGCTCGGGCTGTGTCACTTTGCCCTGCAGATGGGGGACCCTCCCTTCCTCGCGTGGCTGAACGCGGCCACCGGCTGGGCGATGGACGAGGCCGAGTTCTTTCGCGTCGGCTGGCGCGCTCAGGTCCTGCGCCACGCCTTCAACGCCCGGGAAGGCCTGCCGCCCGTGTTCCCGCTGCCACGCCGCGAGCGCGCCGATCCGCCGCAGACAATCGGCCCGGTGCGAAACCGAACCCTGGACATGGAGGCCATGGTTCAGGCCTACTTCGCTTCCCTGGGATTGGATGCAGACACCGCGCTGCCTCTGCCGCAGACGGCGAGGGAGTTGGGCCTGGAATTCCTGCTGGGTTGCGCCGGCGAGTCCGGGAAGGAGGAGCGATGACCTTCTCTCTTTCGCAACTGGTCGAGACGCGGCAAGGTGATCGCGTTTCCCTCCATGAGAGGTACGTCAATCCCAAACTGACGCGCGCCCTGCAGATCATTGGCTTCGACAAGGACTGGATGCGGGGGGAGGGCGCGTATCTTTGGGACCGCGAGGGGAATCGCTACCTCGATCTGCTCTCCGGGTACAGCGTCTTCAACCTAGGCCGCGGCCATCCAGGGGTGAAGCAGGCGATCGTCGAACTGCTCAGCCTGGAGCGGCCGACCCTGGTCAAGATGGACTGTCCATTGCTGGCCGCGCTGCTGGCGGAGGCATTGGTGGCGCGAATGCCACCCGGCCTCGACGCCGTCTTCTTCTCAAACTCCGGAGCCGAGGCGGTCGAGACGGCCGTGAAGTTCGCCCGGGCTGCCACCCGACGGCCGCGCATGCTCTATCTGGATCATGCCTTCCACGGGCTCACTCTTGGCACGCTCTCGCTCAATGGCGCTGCCGCCTTCCGCGAGGGCTTCGAACCTCTGATGCCCGGCTTCGACAAGGTCCCCATGGACGACCTCGAGGCGCTCGAACGCGAGCTTCGCAGAGGAGACGTGGCCGGCTTCGTGGTGGAGCCGATTCAGGGAAAGGGCGTGCACATCCCGAAGGACGACTATCTGCCCGAGGCCCAGCGGCTGTGCCGCAAGTACGGGACCCTTTTCATCTGCGACGAAGTCCAGGTGGGGATGGGCCGCAGCGGGCGCTTCCTGGCTTGCGAGCACTGGGGGCTGGAGCCGGACGTCGTCACGCTGGCCAAGTCCCTCGGCGGCGGCGTTGTGCCGGTGAGCGTCACCATCACGCGTCGCAGCATCCATGAGCGGACCTTCAGCAGTCTCAAGCGCTGCCAGGTGCACTCGACGACCTTCGGCCAGAACGACCTGGCGATGGCTGCCGGGCTGGCGACCCTGCACGTCTTGGACAAGGAGCGCCTGGTGGAGCGTTCCGCTGCCATGGGACAGAGGCTGCTGGACGGCCTCAAGGAACTCAAAGATCGTTACGAGATGATCGCAGATGTGCGCGGCAAGGGCTTGATGATCGGCATCGAGTTTCAGGCGCCGCGCTCCCTGGCGGTCAAGGTTGCCTGGACGGCGGCCGAGGCGGCGGAGAAAGGAATGTTCGCGCAATTGGTGGTCATGGCGCTGATGCGCGACCACCGAATCCTGGTGCAGGTCGGAGGGCCGGGCGTCAACATCATCAAACTCCTGCCGCCGCTGATCATCGGGGAGGAAGAGGTGGGGATGATCGTCGCGGCCTTCGATCGGGTGATGGCCGAAGCCGTTCATGTGACAGGCCGGGTGTGGGTCCAGAGCAGGGACCTCATCCGGCACGCCCTCGCGCCGTGAGCGCCATGCTCGAGGACGTTATCGCTCTGGCCGACAGGATCGGGCCGCGCGGCACCGGCACGCCGGGCGAAGCCGCCGCCGGCGAGTACGTGGCGCAGCGACTCTCTGAGCTTGGCTTGACGGTCGAACGGCAGACGTTCCGGGCCGTCGCCAGCCAGAATGCCTTTCCCATGGCCGTCAGCCTCACGGCCCTTCTTGCGGTGATCATCTATCCGTTGGGCGGCCCGCTCACCCGGTGGCTGGCCGCGGGCTTGGCCGCGGGCGCGGCGTTCATGTTCTGGCGGGCCATTGTCCATTCCGACAGCCCGCTGGGTTTCTTCCTGCCGCACGTGCAAAGCAGCAACGTGCTGACACGCCTGGAATCCCGACCTCAGCCGGACCGGCGCGTCGTGATCCTGGCGCATCTGGACACCAACCGCTGCCGCCTGGCCTGGCAGTCATCGGCCGTGCGCTCCCTGGAACCCCTCACCTGGCTGACCTCTGGCATGCTCGTCCTGCTTGCCGGGTTCTACCTCGCCGGGGCGGTGCTTGGCGGGCCCCCGTGGGCTTGGTGGGGCTCACTCCTCCCGGCGGCTTACACATTGGGCATCGTCGTGACTCTGTGGCGCGACGAACGCAAACCCTTCACCCGGGGCGCGCACGACAACGCCAGCAGCGTGGCCGTGGCCCTTGAGATTGCCACGCGTCTCAGGGAAGAACCGCTGGCCCGCACGGCAGTCTGGCTGGCTTTCACCGGCGCCGAGGAAACCGATCACGCTGGCGTGAAAGCGCTGCTGCGCCAGCACGGGATGGAGCTGCGCGAGGCAGCGTTTATCGGCCTTGAGGGCGTGGGCAGCGGCGACATTGTCTATCTCACCCGTGAAGGGCTGTGCCTTCCCTACTTCCCCGATCCTGGCCTTGCAGCCCTGGCGGGGCGTGTGGCTGTGCGCCGTCCCGACCTCGGCGTCGGCGCCGCGCAGATGACAATTGAAGATGAGGTGCGCACGCTGCGCAACCGCGGCCTGCGCGCACTGTGCATCGCCGGGCGCGATCCTGCCACCGGCACGCTGCCCCACTGGCATCGCCCTGACGACACCGCCGAGACAGTCTCGCCGGAGGCGATGCAGCGGGCGGCAGATTTCGTGATGGCCGTGCTGCGGGAGCTGGATCGGGAGGAAGAGCTGGTCCGGGAGTGGAATCGATGAAGGCCTTCGTCACCGGAGGCACGGGGTTCGTTGGCGGGGCCGTCGTCAGGCGGCTGCTGGACGCCGGCCACGAGGTGCGGGTGCTGGTGCGGCCTGGCGCGAACACGCGCCAGCTCAACGGACTGCGCCTCGAGAGCGTCGAGGGGGACCTGAGCGATGTCGGTCGACTCAGGCAGGCCATGGTCGGGTGTGAGTGGGTCTTTCACGTTGCGGCGCTGTACGCATACTGGGGCTATCCCTGGGAGGCGTTCCATCAGGCCAATGTCGAGGGGACGCGGCGCGTGCTGGAGGCGGCCGGGATGGCCGGTGCGGGGCGGATCGTCTACACCAGTTCCATCGCAGCCCTCGGCACGCCGCGAGGGGACGAGCCGGCGAACGAAGACACGCCGGTCTCGCTGGCGGAGAAGATCGGCCACTACAAACGGTCGAAGTTCCTTGCGGAGCAGGTGGCGCTCGAATCGGCCGGGCGAGGGCTGCCGGTGGTCATTGTCAATCCGGCGGCACCGGTGGGCGTTGGCGATCATAAACCCACGCCGACGGGCCAGATGATCGTCGACTTCCTCAAAGGGCGGATGTTCGGCTTTGTTGAGACGGGGCTGAACGTCGTCGACGTTGAGGACGTGGCTGCCGGACACGTGTTGGCGGCGGAGCGAGGCCGCGTCGGCGAGCGGTACATCCTGGGCGGGGAAAACCTGACGCTCAAGCAAGTCCTCGATCTGCTGGCGGAAGTCTCAGGCAGGCCGCCGGTGCGCCTGCGAATCCCGCACGCCGTCGCGCTTGCATGGTCCTATGTCGATGTGGCCTGGGCGCGGCTCGACCCGCGTCACGTCCCCTCGGCTACACCCGAGAAAGTGCGCCACTCGCGCCAGAAGGAGTACTACGATTCGAGCAAGGCAGTGCGCGAGATCGGATTCGCGCAGACCCCGGCGCGGGAGGCATTGGCTAAGGCCGTGGCCTGGTATCGGGCCAACGGCTACGCTCCCTGACGGGAGGGCGGAGATGGCAGGGTTCTTGTTGGGGCTTGATGCAGGGAGCGGGTCGGCCCGCGCACTGTTGGTGAACGTCGACAGCGGTGAAACCCACAGCGCGGCGCGGCGCTGGGCGCACCTTCCCAGCGCCGGGGAGGCCTGGGGATTTGACTTCGATGCCGAACGTAACTGGGGGCTGATGGCGGAGGCGGTGCGCGAGGCGGCGCGGGCCGCGGGTGCGGCCCCGGGCGACGTCCTCGGGATGGCTGTCACCAGCATGCGTCACAACCTGGTCGTGCTGAAGGAGGGGCGGCCCGTTTTCGCTGTGCCCAACCGGGATGCCCGCGCCTCTGGCGAAGCCTCGGCGCTGGCGGCGGAGCACGGGGAGGCGATTCAGGAGCGCACCGGACGCTGGCCATCTCCCATCTTCACGGCTGCCCGGCTGATGTGGCTGGTGGCGCACCACCCGGAGTGGCTGGAGGCCGCCTCGGCTCTTGCGATCAGTGACTGGTTTGCCTATCGCCTCTGTGGGGAGATCGCCACGGATGCATCCCATGCGGGCGAGAGCATGCTTTTCGACATCAAGGCGCGGCAGTGGATGCTCGATTGGATCGACAGGCTGGGGCTGCCGCGCCACCTGCTCCCGCCGGTGCGCACAGCGGGAGACCTGCTGGGTCGCCTGACAGAAGCCGCGGCGGCGGACCTGGGCCTGGTCCCGGGCACACCGGTGGCGGTCGGCGGGGCAGACACACAGTGTGCATTGCTGGGGATGGCCGCGCTTGGCCCGGGTGATGTCGGGATCATCAGCGGCACGACCGTGCCCATCCAGGCCGTCATCGACCAACCAGCCGTCGATCCCGACCGTCGTCTGTGGGCGGGCCAGCACGTCGTGCCGGGGCTGTGGGTGGTCGAGGCGGTTGCGGGTTCGCTGGGCGAGGCGCTGGAATGGTTTGCCGGCATGCTGTACCCGCAGTCGCCGCGCCCGGCAGCCCGGATCATGGCCGAGGCCCGCTGTGCCCCTGTGGGCAGCGGCGGCATCGTGTCCACGCTCGGCGGCCAGGTCTTCGACGCCAGCGCCATGAGCCTGCCAGTGGGCTGCATCACCCTTTCGCACCTGGTTGGAGACGGCGGCTGGGTCGGTGGGAGCGCCCTGGCGCGGGCGGTGCTCGAGGGCATGGGCTATGCTGTCAAGGCCAACGTTGAGCAAGTTGTGCGCGGCGCGCTTCGGGCGCTGCCGGCCGGGACTCAACCAAGGCTCCGCCTGACGGCGGGCATGACGAGGAGTCGCTTCTGGCCGCAGCTGGTCGCCGACATCCTTGGCTCACCTGTTCACGTTGCCGAGGCGCCAGAGAGCACCGCCCTTGGCGCGGCTATCTGCGCCGGCGTCGGTGCCGGCGTCTTCGGCAGCCTGGACGAGGGCGCCAGGGCGCTCGCCCGGCTGAAGGAGGTCGTCCCCGCTGAAGCAGATTCGCGCCGGTATAGCGCCCTTTACATGGATTGGCAGAAGCTTCGCGAGTTGCAGCGCGAGTCGGAAACGGCCGCCGCCGACCTGATCCTGCAGCAGATTGCCGAGCGGCCGCTGCCGACGGGCGCAGCGGAGGTCCGCTTCCGCCCCCGGATCCTTGTCACAGCGCAGATGGACAAGCCCAGCCTCGAGCGCCTGCGGCAACTCGGCGACGTCGAGTACGCGTGCTACCGCGATGCCATGCGCCTGCTCACAGGCGATGACCTGGTGGATGCGCTGCAAGGCGTCCATATGTTCATCACCGAAGTGGACATCGTTGACCTGGAGGCGCTGCGCCGCCTGCCGGACCTGCGCGTGATCGCCTCGTGCCGGGGCCAGGTCGTCAACGTGGACCTCGCGGCATGCACTGCGCTCGGCATTCCCGTGCTCAATACGCCCGGGCGCAATGCGCAGGCCGTTGCCGACCTGGCGCTGGCGTTCTTGCTCATGCTCTCGCGCAGATTGACTGCGGCCAATCAGTTCCTGCGCGAGCCAGGGGCCGAGGCCGGCGATATGGGGCGGATGGGCCAGGCTCACGAGGACTTTCTCGGGCGTGAGTTGTGGGGCAAGACCGTGGGGCTGGTTGGCTTTGGCACCATCGGGCGCGAGGTGGCCCGGCGCCTCAAGCCATTCGGCGCACGCGTCCTGGCTTGCGACCCTTGTTTGCAGCCCGAGGAGGCCGATCGCTTCGACGTGGACCTGGTGCGCCTGGAAACCCTGCTTGCAGAGTCGGACTTCGTCAGTCTCCACGCTGCCGTCACGGACGAGACGCGCGGCCTGATTGGGCGCGAAGCGTTGGCGCGCATGAAGCCCGGGGCCTTCCTGGTCAACACTGCCCGCGCCGCGCTTGTGGATGAAGAGGCTTTGCTCGAGGCGTTGCGGAGTGGTCGCCTGGCAGGCGCAGCGCTGGATGTCTTTTCGGTGGAGCCGCCGGGCTCCGACCATCCCTTGCTGGCGCTGCCCAGTGTCATCGCCACCCCGCACGTCGGCGGAAACACAGTAGAGGTGGCAAGCCATCAGGGAGAGACAGTAGTGCGGGACCTGGAGCGGATGCTGGCCGGCAGTGAGCCGGACCACTGCCTGAACCCTCAGACCCTCGCCTCCTTCCGCTGGGATCGCAGGCGCCCGCTGGCGGCGGAGGAGGCGCTCGAAACCCTCTCCGGCCGTCCCGCGCCTGCTGTCAGCGACCTGCACCAGGCGGTGCAGCGACAGACTGCCGCCGCTGCCGAGCCGCCGGCGGGCAGGCCGGCCGAGGAGGTCGTTGAGATGAGCGTCGCAAGCGACGATGCACGCGCGCGAATGGAGAAGGTGCTGCTCGCATTTGTCGAGAAGGCTCGGTCCGACCCTGCGCTGATCGCCTACGCCGCCGCTCGAAACGTCATGAGTCACTACACGGTGGCCGATCTGGGGCTTGAGTTTCACGTGGGGTTCCGGCGAGGTGTGGTCGAGGCGGGCCTTGGTGCGCCGGCGGAACCTGCCGAAGTCCGCATGAAGGCCAGCGCCGAGACGCTGGACAGCATCCTGACCGGCCGCATCAGCGGCAACAAGGCGGCGATGAGCGGAAAGCTCTCGTTCAGCGGCGATGTGCGCCTGGCCATGGGCATGCAGCGTGTCCAGGGAGACCTCATCCGCCTGTACTCCGCGGCGCGGCAGGAGGCCGGCGGGATTGACTTGTCGGCGCTGCGTCAGAAGATGGCGGCCTCGCTGGCCGCGGCCGGGAGGTCGCTCGAGACCCCCTCGGACCCGCGGCAAGAGCTCGTCGACGCGGTCAACGAGCTGTACCTGCTGCAACTGATCACCGCCACGGGCGGCAACCTGAGCATCCGCATCCAGGACAAACCGGAGTGCTGGATCACCCCCAGTCAGCTCTACAAGGGCGCGCTTCGTCCTGAGGCAATGGTCCGCATTGACTTCGATGGCAACGCCCTCGACCCCGGCGGGCTGGCACCTTCCTCCGAGCGGGCCGTGCACACCGAGCTGTATCGGGCGAGGCCGGACGTGCAGGCCGTGGTCCACGCCCATGCTCCGTACGCAACCATCCTCGGTTTGAGCAGGCTGCCTTTCCTGCCCGTCACCACCGACGCCGCCTTCCTGAAGGACCTGCCGGTGGTGCCCTTCATCATTCCGGGGACGAGGGAGCTGGCGCAGGCCGTCGTCCAGACGATGGGCAAGCACCCGGCGTGCATCATGCAGAACCACGGCCTGGTGGTGGCGGCCAGCAGCATGCGGCGGGCGATCAACCTGACCGAAGCGATCGAGCGGACGGCCCAGTTGATCCTGGGGTGCTATGCTGTGGGCAAGAAGCCGGCAACGCTGCCGAAGGATGTGGTGCGCATGCTTCAGGAGCTGGGCGAGATGATGGCGTAGCAATTGACGTCCGCGGCGACAGCGGTTAGAATGCAGTTTGTCCGTGCCTGGGCGTCCTGGGGCGGGGGACAGGACGCCCCTTTGTTTGCCAGCGAGGCGACCATGCAGCAGGCTGAAGCCGGCGAGAACGAAGCCCTGACGGCCGATGTCGTCCACCTGAGCGGCGGGGCAATCGAGCGTGTGGCGGCAGAGACCGTGCACATCCGTCAGGGCGGAGCCCGTTCCATCCATGCCGAAAGCGTTGCCATGCATCAGGGCGGCGCCGGGATGGTGAACGGTGGTTCGGTGGAGATGCACCAATCGGGTGCGCTGGCCATCCGCGGTCAGCAGGTCTCCCTCGAGCACAGTGGGGCTGCCGGAGTGGCGGCCGAGGAGATCCAGGCCCACCATGCCCGCATCGGGGTGGCCATCACTGATCGGGCGGAACTGCGCCAGAGCTCGACCGTGGTCTTGCTGGCGCGGCAGACGGACGGGCAGATAACGACACTCCTCGACACTCGGGGAGCCTTGCTGGCCGGGCTTGTCGCGGGCCTGGCTGTCGGCCTGACGCTCTTTGCTGGAAGCCTGTTGGCCCGCCGGCGATAATCGATGCCACCGGCAATGTCGGTGAGCTGAACCCAGGGAGCGAGGGTAGCCCGCACGGGCGAGAGGCGCTCCGGAGGATACGAGAGATGGAACGTCTGAAGATCGAGGCCAGGCCGCGCCGCGTGGTGGGGAAGCAGGTGCACGCGCTGCGCCGTCAGGGCCTGCTGCCGGCCGTCCTCTACGGACGGGGGATTTCGCCGCAGCCGCTCGAATTGGAGGCGCGCACGGCCTCCAAGGTGCTTTCTCGGGTCGGTGCCTCGACACTGGTCGAACTGACCGTCGACGGCATGACGCACAACGTCCTGGTGCGGGAGATTCAGCGCGATCCCATTCGCACCAACATCCGCCACGTCGATTTCCTCAAGGTGGCCATGGACGTCGCCATCCGCACTTCGGTCCCTCTGGAGATCGTGGGCGAGGCGCCAGCGGTAAAGACCTACGGAGGCGTGCTGGTCAGCGGGCTGGACGAGATCGAGGTCGAGGCGCTGCCCGGCGACCTGCCGGACCGGGTGACGGTGGACCTGAGCAGCTTGACCGGCATCGGCCAGTCGGTCACCGTCGGCGACCTGTATGCCGGCAAGAACGTGAAGGTGCTCACGCCGCCGGACGAAGTCGTCTTGCGGGTGATGGCGCAGGCGGTGGAGGAAGTGGAAGCCGCCGCCCCGGCTGTGGAGATGGTCGAGCCCGAAGTCATCGAGCGCGCAAAGAAGGCAGAAGAGGTGGAGGAAGAGGAGCGGGAGTCGGAATAGCCTTCGCCATCCTGCGGGTACTGGAGCGGGGCGTGAGCTCCGCTCCTTTGATTCATTCGGCCGGCAAGGGCCGCAGGCCCGTCAGGTGGAGCAGGTTGAGCGTGATGCGGGCTGTCGCCCCCCAGATCCGGTGACCCTCGAAGGGTCGAAAAAAGTACACCGGCACCGGAGGGCCTTCGAGCGCTTCCTGATGGTGCACTTCCAGGTTGGCAGGGTCGGCAAGCCATTCGAGAGGAACGCCAAAGGTTGCGGCCACCTCGTGCGAGTTGAGTCGGAGCGGGTAGGGCCAGGGGATGATGCCGACGACCGGTTCGACGCGAAACCGAGTCACCGTCAGCAGCGGGTCCAGCGCACCCAAGACGCGGACGTCATCCGGGCGAATGCCGATCTCCTCTTCCGCCTCGCGCAGCGCCGCCTGCTCGGGGCCTCGGTCTTCCGGCTCGATGCGACCACCCGGGAATGACACCTGGCCGCGATGGACGTCGACGAGGTCGGTGCGCAGGGTGAACAGCACATGCCATGCGCCGTGGTCGCGGTAGAGAGGGACGAGCACCGCCGCGGGCTGAGCCTGCCATTCGGCGCGCACCTCCGGCAAGCGCGAGCGAAGGAGAAGAGTCAGTCGTTCGGGCAGGTCGTCGTCGGCGGTCACGGGCATTGGGCCTCCGCCTGGAGCACGCTGCCGCAGTAGTCGCAGGTGGCGCTGCTCTCGTTGATCCATTCGATGGTCTCGGGGTGAATGGTTCCGCCGCAGCACGGGCACTCAGTGCCCGTGCCCGTAGGGCACTTGGCTGCCAGCCGAGGCTTGCGCCCGGGGGTCTGACCGCCGGCCGTCGAAGACAGGTCGATCCCCGGAGCGAGGGCAAAGAGCTCGGACTGAAGTGCGGCTGCTTCTGCCTGCAAGCCGTGCGCCTGAGCCTGCTCGCCCAGCTCGACAAAGGCGTCTGCTGCCTGCAGATGCTCAGCCAGCGCCATCCACGAGTGTGCCTGCTGCAGGCGGGCCATGGCCGGGCGAGCAGCCGGGCGCATGCACCAGCCGGCGCAGGGAAGCGGTCGTCGGAAGAAGAGTCGCACGTTCACCTGCGGAGCTGCCTCATCCGGTGTTGGGCCGCACGGCGTTCGCGCTCAAATGTCATCCGAAGGTTGCTCCTCAGTTAGCTCGTCGTGGTCTTCGTCTTCCTCGACCGGGGGCGGCGAGAGGACTGGGCGCGCGAAGACAAGGTAGCCAGTATGGGCGACCATTCGGTCGGTGGGGCGGAGCCGCTGCGGCACGACCTTGTAGAAGCGCAGCAGGATTTCGCAGACCTCCTGGAAGGCGAACCCGTGAGCGTCCAGCCCTTCGAGCAGCGCTGCCACCTGGTTGGTGGTGGGCAGGATGCAGCCGAAGCAGCCTCCGCTGCGAAGGGCAGCGCGGGCCTGGGCGAGGTAGGCCTGGGGATCTGGCAGGTCCAGGAAGAGGGCATCGACGTCGGTCTCATCGAAACCCTGGGCGATGTCGCGCAGCCGGAACTCGACTCGTTCTTCCAGGCCGACTCGCCGCAGGTTCTTGCGCGCCAGCTCCTGCATATCGGCTCGCCGGTCGTAGGAAACCACCTTGCCATTGGGCCCGACGGCCCAGGCCAGGGCGGTGGTGAGGGCACCCGACCCCGTGCCCGCCTCGACCACGGTCCGGCCTGGGCCAACGGAGAGGTGCAGCAAGATGTAGCCGATGTCCTTGGGGAAGATGATCTGCGACGTGCGCCGGATGTTGAGCAGGATGTCGTGCAGCGAAGGCTGGATGAGATAGAAGGGGTGCCCGAGATGCGTCTCGACGTAGGCGCCCCAGGAGGCGCCGATCAGCTGCTGGTGGCGGATCACACCTCGGTGTGTCTGCAGTTCGCCTTCGGACTCGAGGCGGAAGATGAAGTGCCGGTGGTCCTTGCCGACGAGCATCGCCAGGTCGCCAGGCTGTGCCGTATCCAAGCAGTCCTCCTCTGGTCAGAGTCTAAGCCGGCGGCTTTCTGGCGACAAGGCGCAGAACGACCGCGGCGCGCTGCTCGACGCGCTCGACCTGGAGGGCGAAACCGGCCTGCTCGAGGGGCGTGACCCATGCCCGGGTGCGATCCTCCGACTCCCCTGTCACGCGAAACAGCCACGCGGCGGCGCGGCGAGCGGGGGAATTCGGCAGGAAGACGGCCACCGGGATGATCACCAACACGCCCCCCGGACGCAGCACTCGCGCCACCTCTGCTGCCGTGGCCGGGTCGAAGGCGTACTCATCGGGGAAGGTCGAGGATATGCCCTCGAAAGCCCCGGCGGCAAAGGGCAGGGCCTGCGCCCGACCGCGCACCAGACGCGGCTCCAGACCGCGCTCTTGCATTCGCCGCTGGGCCAGCAGGCTCATCTGCGGCGAAACATCAAGGCCGATGGGCTGCCAGCCTCGATTGGCCAGAGCGCACAGCAGATTCCCTGGCCCGTGGCCGAGTTCGAGGACCTGGCCGGCCGGCAGTCGGTCGATGGCGGCGCGCACCCACTCATTCCAGCGCCCGAGGGACACGACCCATGCGACGAGGTCGTAGGACCAGGCAAGGTCGGTGTAGAGATGGCGGAAGAACCAGCGGAGAAACCGCGCCAGCGCTCTCATGCGGCGGGCCAGGCGGTGCGGTAGGTCGCCAGGATGATGCCCCCGCGTTCGATTGCCTGCCGCGCCTGTGGGCTTGTCAAGGCAGCCAGTTCCACTTCGCGTTGCGCGCCGTAGGCGCTGCCGACCAGGAGGGGCGGATCGACGAAGGCCGGATGGGTCATCAGCTCGCTGACGCCTTCCGGCAGCCGGGCCAGCAGGGCAAGGAGACTCTCGAGGGTGGCAGCGGAGCCGAAGAAACCGGCGAAGAAAGCGGTGGGATGCGGGACGCTCGATTCGGTCAGGCGTCTGGGAGCCGCCTCGAAGGCGACGCGGCGCACAGGCTCCGGATAGCTGGCGGCCAGCGCTGCCGCTTCGGCGTCGGTCGGGCGCGAGGGGCGGACGCCGCATCCGAGCTCGGATGCGAGCCTCAGGTAGAGTTCCCACAGGTCGAGGCGCAGCGCGGCGATGTGGTGATGGCTGTCGAGGTGATCGACTGAGGCGCCAGTTGCAAGGAAGGCATCGATCTGCGCCCTCCACTCGCGCTCGACGTCGGCAAGGTCGAGCAAGTCCGGCTTGGCCATGAGGTCTTCCGGACGACGGAACAGACCATCGCTCCCGACCAGCTTCGAGCCGGGGCGGGGTGCGCAGGGTGGGCCGCCTGTCAGGTTGAGGTGAACGCCGAGGCCGAGGCGAGGTGTCTGTGCCATGGCGCGGCGCACTTCGTCGGCGGCGCCGGGTTGGTTCATCAGGGCCGTTGTGGTGGTCACGATGCCTTGAAGGTGGGCGCGGCGGATCCCGGCCGAGACGCCAGGCGTCCGGCCGTAGTCATCCGCGTTGACGATGAGAATCCGGGTCATGGTGCCAGAATGTCGAGCCGTCCGGGCAGGCACTCGTAGATGAAGTCGCGCTCGGCCTCGGCGCGCATCTCGCCGTCGACCTGCAGCGGGGAAGGCGTGGCCGAGTTGATGACGAGGCGGCGCGTGTGGTGCTGGTGCATGGCGGGGTCGTTGACGAAGTCCCCGCTGATGGTGCGCGGCAGCAAGGCGAACATGCGGCGCCGCGTGGGTGCGTAGCCGAAGACAAAGGTGAGCATTCCGTCGGCGGGATCGGCGGCAGGGGCCATGCGGAACAAGCCTCCCGTCACCGGACAGTTGCCGACCGAAACCAGGCTGACAGGCCCTTCGTAGCGCCCGTCATCCCACTCCAGCCGCATCTCCCAGGATGGTCTCTCCATGATGGCCTGCACCGCTGCCACCAGGTAGCGGATCGTTCCCTTGAGCCGCACCAGCCGGATGTTGTGGAGGGTGACGACGGGCTCGAGCCCGACGGCGGAGTTATTGGCGTAGACCCAGGCGTTGACCTTCCCCAGATCGATGCGCCGTGTCCTGCCGGCGGCGATCACCCTCGCCGCCTCGTTCAGGTCGAGCGGGAGGCCGAGGTTATGGACGAGGTCATTGGCCGTGCCCAGCGGGAGCACGCCCAGCGGACCGAGGATGCCGTCGGGGCTGGCGCGCATCAGACCGTTTACAACCTCGCCGGTGGCGCCGTCGCCTCCAGCGGAGATGATCGGGCGGTACCCCTCTCGTGCTGCCTGCTCGGCCAGCTCGATGCCGTGCTGGGGCCGCTCCGTGATGGAGAGTTCGAAGTCAACGCCCGCGGCGCGCAGCGCCTCGAGGGCGGCGTCTTTCAGCCGCAGTGCCTTCCAACGTCCGGAGTAGGGGTTGAGGATGACTTTGGCGGGCATGTCTCTCTCCAGGGGTCGGGGTCGGTGTGCGGGGTGCCAGACGGGGCCAAGCGACATTCACCCGAGACGGGTCGCATTCATCGGAGCGTCTCGACAGTGACGCCCTGCTCCTCGAGCCAGGAAATGGCACGGGCGATCTCCGCTCCGTCGCCGGTGAGTTCGGCCTCGAGCCAGCCCTCTTCGAGGCTGATTTGCGCGCGGCGGATGTTGACCGTGAGATCGAACAGACGAATGAGCTGGTAGAGGACCGGCTGGCTTACCAGCGAGGGCGGGTAGTCGAGGCGCAGCGTGCGAGTGACCAAGGACTCTTCCACCTTGCGCTGCATTCTAGCATTCGCTGGTGAGGGAGTCAAAGACACAGGCGCGCTGCCGCTTGGGCGGCAGCGCGCGGTCCCCCTCGCTTGGGGCGAAGGAGGTCAGCCCGTCCGCGGGCGTTCGGCCAGGATGACCTCGAGGTGCAAGGTCTCTCCGCCCCGGACGACCTCAAGGCTGACCTTCTCTCCTGGCTGGTGACGCAGCAGCAGGTTGATGAAGGGAGCATCCTCGCCGATGGAGTCGCCGGAGATGGCGGTGAGGATGTCGCCGCGCTGCAGGCCGGCCTGGGCGGCCGGGCTGCCGCGCAGCACTTCGGTGATCAGCACACCGTGGTCGGCCCCCAGGCGATACCTGGCCACCAGGTCCGGCGTGATGGTTTGCCAGCGAATGCCCAGGTAGGGACGTGAGACGTAGCCTTTGGCGATAATCTGATCGACCACGGCGCGCGCGGTGCTGCTGGGGATGGCAAAGCCAAGGCCCTCGGCGACGGTGCTGCTTAGCCCGCCGCCGCGCACCACGAGCGTGTTGATGCCGACCACCTGGCCGGCCAGGTTGACCAGCGGGCCACCGGAATTGCCCTGGTTGATGGCGGCGTCAGTCTGAATGAGGTCTTCCATCTGGTATCCGGCGCCGGTTTCGATCGAACGGCCCATGGCGCTGACGACGCCGGCGGTGACGGTGTTCTTGAAATCGCCCAGCGGCGAGCCAATGGCGATGACCGTCTCGCCGGGCTTCAGTTCATCGGAGTTGCCCCAGTTGGCGACGGCTGGCATGGCGCCGTCAACTTTGAGCACGGCCAGGTCGGCATACGGATCCACGCCCACGAGGCGCGCCGGGAGCGTGGTGCCATCGGCCAGGATGACCTCGAGGCGGTCGGCATCGGCGACGACGTGGTTGTTGGTGACGATGTAGCCGTGCGACGAAACGATCACGCCCGAGCCGGTTGCCGTGGCCGGAGTGGTTGGGCCGAAGAAGGTCATCTGCGGCTGCATGTGGTTGACCACGGTCACCACCGCCGGGCCGACGCGGGCGACAGCGTCGGTGATGGCGGTGGTAATCTCGACGGTCGTCTGGGTAACCACAGTCCGGTCGGGGCTGGCAGCAGCGGCGGGAGTCGGCTGGGCCGTTGGGCTCGCCTGTCGTGTTGCCCAGTACACGGCTGCGCCTCCAGCCGCTGCGCCGACCAGTCCCGAAAGCATCATCCCGAGAGCGATCAAGAGGATCAACCAGCCACGAACGCGGGAGCGGGGAGCAGGAGTTGCGGGTTCCATCGGTGCACCTCCTCAGGTTGACGTCTGGTTCTGCAGGCCGGAAAGAAATGCTACGGCACTGACGTTAGTGCCGTGTGAAGGCATCGTTAGGGAAATGTTGGAGCGATGGCGAGCCTCGTGCCGGCCGTCGCCCGAGGGGGGCGTTCGGCCGGCACGAGAGCCTGATCGGGAGGCTGTTACCGTCCGGCTCAACCCCTGCGACGCCCGCCCATGCCTGCCACCAGGCTGGCGAAGTAGAGGAGCTGGAGCAAGGCGGTCGCCAGCGCCGCGACATACGTAAACGCGGCGGCGTTGAGGACCGAGCTGACGCCGCGCCGTTCCTCGTCGGTGCCGATCAGTCCGGATTGCGCCAGCAGCGCACGGGCACGGGCTGAGGCGTTCAGTTCCACCGGGAGGGTGGCCAGGGCAAACACTGTGCCTGCTGAGAAGGCCAGCACCCCCAGCCAACCCAGCTCGAGGCTGCGAAGCAGAATGCCAATGAAGATGAGCACCCAGCCCAGGGACGAGCCGATGTTGACCGCCGGGACGAGGGCGGTGCGCAGGCGGAGGGGAAGATAGCCCTCGTGGTCCTGCACGGCATGGCCGATCTCGTGGGCAGCGATGGCCAGCGCGGCCACGGAGGGGCTCTGGGCGATCGGGGCCGAGAGGCGCAGTGTCCGTTTGCGGGGGTCGTAGTGATCGGTCAGCTGGCCCGGCGCACCTTCCAGCGCCACGTGTGAAAGCCCGCGAGAAGTCAGCAGCCTGCGGGCTGCCTCTGCGCCGGTCAGTCCGCTGCTGTTGCGGTAGCGGCTCCAGCGGCGGTAGGTGCTGCTCACCCATAGCTGAGCCAACAGCACGAGGATGAATGCTGGCAGCATGCATGTCCAGTAGCTCAGGTTGTAGTCCGCGTAGTACATGAGGTCACCTTCCTTTCTCGCCCGAGTCAGCGTGGAGTCCTGGCGACGAGCAATTCAATCGCTCGATCGAGCTGCGGATCGCGGCCGGCCTGGATGTCCTCCTGCGTCAGTTCGATGGGGACATCCGGCGCAAGGCCGACGCCGTCGATCTGCCACCCGTTCGGCGTGAGCCAGCGGGCGACGGTGATGCGCACCGCGCCGGCATCGTTGGTGAGCGGGATCCAGTTCTGCACCGAGCCTTTGCCGAAGGACGTCTCTCCGACCAGCAGGCCCCGCTCATGGTCCTGGATGGCGCCAGCGACGATCTCGGAGGCCGAGGCCGAGCCGCCGTCGATCAGCACGACGAGGGGGATGTCCGTGGCGAGGCCTCCGGATTCGGCGCGGAAGGTCTCTTCTCGGCCATCGCCGTAGCGCTCGAGCATGATCACGTCGTCGGAAATGAACTCAGAGGCCACGGAGATGGCAGCGTCGAGCAGCCCACCGCCGTTGCCGCGCAGGTCGAGGATCAGGCCGCGCGGATTCTGCCGCAGCAGTTGGCGCAGCGCCCGGCGCAGGTCGTCGGGCGCGTCGCTGCCAAAGCCCATCAGGTGGATGTAGGCGATGTCGCCATTGAGCATTTTGCTCTCGAGGCTGGGGACATCGATGCGCGCCCGGACAATGTCGAACTCGAGAGGCTCTTCGACGCCCTCACGCCGGATCGTCAGATGCACCGTGGTTCCTGCGGGCCCGAGGACGCGCCGGATGACCAGGCTGGGGTCGATGCCGGCCACGCTCTCGCCGTCAATCGCAATCACCTGGTCGCCGGGAAGCAGGCCGGCCTCCTCCGCCGGGGAACCTGGCATCGGGGAGATGATGGTGAGGAACTCCCCTTCGGTATCGACCCAGGCCCCGATGCCCTCATACGAACCCTCGATGGGGATGTTGGCCTGCTGATATTCCTGGGGATCCATGTAGGAGGATTGCTCATCACCCAGGGCATCGATCATGCCCCGGATGGCGCCCTGCATCAGCGACTGATCATCCACTGGCTGATCGACGAAGTCCTGATGGACAATGTCCCAGGCTTGCCAGAACGGGGCGAAGAGCGCCTGGTGGCTGTCGCCGCTTGCGGGCGTGACCGTGACCTCGCTCTCATGCAGGTCTCTCGGAAGCCATGCCAGAGCGGCCTGACCCACCTCGGGCGCGGCGGCGCCGAGAATCACGCCGCCGGCGAAGATCAGGCATCCCAGGAGCACGCCGAGCAGCAAACCAAGGACGACCTTCCCGACTTTCGATGCCATACCCCATCTCCCGGGCATCAAGGCCCGCTCATCCGAAAAGATTACCACAGTTGCATAAGAATCGGATGAGACGCTTCGAGCTCTAGCAGCGCATCAAGTAAGCCCGTGCCGACGGCACCAGGCGGAGATCAGGTCACGATAGGCCGGCGTGCCGGCCGCCTCGAGGTAGCGCACGACCTCGGCGCCATCGAGTGAATAATGAGGATGGCAGGAGGTGGGCCAGGCCCCACGCGGGCGCTCGACGACCGCTGAGACCGAAGGCGCGAAGACTTCTGCCCGGTCGAGGCGAGGGACCACCCTCTCGGCGGTGACGATCACGCGATCGGCCACCAGGGCCAACTCACGGTCGACGCCCCAGTTGCCGCCGATGGAGGCGTTGCCCTCGACATCGGCCTCGAGGGCATGGATGACGGCCACATCGCAGCGGATGGCAGGAAATGCGGTGAGCACTTCACCGCTGTAGGGATCGGCGACGGTCCTGACATCCGGGCGCAGGCGGGGGAGATCGGTGCCGCGCCAGGCGGTGGAGGGCATGAAGCCGACGCCGGCCATGCTTGCGCGCAGGCCGCAGGCGAGGCTGGCTTCGGTTTCCTCGACGATCTCCAGGGTGCCGGCGGAGGCGCCGCTGGTGAAGTTGGGCGCGAAGCCGAAGGCTTCCAGGCCGAAGTAACAGGATCGCACTCGGCTGACCATGCCGGCCCCGACCAGGAGGTCGCTCTCCAGCCCGGCCGTGAAGCACAACAGCGTCAGAGCTGCCGGAGTGCCGACTTGCTCGAAGTGGCGCAGCAGGGCAAGGGTGAACGCCATCGGCCTGCGGTAGAGCGTCATGCCTCCGAGGGCCAGGCATGCGCCCCTGGAGGGGATGAGGTCCAGCGCTGCGTCGAGCTCGAGGCGTTTGTCGCCGATCATTGCCGAGCGGTGACGGTCACTCCCTGCCGTCGAGCAGGGGAGGCTGGAGCAGCTCAGGCAGAGCGCGGGTGAGGTCGGCGACGCGGAGGATGCGGTGGTCCACGCCTTCGTCGCTTCGGTGGTTGCCCACCAGGACGGTCGTCATGCCCAGCCCCTTGGCGGTCTGCAGGTTGGCCACCATGTCGTCGACCGCGACGCAGGCATGTGGCTCGGGCTCGCCGATGATTTCCAGGGCGCGGCGAAAGGCCTCGGGCCTCGGCTTGTTGCAGAGTTCGAGCACTAGGATGTCAACGATGGCATCGATGGTCGACAGGATGCCGAGGCGATCGAGCACGCGCTCGGCGTGCTTCCGACTGGCGTTGGTGAAGACCACGCGGCGCTGGGGCAGTGATTCGAGCATGGCCCGCAGCTCGAGGTCGGGGTGGAGTCTCTCCTCGAGAGGCAGATCGTGGACGAATTCGAGGTAGTCCTCGGGCTGAATGTGGTGGAGTGCCACAAGGCCGTTGAGCGTTGTGCCATAGGTCCTGAAGTACTCTTCGCGCAGGTGGGGAACGCGCTCCGGCGGAATTGCGAGGCGCTGCCGCATGTACTCGTTGATGCGCTCGCCAATAGCCTGCCAGACACCGCTGCTGCTGGGGTAGAGCGTATCGTCCAGGTCGAAGAGGATCGTGCGCAGACGAGCCATGCGCGGCAGTATAGGCGGGGCCGTGGCTGGTGTCAATCGGATGATCTCGTACTTGGCTAAGGCGGCTCGGGGGAGACCGCGCCGCGCTGGCGGCGGCCATCGGACACCTCACCCCCGTGCCGACTTCGCCACATGAGGATGGGCCTGTTTGCTGGCCCGAAAGCGGAAGAAGCGCCGGTGGATCGCGCCGCGACCCGGCCGCGGCGATGGGCGACGGGGCCTATAATTCCTGGGCACGCTGCGACCCAGCGAGAGTATGGGCTGAGAGGAGTCTGATCGGTGCCGATACGTGTCCTGGCACCAGACGTGGTTGCGGCCATCGCCGCGGGCGAGGTCGTGGAGCGGCCAGCGTCCGTTGTCAAGGAGTTGGTCGAGAATGCCCTCGACGCCGGTGCGCGCCGCATCCATGTGGCGATCGAAAAGGGAGGGAGAAGGCTCATCGAGGTCGCCGACGATGGCTGCGGCATTCCGACGGCCGATGCGCCCCTGACCTTTTCCCGCCATGCCACCTCGAAGTTGACCTCGCTCGACGACCTCTTTGCAGTGCGCACTCTGGGCTTTCGCGGCGAAGCCCTGGCTTCGATCGGTTCGGTGGCCCGCGTGGAACTGGTGAGCCGGGCGCGAGAGGAGACCGCCGGTGCGACCGTGCGCGTCGAAGGGGGTCGGGCCTCTGGCCCTGAGCCGGTGGGCGCGCCGCCGGGGACGGTGGTGAGGGTGCGCGACCTGTTCTTCAACGTGCCGGCCCGACAGAAATTCCTCAAGTCGGAGAAGACCGAGGAGCGGCGCGTCGAAGCGCTCGTGACGCGCCACGCGCTGGCCTATCCGTCGGTGCATTTTGTGCTGACTGTGGATGGCCGCGAGGTCTTCCGCTCTTCGGCCTCCGGCGACGTGCGTGAGACCCTGGCTGAAGCCTTCGGCCTGGATGTGGCCCGCGAGATGATCGAGCTGCCGGCGCTCGACTCGGGGCCGATCGAGGTGCGCGGCTTCATCAGCCCCCCTTCGGTCCTGCGCTCCAGCCGCCGCGAACTGACGGTCTTCGTCAACGGGCGCT
Source organism: uncultured Anaerolineaceae bacterium (assembly GCA_964575425.1). Lineage (GTDB taxonomy): Bacteria > Chloroflexota > Anaerolineae > Anaerolineales > E44-bin32 > DATEAV01. The sequence continues at coordinate 7,560 of CAZNRD010000034.1, read as the reverse complement.
GGGTGCAGGATGCCAGCCTCGGGGCGGCGGTGCTGCAGGCGTATCAGGGACTGTTGATGGTGGGCCGGTATCCGCTGGTGGTGATCCTGCTCAGGCTGCTGCCAGAGGAGGTGGATGTGAATGTGCATCCGGCCAAGGCAGAGGTCCGCTTTCGTGACCCCGACCGCGTCTTCGCGGTGGTCCAACGGGTCGTGCGGGCGACTCTGCTGGGGCAGGCACCGCCGCCCCTCGAGATCGGTTGGGCGGGAGGAAGGGGGAGGTTTGGAGACTCCGACCGGGGCGTCAGCCCCGACTGGTCCGCCGCCCCTGTCCTGAGGCGCGAGCCGGCGACCTGGGGTGCTGAGCGCGGCGGCCGCGTCCCCTTGCTGCGCGCGGTGGGTCAGGTGGGCGCGGCCTACCTGGTGGCAGAGGGTCCTGACGGGCTGTACCTGATCGATCAACACGCGGCGCACGAGAGGATCCTTTTCGAGAAGCTCCAGGCTCAGCGCAGTGGGGGCAGGGTTGAGGCGCAAACGCTGCTGGAGCCTGTGACGGTGCACCTCCCGGCGCGGCAGGCGGAAGCGCTGGAGCAGAAGCTAGAGGTGCTCGAGAGACTGGGGTTTGAGGTCGAGCCGTTTGGCGGAGGCTCGTTCCGGCTCCGGTCTGTTCCTGCCGTTCTGGCAGGATTGAGTCCGGAGGCAGTGCTGCGGGCGCTGGTGGAGGATTTCGAGGAGGACGAGGCGCCACTGGCTGAGGAAGAGGAGCAACGGCTGGCCGGCCGCGTCTGCAAGCGCGCCGCCGTCAAGTCGGGCCAGGTGTTGTCGCTGGCGGAGCAGGAGCGACTGCTGCGCGACCTGGAGGCCTGCCAGTCGCCGCGCACCTGTCCGCACGGCCGGCCGACGATGATTCATCTCTCGGTGGAGACGCTCGAGCGGCAATTCGGGCGGCGGAGCTGATGCGACGGCGCCAGCCGTCACTTCCTGGCGAGCCGGGGGGACGGAGCGGCGGGCGCAACGGGGCGGGTCTCGGGGCTGGGATTGGCCGGCAGGCGCACGGTGAACGTGCTCCCCGTGTTGACCGTGCTCTCCACATCGATCGCTCCGCGATGGCTTTCCGCGATGCGCTTGGCGATGGCCAGGCCGAGGCCGGTGCCGCCCACCCGGCCTTCCTGATCCGGAACGCGGAAGAAGCGATCGAAGACATGCGGGAGGCTCTCGGGCGGGATGCCCTGCCCGCTGTCGCTCACGGCCAGGATGAACTCCTCGTCCCGGCGCTCCAACCGGATCCGGATCGATCCTCCGGGCCGGTTGTACTTGATGGCGTTCGTCAGCAGGTTGAGCAGGAGCTGCTTGAGGCGATTGCGGTCGCCCAGGAGCGGGGTCAGGCTGCGGTCGACATCGACTTCGAGGTGCAGGTCTTCCGCGTCCGCCTGCGGGCGAATGACTTCGAGGGTCTCGAGCACAAGGCCGGCCAGGTCGACGGGCTCGCGCGCGAGCCGCGTGCGCCCAGATTCCAGGCGTGCGAATTCGAGGAAGTCGCTGGCCATGCCGTTGAGGCGCTCGACCTCGTCGTGCACCGTGCGTCCGAGCTTGACGCGCTGCTCTTCGGGCAGGTTCGGGCGCTGGAGCAGGTGCGAGGCGGCCGAGAGGGCGGTGAGGGGGGTGCGCAATTCATGGACCATCTCGGCAATCAGGTCGCTCTGCTTGAACAGGCGGCTGTTCTCGATGGCGATGGCCGCCTGGGCAGCCAGGGTCTCCAGCAGGCGGATGTCTTCTTCCTCGAACGTTCCGGAACGCTTGTTGACCGCCTCGATCACGCCCAGGACCTTGTCCTTGGTGTGCAGGGGCACGCCGAGCACCGAGCGCGTTTCGAAGTGAGTCAGGATGTCGATCTCGCGAAAGAGGCGCGGGTCGGAGAGGGCATCTTCGATGAGCAGCGGCTGGCGGTGCGTGAAGACCCAGCCGGCGACGCTGTTCACGACGGGGACGGCGTGGTGTCCCAGGCGGATACCGTCGATGTTGCTGGCGGCTTCGAAGTACAGCAGGCGTGTGTGGGGGTCGTAGAGCAGGAGCGAGGTCGCCTCGCTCTCGGTCAATTCCTGCGCTGCCTGGACGATGTGCTGCAGGAGGGCATCGAGATCGAGCGTCGAGGCCAGGTCGGAGGTGACTTCGAGCAGGCGTGCGTAGCGGCGCAGGAGGCGGGGGTAGTTGCGGATGGCGGAGGTATCGCTGGGTGGGGCTGCAGGGTCAGGTCTCACCGAGCACCTCGTCGACCAACGCGGGCAGGACTTCGGCCACATCCTGGCGCAGGATGGCGTCGGCGCGCTCGTCCAGGTAGGTGGGCTCGCGGTTGATGATGATCAATCGGGCCCCGGCATCGGCGGCCTCGAGCGGAAGACGCGCGGCCGGCATCACCTCCAGCGAAGATCCGATGACCAGGACCAAATCGGCCATGCGCATCCACTGCTGAGCCTGCCGCATGACTTCGTAGGGAAGCTGCTCCTCGAAAAGGACGGCGTTCGGCTTGAGCACACCACTGCAGTCCGGGCAGCGGGGGATGGTGCCGGTCTCGAACCACTCGCCGATCATGGGCTGCGTGGGGAAGACGTGATAGCAGCGAACGCAGGTGACCTCACGCAGGTGCCCGTGGAGTTCGAGGACGTTGACGGATCCTGCCTTGCGATGCAGGTCGTCGATGTTCTGGGTGACCAACCCCAGCAGATGCCCCGCGCGTTCGAGGCGGGCCAGGGAAAGATGAGCCGGGTTGGGTTGAGCCTGCAGGATGTGGAAAGCCAGGGGACGGACCCATTCGTAGAACCGTGCGGGGTTGTGGCGGAAGGCCGTCAGCGTGGCCACCTCCATGGGGTCCACGTGCTCCCACAGGCCGGAGCCGGGGGAGCGGAAGTCGGGGACGCCGGAAGGGGTGGAGATGCCCGCGCCGGTGAGGGCTACGGCGCGCTGAGTCTGGCGGAGGAGGCTGGCGGCGTGAAGGATCAGGCTGGCGGAGAGGGAGCGTGCCACGGGCGATCAGCCTTCGACCGGCTGCAGGCCCCCCACGAGGTTCGCTGCAATTTTCTGGATCTGATCGGCGACCAGGCTGTCCGGGTGCAGCACGATCAACGGGGTGCCGCCCTGAGAGGCCTGATGGGCCTGCTCCGGGGCGGGGGAAACGATGCCGGCCAGCGGCAGCCCCAGGTCGGCTGAGATCTGGCGCCAGGGGATCTGCAGGCTCGTGCGCTCGCGGGTGACCAGGGCCAGCGCCATCTTGGTCCGGGGAATGCCATTGTTGTGGAGTTCGTCGATCAGGGCGCGGGCAATGGTGTCGGAGGGGTGGACGGGTTCGACCACCAGCAGGATATGGTCACAGAGCTGGAGGATCGGCTTGACATAGGGTCGCAGGCCGGTGCCGAGATCGAGCAGCAGCGTGGTGCACATCACCGCCAGGTTGCGTACGATGGCTTCCATCTGCGGCACGGCCTGCTCCAGATCGCTCTCTTTGGGGCGGAAAGGGGTGAGGAGCAGGCGGATGCCGGTCTTGTGGCTGACCAATTCGGCTTCGACGGAACGCAGGTGGATATCCTTCAGCGAGCGAGTGAGCAGGCGGGTGAGTCCCTGGGGATTGGGCATCCCCAGGTTGAGCCCGATGCTGCCGCGACCGGGGTTGAGCTCGCCGACGATGACGTCCTGGCCGCGGGCCCGCAGCGAAACGGCAAGGTTCAGAGCAAGCGTGGACGTGCCGACGCCGCCCTTCGCGCCCATCAGGGCGATGGTCGTGGCCTTTTCGCTGGGGGTGGCACGCGTCTGGGCGGCGCGCGCCAAGACCGCTTTGACGTGGGCCGTCAGTTCGGCCGGGTGGGTGGGCTTCGTCAGGTAGTCGTCGGCGCCGACCTCAAAGCCGGCCACCTTGTCGTCCACCATCGACTTGGCGGTGAACATGATGATCGGGATGTGGGCCAGCGTGGGATCGGCTCGCAGGCGCCGGGTGACCTCATATCCGTCGATGTCGGGCATCATGATGTCGAGAAGGATCAGGTCGGGCCGCTCGGTGGCGGCCTTGGATAGGCCAAGCAGACCGTTGCTGGCCACCGTGATCTCGTAGCCCTGACGCTCAAGCATCAGGCCGACAAGCTTCAGCGTATCGAGGTCGTCGTCGACGACGAGGATCTTCTCGGCCATCTCCGGGACCCTTCGCCTAGCCCCCCTTAACGTTGGCAGTCTAGCACAAACGACTAGGTGGGGCAAGGATGAGGAAGTCAGGGGTGGGCGTGCCGGCCAGGGCGGATGCTATAATCGCCGGCATCGGGTTTGCATCGAGGTCGGGCATGGCCATCGAGCTGTGGGGACTCGAAGGGGCGTTCCAGCTGGGGCTTCCCCCACGGCTGTCTGGCCTGGCCGCCTTCGGCCTGTACCTGGTGCTGCTGGCGCTGCTCGCCGTGCGCGGTATCGAACGGTGGACGCGGCAGCGCACATCATTCCCCTGGGGGACCTTCCTCATCTTGCTGGCCGTCGCTCCGCTTGCGGCTCAGGTGATCCTGATCCGGCTGCCGGGACTGCCCGAGGGCGCCCCAGGCACCGCTGGCCCGTCCTTCTCCTTGTTTGGTGCGCTGCCGTGGGTCCTGGCAGCAGGGCTGGTGGGCGAGACGCCGGCTCTGCTGGTCGGGCTGGCCGCTGGCCTAGCCCGGGGCGGTTGGGAAACACAGAGTATCCTGACCCCGCTCCAGGTCGGGCTGGCTGCTGCTGCGTTCGGGTGGATGATCCGCAGCGACTACAGCGAATGGCCGGCGCGACTGGCGCGGCATCCCGTGATCGCCGGGTTGATCTCAGGCTGCCTGTTGGCTGTGTTGCGCTCGGTCGAGCTGTACGGATACAGCGGCGGGACCTTCTACGATGGGCTGGATCACGTGTTGACCCGCATTGATGCGTCCGCGGCGGCTGCCGTGATGGAGGTTGGGCTGGCCGGCCTGATCGCGGAGTCCGTGCGCTGGCGCTCAAGGACGCGCTGGTACCGGCCCACCACCCTGGTCACCGGGCCATACAGCCGATCGCTGACAGCGCGGATGCTGATTGCCTTCTCTGCGCTCGGCGTCGCCGCCGCTGTTGGGCTGGTCTACGGCGACTGGGTGCTGGCTCGTTCGTACGCGCACGAGTTGGTAGAGAGCCAGATGATGCGGGCTGCTCGCCAGGCGGGAGAAGGTATTCCGTACTTCATCGAGACAGGCCGCTTGCTGGCTGCAGAGGTGGCGGAGGCCGTGGCCGGCTCGGTGGAAACAGGGGGGCTGACGGCGGAAGTGCTTGCGCCTGCGTTGCGGCGCGTGCCCTATTTCGACTCGATTGCCGTCTACAACCAGGATGGACTGCTCCTGGCTTCGGTGCCAGGCATGAGCACGCCGCTCGAACCGACGGGGTTGGAGTACGAGGGCGCCATCCTGGCCGCCCGCCAGGGCGTGCCCCAGGAAGTCATCATCACCGGGCCTCGCGCGCGCGGGACGACCTACTTGATCTTCCTGCGGCCGGTTGTCTCGCCCGGGACGGGAGAGACGATCGGGGTATTGGCGGGCTGGAGCGACCTGACGACCAGTCCGATTCTGCAGCCGGTGATTCGTGCGCTGGGGTCGGTCGATGAGAGCGAGGCCTTCCTCACGGATGACCGAGGCCTCATTCTGTTTCATTCGAATCCCGGGCAAGTCGGGCAGAGCTATCGCGTGAGCGCTGAATCCGTCGAAGGGGCCTTATCTGAGCGGGGACCCGATGGGACGTATCGCTGGGTCGTCGTCCATGAGGTCGAGGGGTATCCCTGGCGGGTCGTGGTGATGTCGCCGCAGCGTGCGGTCGAGAACCTGGCGTTGCAGTTGGCGGCGCGGCTGGTCGCCGTCGTCCTGGTGATCGGAGTTGCCGCAGGCGCGGCCATCTACCTCATGAGCCGCCGCCTGACCCAGCCACTGCGGTGGATGGCTGCGTCGGCAGAGACGATGGCGCGCGGCAGCCTGTCGCAGCCGGTGAGCATTGGCGGAGAGGATGAGATTGGCAGGCTGGCGGCGGCGCTGGAGCGGATGAGGCGGAGTCTCAAAGGTCGACTGGACGAGATGAACCTGTTGATGTCCGCGGGCCAACGCATGGCGGCCAGCTTCGACCTGGGCGAGGTCCTGCCCCCCATTCTGAAGGGTGTGCAGGGTCTGACGATGGCGGATGCAGTTCGCGTGGTGCTTGAGGCGCAAGGTGGGTCGGCGGCGGGCCAGGCCTTCGGCGCCGGAGAAGCGCCGCCTAGCTGGCACGGCCTCGACTCGCAGGTGTTGGACTTGTGTGGGCGCCGTGGCCGCTTCATCCTGGAGAACCCGGCGCGTGCCCGGGCGGTGCTGGACCTGCAGGCGCTGGAGACGCCGCTGGAGGCGCTCCTCGCGCTGCCGCTGCAGGATGAGGAGGAATTTGTCGGCACGCTTTGGCTGGGATATCGCCAGCCGCACGCGTTCACGGTGGATGAAGTGAACCTGCTCTCGATCCTCGCCGGGCAGCTGGGCGTGTCGGTGGCCAACGCCCGATTGTATCAGCGAGCCGAGCAGGAGCGCCTGCGGCTGGCGGCGGTCCTGGCCGCCACGCCGGAAGGAGTCATCGTCACGGATTCCGAAGGCAGCATCTCCCTCGCCAATCCGGCCGCCGAGGTCGTCCTGCGGGGGCGCTGGCAGGCCTCGATCGGCCAGCCGGCTGCCCATTGGCTGACCTCGGCGGACCTGGTGGGGCTGCTGACACGAGGCGGTGAGCGCCGGACGGCCGAGGTGGCGCTGGAGGACGGGCGTGTCCTCTTTGCCGAGGTGTCGGAGGTGGAAGCGTCCGGCGGCGTCTTGCCGGGTCGGGTGTGTGTGCTGCGCGACGTGACGCGTTACAAGAAACTGGACGCGCTCAAGTCGGAGTTCGTCGCCACCGTCAGCCACGACCTGCGAACGCCGCTGACCCTGATGCGCGGCTACGCCACCATGCTGTCCATGGTGGGGAGCCTGACGGAGAAGCAGCGCGAGTTCCTGGTCAAGATCCTCGGCACCATCGACTCGATGGCCCACCTGGTCGACAACCTGCTGGACCTGGGGCGGATTGAGGCCGGTGTTGGGCTCAAGCTTGAGGCAGTCGAGGTGGCCGCGGTGATTCGGGATGTCGTTGCTGCGTGCCGGGCCCAGGCTGTGAACAAGCAAATCGGGCTTGAGGTCGAGATGGCCGATGGCATGGTCCCGATCGAAGCCGATGCCACGCTGCTGCGCCAGGCGGTGGCCAACCTGCTGGACAATGCGCTGAAGTTCACCCAACCGGGAGGGCGGGTGAGAGTGCAGGCGAGTCAGGGAGGCGGGCGACAGCATGTGAGCGTGGAAGACAGCGGCATAGGCATCGCCCCGGCGGATCAGGCGCGGTTGTTTGAGAAGTTCTACCGGCCCGGGCAGGGGGAGGCCGGTCGGGAGAGGGGGGCCGGGCTCGGCTTGGCGATCGTGAAGTCGATCGTCGATCAGCATGGGGGGAGGGTGATGGTAGAGAGCCAGCTCGGGTCAGGCAGTCGGTTCACTCTTGAGCTGCCGCTACGGCATCCGACGGACCCGCGGCC
>CAZNRD010000033.1:0-31203 GCA_964575425.1 uncultured Anaerolineaceae bacterium | reverse complement strand
CGGAAGAAGAACGTCAGCAGCAGCGTGCGGATGTGGCTGCCGTCGACGTCGGCGTCGGTCATGATGATCACCCGGCCGTAGCGCAGGCCACTGATGTCGAAGCTCTCGCCCACGCTGGTCCCCAGCGCGGAGATGAGCGCCTTGACCTCGTTGTTGGAGAGGATCTTGTCGAGGCGGGCGCGTTCGGTGTTGAGGATTTTGCCGCGCAGCGGCAGCACCGCCTGAAAGTGACGGTCGCGGCCCTGCTTGGCCGAACCACCCGCCGAGTCGCCTTCGACGATGTAGAGCTCGCACTTCTCCGGATCGCGCTCCGAGCAGTCCGCCAGCTTGCCGGGGAGGGTCAGGCTCTCCAGAGCGCTCTTGCGGATGACCAGGTCGCGCGCCTTGCGGGCGGCATCGCGCGCCCGGGCCGAGGTCAGGCATTTCTGCACGATCGCCTTCCCTGCCCGCGGGTTTTCTTCCAGGAACTGACCAAAGGCGTCGCCCAGGACCTGCTGGACGATCGTCTGCACCTCGGCGTTCATCAGTTTGACCTTGGTCTGGCTCTCGAACTGCGGGTCGCGGTGCTTGATGCTGACGATGGCCGTCAGGCCCTCGCGCGTGTCGTCGCCGCTGAAGTTGGGATCGGAGTCCTTGAGCAGCCCGGCCTTGCGGGCGTAGTCGTTGATGGTGCGGGTGATGGCGGCTCGCATGCCCGTCAGATGCGTGCCGCCGTCGACGGTGTTGATGGTGTTGGCAAAGGAGTAGACCGACTCGGCATAGGCGTCGGTGAACTGCAGGGCGACCTCGATGCCGATGTCATCCACCTCGCTGTCGACATGCACCACCGGGTGCAGCACCTCGCGGTTGCGGTTCAGGTAGCGCACAAACGAGGTGATGCCACCCTCGAAATAGAAGGTCGCCTCGCGTCCATCGCGCTCGTCCAGCAGGCAGATCGTCACCCCGCGCGTGACGAAGGCCATCTCACGGAATCTCTGCGCCAGGGTTTCGAAGCGATAGTCGAAATCGCCTTTGAAGATCTGTCGGTCGCGCAGGAAGGTGGTCTTGGTGCCGGTGACATCCTTGGGCACCTTGCCAACAACCTTCACCGGGCCCGTGGGCGCGCCGCGCTCGTAGCGCTGGAAATGCACCTGGCCGTCTCGACGCACCTCGACCTCGCACCACTGCGAGAGGGCGTTGACAGCCGAGACGCCCACGCCATGCAGGCCGCCGGAAACCTTGTAGCCATTGCCTCCGAACTTGCCGCCGGCATGCAGCATGGTCATCACGATTTCCAGCGCCGGCTTCTTGCGTTCGGGATGGATGTCGACCGGGATGCCGCGACCATCGTCCTCAACCGTCACACTGTTGTCGGGATGGATGGTGACGTCGATGCGCTTGCATGCGCCGGCCAGCGCCTCATCAATGGAATTGTCGACGACCTCGTACACCATGTGGTGCAGCGCCTTGAGGTCGGTGCCACCGACATACATCCCCGGCCGACGCCGCACCGCCTCCAGGCCCTCCAGCACCTGAATGTCCTTGGCGGCGTAACTGCCCGTCGAGCGCTGACTCGTTTTCGCCATCCTCTTCCTCCACCTGCTCACCCCGTGGGCGGCAGTGGCTGGCCCGGGCCTGCCGCCGAGGCCGCCATCAGGCTGCGCAGCCGCAACATCCACTCGCGCCGACTCTGGTAGAAAGCGTAGCTGCCCACGAGAAGCATGGCGCTGATGAACGCATGCCCCACGACCGCCAGCAGGCTGTACCAGGATTCCTCATCGGGCAGGCTCCATACCCAGTTCGTCAACCAGGTGATGCCAATGGCCAGACCAACAAACACCGTCGTCCCCAGCAGATTCCAGCGCACCACCTGGATGCTCTCCGCCATCGCCCGTACCACGCCCAACCCGTAGCGCACGATTCCGTGGGGGCTGAAGATCAAGTACACGCCCAACCAGAACAGCAGGCTGAAGCCTGCAAGCGCCGTCAGCACGCCGAGCCACGTCTGGCCCGGGAGGAGCAGCGTGACGAAGGTCACCGCCATCAGAGTGCCCGCCAGCATCAGGAAAGCCACAGCCCAGGCGACGAGCGCCAGCAGGACAATCCGCATCCACACCCTGGCACCTTGCGGCAGCTTCTCACGCTGAGCCACCTGTTGGGCAGCCCATCGGTGATACATCGAGCCCAGGCCCAGGCCGACCAGCGTCAGGCCGCACCACAGGGTCATGACCGCCAATGGATTCGACAGCTCAAGCCGTAGCGTCGCGCCCATGGGACTGTCGGCGGGCATGAGGCCAGCCATCAGGCTGGGGATGCCGACGGGCAGGCTGCTAAGGGCAGCAAACAGGTTGATGTGGTTGCCCAGGTCCACCAGCATCTGCCGCATCAGGCGAAGTTGTTCCAGCATCGAGGCATCGGCGCCCGGCGGAGCGATCAGGCTCGCCGAGGCCATCCGAACCAAGCTGGAGACGCGCAGCGCCGGCCCCAGCCAAAGGAACAAGTCCAGCCCAATCGGCGGTAGAAGCAGCCAGGGCTTTGCGGCGATGCGGTCAAAGCCGGTAGCCAACGCCGCCAGGACGCCCACCGGCGGTCTCAGCCGTCGGATTTCGGGTTCGCTCACGAACGTTAATTCTACCATACTGCCCCCGCCGCCGTCCCACGCGGAGAGGCCACGGCTCGCGCGCCCCACCTGTGAGGCTCGTCGCCAAGGGGGAAATGCCCTTTGTCGTCACGCAGATGAGCAGGGCCAGGCGACTCCGTTCACTTCAGCTCAGCCAGACCACATCTTGAGGCCAGGGGTTTGACCTTGGGATAGGCCTCCGCTAGAATTCGCGTCTCAGAATGCCATGCCTGCGCCGCTCATCGCACTCCTGACGGATTTCGGCACCCAGGACCCCTACGTCGGCGTCCTCAAAGGCGTGATCGCCCGCCTCGCCCCGGAAACCCGCGTGATCGACCTTACCCACGGCATCCCGGCCGGTGACATCCGCCGCGGTGCGTTCATTCTCTGGCAGTCGGTCCCCTACTTCCCAGAAGGCACGGTCTTCGTCGCCGTCGTCGATCCCGGCGTCGGCACAGCGCGCCGGGCCTTTGCTGCGGTTTGGCCCGATTTCACCTGCGTCGCCCCGGACAACGGCCTGCTCACGTACCTGCTCGTCACACGTGAGCCCACAGGAATCCACACCCTGACCTCCTCTGCCCACCACCTGCCTGTCGTCAGCGCTACGTTTCACGGGCGGGACATCTTCGCTCCAGCGGCCGCGCACCTGGCGAGGGGGGAACCGATCCAACGCTTCGGGCCCCGTGTCACCGACCCGGTGTTGTTCTCCCTGCCGCTGCTGCAGGCCAACGAAGGACTTGAGGTTCGCGGTGTGGTGCTTCACGCCGACCGCTTCGGAAACTGGATCACGAGCGTGGGACGCCTGCAGGCCGACAGGGATGCGTGGGTGCTTGAGCCGTGGCTCCCGGGCTGTCGACGCTTGCGAATTCCCAGGGCGGGACTGGCACTGCGCCTCCCTGAAGGAACCCTCCTGCCGCTGCGGACGACCTACGGCGAGGTGGCTGAAGGTTCGCTTGTCGCGTACCTCGGCAGCAGCGGATTGGTGGAGATCGGCGTCAACCGCGGCCGGGCCGCCGACCTGCTGCCGCATCTCAAGGACCAGGCTGTCAGTCTGGTCTTGTCCGAAGGGTGATCTATGGGCGCATTCCTGATTGAAGGTGGGCAGCCTCTGCGGGGGGAAGTGACTCCATCCGGCAACAAGAACGCGGCGCTTCCCTTGCTGGCCGCCTGTCTGCTGACGGACGAACCCGTCACCCTTCTCAACGTCCCCGACATCGGTGACGTGCGCACCATGCGGCGCCTGCTGGAGAGCCTGGGCGTGTCGATCGAAGAGATACAGCCGCACTGCTGGCGCGTGCACGCACGGGAGGTTCGGCGGGCCGATCTCGACCCCGACCTGTGCCGTGAGATGCGGGCGTCGATCCTGCTGGCTGGGCCGATGGCGGGCAGGGCACGAGGCATCGACCTGCCTCACCCGGGCGGAGATGTCATCGGACGCCGCCGTGTAGACACCCACCTGCTGGCCCTCGAAGCGCTCGGAGTGGACTACCGCTACAGTGGCGGTCGCTTCCGCTTGCATACGACGCACGGCCTGCGCCCGGCGAGCGTCCTGCTCGACGAGGCCAGTGTGACGGCGACGGAGAACGCCATCATGGCCGCAGTGTTGGCGCCCGGCCGCTCGATCATTCGCAACGCCGCCTCCGAACCGCACGTCCAGGACCTGTGCTATTTCCTCAACACGCTCGGCGCCCGCATCGAGAACATCGGCTCCAACACGCTGCACATTGAGGGTGTGCCTCGTCTGCACGGCGGGGAATACACCATCGGCCCCGACTACCTCGAGGTCGTCAGCTTCATCGGAGCGGCGGCGGTCACCGGCGGCGAGATCTGGATCCGCAACGGCGCTCCCGAACACCTGGACATGGTTGGCCTCGTCTTCCGCCGCCTCGGGGTCTCCTGGCGGACGCAGGGCCGGGACATCTTCGTCCCCTCGCGCCAGGGACTCGAGATCATGCCCGATGTGCGAGGGTCGATCCCGCAGATCAGCGTCATGCCCTGGCCAGCCTTCCCCACCGACCTGATGAGCATCGCCATCGTCGTGGCGACGCAGTCCTCGGGCACGGTGCTGTTCCACGACTGGATGTTCGAGGGAAGGATGTTCTTCATCGATAAACTGGTCGCCATGGGGGCGCGCATCGTGTTGTGCGACCCACACCGCTGCATCGTCCAGGGACCGAACCGCCTGATCGGTGAGCAAATGGAAAGCCCCGATATCCGCGCTGGCCTGGCGCTCGTCCTGGCGGCGCTGGCGGCCGAGGGCACCTCCCAGATTCGCAACATCGGCCAGATCGAGCGTGGATACGAACGCATCGACCAGAAGCTCCGAATCCTGGGGGCCAGGATCGAGCGTGTCGAGTGAGGCGCCCGTCCACAGTCGGCCTCCCAAGGGCGCTCCCCAATTCGATTGACCGCGCCCCGGCGCTGGGGTATAATGCCCCGTCGCATCCAGACCCTGTCGCAGGAAGATCGTTTCGATGCCAAAGCGCACCTACCAGCCGAAGATACGACGTCGCGCACGCGTGCACGGTTTTCGTGCCCGGATGAGGACCCGCGGCGGGCGGGCGGTTCTCAGGGCTCGTCGCCTCAAGGGCCGCCACCGCCTGGCGCCGAGGATGAACGCACACGTCAAGCACATCAACTGGAAGGCCTAGTCCGCGGAGCTCGACACGGCAAGCGCAGTCACTGCCCCAAGCGTAGGCCAGCGAAACCAAATGGCTGGGCCAGAGGCCTCGGCCGATCGCCCACCGGGCAGCTGAGCAATCCGCCGGGCATACGGATGGACCGCCGGTTCCGGCTCACCAGTTCGAGCGACTTCAAGCGGGTGCGGCGTGCGGGAAAGTCCTATGCCCACCCGCTCGCCGTGCTCGTCGCCTACCGCAGCGATTTGCCGACCACACGCTGCGCCGTCACCGCCGCCCGCACCGTCGGCTCAGCGGTCATCCGCAACCGGGCCAAGCGCCGCCTGCGCGAAGCCCTGCGGCACTGGATGCCCCGCGTGGCGCCCGGCTGGGACGTCGTGCTCATCGCCCGGCCGCAGGTCGTCAGGGCCGATTGGCCCAGCGTGCTGGCAGCGGTCGAGGGGTTGTTGCTGCGGGCCGAGATGATTCAAGCAAATGACCGAGAGCCTCCATCCATTGCTCGCTGAAGAACCCTCCCTGCGCCAGATCCCGCTGACCTGGAGCACCCTGCCGCGGCTGCCTGCCCTGGCGCTGATCCGCCTCTACCAGATGACTCTTGCGCGCCTGATTCCCGTCAGTACTTGCCGCTTCTACCCGACTTGTTCCCGCTACACCTACCAGGCCATCGCCCGTCACGGTCTGCTCAAGGGCGCACTGCTCGGCCTGTGGCGCATCCTGCGCTGCCAGCCCTTCTCACGGGGCGGCTTCGACCCTGTCCCATAGGAGATCCATGGACCTCACGCACCCACGCCCCCACCGGGCCTTCCTGGCTGTCAGCCTCGCCGTGCTCGCCAGCCTGCTGGCCGGCTGCTCAGGCGAAGCCGGTGTCGCCTCCTCCTGGCCTGGCCTGGCCAGCGATGGCGCGACCGCCTACATCAGCTACGGGCCCGCCGTCTACGCCGTCGACGTGGCCACCGGGACCGAACGCTGGCGCTTCCCCGCCGAGGCCGACCGCAGTATATCCTTCTACGCCGCCCCAGCCCTCACCCTCGACGGCCAGTTGATCGTCGGCGGCTACAACCACATCATCTACAAACTCAAGGCAGAGGACGGCAGCTTGGTTTGGACTTTCACCGGCGCCCGCGACCGGATCATCGGCGGCACAGCCATCGCCGAGGATTTCGCGCTCGTGCCATCGGCCGACCACACGCTTTACGCCCTTCACCTCACCAGCGGCCAACCCGCCTGGACCTTCACCGCCGATCACGCGCTGTGGGCTGCCCCCATCGTCGACGGCGACCGCGTCTACCTCCCCGCCCTCGACCATCACCTCTACGCGCTCGACCTCGCCACCGGAAGCCTGATCTGGTCGCGCGACCTCGGCGTGGCCACCGCCGACTCCCCCACGCTGCTGGACGGCCTGCTCCTGGTGGGCACATTCGGGAGCGGCCTCACCGCCCTCGACGCGCAGACCGGCGAGATCGCCTGGACCTTCCCAACCGACGGCTGGGTGTGGGGAAGCCCCGCGGTCAGCAACGGCATGGCCGTCCTCGGGGATGTGGCCGGCGTGGTCTACGCCCTCGACGCCGCCAGCGGCGACCTGGTGTGGCGCATCAAGCCGGATGGCCCTGTCGCTGGCACTCCGGCTATCGAGGACGATATCGTCGTTTTCGGCACCGAGTCGGGCACGGCCTATGCCCGTAGGCTAGGCAGTGGCTCTCCGCTTTGGGAGCAGCCTCTCGGGGGCAAGCTCTACGGCGATCCGCTGGTTGCCGGCGACACCGTGCTGGTAGGCATCACTGCGGGCCAGACACTTCTGGCCGCACTCGACGCTCAGAGCGGCGCCGTCCGCTGGAGCTTCACACCAGCCCGCTAGGCCGAGGATAACGTCATGTGGGATACCTTCATTCTCAACCCGATGGTCAACGCCCTGATGCTGATCTACCAGTATCTTGGGCACAACTTCGGGCTGGCCATCGTGTTCTTCACCATCCTCATCCGCGTCATCACGCTGCCGCTCACCATTCAGCAAACCCGCAGCATGCAGAGAATGCAGGAACTGCAGCAGTCCAAGCGCTGGCAGGAGGCGCTGAAGAAGTACAAAGACGACAAGCAGAAGCTGCAGGCAGAGCAGCTCAAGATGTATCAAGAGGTCGGCTTCAACCCGCTGAGCGGCTGCTTGCCGATGCTGATCCAGTTTCCCATTATCATCGGCCTCTACCAGGCCATCATGCGCGCTCTGGCCTCCACGCCCATCCAGCTGCTCGACCTGGCCAAGCACTTCTATCCCTTCGTCCCTGGGCTGGCAGCCCTGATCCCCCTCAACAGCCGCTTCCTGTGGATGGACCTGGGTCAGCCCGAACGGCTGTATCTCCCGTTCCTGCCGAATGTCGGCATTCCCGTGCTTACCATCCTGGTGGTGATCACGACCTGGCTGTCCACGAAGCTCACCACCCCGCCCTCGACCGGCGGCCAGAGCGCCCAGATGAGCCAGATGATGGCGATCTACATGCCCTTGCTGCTCGGCTATTTCGCCTACACCTTCGCCGCCGGGCTGTCCTTGTACTTCGTCGTCTCCAATCTGCTGCAGGTCGTTCAGTCGGCGGCGATGGGCCAGGTCAACTGGCGAAACGTGTTCTCGCTCTCCAGCGCCCGGCCGACGAAGAAGCCGTGATCAGGTGAGGGTCCTTCCGATGGCGCACCAGCCCACCAGCCTGGAAGTCAGCGGCCCCAGCGTGGATGAGGCCATCGCCCAGGGGGCAGCTCAGCTCGGCGTCCCCGTCGAGAGCCTGGACGTTGAGGTGCTCGACGAGGGCGGCAGGGGCCTGTTCGGCCTCACCGGCCATCCGGCTCGCGTCCGCCTGACGCTGCGCGCCGCGCCTCCCCCTGAGGCGCCTCGCCCGGCCGCGCCCGAGCCCGACGAGGAAGCCCCCACCGTGGCGCACGATACCGTCGTCGAGCTGCTCGAGCGCATGGGCATCCACGCCCGCGTCCACGCCCGTTGGAGCGACGAGGTCGACGACAGCGGCTTGCGGCCGCTCCTGGTCGATATCCGCGGCGACGACCTCAGCATCCTCATCGGCCGCCGGGGTGAGACCCTCGCCGCCCTGCAGTACATCACCCGCATGATCGTCGCCAAGGAACTCGGCCAGCCCGCGGCCGTCGTCATCGACATCGAGGGCTACCGCGCCCGACGCGAGCGCCAGCTGCGGCAGCTGGCACGCCGCATGGCCAGCCAGGCCATCGAGTTCGGCAAGACGATGACCCTCGAACCAATGTCGGCCAGCGAACGCCGCATCATTCACCTCGAGCTGCGCGAACGGCAGGATGTCTACACCGAGAGCGTCGGCGAGGGCGACAGCCGCAAGGTCACGATCATCCCCCGCCAATAGCACCGCCCGGCGGACGGCAGCGGCCTTTGTCGCTCACATCCCGCGGATATAATGCGCTCATGCCCGAGCTGCTGGCGCTGCCGGCTGTGGACTACCTCATCATCGGCCACGTGTCGAAAGACCTTGCCCCGGAAAGTCCGTCGCTGGGAGGCACCGCCGCCTACGCGGGCCTGACGGCGCGGGCGCTCGGCCTGCGCGTCGGCGTCGTCACTTCCGCCGGCCATGACCTCGACCTCACTCCCTTGCAGGGCCTGCACCTTGAGCGCCTGTCCTCCCAGGTTTCGACAACGTTCGAGAACCGCTACCACCCGGACGGTCGAGAACAGTGGCTCCACGCCCTTGCCCCGCGCCTGGGAGCCGAGGCCGTCCCACCCGCGTGGCGCGCCGCCCCCATTGTTCACCTCGCGCCGATCGCGGGCGAGGTCGATCCCTCCCTGGTGGACTTCTTCAGCGCCGGCCTGTTGGGCATCACGCCGCAAGGTTGGATGCGCGCCTGGGACGAGCACGGCCGGGTGCGGCCCTGCCGGCTCGAGCTCGCCGACGCGGTCCTTCCCGCTGCCGGAGCGGTGGTTCTCAGCCTCGAAGATGTCGCCGGAGACGAATCCGCCATCGAGGATATTGCCGAGCGCTGCTGTCTGCTGGTGGTCACCGAGGGGCCGGGAGGCGCCCGCCTCTACTGGAATGGCGACCGACGCCGCATCCCCGCCCCGCGCGTCCCGGAGATCGATCCAACGGGCTCGGGCGACATCTTCGCCGCCGCGTTCTTCATACGCTTGTATCAGGCACGCGATCCCTGGGAGGCCGCTCGCTACGCCAACCACCTTGCCTCGGCCTCCGTCACACGCCGCGGCATCGACGCCATTCCCCGGCCCGAAGAGATCGAGGCCGCCACTGTTCAGGTGTTCCGGTGACCCGCACCTACGCTCTGGTCAACCAGAAGGGCGGCGTGGGCAAGACGACCACGGCCATCAACCTCGGTGCCTACCTGGCCGAAGCCGGGACGAGGGTCTTGCTGGTGGACCTCGACCCTCAAGCCAACGCCACCGCCTGCCTCGGCGTCAACCACAAAGATGTCTCCACCGGAACCTACGAGGCGCTCATCGGCCAGATACCCGCCGGCGAGAGCCTCCTCCACAGCCCGAACCTGAAGCTCACGCTGCTGCCATCCTCGACTGCTCTGGCCGGCGCCCAGGTGGAGCTTGTGAACATGGAGGGCCGGGAATGCCTGCTGCGGCGGGCGCTTGCCCCGCTCGACGGACGCTTCGACTACGTCCTGATCGATTGCCCGCCATCCCTCGGCCTCCTCACCCTTAATGCCCTGCTCGCTGCCAGCCACGGCATCCTCATTCCTGTCCAGTGCGAGTACCTTGCGCTGGAGGGTCTGACCAGCCTGATGGAGACGCTGCGTCGCGTGCGAGCGGGTCTCTTTCCCGGACTGCGCGTGCGCGGCCTCCTGCTGACCATGTACGATGCCCGCACCAACCTCTCCCGCGAAGTGGCGGACGAAGTGCGCCGGCACTTCCCGGGGCAGGTGTTCCAGGTCATGATCCCGCGCAGCGTGCGGCTGGCCGAAGCGCCATCGCACGGGCTGCCGATCTCGCTCTACGACCCGACGTCCCCCGGAGCGCATGCCTACCGCGCCCTGGCCGCGGAGGTGCTCTCCGGGGACAGCGTGCGACCTGCGGCAGCGCGCCGCAAGGCGGAGGCATGAGATGACACGTCGACGCGGTCTGGGCAGAGGACTGGACGCGCTCATCCCCTCTGAGGACATGCCCCCTCCCTCCGGGGCCACTGTGCTCGAGGTCCCGCCAGACGCCATCCGGCCCAATCCGCGGCAGCCTCGCTCCAATGTCGAGTCCGAAGACCTCCAGGCATTGGCCGCCTCCGTCCGTGAGCATGGCATCCTCCAGCCCTTGATCGTCTCGCGCGAAGGGCCCGAGGGTGGATTCATCCTGATTGCCGGGGAGCGCAGGCTTGAGGCCGCTCGCCTGGCCGGCCTGGCGACTGTCCCCGTCGTCGTTCGCGAGGCGGACGAGGCTCAGCATCTGTCCCTGGCCTTGATCGAGAATCTCCAGCGCACCGACCTGAACCCGCTGGAGGCGGCGGAGGGCTATCGCCAGCTGGTGGAGGACTTTGGTTTCTCCCAGGACCGCGTGGCAGCGCTGGTCGGGAAGAGCCGCGCCGCTATCAGCAACACCCTTCGGCTGCTGAAGCTCGCGCCCGCCGTGCGCCAGGCCCTCGCCGCCGGCAAGATCAGCGAAGGCCACGCAAGGGCCTTGCTGGCGCTCCCCACGGCGCAGGCTCAAGCCGCCGCATTCCAGACCATCCTCCGGCGCGAGTTGAGCGTTCGTCAGACGGAGGAGCTGGCACGACGTTTGGTCGGGCAGCGGCGCCCGCGGCGCCAAGGGAGTGGCCGCGCCCCTGAGGAGACGGATGTGGAGGCGCAGCTGCGCCAGGCGCTCGGCACGAAAGTTCAGCTGCGCCGCGGGCGCCGCGGCGGCAGCCTGGTCATCCACTTCTACTCCGACGAGGAACTCAACGCCCTGATCGAGCGGCTCCTGGCCCTGCCTTCCGAGGATTGACATGCGGTACTTGATCTTCGGAACCGGCGCCGTGGGCGGCCTGGTCGGTGCCCGCCTGGCCCTTTCGCGACAGCCCGTCGTGTTCATGGCACGGCCGCGTCTTGCTGAAGTCCTGCGCCGCCGCGGGCTTCGGGTCGAGGCGGAAGGCTTGCAGGAGCACCTGCCGACGCCGGCTGTCGTCGACGACCTTGCGGAGATCGCGCGTCTCGGGCCCCTACCCGATGCGGTCTTCCTCTGCGTCAAAGCCTACGACGCTGCGGAGGCGGCGGACATCCTGGCGGCTTCTCTCCCCGGCCACACGCCTGTCATCTGCCTGTCGAATGGAATTGGAAACGAGCAAGTGCTGGCCTCCAGGCTCGGGGACAGCCGCGTCGTGGCTGCCACACTGACCACGGCTGTGTCCTTGCCCGAGCCCGGGTTAGTGCGCGTCGAGCGCAGCCGGGGCATCGACCTGGTCCGCGGCCACCCTCGGCTGCCGCCGCTGCTGGGCGACCTGCAGGGCGCCGGCTTCCGCATCCGGCTGCATGACGACGCGGCGCGCCTGAAGTGGTCCAAGTTGATGACCAACATCGTGGCCAACGCCACCTCGGCCATCACCGGCTGGCCGCCGGCCGACGTCTTTGCCCACCCAGGCCTCTACCGATTGGAGGTCGAGGCCCTGCGCGAGGTTGTGCGACTGCTCCGCGCCATGGGGCAGCATCCTGAGGATTTGGTCGGGGTGCCGGTGCGCTGGTTGAGCCGAGCGCTGGCGCTGCCGCCCCGCTGGGTCCAGTCACTGCTGAGGCGGTCGGTGGCCGGAGGGCGCGGCGCGAAGCTGCCTTCGTTCCATCGAGACATTGGCCGCGGTCGCTCGGAAGTCCGCTGGCTGAACGGGGCAGTCGTGGAGCACGCGCGAACGCTGGGGTTGGGAGCGCCGGCGAATGCCGTGCTCACCGAGGTCATGCTCGCCCTTGTAGAGGGCAGGCTTGATCCCCTCGAGTACCGCGATCGACCCGAGCGCCTGCTGGCAGCGGCTGCCGCGGCCGGGGTGCCTGGCGTTCGGGGGTATAATCCCGGTTCCGAGAAGGGGCCGGGGCACGCGCAGTAGATCCCTCTGCCTCCCCTGTTGCCAGAGGTGTCAGCAGTGGAATTGGACGGTCGGGTTGCAGTGGTAACAGGCGCCTCGCGCGGCATCGGTCGGGCCACCGCCCTCGAGCTGGCGCGGTTGGGCGCCTCTGTCGTGGTCAACTACCTCAGCAACGCCTCCGCCGCGCAGGAGACGGTGGCCGCCATTGAGGTCTCCAGCGGCCGCGCCGCGGCGTTCCGGGCCGACGTCAGCGACTACGGGCAGGCGCAGGCTCTGATCCAGTTCGCCATCGGTCACTTCGGGGACCTGCACATCCTTGTCAACAACGCCGGCATCACGCGCGACGGGCTGATTGCCACGATGGAAGAAGGCGACTGGGACCGGGTCATCGACACCAACCTCAAGTCGACCTTCAACTGTTCGAGAGCGGCGGTGCGGCACATGCTGCGGCGGCGCTACGGCCGCATCATCCAGATCACTTCGGTCGCCGGGCAGATGGGGAATGCCGGCCAGACGAACTACTCGGCATCGAAGGCAGGCCAGATCGGTTTCACCAAAGCGCTGGCGCGCGAGGTCGCCGCCCGCAGCATCACCGTCAACGCCGTGGCTGCCGGCTATATCGAGACCGACATCTGGGCCAGCGTGCCCGAGGCCAGCCGTAAGGCCGCTCTGAGTCTCATTCCGCTCGGCCGCACCGGCCAACCGGAGGAGATCGCCGCCGCGGTCGCCTTCCTGGCATCCGACCGCGCCGGATACATCACAGGCCACGTCCTGACGGTTGACGGCGGCATGGCGATGTTCTAGGGAGTGAGGGACCCATGGACACGAAGGCATACGGCGAGCAGCGGACCGGCGGCAAGACGACCATTGCCCCGAGCGTGCTGCTGACGATGGCGCGGCTGACGGCGCTGGGCGTTCCTGGCGTCGTGGCAGTGGCGCCGGTGCCAGGGGGTGTGAACCGCCTCTTCCGCCGCGGCGCCGCCGAAGGGGTGCGCATCGAGGTCGAGGACGATCATGTGGCCGTCGATCTGCACCTTATCCTCGCCCGCGATGTCAACGTGCGGGAGGTCAGCCGCAAGGTGCAGGCTGAAGTGGCGCGCGCCATCGAAGACATGGTGGGCATGCGGGTCACTCGCATCGACGTGCATGTTGAGGACATCGACTACGAGACCAACCCCTTGTAGGTCACTCAGGCGGCCGGCATGAAGCGCGAGCGCCGTCGGGCTCGCAGCCTGGCGCTGCAGGCTCTGTACGAGATCGACTGCGTGGGCCATCCTTCCGAGGAGGTCATCGCCCGGCACCTCGAGGAGAACCTCACGCTGGGGGCGGAGGCGGCGGCATTCCTGCGGGAAATGGTGCTGGGGACGCTGGCCGCGGCCCCCCTGTTCGACCGGTGGATCGCCGAGTGCGCGCCAGAGTGGCCTGTCGAGGAGCTGGCGGTGGTCGACCGCAATATCATCCGTCTGGCGCTGTGGGAGTTTGCCGTCTCCGAGGCGACGCCGGTGAAGGTGGCCATCAACGAAGCCGTCGAGCTGGCCAAGCGCTTTGGCTCCGACAGCGCCCCGCGTTTCGTGAACGGAGTCCTGGGAACGCTGGCCGAGCGTAAAGAGGGGCTGGGCCGCCAGCTCCAGCCGACCGGCTGAGAGTGTGAATTGTGGAATTCCTGGGTATCGGTCCCCTGGAACTGATCTTCGTGCTGGTGATCGCCTTGATCATCATCGGCCCGAAGGACATGGGGAAGACTGCCCGCAACATCGGCCATTTCCTCAATCGCCTGTACAAGTCGGAGGGCTGGCGATCCTTCCTGCAGGCCTCGCGCAATCTGCGCTCGCTGCCCAGCCGTCTGGCGCGCGAGGCCGAGCTGGAGGAGCTGCGCCAGGTCAAGCAAGCTGTGACAGAGACCGGCCAGGAGGTAGCGCGCGATCTGCGGGCGGTCGAAGCCCACCTGAAAGGCCAGAGTCGAGAGGTTGCCCGCGATCTGCGCGCCATGGAAGCTGATCTGAAGGGATGGAGCCAGCCGGGCGCGCCCGCTCCGCCGACGGAAGGAGCACCCGGCGCGCCGAAAGCCGACGTGGCACAAGAATAGATGATCCGCCGCGCCTTTGCCTCCCTGTGGCGCTTTGTAACCGCGCCCTTCCGCTTAGTCGCCCGGCCCCTGCGCCGGCTCAGGGAAGCCTGGTCCAGCGAGCCGGACGACGCGCCGGCCGTCGAAGCCTTCTCCCGGTCGCTGCAGGACCCCTCTCTCCTGGTCGAGCACCTGGAGGCGCTGCGCGGCGCGCTGCTGCGCTCGGTCGTGGCGTTGATGGTGGCCACGATGATCGGCTTCGCCGCTGCGGAGCGTGCGCTGGATTGGCTCGCCGCGCCGGTTGGAGGCATTCGCGCCCTGCAGGCGATCGAGGTCACTGAATCCATCAGCGCCTTCATGCGCGTCTCGCTGCTCACCGGCTTCGTCCTCGCCTTCCCCTATATCGGACTGGAGCTTTTCCTCTTCGTCGCCCCCGGCCTGAAGCGCCATGAGCGCCGCATCGTGCTCACGGTAATCCCGGCGGCGGTCGTGCTCTTCGTCGCAGGCATTGCCTTCGCCTACTACGTCATGCTGCCCGTGGCCCTGCCGTTCCTGCTCAACTTCATGGGCATCACCACCCGTGTGCGACCGGCAAACTACGTGCGCTTCGTCACCAATCTGCTCTTCTGGATCGGGGTGGCCTTCCAGTTCCCGCTGGTGATGTACGCGATGGCCGCCATCGGCCTGGTGCGGGCGCGCATGTTGATGGATGGATGGCGGCTTGCCATCGTGGGCATCGCCGTCCTGGCAGCCGTCGTCACACCCACCATCGATCCGGTGAACATGGGTCTGGTGATGGCACCGATGGTGCTGCTGTACTTCCTGAGCATCGGCCTGGCGGCCCTGGCCGAGCGCGGTCGACGCCGGCGCTTGGCGAACGACATGGCCCCTGCCGTGCCATCCCAGACTTAGCTGCCGCCCTCGGGTTTGCCGAATGACGATCCCTGCCCTACCCCGCCTGACCATCGCCGCCCTCCCCACGCCGCTGCACCCCATGCCCCGAATGAGCGCAGCGCTGGGCGGGCCGGAACTGTGGATCAAGCGCGACGACCTCACCGGGCTGGCCTTCGGCGGCAACAAGACCCGCAAACTGGAATTGCTGCTGGCCGATGCCCAGGCGGGCGGGGCACGCACGCTGCTGACGACCGGCGCCGTGCAATCCAATCACTGCCGCCAGACGGCCGCCGCCGCGGCCCACTTCGGCTTCGGCTGCGTGCTGGTCCTGCCGGGCCAGCCGCCAAAGGAGGCGGCAGCGTGGACGGGGAACCTCCTGTTGGATGACATCCTGGGCGCCGAGGTGCTGTGGGCCGGCCAGCAGGAGCGCGATCAGGCCCTGGCTGAGGCCTTTCATCGATGTCAGGCCGATGGCCGCCGGCCCTACCTGATTCCCTACGGGGGCTCGAACGCGCTGGGCGCCGCCGCCTACGCGTACGCCGTGGCAGAGCTGAGCGAGCAGGGCGCGCCGTTCGACCGCATCGTCCTCGCCACTTCATCCGGCGGAACGCAGGCCGGGCTGCTGGCCGGGGCGCGCCTCTACGGTTATCCGGCGAAGATCACCGGCATCAGCGTCGACCCGCCTGCGCCGGCCCTGAAGAGGCATGTGGCTCAACTGGCAAAGGAGATTGGGGCGCTTCTCGGCTGCCCCCTCGACCTTCGGCCCGAAGAGGTCGATGTCTTCGACGACTACCTCGGCGGAGGCTACGGAGTGATGGGCGACTCCGAGCGGCAATCCGTCGCACTCTTCGCCCGCAGCGAGGGCGTCCTCCTCGATCCCGTCTACACGGGGCGCGCAGCCGCCGGCCTCATCGACCTGATCCGCCGACAGGTCATCGGGCCAAAGGAACGAGTGCTCTTCTGGCACACGGGTGGCACCCCCGCGCTCTTCGCCTACGCCACGGCCCTCGCCCCTCCGAGCCGCTGACACGTCGGCCCACAGCCTCACGCGCGGGGCTGGCGCCCCCGCTCCCTGCCCGAACACAGCCCTCTGAGAAAGCGGTCTGCCTCCTCGAACCGACGGAACTTCCTCTCCTGACGGCGAAACTCGGCCGTGTGGGCTCTTCGCCGACCGTCGACGCGCTCGGTCCCGAGCACCTTGTGAAGCAGCTCGTGATGCATCACGTGATCGATCACGAAGTCGGGGACGTCCGGCGAATCCAGGCGGAGGGAAAGGACAAGGGTATCCGTCGACTGCTGATAGTGGCCGAACTCGCGCCCAGTCACGGTCTTGCTCCACCTCAGGCGCGGGCGGGGGACGGTTCCGGCGAAATGGCGGGCGTTGACGCGATCGAAGACCTGTTCCAGATCGTGAATCAGGCCGCGGCCATCGGCCGAATCCCCGCCAAACGCCTCCAACTCCAGGAGCGTCTCCCTGAAGGGCGCGCTTTCGGCGTACTCCTCGATCTGGGCACGATACAGCGCCTTGCGCGTGCGCGGCAGCGCCACCTTCACCAGCGCACGCAGGATGTCCGACGGAGCGCCCACGAAGGCCTCACTCGCCACGAGGCGCACCCGCTCGGCCTGCCGCGTCACACGGTAGAGGGCCGCGAGGTGATAGAACTCCACCTCCACCCTGGGATCGACGGCGAGGGCAACCGCCAGGGCTTCGACATGCTGCTCCAGGTGACCCGGCTCGGCAAGGTAGCTCATCCACTGGAAGGCGCGGCGAGCCTGCGAAGGCAGCGCGGCCGGCGAAGAACCGGCGCGCTCGCACCACTCCGCCACCTTCCCCGCGCTCTCCAGCAGCTCCGCCCTGAGTTGGTCAATTCGCGCCCGGGCCTTGTCGTCCGAGAGGCTGCCACGCGCTCGGGCAATCGCCGCCAGTTGCCGCTGCACGTCCTCCTTGTGGCGGATCCAACCGACCAGCCGCGGCGCAAGACCCGGCCCACTGGCCGGCAGCTCCGCGTTCCGCGGCTCCGGATCAGGGGTGACCGCGGTCGCCGGGAATTCGAGAGACTTCAGGTATTCGTATGCCTTCCGGCTCGGGCCTGGCAGGTCAAGCGGTGAGATCCCTCGCGCCTGGCACTGCTGGCGCAACGACTCGACCGCCCTGCGCACCTCCGTCTGCAGCGCCGCAGCCCTCTCCGGCGGCAGCCCCCTCCCGAGCTGCCGCCGCACCTCGTTCATCAGGCGGACCAACCCCCTGACACGGAGTCCAGGACGGCGCATCCTTTTCACAAGGGCCCCGCCGCCGCAGGTCGCAAGGCAGCACACACAAGACCGGGGTCAACGATGCGTGGGATGCTGGACACAGACGACTCCGACGCTAGGCCTGCCAAATGCGTGAACCGTTTGTCGGCACGATGGACGAGACTCACCGCAGCCCGACAAGTTCCAGCACTTCGACCGGGGACTCCTTCCCCTCCAGCCTGAGGGATGGGACCGGGATCAACCGCCCCCGATCCCCGATTCGATCTGCTGCGGCCCGGCTGATCAAGATCTGCCCAGGGGCAGCGTTCTCCTGCAGCCGCCGCGCCGTGTTGACGCTGTCGCCGATAGCCGTGTAGTCCAGGCGCTTCTCGGTGCCCACCAAACCGAGGATGGCCTCGCCATAGTGAATCCCAACGCCAAAGGCGAGGCAACAGGCTGGCTCCAGGTCCTCGTGGAGTCGCGCCACGGCGGAGCGAATGGCCAGGGCCGCCCGGGCCGCGCGCAGCGTGTGGTCCGGCTGCGGGATGGGGGCATTGAACCAGGCCATGACCGCATCGCCGAGGAACTTGTCGATCGTGCCTTCCTCGTTGAGGATGGCTTCCGCCGCAACGGCCAGGTAGCGGTTGAGGATGCCGACCAGCGTCTCCGGCTCGCTCGACTCGCTGAAACGAGTGAAGCCGCGCAGGTCGGCAAACAGCGTGGTGATCTCCATCCGCCGCCCGCCCAGGCGCAGGCTGGTCGGATCGAGCTGGTCGATCACCGCCGGCGAGACCATCCGCTCGAACAGCGCGCGCTGGGCCTCCAGACGGCGCTTCTCGGTCAGGTCATCGACAACGATGGTCACGCCGCGCGTCGTCTGCGAGGCGTCCTTGAGCGGGCTGATGTTGAGGCTGAGCTCAACCTGACCGCGGCCGGCCAGGATCGGCCTGGCCCCCAACCCGATGTGGCGGCGGTCAGCCGTCTTCACTTCGCTCACCCGCTGAGGCAGATCGGGCGCCAAGGCCGGCAGGAGATCTGCCAGGGACGTGCCAATCACCTCCTCCCGCTGCAGCGCCAGGATGGCCTCGGCGGCCTGGTTGCAGAGCATGATCCGGTCCGCGATGTCGGCGGTGATCACCCCGCTGGCGATGGAGGCGAACACGTCTTGCATCAGGTTCTTCAGTTCGGTGACCTCGTCCAGCGTCTTGCGCACTGAGTCGAACAACCGCGCGTTCTCCAGCGCGACGGCCGCCTGGTTGCTGAAGGCCGAAAGCAGCGAGCGCTCCCGCTCGGTAAACAGTCCCTCGCGCACCCGGTTGTCGGCGTAGATGACTCCGGTGAGGGTGCCTTTGACCTTGAGCGGGACACACAGGATCGAGCGCAGGCTGTAGGCAATGATGCTTGCCTGGCCGTCGAAGCGGGGGTCCGCCTGGGCATTGGTCGTCAGGACCGCTTCCCCACTGCGCGCCACGCGCTCGACGATCGAGCGGCTGATTGCCTGCTCGCCCAGGTCCAGCGACGCTCGCTCCCAGTTGCGGCCCACCAGCGTCTCGAGCTCCCCGCTCACCGTGCGCAGCATCAGGAACGCGCGCTCGGCGCCAGTGAGACGGATGATGGTGTCCATCACTTCGTTGAGGACCGTCTGCAGGTCCAGCGAGGAATTCACCACCTGGCCGATTTCGGCCAGGGCGTGCAGGTTGCGGCGTTCTCCTTCGATGACCTCCACCCATTGGCGCAGGCTGGCCAGGGAGCCGCTCATCTGCCGCAGAGCCTCAAGCACACCCGCAGGGAAGCGCGCCTGCTGCGTGCCCAGTGTGCTTCGGTACGCAGCGAGCTGCGCCCGCATCTCTTCCGCCATGCGGCTCAGCCGGAGGAGGTGCTGCTCAGCCGTCGGTCGGGTGGTGGCTTCGCTTGACACCAGAGACCTCGCATGCGACCGGCGCTCCCCCAGTCCTCGCCAGTCACCGACACCATCAAGCCCAGACGGTTGTTCGGGCCGGAGGGCGATCCCGGGCGGGCAGCGTGTGGGCAGAGAGCAAGTACGTAAGGACCATATCCATTATACGCGCTGCGGGAGGGTTCTGAGGAACATCAGCCGCTGCTGCCGATTCCATGCCGTTCAAGCTGCGCGTGCAATGACGAGCAGCCTCCGCCTCACACCCCACCCCGTCTCCGCCTGCAGCCGCGGCTGCTCTCCCAGGGCTCAATGGCGGAGAGGGGGTGGGTTCTTCCGGGAGGTGGGGGTGTGTGTGAGGGTCTCCGCGCGATGCCCGAGATGCGCGGGGTTGGTCAGGAGTCTCTGAGCGCCGCGCTTGCCGCAGCACATCAATCCTGATATCATGCCTCGGCCCAACCCTCATGAGCCTAACCAGCGACCCGCGCCGGCGCCGCCTCTACCTCATCCTCGTGGGCATCATCGTGGCCACGCTGCCATGCTACTGTGTTGGCCTGATGCGGCTGCTCGCCGTCCCTGCGCCGACAGCCACCCCGACGTCCACTCCCACAAGGACGTCCGTGACGCTGACACCAACGTCGAGCGAAACACCGACGGCGACCGCGAGCGACACGCCCACACTGACCCCGACGCGCTTCGTGCCCTTCACCGCCACCGCAAGTTACACCGCCTCACCCACATCGACCCAGACGCCAAGCCCCATCCCATCGCCGACCGACACCCCCACCCCGCCGCCAGCCCCAACCGACACGCCCACCTCTCCTGCGCCGACGGCATGACCTCCTGATGTCGGACTCTCTGGCCTGCTTTCTGAAAGAGCTCATCGATCTGCCCGGCGTCTCCAGCCGCGAAGAACCAGTGCGCCTGAGGGTGCAGGCCGAATGGCATCCCCTGGTCGACGAGATCTCCGTCAGCCGCCTCGGCAGCCTGCACGCGATCAAGCACGGATCCGCCCCTGCCCCGCGACCGAGCCTGATGCTGGCAGCTCACATGGACGCCGTCGGATTGATGGTGCGCGAGATCGTCGATGGCTGGCTTCGAGTGGAACCGCTTGGCACTCTTGACCCGCGTGTCCTGCCGGGCCAGCCGGTCACGGTGTACGGCCGCAGAGACCTGCCCGGCCTGGTCGTCCTGCCGCCGCCACACTGCCTGCCCGAGGAGGCGCGGCAGGGTCCGCCGCGCCTCGAACACCTGCTGATCGATGTCGGCCTGCCCGCGGACGAGGTGAGCCGCTGGGTTCGTCCCGGCGACGTGGTCTCGTTCGCTGGCCCTCCCATCGAGCTGGCCGACGATGCTCTGGCTGGCCACTCCCTCGACAATCGCGCCTCCGTGGCTGCGGTGACGCACTGCCTGCACCTGCTGCAGGACCGACAGCACGCCTGGGACGTGGTGGCTGTGGCCACAACCCGCGAGGAGCTCCACTATGGCGGGGCGTGGACCTCGAGCTTCGCCCTTCGTCCCTCGATCGCGATCGCCGTCGACGTCACATACGCCAGCGGTCCCGGCCAGCCGGAACACAAGACGTTCGCCCTGCGCGGCGGACCCACCAACGGTTGGGGCTCGGACATCCACCCCGGGATTCATGCCGCGCTCAAAGAGGCAGCCGAGCGAAGCCACATCCCACTGACCGTCGAGTGGCTTCCATCCTACTCCGGCACCGATGCCAGGGCGCTGCAGGTGTCGGCCGAGGCTATCCCCACCGGCGTGGTGAGCATCCCGCTGCGCTACATGCACACGCCGGTCGAGGTCGTGGCCATAAGCGAGGTGCGACGCGCGGGTGAGCTGTTGGCAGAATTCGCTGCCGGCCTGCAGACCGAGTTTCTGAACGCCCTGGCGCTGGAGTAGCGGATGGCCGCCACCAATCTCCCCTCTGCGGACACCTCGGCGCAGCAGCGCGCGCTGCTCGCCCAGCTCACCGAGGCGGTGGCGGCGTCGGGGGATGAGGGGGCGGTGCGGGCGATTGTCCGCCGCGAGGTCGAGGGCTCCGCCGAGCGCATCGAGGTCGATGCCCTCGGCAATCTTCTGGTGCACCGCACGGGCAGAGGGCGGATGCGCCCGCGTGTCCTGGTGGCGGCTCATATGGATGAGGTCGGGCTGATGATCGTCGGAGCCGACAGCGAGGGACTGCTGCGCTTTGAGGTCGTCGGGGGCCTGTCCGTCAGCCATCTTCCGGGCAAGTCGGTCTGGATCGGGCGCGAGCGAGTGCCGGGAGTGATCGGAGCGCCGCCGGTGCATCTGGTGGGCCGTGACGCGGAGACGCGCGAATTCGCTGTCGACGACCTGCGGATCGATATTGGCGCCGAGACGAAGGAGGCGGCCCTGGAGCGCGTCCACCCCGGAACCTGCGCGACCTTCGCCGCGCCGTTCCTCGATCTGGGCCCCACGATTCGCGCCAAGGCGCTCGACAACCGGCTGGGCGTGGCGGCGCTGATCGAGCTCGTCCAGCGCCCTCCCGAGAACATCGACCTTCTGGCCGTCTTCACCGTTCAGGAGGAGATCGGCGGGCGCGGGGCGCGCGCCGCCGCCTTCCACCTCGACCCTGATCTGGCCCTCGCCCTTGACGCCACTCCCGCACTCGATCTTCCCGCCTGGGACGGGGAGGAGAATATGCAGTACAACACTCGCCTCGGCGCCGGCGCAGCCATCTACGTCGCCGACCGGGCCACCATCAGCCACCCGCGGCTGCTCGGCCTATTCCTCTCAACTGCGCGTGAAGCAGGCATCCCTCATCAGCTCCGCCAGCCGGGAGGCGGCAGCACCGACGCCGGCGCGATGCACCGCGTGCGGCAGGGCATCCCCAGCCTGTCCCTTTCCGTTCCGGTGCGCTACCCTCACACGCCTGCCAGCATTGCCAGCCTGGACGACTGGCGAGCGGCCGTGCGCCTGGCCTGGGCTGCGCTCAGCCGCCTCGACGCCAGCTTCTGCCGCGCCGCGTGAGGCGGTGGCGACAGCCGCGCTCGGGAGACTACCCTATGGCATCGTCTGACCTGGCCACACTGATCGAGAACCTCTCACAGGCTTTCGGCCCCGCCGGGAGAGAAGACGCCGTGCGCGACATCGTCCTCCAGGCCGTCCGGGGGTACGTCGACGAAGTCGAGGTTTCCCCTCTGGGTAGCCTGCACGCGCGCCTGGGTCGCGGCCGAGCGACGCGACTGATGCTGAGCGCCCACCTGGACGAGATTGGCCTGATCGTCTCGCACGTCGACGAGCGCGGCTTCGCCCGGTTCCATTCATTGGGCGAGATCCACCTGGACGCCTGCATCGGCCACCGCGTCCGCTTCGCCGATGGAACGACCGCGGTCGTCGCGGTGGAGCGCCGCAAGGACCGGACCAAGACCCCGACGCGGGATCAGCTCTTCCTGGATTTCGGGGCCGAGGGGCGTGAGGCCTGCCCGGTGCCGGTGGGCGCCATCGGCGCCTTTGATGCACCTTTCCTCCCTCTGGGTGAGCGGGTGGTTTCGAAGGCGCTCGACGACCGCGTGGGGGTGGCCGTCCTGATCGAAGCCCTCCGCCGCCTCGACCGCACCGCTCACCAGGTGGACTTCGTCTTCACCGTCCAGGAGGAATTTAGGGCCGCAGGCGCCAGGACGTCGGCCTTCGCCCTCGAGCCGGAGGTTGCCCTGGCCATCGACGTCGGCGACAGCGGCGACACGCCGCCGAGGCCGAAGATGTCCACCCGCATGGGGGGCGGGCCGATGATCAAAGTGCGAGACGCGGGGATGGTGTCCGACCCGCGGCTGGTCGACCTGCTGGTGCGCCGGGCGTCACAGGCGAACATCCCCCACCAGTTCGAGGTCGTCGAGCGCGGCACAACCGACGGCGCCGACATTCAGATCAGCCGGGCGGGAGTGATCACCGCCGGCATCTCCATCCCCTGCCGTTACATCCACACTCCGTCGGAGATGGTGGACCTGAGGGACGTGGAGGGCACCGCAAAACTGCTGCTGGAGGTCTTGCGCCAGCCGCTGGACGTCGCGCAGGCATGACCCGATCGGTGTTCAACGGTCGCGCGCCGCCTCCTCGGCAGCACGCGACTCCGTCGGGGGCGCGAGGCGTTCAAGCAGCGCAATGCCAACGAAGCCGACGGCGATCACCGCCGCCACCGTCGCGTTCGCCGCTCCCGGCGGCCATTCTGCGGCGATGAGGGCCGCCAGCCCAAGCACGATCGCCGTCAGATGCATCAGCAGCACCGTGCGCGACGGCGCCAGCCCCAGGTCCAAGAGGCGGTGAACGGATTGGTCCCGGTGTCCCCGCAGCACCGGTACCCGCCGCCGAAGCCGCGAGAACACCACCAGGGCCATGTTGAAAATCGGAACGCCGAGAAAGAGCACCGGTACGAACCACCATGTGCTGGCAGGCCGCCCCCCAGGGGAGTAGGCCATGCCCGTCGCCGCCAGGAGCATTGCCAGCACCTCCACGCCCGAGTCGCCCAGGAACAGGCGCGCCGGCGCCAGGTTGTAGAAGATCGCTCCCAGGCACGCCCCCAGGAGCGCCAGGTTGAGAGCAGCCAGCTCGATCTGTCCTGCCGAAAACGCAGCCAGCGCGAAGAACGCCGCGGCGATCACCCCCAGCCCAAGGGCGAGGCCATCCATGCTGTCCATGAAGTTGACGGCGTTCAGCACGCCCACCACCCACGTCAGGCTGATGACGAAGTCGAGCCAGCTTCGGTCGAAGAAGTGAGAGGAAACCCCAAACAGCCACAGCACGCCGACGGCGAGGCCCTGACCGATGAACTTGACGCGGACGCGCAGGACGGCCCGGTCGTCCCAAAGGCCCAGGAGATAGACCAGCAAGGAAGCCAGGCCAATCCCGAACACCGGGCGAGATGGTGTGGGCAGCACGAGCAGCCAGCAGGCCGCCAGTGACAGCAGCAGGGCTGTCCCTCCGACGAGGGGCATCGGCTGCTTGTGAAGCTTGTGGGGCAGCGCGGTCGGCCGGTCGAGCAAACCCAGCCTTGGCGCCAGGCGGATCAGGATGGGGCTGACGGCAAACGCCACCACCATCGGCACCAGCACTGCCCAGGGGTAGATGCCGGGGTCCATCGGCTTGCTTGCACCAATCCTCTCTCACGCCTCATCCTGAGGCCCGTCTGTGGGAAACGAGACGCCTTGCTGCCTTTCCTGGCCAGCCCACCGGGGCATACGATGTGACGGAGCAGCCTCATCTGGTGATCGGCGCCAAGGACGAGGCGCTCAACCGAGCCAACTCCCTCCGCTCCTTGCTGCTTCAAAGGACCGAGATCAAGTCCGGCGGCGGCATCTTCCCGACGGCGCAGCCGGGAACGCGCGCGTTGAGCAGACCAACCAATGCCTGCGCGTCGCCATCGGATGCCAGTCGCGCCAGCTCGCGCAGGGTGGTCTGCAGCGCCTCGCCCTCCAGAGCAGCATCCTCCTCGACGCGCACCACATCCGGGTGCGACGTGGGCTGGTAGGGCATGCCTTCATCCCACAGGCTCTCGCTCAACTTCTCGCCCGGCCGGATGCCGGTGAAGACGATCTCGACATCCCGGCCCGGCTCAAGGCCAGAAAGACGGATCATGTCTTCGGCCAGATCGAGGATGCGCACCTGCTCGCCCATGCGCAGGACGAAGACCTCTCCGCCCTTGTTGCCCATCGAGGCCGCCTGCAGCACGAGGTGAACGGCTTCGGGAACGGTCATGAAGTAGCGCTTCATCTCGGGATGCGTGACCGTCACCGGGCCGCCGCGGGCGATCTGACCCTTGAAGAGCGGCACGATGCTCCCCCGGCTGCCAAGCACGTTGCCGAAGCGAACCGAGACGAACGCCCTTCCGCTGCGCAGCGCGGCGTCGTGCACGATCATCTCTGCCAGGCGTTTGGCGGCCCCCATCACGCTGGCCGGCTCCACCGCCTTGTCGGTGGAAATCAGCACCAGGCGTTCGCAGCCGCTGCGCAGGGCGGCTTCGACCACTCGCTGAGTCCCGATCACATTGTTGGTCGCCGCCTCTTCGACATTGACTTCCATCAGAGTCACATGCTTGTGCGCCGCAGCATGGAAGATGACCTCTGGGCGGAAGCCGTCGAAGGATTGGCGCAGGCGGTCCTCGTCGCGGATGTCGGCGACAATCGGGATCAGCGGAAGGCTGGGGAAGTTATCGTTGAGTTCGAGCAGGGCCTCGAAGATGCTGTTCTCGCCGTGCCCGAGCAGTGCAAGCTGCTGCGGCGTCCAGCGCGCCACCTGACGACACAGCTCGAGCCCGATCGAGCCGCCGGCGCCGGTAACGAGCACGCGCTTGCCAGTGAGCGTTCGGCCCACGCTGTCCTCGTCGATGTGGGCTGGCTCGCGCCGCAGCAGGTCACCGATGTCCACCTCGCGCAGTCGGTTGACACTGACCTTGCCGCCGATGAGCTCGTACACGCCGGGCATGGTGCGGAAGGGGATGCTCTTCAGCCGGCAGGTGTCGCTCACCTGCCGCACCACCCGCCCGGGCGCGGTCGGGATGGCGATCACCACTTCGTCGGCGTGGACCCGTTCGACGACGGCCGCCAGATCACGCATCGCCCCCGCCACTCGCACGCCGTGGATGTCCTTGCCGCGCTTCTCCTCATCGTCATCAACGAAGGCCACCGGTGCCATGTGGAGCTGCGGGTTGCGCTGCATCTCCCGCACCACCAACGCGCCGGCGTCGCCGGCGCCGACGACCACCACCCGCCGCACGCCGAGCAGCCCATCGCCTTTCTGGCTCACCTGCCCCGTCTCGGCCAGCACGCGCACCGCCAGGCGCAGCCCGCCGACGCTGAACAGCGAGAGCAGCCAGTCGATGCCCAGGACCGAGCGCGGGAAGTTGTGCAGGCCGCCGCTCAGGATGGCCAGCATGATGATTATGGCCACAATCACGGAAGCCGTCGCCGTCGCCACGCTGATGGAGAGCAGCTCGCGCGTGCTGGCGTAAACCCAGTAGCGCCGGTAGAGGCCGAAGAGGTAATAGACAATGGGTTTGACCAGCAGCGCCACGCCCATCATCACCCAGGCCTGCGAGATGTAGCTGATGAGCAACGGGCCCAGGTCCAGGCGCAGGGCGAAGCTGGCCATGACCGAAGTGGCGATCAGGATCAGGTCGCCCAGCAGGATGAAGCGGTTTCGTATCTGGAAGAGAGGTCGGCTGCGCGTGGCGCTCAATTCGTCTCCTGAAATGATTCTATCGTGGAGCGAAGGCCGGCTGCAAGGT
This sequence comes from uncultured Anaerolineaceae bacterium, assembly GCA_964575425.1. Lineage (GTDB taxonomy): Bacteria > Chloroflexota > Anaerolineae > Anaerolineales > E44-bin32 > DATEAV01. The sequence goes on along the minus strand of CAZNRD010000033.1, from coordinate 4,615 downwards.
CGACTTCCGGGCGATAGCCCAACGCCCGGCGGGCGCGGCGCAGGTCGGCGCAGGAATTCCGGATGTCCCCCGGCCGCGGCGGCCCGAAAGAGGGCGCGCCGATCCCCGGGATCAGGCGCTGCAGCGCCCGATAGAGGTCGAGGATGCTGACCGAGCGCCCGCTGCCGATGTTGAGCGCCTCGCCCTTGCCAGGGCCCTTCTCCGCCGCCAGCAGGCAGGCACGCACCACATCCCTCACATTAACAAAATCCCGCGTCTGACAGCCATCCCCATGAATGGCGGGGGGCTGCCCCTGGAGCATGCCGTCGATGAACTGCGGGATGACGGCCGCGTAGGGCGAGTCGGCACGCTGGCGCGGCCCGTACACGTTGAAGAAACGCAGGCAGGTGGTGGGCAGGTCGTACGCCTCGCCGTAGAACTGCGCTGCCTGCTCCATGGCCAGCTTCGAGGCGCCGTACGGAGAGCGCGGCCGCGTCGTGCTGGCTTCGGCCACCTTCCCTCCAGCATCACCATAGACAGCAGCCGACGACGCCAGCACCACCCGCTTCACGCCGGCGGCTCGGGCACTCTCCAGGACGTGCAACGACCCAATGAGGTTGACGGCGTAACAGGCCAGAGGATCGCTCATCGTCTCAGCCACGGAGATCATGGCTGCGAGATGAAAGACATGTTCCGCGCCCCAAGTGGCGCGGCGGACTTCCTCCGAATTCCGCACGTCGGCGACGAACCATTCGACATCGAGGCCCGCCAGGTGTTCGCGGCGACCGGTCGAGAGGTTATCGAGCACGCGGACCCGTACGCCCTGACGAACCAGGGCTTCTACCAGGTGAGAGCCGATGAAGCCGGCACCGCCAGTGACCAGGGCCGCCGTCATCCTCACACTCCCCGCACGCTGCCGATGGTGCGCAGGATGATCCACAGGTCCAGCCACAGACTGCGGTGCTTGATGTAGTACAGGTCGTATTCGAGCTTCTCGGCCGAGCCTTCGACCGAAGCGCCCTTGCCGTAGTTGACCTGGGCCCAGCCGGAGATGCCGGGTTTGACGAGCAGCCTCGCCCGATAGAAGGGGATGTGCTTCTCCAACGCGGGGACGAGCTCGGGTCGTTCGGGGCGCGGGCCGACCAGGCTCATATCGCCCTTGAGCACGTTCCAGAACTGCGGGAACTCGTCGAGATGGGTGCGGCGCAGGATGGCTCCGACGCGGGTCATGCGCGGGTCGCCCGGCCGGGCCCACTGTGCCTGGCCGTCGGCCTCGGCGTCCTTTCGCATCGTTCGGAGCTTGACGACGTGGTAGGGCCGCCCGCCCTGCCCGAGACGCTCCTGAAGGATCAGGATCGGCCGTCCGCTCTCCAGCAAGATGGCCAGCGCCACCCAGGGGAAGACGATGAGCAGCACCAGCAGTCCTGCCAGCGCGCCGGCAATATCCATCAGCCGCTTGGCCAGCAGGTACAGACCGCTCACCCGCACCTCATCGACGAAGGAACGCAACAGCCAATCCGACTCCAGGTGGTGGATCGGCACGCGACCCAGCAATTCCTCATAGGCCACCGGCATGCGGGTGATTTCCACGCCGTGCTCCTGAGCATCCAGCAGCGCCCGGAACATGCTTCCGTTCAGCTCGCCGGTGATGGCCACGATGACTTCCGAGACGTCTTCTTCTTCGATGATGCGCGGCAGGTTGGCGCTGTCGCCGAAAACGCGCGCCCCCTCGATTTCCTGTCCGAGCTTGGCCGGGTCGTCATCGATCAGGCCGACGAGGTGGAAGGGCTGTGGCCACATTTGCCGCACCACGCTCAGCAGCGTGCGGCCGCTCAGTCCGGCACCGGCCACCAGGACACGGCGAAGGAAGGCGGGCGCCGTGAAGATTCGGATGTAGAGCAGACGCCATCCCAGCGTGAACAGCGAGGCTGCCACCAGGAAGTACAGCACGCCGCGCCGCGGAAGCGACCCCGGCTCCGAGGTCAGATAGACGACGGCATAGAGCACCAGCCCGGCTCCTGTCGCCAGTAGCACGCCGCGCACAGTTTCCCGCTGCGACGCCGCCTGGTGGACGTCGTACAGGTTGACCATGAGCAGGACCCAGAGCAGGGGCAGGTAGACAAACCACGGGGCCCGCGCCCGCACCAGCTCGGCCGAAAGGCCCAGCCAGTCATAGGGAGCCCACAGCGCCAGGGCGGCCACGACCGCCGCTGAGGCAGCGATGGCGTCGCCCAGAATCAGCAGGAGGCGCCTTTCGGAGGGGCGCAAGTGCCAGCGGCGGCTCTTACGGCTTCCGGCGTTCACGCCGCGCCCCCACAACCTGGGTCATCAAGCTCCACAGGAACGCGCTTCCCCAGGAGAGATGCATCGTCCAGATCGCCAACGGGAAACCCACAGCCAGGGCTAGGTCGTGCCTGCGCAGGGCTTCAGCCGCCCCGAAGAGAGATGAGGCCACCGTATAGACGCCCCATTGTACCCCGAGAAATGCCCAGGCCGGCTCCCAGAGCAGCCCCAGCAGTCCCAGCCCGATGGTGGCCGCCACGAACAGGGGCGGCAGCGCCTGGCGCCAGCGCAGACTCCCGACATTGCGGACCCACATTTGAGACTTCCAGTAGCCATACCGGAAGTACTGCCGCGCAAGCGCCCCAAGGCCAGGACGGGCGAAGTAGATCGACCGTATCGTCGGTTCGAGCCAGATCTCGCCACCAGCCCGCCGCAGCCGCACGTTCAGCTCGTAGTCCTCGTTCGACAGCAGACTCTCGTCGTAGCCACCCACCCGTTCGAGCCACTCGCGGTGGAAGGCGCCAAAGGGGACGGTGTCTGCCGGGCCGGCCTGGCCTCGCGTGCGGTAGCGCGCGTCACCTGCACCCATGGGATGGGCGGCAGCAGCGGCGATGGACCGCGCGATCCATCCATGGCCACCTGGGTGAATCTCCCAGATTCCACCGACGTTGGCCGCGCCCGTCCGCTCCAGCGTCTCCAGACAGCGCTCGACGTAGTCGGGGTGCGGCAGCGCGTGCGCGTCCATTCGGATGATCACCTGACCCCGCGCGCTCGCGATGGCGCGGTTCAACGCGGCGGGGATGCTGCGGTCCGGGTTGTCCACGATGCGCACCGCGAGGTCGGGATGGGCCCGCGCGTAGTCCGCTATGACCTGGCGCGTCCCGTCGGTGGACATGCCGTCGGCGACCTGGACTTCGAGGTGGCGCAGGGGATGCGTCTGGCGGCGGATGGCCTCCAGCACCTGGCCGATGGTGCGCCGCTCGTTGTAGCAGGGGATGACAATCGAGACTTGGGCCGTCACGGATGCCGCCTGAGGCAATCAAACAGCGTAAGGCGGTGTCGTCAGACCTGCGCCGTCAGCACCTTACGGACGAAGCCCACCGCTTCCTCGGCAAGGCGCACCCCCTGCCTGGCGGCGTCCTGCCTCAACACCTTGGCCGGTATGCTGTCTGGCAGGCTGTTGGGATAGCGCGCGGTGACGTAGTAGCTGTCGAGCAGGCTCCAGCGTTCACCCATCTGGAGAAACTCGCTTCGATACGCGCCAGCGGCCTCGCACAGGCGCTGGACGGAATGGCCCAGGACGACCTCCTCTCCGTGAGCGTAGAGGAAACCGTTGAGTGCCTTGTCGGTCACCTGCTGGGCAAGAAAACACGCCAGGTGGTATGCGCCCTGATCCGCCAGGGCCTCGGCCCAGCGGAGGTCCTCCTGCGCCTGCTCGAGCCAGCGCCGCCCTTCCTCAAGAGGACTTCTTCTCATAGATGACCTTTCCCGCCCCGAGCGCATGACGCACAAAGCCCGCCTCTGTCATTCTCTCGAATTCCTGCGGCGTGTACACGAAGAGGTCAAGATCGACCCCCAGACGAAACTGCCGCCGCAGAAGTGCGCTCCGCTGGACGAAGTCGAGGTCCGAGTCCATCACCACGATGAGATCGATGTCGGTGCACAGATCGCGCCGTCCCTGGGCGCAGGAACCAAAGAGGATGGCGCGATGGACCTCAAGCATCTCCGCCAGTCGCGAGACGATGCGGCGAACGCCATCCTCCAGCGCCTGCTGATAGGCGGCTCGTTTCGCGGCCAGCGCACTCGGCTCTCTCACGGCGGGTCTCTTGCCTGCGCGCGGGTTTCGGCCGATCCCGCGGCAAAGGCAAGGCTATTCTATCACCGGGCCACCAAGCAGGGGACGTGCCGGGTCGGAGTCTCTGTCAATCGTGCAGGCCGCTGTATGCTTGCCCGATCGGAACCTGGGACCGAACCCCCGTTCACTTCATAGGTGGCAGAGTCAGCGGTTGGGGTTCAACGACCAGCAAGACCTCCGGGGGTCAGGGGAAGGGGCGTACACTCCCCTCCCCCTTACCCCCGGTCCCCCAACCCCCACCCCCGCAAGCGGCGGTTGGTGGGGCGACCACAGGATGGCCCCATCCGCCGCCCCTGATTGGAGCAGGGTGTTCTATCAGGTGCCAGGCACTGAGGGCCGCGCGAGACGATTCGGCACTGGCGCGGCGGATCGAAGCTGCGAGCTCAAAGTCTACGTCAACCGCCGCTTACGGAAGGAGGGGGGAAGGGGGTCAGAGGGGGCATGGGGGGAGGGGGCTGTAAGTCCCCTCCCCCCGGCCCCCGTCCGTCTCTGGCCGAC